>JAYRRD010000030.1:0-101677 GCA_041910275.1 Rhodoferax sp.
ACCCAGGATGTAGTGCAACATACCTGGCCCGACCCCTGCACCTGCAGCCGCATTGCCTGCAACACAGTTACTGGAAGTGACAAAAGGGTAGGTTCCATGGTCAATATCGAGGAACGTTCCTTGCGCCCCCTCAAACAGCAGATTGGCACCGCTGGAATGGGCATCATTGAGCTCGCGCGACACATCGGCCATCATGGGTTTGAGCGACTCGGCATGCTGCATGGCCTGCGTATAGACCGCATCAAACAGCACCCGCCCCTGGGCCATGAAAGGCGCCAGTGCCGCACCGAAATCAACGCTGGCAGCGCCCAGATAGGTACCCAGCACATGGTTGTGCAATTCCAGCAAATCGCGTAGTTTGGCCGCGAAGCGTTCGGGATAACGCAGGTCTTGCACACGCAGTGCCCTGCGGGCAATCTTGTCTTCGTAAGCCGGACCGATGCCGCGCCCAGTGGTACCGATTTTGGCAACGCCGCTCTTTTCCCGCGCAGCCTCGCGCGCCAGATCAAGCGCCGCATGAAAGGGCAAAATCAAGGGACAAGCCTCGCTGATGCGCAAACGCGAGCGAACTTCGACACCGACTTTTTCCAGCCCTTCGATCTCTTCGAATAACTTGGCGGTTGACAGCACGACTCCGTTGCCGATGTAGCAACGCACACCCGGGCGCATGATGCCGCTTGGAATCAGGTGCAAGGCGGTTTTAACGCCATTGATGACCAGGGTATGGCCTGCATTGTGCCCCCCCTGAAAGCGCACCACGCCCTGCGCGCTTTCGGTCAGCCAATCGACCAGCTTGCCCTTGCCCTCATCCCCCCACTGGGTTCCAACAACAACGACATTGCGTCCTTTGATTGCATTCATTTCAGTCACTTCATCCATTGGTGGGCCAAACGGCTTATTCGCCTTGCCCTGTGATTAATCCCGAATCATTTCTTGTACGACCCATTGGCCATCCACCAGCCTGAGCGCACGGTCACAATCGAACTCCTCGACCTCGTTCTCGTGGCCGGGCAAAACGCACACCACGGTTTCCCCCTGATGGCGCAGGAGCGCAATCGCCTGGCGTAATTCTGCTGCCTCGCTCCACGGCGCACGAATGGCGGCCCGCAGTGGGCGCCTTGCCACCACCGCAGCCAGGGATTTGATGTCCAGACTGAAACCGACAGCCGGGCGCCTACGCCCAAAGACAGCCCCCACCTCATCGTAGCGTCCACCACGCGCCAATGCTGTGCTCGCACCGGGCGCGTAAATCGAAAATCTAGCGCCGCTGTAGTACGCATAGCCCGGCAAATCAGCCAGATCAAACGAAACAGCCGCGCCGTGCAGGTGCTGGGCTATGGTTTTCAAGCGTGTCAGCGCTTGCTGGATTTCCGGCAAGGCCGGCAATATCCGCAGGGCATCGTCCAGAACCCGAACATCCCCATACAGCTGCACCAAATCCTGCAAAGCCCTGGCAATAACAGTCGGTATGTTGCGACACAACACCTTGATTTCATTGGCATCCTTGGCAACCAATGCGCTGTGCAACTGGCGATGCTCGGAGGCATCAAGGGCTACATCCTTCAGCAAGGCCTGCACGATACCGGCATCCCCCAAATCCACACCGATGGACTCGACCTGCGCAACCTTGAGCACATCCAGGGTCAAGGACAAAATTTCCAGGTCGGCTTCAAGTCCGGTATGTCCGTAAAGCTCGGCACCAAACTGCAAAGGCTCACGACAGGCCTGTGGGCTGCCAGGACGCGCATGGAGCACCGGCCCGCAGTAACACAAGCGGGTCACCCCCTTGCGGTTGAGCAAGTGGGCGTCAATACGGGCAACCTGTGGTGTACTGTCAGCGCGCAGCCCGAGCATACGGCCCGAGAGCTGGTCCACCAATTTGAATGTCTGCAAATCCAGCGTTTCACCAGTGCCGGACAACAAGGATTCCAGGTGCTCAAACAACGGGGGAATAACCAGCTCGTAGCCATAGCAACGCGCCATGTCCAGTACATCCCGGCGTATCTCTTCGATGTGGCGCGCCTCGCTGGGCAGTACATCGGCAATATGATCTGGCAAGAGCCAAGCAGACATGGAAAAAGGGTACCTGTTAAAAACGCGATTTTACCGGGCTAAGGTCGTCCGCTTTCAGTCTCTCAGTACTTAAGCCAACAAATGATAAGCACGCCGCCAAGGACACTGAGCATGCCAATAAACCGGATCTGTCCGTCACGCAAAGCCAATACCTGGGCAAACATACGCCGCCACCGATCCGGGGCAGCAAACGGTAACAGCCCCTCGATCACCAGCACCAAAGCCAGTGCCAGCCAGATGGTGTCACTGGTCAAGATTTACTTCTTCTTGTTCGCAACGGACGTTGCCGATGTTGTGGACCCGACGCCACCCCGAAATACCTTGAAGAACTCGGAAGACGTGGGATCAAGCACCATCACATCACTTTTGCTGTTGAAGGCAGCCTTGTAGGCATCAAGACTGCGATAGAACTGGGCAAATTGGACATCGTGCCCAAAAGCCGCCGCGTAGATACGTGCAGCCTCTGCATCACCATCGCCCTTTATTTTCTGGGCGTCGCGGTAGGCATTGGCGACCGTGACTTCCCGTTGGCGATCCGCATCGGCGCGAATTTTCTCCCCTTCTGCAGCACCCGTCGAGCGCAGTTCATTGGCAACCCGCTTGCGCTCGGCTTCCATACGCCGATAGACCGACTCGGTAATGGCCTCCACGTAATCGATACGGGTAATACGCACATCCACCACATCCACACCCCAGGGTTTGGCACCACGCACTTTGTCCAGAACTTCGGCCTTGACATCGGCCATGAGTTCTTCCCGTTTGAGCGACAGCAATTCCTTGACCGTGCGCTTGTTGATTTCCTCCTGGAAAGCATTGCGCACCACGCGATTGAGCTGGTTAGCGCCAGCCCCCTCGTTCAAACCAACATTGCGAATATATTCGGAGGGTTCCGAAATACGCCAACGCACATACCAGTCAATGACCACACGTTGTTTTTCAGCCGTCAACATGGGCTCGGTGTCCGTACTGTCGAGCGTCAATAAACGCTTATCAATGTACGACACGTTCTGCAAAGGTGGCGGCAGTTTGAAGTTCAGACCTGGTTCGGTAATAACCTCCTTGATCTGGCCCAGCGCATACACCACGCCGAACTGGCGCTGGTCAACCACAAACAGCGTTGAACTTCCCAGCACAATCAGAAACAGCAACGACGACAACAATAATCCGATCCGATTCATGAGAACTCCTAGCGCGTTTCGCGTTCGCGCGTTCGTGCCGACTCCCGGCCACGGGCATCATTGGGTGCAACCGAAGTCGGCGGAACGATCTGGTTGGGCACTGCAGCCGCGCCATCACCGCCTGGCGCAACGGCTTGCTGCATGATTTTTTCCAAAGGCAGATACAACAAGTTTGAGCCTTGCCGCGAATCGAGCAACACCTTGGTGACATTGCCATAGATGTGCTGCATGGCATCAAGATACATGCGGTCCCGCGTAACCTGCGGTGCCTTCTGGTATTCGGCGAAAATCGAACTGAAACGCTGGGCATCGCCCTGTGCCTGCGCCACCACACGGAATTTGTACGCTTCAGCCTCCTCCTTGAGCCTGGAGGCAGTCCCGACCGCCCTGGGAATAACGTCGTTGGCATAAGCCTGCGCTTCATTCTTGGCGCGCTCACGTTCTTGTCCAGCTTTGAGCACATCATCAAAGGACGCTTGCACCTGCTCTGGCGGACGCACACCACCTTGCTGCAAATTGATACCCACAACCTCGATACCCACTTTATACCGATCCAGAATACTCTGCATCAAAGCCCGTACCCGTGGGGCGATCTGGTCACGCTCCTCAGAAAGGGCAGCGTCCATTTTCATTTTCCCCAGCACCTCACGCACCGATGTTTCTGCCGCCTGCACCACTGCTTCAGCCGGATTCTTGCTTTCGAACAAAAAAGCCCGTGCGTCACTGAGACGGTATTGAACGGCAAATTTGATGTCCAGAATATTTTCATCCTCGGTCAGCATGGCCGACTCACGCAATCCCGTGGCCTTGAGCACGGTATCGCGCCCCACATCCACAGAGCGGATCTGGGTCACAAACACAAGCTCGTGGCGTTGGATAGGATAAGGCCAGCGCCAATTGAAACCGGCATTGACCGTTTCCTTGTACTTGCCAAAGTGCGTAATGACGGCTTGCTGCCCTTCTTGCACGATGAAGAAACCCGTTCCAAGCCAGATCAGAACCAGTACAGACACAATCACCCCGAGTCCGAACCTGATGCCTGCGCCATTCGTACCCGGCGAGCGGGGACCGCCCGCTCCACCGCCATCCCGGGGGGGCTGCGGCAACTTGCCCAACATATCGCCGAGTTTGCGATTAAAGTCCCCCCATAGCTCATCCAGATCGGGAGGCCCGGAACCAGGCACGGGTTTTCGCCCACCAGGAGGGGGGCCGTCCGCAGGGGGAGGCTTGGGTGGTTCAGGATCGGACGGAGGTTTGGCGGAATTCCCCGTTTCACCCGATTTATCCTCACCTCGCCCCCAACGCGGATCATTCAAATTGAACATCCCCGATATCCTTTGACGCAAGGCTACCCAATCAACAGAAAAAGCACGAACAGCAAGTTTCATTTTGTCGTTTCCAATAGGTCCGCAGCAACGCGATCCACCGAATTCAGGGGAAGATATCCCGAATCCGGCTCTGCCCCCTGCACAATCGTGGCCAGACGCTGCCGCAAAACATGCAAGCCGACGGAATTTCTGGCGCTGACAAAAATGCGCGGGGTTTGCACACCGTCAATCTCAAATGTATCCTCTTGTTGTAAAGGCTGATGGTAGTGATCCAGGGCGTCAACCTTGTTGAAAACCAATAACTGGGGGATGCCATCAGCCCCGATTTCCTCCAACACCCGCTGCACCTGTGCAATTTGCTCCAGATAACCGGGATTGGCCGCATCGACTACATGCACCAACAAATCAGCATCCACAGCTTCTTGCAATGTAGCCTGAAATGCATCCACCAAACCGTGCGGCAAATCACGAATGAAACCCACCGTGTCGGACAGGGAAACGGAACGGTTGATTGCACCAAGGTAGAGTTGCCGGGTAGTCGTATCCAGCGTCGCAAACAGTTGGTCTGCAACATAGGATCGCGCCTTTACCAAGGCATTAAACAGGGTTGACTTTCCTGCGTTGGTATATCCGATCAAGGAGATGTTGAATGCCTCCCGGCGCTCGCGCTGGCGCCTTTGGGTCTGGCGCTGGCGTTTGACCTTGTTCAAACGATCTTTGGTACGCTTGATAGCCTCAGCAATCATGCGCCTATCCAGTTCGATCTGAGCCTCACCCGGCCCTCCACGCAATCCGATTCCACCCGTTTGGCGCTCCAGATGCGACCATCTGCGCACCAGACGGGTACTCAAATACTGCAAACGGGCCAACTCGACTTGCAACTTACCCTCGTGGCTGCGCGCACGCTGCGCGAATATCTCAAGAATCAGATAGGTCCGATCATTGACAGGTAACTCCAGATAACGCTCCAGATTGCGCTGTTGGCCAGGACTGAGACTTTGATCAAACAAAACCTCCTTGGCACCCGACTGGGCCACCAACAGTTTGATTTCATCCGCCTTGCCAGAACCAACAAACAAGGCTGCATCAGGTGCCTTGCGCTTGCAAGTGACCCTTGCCACCGGCAGCATACCCGCTGTCTGCGCCAATAATCCAAGCTCTTCCAGGGCACCGTCAAAATACGGCCCCCCCAGATCAACCCCCACCAGAATAGTCGGTGTACTCACCGTGTGAGACGCTGCTGCCAAATCAAGAAAGAAAACGAAAATCCCGGGAAAGCGGTGGGCAAAGCACCTACGTTGACCGTATATTCACGCATTCACGCAGCGTCAGTTCCGTCCGCAGGTGGCGCGGAAAAGTTGACAGCCCGGCCTGGAACAATGGTCGAAATAGCATGTTTGTATACCATTTGGGTCACGGTGTTGCGCAGCAATACCACGTACTGGTCAAAGGACTCAACCTGCCCTTGCAGTTTGATCCCATTGACCAGATAAATGGAGACCGGCACATGCTCCCGGCGTAAAGCATTGAGAAATGGATCTTGCAGTAGCTGGACTTTATTGCTCACGATATTCTCCGTGTTCAAGAATCATGGAATTAAATCAGAAGGGCCGGACGATACCACACCCAGCACACAATTTAAGGAACAAAAGAAAAAACCTTCACCCTGCCTTGTTTGTGTAAGGGTTTTGTGAAGACTTGAACTGAATGTACAGTGGTGTCCCCACCAAATAAAACTCCTTGCGAAACCGCGCTTCCAGATAGCGTTTGTAAGAGTCGGTCACGTGCTCCAGGGAATTTCCATGAATGACAATGATGGGTGGATTCATGCCGCCTTGGTGCGCATACCGAAGCTTGGGGCGGTGCACGCCGATTTTTTTGGGCGTTTGAAATTGAACCGCCTCCAACAGCAAACGCGTCAGAACGGGGGTTGGCATTTTGCAATGCGCAGCCTTGTGGGCCTGTGTAATCGAATCCCATAGGGGCGCAAGACCCTGGCGTTTTTGCGCCGAGATGTAATGCAGGTCTGCAAATTTCAAAAAACCCAGCCGCGTTTCCATGGAGCGCCTGACAAGTTCACGGGCGTAGTCATCCAGCGCATCCCACTTGTTGACGGCAACCACCACAGCCCGACCCGATTCCAGAATGTAACTGGCAATGTGAGCATCCTGCTCGGTGACACCCTGGGTGGCATCGATCAACAAGAGCACCACGCTGGCAGAAGCAATGGCCTGCAAGGTTTTGACCACCGAAAACTTTTCGACCGACTCAAACACCCTCCCCTTGCGCCGCAAGCCTGCCGTATCGATCAACTCAAAGCGCTGCCCCTTGCGCTCAAACGGGACCGAAATGGCATCCCGCGTGGTTCCAGGCATATCAAAGGCAACCAGACGTTCCTCGCCCAACCATGTGTTAATCAAGGTTGATTTCCCTGCATTGGGCCGTCCGGCCACGGCCAGTTTGACGACACCAGGCACCGGCGCACCATCTTCTTCTGGCATATCTGCTGCCGGAGCCCATGCTTCCAGCGCCCGATCAATCAGGGAACGGATTCCCTGACCATGCGCGGCGGAAATAGGCACCACGTTCCCCAAACCCAGCTCAAAGAACTCCAGGAGTTGCGCGCCATCACCCATTCCTTCTGCCTTATTGGCAACCAGAACACAAGGTTTGCCCAACTTGCGTAAATACTTGCCAATCTCGTGGTCCTGCGCAGTAAGTCCTGCGCGAACATCGACAAGAAACAACACCGCATCCGCCTCGGCCACCGCCTGGCGGGTTTGCTTGGCCATTTCCTGGTAAATCCCGGAGGCGGCATCCGGCTCAAAACCTCCGGTATCAATGACGATGAACTCGTGCGCACCCTGTTTGGCGTTGCCATAATGGCGATCACGGGTCAGACCCGGAAAGTCCGCAACGATGGCATCGCGAGTTTTTGTCAGCCGGTTGAACAGGGTCGACTTCCCGACATTGGGACGTCCAACCAAAGCAATAACTGGTTTCATAAAGAGGGTCCGCGCTATCGAGGTACCCGGATCATTCCGGTCTGAACCCGTATATGCCGCCACGCTGCGTCACCACAACCAAGGTTGACCCAGCCAACACAGGCGCAACCACGATGGAAGAGCCATCAGTATTCATCCGGTTCAAGGCAGCGCCATCCGTGCGCGATAAAAAGTGCACAATACCTGACCCATCCCCCACCACCACCGCGCGCCCAACCAATAGCGGAGCGCTCAAGCCCCTGAAGCGCAGACGCTCAGAAACCCAGAGTGGCTCACCGTCACTGCGACGCCATGCCAGAACCTTGCCATCGTTCTCGGAGCCGAATACATCCGTTTCATCACCGTCAACGCCCGTAAAACCGGACGCAGACCTGTTCCAGATAACGCTCCCCCTGGTGCCGTCCACACAGGCCACAGCAGACTGAAACGCCCGCGCACAGAGCTGGTTACCAACGCGACTCACTCCTGCAACCAAGTCCACCAAACGTTCCACCTCGTTGGTACCACGACTACTCGCAATAGGCGTTTCCCAACGTGGTTTGCCGTTAAGAGGGTTCATACCCACCAAACGCCCCCCCAAACCCGCCACCAGCGTATCACCAAACGCGAGCAGGATACCGGACCGCCCCAGGACCAGGGCATCCCCCGCACGCTGCTGCTGCCAGAGTTTGCGACCGGTTACCGCATCAAATGCAACAACCGAACGATCCGCCGATAGTACAAACACCCTGGAACCGGCTATCAACGGTGGGGTCAGGGTAACGGCGCCCAGCTTTTGTCGCCACAACTCCCGGCCCGCGTCCAAGGTGATCAACTCATTTTCCCGGCTTACAACGGCAGCGAAACGGCCATCGCTCCCAACCCCTGCGGACAGTGGTACTCCAAGTGCAACCCGCCACACATCGCCGCCGGTGCGCGCATCAATGGCAGCAACAACCCCATCCGAACTGGCAACGACAACCAAATGATCCTTGACTTTTACGGCCAGCGGAAAATCAACCGTGCCCACGCGCGCAGTCCACACGTTGCGTACACCCATCAAGGGCACATTGGGCTCCAACTCGGTCGGCTTCATTTTTCCCGACCCGGAACACGCCTGCAAGGCCACCACCAGCACCCATGACAGTGCGAGTTGTAACAGACGTAACAGCTGCTTGCAACGCAATGGTAAGGCCATCACTTGCTGCCTTCCGTCCCAGATGCTGATTGGGCTGCTGATCGGGCAAGCGACTCTGGGTCAACGCCCAAAGCACCCAGTTTGACGCCCACCATGCGCCGATAAGGTGTTCGCTCGTCAAACAAGCCGAATGCCCTTTGGTACTCAAGCCTGGCCTCTGACTTCTTACCCTGCAACACATAGACATCGCCCTTGCGATCCGCAGCCAGCGCCGAGAACTCGCCCACAACGCCACTATTCAGCAATTTGAGTGCATCATCGTAGGCCTTGGCATCCACCAGGATGCCGGACAGACGCAAATGCGCGAGCGACGCATACCCTTTGTCCGAGGAATGTTCTGCCACCCAGGTCAAAGCTGTCTTGGCCACATCAACCTTCCCAGCTTCATAGGACATTTTGGCCAACATCAACCCCGCCTGCTGCGTGTAGACAGCAGATGAAAACCGTTCCCGCATGTCAATGAATGCACGCTCTGCCTTTTGCGCATCGCCCATGCGAACCAGTTTCTCCACCTCTTCAAACATCGCTGCCGACTGCATGGACTGTTTACGCTGCCAGAACTGGTAGCCATTCCACGCGCCAATGGAACCCAACACAATAATCAAGCCCCAGGTAATGAGGTTTCCATATTGTTGCCAAAAGTGCTTGAGTTGATCCAGCTGTTCCTGTTCTTCGAGGTCTAATTGATTTGCCATTTGCCACGCGCGTATTGAGATTTAAGCTGCGGATTGTAGGCGCTTGGCCCATTGCGCCGGTTGATGCAAGGATTCTGTAACTTGGGTACCCAGGCCATCACGCAAGGCCTTGATGGTGACCAGCCCCTGTGCGAGTTCATCGGCTCCAAAAATCAAGGCGAAACGGGCACCAGACGCATCTGCCCTCTTGAACTGTGACTTGATGCTACCTCTGCCCTCGGCGGTGCTGGCATGCATCTGCACGCTGATCCCTTGAGAACGGAGCACTTGCAGACATTGCATGGCATCTGATAACCCCGCCTCATCGGGAATGATGGCATACGCATCCAGATTCGGTACGGAACCCCCACGGCCTTGCGCTTTCAGCAGTTCCAGAACCCGCTCGACCCCCATTCCCCAACCCACGGCCGGCGTGGGTTTGCCCCCCAGCAATTCGAACAGGCCATCGTACCGACCACCGCCACACAAGGTACCCTGCGCACCCAATTCATCGGTAATGAACTCAAACACGGTGTGGCTGTAGTAGTCCAGACCACGCACCAGGCGCGGATTGACGGTCCACTGTACGCCGCAAGCACGCAACAATCTCCCGACGGTATCAAAATGCTTGAGCGAGTGCTCTCCCAGGAAATCCAGTAGCTGAGGAGCCTGCTGCACCAAATCCTGCATGGCCGGGTTTTTGGTATCGAGAATACGCAAAGGATTGGTACTCAAACGCCGTCTGGCATCCTCATCCAGCAAATCCACATGCTTTTCAAAATACGCGATCAATGCCGCCCGATGTGCATGCCGCTCGCTGGGGATACCCAGGCTATTGATCTCAATGCGCATACCACGCACACCCAAATCGGACAGCAGCTGGTGGGCCAACAGCATCAACTCGGCATCCAGTTCCGGGCCAGCAAACCCCAGCGCCTCCGCGCCCAATTGGTAAAACTGCCGGTAACGTCCACGCTGGGGACGCTCGTGCCGAAACATGGGCCCCATGTAATACAGGCGTTTGCCGCCGTCATAGATCAGATTGTGTTCAATCGCAGCGCGCACGACCCCCGGAGTATTTTCGGGACGCAAGGTCAACGCCTCACCGTTCAAGCGATCATCGAAAGAATACATTTCCTTCTCGACAATATCGGTGGTCTCGCCGGTTCCCCGCACAAATAAGGCGGTCGGCTCCACAATGGGTGTGCGAATGTTGCGGTACGCGCAACACTCCATCTGTCGGCGTACCTGGTCTTCAAACCACTCCCAACGGGCGGAATCAGGTGGCAAGACATCATTCATGCCTTTCACGGCAAACAATTTTTCCACTCGCCCCAAAGCAGACTTTTCAACCATGCAAACCTTTTTAATCCCGAGATGAAGAAGCAGCGCCAAAGCGCTGCTGGATATAGTCTTCGACGATAGCCTGAAACTCAACAGCGATGGAGTCACCACGCAGGGTCATACGTTTTTCGCCATCAATGTAAACCGGAGCGGCCGGCGCCTCCCCTGTTCCCGGCAAGCTGATACCAATATCCGCGAGTTTGCTCTCACCAGGTCCGTTGACAATACACCCCATAACCGCCACCTTGAGCCGCTCAACGCCGGGAAAACGGGTACGCCATACCGGCATTTTTGCACGCAGGAAACCCTCAATTTGTTGCGTCAATTCCTGAAACGTCGTACTGGTGGTGCGACCACAGCCAGGACAGGCGGTCACGCTGGGCACAAAGTCGCGCAAACCCAATGACTGGAGAATCTCCGCTGCAACGACCACTTCCTGCGCACGTGATTCACCCGGTGCCGGAGTCAGCGACACACGGATAGTGTCTCCAATTCCTTCTTGCAGCAGCACGGCAAGCGCTGCCGTGGAAGCCACTGTACCCTTGGTAGCCATACCGGCCTCGGTCAACCCCAGATGCAAGGGATAGGTACAACGCTTTCCAAGTTCACGATAAACAGCGATCAAATCCTGCACGCCACTGACTTTGCATGACAGGACAATCTGATTCGCCGCCAGACCAACATCCTGGGCCAATTGTGCCGACCCAAGGGCCGAGTCAATCAAGGCCTCATACATCACCTGTCTTGCATCCCAGGGCGTCGGGCGACGGCTGTTCTCATCCATTAACGCAGACAACACCTCCTGATCCAGGCTCCCCCAGTTGACACCAATGCGTACCACCTTCTTCCAACGGATGGCCGCTTCGATCATCATGGAAAACTGCCGGTCATGCTTATCCCCCTTGCCCACGTTCCCAGGATTGATACGGTATTTGGACAGAGCCTGCGCACAATCAGGATAGTCCGACAGCAAGCGGTGCCCATTGAAGTGAAAATCGCCAACCAGGGGAGTGTCAATTCCCATGCGATCCAGTTGTTCCCGGATGTACGGTACAGCCTGGGCGGCCTCAGGCGTATTCACAGTGATGCGCACCAGTTCCGAACCGGCCTCGGCGAGTTGCCTGATCTGAATTGCCGTCCCGATAGCATCCGCAGTGTCTGTGTTCGTCATGGACTGAATGCGCACGGGTGCCTCACCGCCGATGTCAACGATGCGAGACCCCCAGACAACACGTGCCTGCAGCGCGGGCCGTCGGCGTGGATGCGTCAGGGACATTGGTAATTGTGCACCCACTATCGGACCTCAAACCGCGCTACGTTGTCTTTGGCAATACTCCCCAAGCCCAAAGCCTTGCCACGAACTTCGACATCTATCGCATCCGCACGTCCAATGACCACAGATAAAGGCAACGCGCCAGTACTTTTCACCACATCGCCTACAGCCAATGTTTTTGTCAGTTGCACAACACCCTTGGCATCGACAACCTGCACCCAGGACGCCCCCCTGGCCTTGAGCACCAATATATCCCCTGAAAAAGTGTCAACACGCTCCGAGACAGCACGACTGGCAGCTGATTGGGCCAGCGGCGTTTCAGTGCCCAGAAAAGGCGCTGAAGCAAGATACCCCTGAAGGGGCTGTGACACAGCATGCATACCCACAGGTGCATTTGACACATTCACAGACGGCTCCCCTGCGTCAACTGGAGGCGCCTGCGAAGGCTCAATCATTACTGTGTTAGCAGAAGACGAAGCTGAAACCATGGGGCGATCAGGCAACACGTCCGATTTACGGAAATCTGGTAAAAAAGCCAAAACAAGCCCTGCCAAAATCAAAGCTAAAACAACCAAAGAACGAGGTTTGGCAAGCAATGCAACAAACGACAGTGTATTTCCAGCACCATGATGTACATGGAAAGGGGTGTTGATCCCTTGCTGACCAGCATGCAAGGGCGGAATGCTGGTCTGTGGAAGCAGTTGCAAAACCGGAGCAGCGTCAATTTTCAACACACGGCACACTCCAGAAGCCAGTGCGCGAATAAAAACTGCATCATGCAACACCTCCAATTGCCCAGCTTCCAACGCCTCCAATTTAGCCACTGGAACCTTCATCAATACGGCCAGGGAATCAATCTGCAACCCTTCAGCTTCCCGTGCGCAACGCAACATTGCCCCGGCTGAACGGCTATCGACCATACCACGGCTATCGTTTTCGCCCCCGACCGGCGGCATGACAACTTCATTCATCAAACGCACCCCGAATAAAAGCTGCATACTCACGAGACTGCGCGTAACGTTTTTTCAGTTGTGCAGCCAATTGCTTCACTGCTTCATGATTCCCCATACGATGCTCCACCTTGATCCCCAGCCAGAGGGATTCCGCGTTGGCGAGTTCACTGTTATTGAGCTGCCGCGTGTAAAACTGCGTACGAACGTACTCCCCGCGCTGAAAACCCATCAATGCAAGGTTGTAGGCTGCAATGGGATTACCAGGATCAATCTCATAAGAGCGCAGCAGACTCGCTTCAGCATCTGCCAACTGGCCATTTTTCTGCTGACACAAACCCTGTGTCATCCAGGTTTTTGCCTTGTCACCATAAGCAGGATTGGCCAGGGCAGTTCCAAACAATTGCAAAGCCTCGGACATGCGATCCTGCTGACACAACAACCAGCCATAGTTATGCTGCACCGTGGCTGCCTTGGCATTGATGGCCAAGGCGCGCTTGAAGCTTTCTTCCGCCAACGCTACATCATTGAGTCGCATGTAAATCAGGCCACGCAGGTTATATGCTTCAAACAGTGAGGGGTCTGCGGCAATGGACTGTTTCAAATGGTCCAGGGCATCCGTGGTCTGGCCCTTGCCAAAATATGCAACAGCCAGTTCAAGCCGCAAACGTGCGCGCCTACGCGCCTCAGGCTCATCAAAATCCGTCACCATATCCGAATTCATACCCAAGCTCCCAGAGCCGGGCGCACACGCGATCAGGCCGAGCACAGCAAAATATCCCAACATTGACCACAACACAAACCGCAGCAATGCCACAAAAACCATCTTGATCACCTCAACCACTGACCCCCTCCCCCCTTCCAAGCAGGGTTGCAACACTTTCAGTTTTAACCATGATGGTGCGCCGCCTGGCGATTCTCTTGTGTACATCCGTGCGGTCCATTACATCCCCGGCAAGTTGACCACAGGCTGCGTCAATATCATCACCACGGGTTTTGCGAATGGTTGTCACAATTCCGGCATCACTCAGTATTTTCAAGAATTGCAATACCTTCTCGGGTGAAGATCGAGTGAAGCCGGAAGCAGGAAACGGGTTGAACGGAATCAGGTTGAACTTACACCAATCCGTTGTACCCATCGTTTGAAGCACCACCCGCACCAACTCCAGGGCATGCTCCACAGAGTCATTGACGCCATTCAACATGCAGTATTCAAACGTTATGAAATCCCTGGGCGCAACCAGTAGATAACGCCTGCAAGCCTGCATTAATTCTGCTATGGGATACTTCCGGTTCACGGGGACCAACTCGTCACGCAAAGTGTCGTTGGATGCATGCAAGGACACGGCCAAGGCCACCGGCAAATCTCTCCCCAACTGGTCAATGACCGGCACCAAGCCTGATGTGGAAACGGTGACACGCCGACGCGACAATCCATAAGCATGGTCATCCAGCATGACCTGCAAGGCGCTCACCACGGACTCGTAGTTCAGCAGCGGTTCGCCCATCCCCATGAAAACCACATTCGAGATCACACGCTCGTATGTGCCCTGGTGCTGACGCAGAAAATGCTCCGCAAACCAAAGCTGACCAACGATCTCCCCCACGGTCAAATTCCGACTGAAACCCTGATGACCCGTGGAGCAGAACCGGCAACCAATCAAACACCCGACCTGGGAGGATATACACAAAGTCCCTCTAGACTCCTCGGGAATGAAAACAGCCTCCACGGCATCGCCACCGCCCACATCAAACAACCACTTGACGGTGCCATCGGAGGATATATTCTGCACAAGGACAGCAGGAGCCTTGACACACGCCACCGACTTGAGCTTCTCGCGCAAGGACTTCGCGATGTCCGTCATGCCATCAAACTGGCTCACGCCCCTTTGATGAATCCAGCGAAACAACTGGGTTGCCCGAAACCGCTTCTCTCCAAGCCGATCACAAAAAGCAGCCAATCCGTCAAGATCAAAATCAAGCAGGTTGACTGTCATCACATGAACTGAGGTGAACTGACGCGAATTAACGTAAATTAACGTGAATAAATGTTCATACCGGGGAAGAAGAACGCAATCTCCACCGCTGCGGTCTCTGCGGCATCAGAACCATGCACCGCGTTGGCATCAATGCTATCGGCAAAGTCGGCGCGAATAGTTCCTGGTGCCGCCTTTTTGGGATCAGTAGCACCCATAAGGTCACGATTCTTCAAAATGGCACCCTCGCCTTCCAGAGCCTGAACCATGACCGGCCCGGAAATCATGAAACTGACAAGGTCATTAAAAAATGGCCGTGCCTTGTGCACCGCATAAAACGCCTCGGCCTCGCCACGAGACAGGTGCATCATCCTGGCAGCAACAACTTTCAACCCGGCAGCCTCAAAGCGCGCATAGATTTGACCGATCACGTTCTTGGCGACCGCATCGGGTTTGATAATGGAGAGGGTGCGTTCAATTGTCATAATACTATTTCCTGAGCTGAATGAATAATCTGCCTGTTTGCTGCGCAAATCCGGGACAGAACGGGAAATTTTAACATTTGCACAATCTAACGACCTCGCCTGCCACGACCACCACCCAAGGCACCTTTGTTTTTCTGGTTGCCATCCTTGCGCTGGCGTACGAGACTGTCTGCGCCAATATAGCCAAACGCTGTCTGCATGGGGTCGGGCTGCGCCGCACCATCAGGACGTCCAGCCACCTTCTCCAGTCGAACACCAGGAGCGTGCTCCCGCACTGGCTGCGACGGATCACGCTGCCTGGTATTTGCATTTGTACCAAGCGGGCCACGCCCACGTGGACCACGGGTCTTGTTGACGGGTTTCTGTGCAGGGTGTGTCACACCGCGACCTGCACCACCTGCACCACCAGGCGTTGCGGCCTTGACCAACACCCGGATATCGGCGTCATCCAGCTCCATCCACGCACCCCGCTTCAGCCCACGGGGCAACACCATGGCACCGTAGCGAATGCGTATCAAACGGCTCACCGCGTGCCCCACCGACTCCAGCATGCGGCGCACCTCGCGGTTACGCCCTTCGGCAATAGTCACACGGTACCAACAATTCGCCCCCTCGCCGCCACCTTCTTCAATCGAGCTGAACTGGGCCATACCATCATCCAGTTTGACGCCATCCAGCAACAAGGTCTTCTCCTCCTGGCTCAAGGCGCCCAATACCCGTACTGCATATTCACGCTCCAGACCAAAGCGCGGATGCATGAGCTGGTTGGCAAGTTGTCCCGAACTGGTAAACAGCAACAAGCCTTCGGTATTGATATCCAGCCGTCCGACCGACTGCCACTTGCCCTGGTGCAGCTTGGGCAAGCGACGAAAAACAGTCGGCCGGTTTTGCGGGTCATCGTGGGTGACAACTTCACCAATCGGTTTATGGTAGGCAATCACCCGCGCAGGCGGAGGAGCAATACGGTAGCGTATCGGCTTTCCATTCACCTTGATGTGGTCGCCAAACTGAATCCTTTGCCCGATATGCGCCGGCTCATTGTTCACGGAAATGCGACCTTCAACGATCAGCTGCTCCATCTCCAGGCGCGACCCCATACCGGCTTGCGCCAGAACCTTGTGCAGTTTTGGGGTTTCCACCATCGGCGCCAACACCCGCTTCGTGGGCAACAATTCGGGCGACTCTTCATCCGCATCAAATCGCCCGGAAATAACGTCCCGAAAGCGATTTTCCAAACCAGAATCAGAAAGCTCTGCAAGCCCTGTATCAGACAATGGATGCTCGGACTTGATTTCGTTCATAGCTGAAAACCCATATAAAGATTGAATTAGAGTTATGGTTTTGGACTGTCTGACAATCCCGAGGCACCCTGGATGGAGTCAGCGAAGACACCCAAATCAATCCCCGCGCCAGACACATCATCCAGAACCGGAAGCTGGTCAAGTGACTGCAACCCCAGGTCATCAAGAAACTGTCGTGTTGTTGCGAATAACGCCGGGCGGCCAGCGGTCTCGCGATGACCAACGACTTCCACCCAACCACGCTCCTCAAGCTGTTTGATCAACTGCGAATGAATGGAAACCCCCCGGATTTCCTCCATGTCGCCGCGCGTCACCGGTTGTCGATACGCAATAATTGCCAATGTCTCCAGGGTTGCACGCGAATAACGCGCAGGTTTTTCAGGGTGCAGGCGGTCCAGGAATTCGCACATTTCCGGTCGGCTCTGAAAACGCCACCCACCGGCGACATTCACCAACTCAAGCCCTTTATCGCTCCAATCCAGTCGCAGCTCTTCCAACAAAGCTTTCAGTGACGCAGCATCAAGGGCATCGTCAAAGAGAATCTCCATGTCCCGCAACGACAAGGGCCGCTGCGAACAGATCAACGCAGCCTCCAGCACCCGCTTCGCCCCTGCCATGTTCATTTTTCTATTTTTCCATTGGTGGTTCTGATCGGTGGCTCCAAATTGTAGCGTATGCCCCAAACCTGCAACAGAGTGCCGAAATCCTGCGGCAGTGCAGACTCGAACGCCAAGGACGCTCCGGTCACCGGATGCACAAAAACCAGGCGACAGGCGTGCAGGGCTTGGCGGGCCATGCCAGGCAGGCTGGCGCCACCATACACCGTGTCGGACACCAAGGGATGTCCCAGTGAAGCCATGTGCACCCGAATCTGGTGGGTTCTGCCTGTGTGCAGCAGACAACGCACCAGACATCCGGCAGCTGCATTGTCCAGCAGTTCAATATCGGTCCGCGCCGATTTACCTGGAAATTTTTCCAGGTCGACCACCGCCATGCGCAGACGGTTGAACGGGTCGCGCCCAATGGGTGCATCAACCGAACGCTGCGGATTACCCACCCAGGGACGATGCGCCAATGCCAGATACTCACGGGTCACCTCGCGTGCAGCAATCGCTTGCACCAATGAATCCATCGCAAGGCGCGTGCGGGCAACCACCATCAGCCCGCTGGTATCCTTGTCCAGGCGGTGCACGATTCCCGCTCGCGGCACCTGTGCGCTCGCCGGATCATGGGCCAGCAAGGCATTCATCAACGTCCCGCTCCAATTTCCGGGAGCCGGATGCACCACCATGCCAGCATCCTTGTCCACAACCAGAATATGCGCATCCTGAAAGACGATGCGCAGCGGTATGGCTTGCGGTATGAACGCCTGGCTTTGCAAGGTCGGGCGCAACTCCAGCAGAATCGCATCACCCGCCTTGACCCGGTGCGAAGCCTTGCAGACCACCTGGGCATTGACCCGCACCAGACCAGCCTTGACCAATTGTTGCAGGTAACTGCGCGAGAATTCGGGATTTTCCGCAACCAGTGCATGGTCCAGGCGCTCTCCATGCAAAGAGGCTCCGACTGCCACTGTGCGCCATTCAGCCTCGGGCAACGTCTCCTCAAACGCCCTCACGTCCGAGAATTCCGGAGAATCCGGAGAAAAAAGGTGTCCCGATATAATCGCTCCAGTCTGCTTCAAGAAGGTTCCCTCACATGCGTTCTGTCAAGTTATCGGTGGTTTACGTTGGCCCGCTGGTAATCGCAGCGTTACTGGCTGGATGTGCGTCGTCACCCGTTGACAGGACAGCCGCCATGAGTCCCAATGATATCTATGCCGAAGCAAAAGAGGAGATAGCAGCAGGCCAGTTCGACAAGGCCATTGCCATGCTGGACAAACTGGAAGCACGGGCCGCCGGAACCCCGCTGGCACAACAAGCCCAGTTGGACAAAGCCTACACCCAGTATAAAACCGCTGAACCGGCACAGGCCCTGGCGACCCTGGAGCGGTTCATGAAACTGCACCCCGCCAGCCCGGCCCTGGACTATGCCCTGTACCTCAAGGGCATCATCAACTTCAACGACGACCTGGGAATGTTTTCCCAGATAACCCTGCAAGACCTCTCGGAACGGGATCAGAAAGCCGCCAAAGAATCGTTTGAGGCGTTCAAGGAACTCGTTACCCGCTTTCCCGATTCGCGCTACGCCCCCGATTCGCGTTTGCGCATGAACTACATCGTTAATTCACTGGCCCAATACGAGGTGCACGTCGCGCGCTATTACTACCGACGCGGAGCCTATCTGGCTGCGGTCAACCGCGCCCAGATCACGGTGACCGATTACCGCGATGTCCCCGCCGTTGAAGAAGCGCTCTTTATCCTCTACAAGTCCTACGATGCCCTGGGCATGGTGCAGCTGCGCGATGACGCCAGGCGCGTCCTGGAGTCCAGTTACCCCAACTCGGAGTTTCTGACACACGGAGCACGACTTTCCACCAGCCCCTGGTGGAAGGTCTGGTAGTCGTTTCAGGCAGGCTCATCCGGATCAAGCTGGCATTCGACACGGTTGATCTCGTCGCGCAACAGCGCACAGCGCTTGTGCAAACGCAGCAAGAGCAGCTGGTCCACCGGATCATCGGCCAGCGCGCGCGCAATCAGCGCCTCGGTGTCCGCATATTCCATGCGCAATTCAATCAGATGCCGCTCGGGCGAATGGAGATTTTTAAACAAAGGATGACAACACAAGACGGGTTGGGTTTACAGGGTTAAACTCGGAACAATCGGGTCCGGACAGTATCGACGAACAGTGTTGATAATACGGCTTCATTTCCATTTGTAAAAGCAGGGCGTCAGAAGCAACCCACCATGGCCACTGGTTATCGACTTTCCGCCTCCACCGGTATACACAAAGGCGACCGGGAGTACCAGCAGGATCAGCTTGCGCTGCTGAAACACACCCGCGTGAATGGCTGTGTGCTGGCTGTTCTGGCGGACGGCATGGGGGGCCGCAGCGGTGGCAGAAAGGCATCCGATCAGGTGATGATGACCGCCAGGCAATTGTTTGAGCGCTATGACCCGGAAACCGACGATGCCGTGGCCACCTTGAATCAGATTGTGCAAGAGTCCCACATTGTCATCAAGCTGACCGCCATCTCGTCCGAGGAAGAACCACACAGCACGCTGGTAGCATTCCTCATCAATCCCTTGGGCGATTGCTATTGGGTGCATACTGGCGACTCCCGCATCTACCACTTCCACGGTAACCGCTTTGTCAAACGCACGATGGACCACTCCTACGTGCAAACATTGGTGGACCGTGGAGAAATCACCGAGGAGCAGGCGCAGGTACACCCGCAATCCAACATATTGATGGGCTGCCTGGGCACCGACAATGACCCGCCCGTAGGCACCCATTTCATTGCCCAGCTGCGCCCCGGCGACACGCTGATGGCCTGCAGCGATGGCGTCTGGCATTATTTCAACAACAATGAACTCGGCTCGGTACTGTCAACCCTGTCGGCACGCGAGGCAACCGAGTTCCTGATCGAAAAAGCCCGCTCGCGCGCCCGTGGCGGGGGGGACAACTTGTCCTTGATCATCGTAAAACTTGAGCCACTCGACTGACAGTGTGATTCATGTGATCCCGATTCGTTCCCGGTGGCTGCGCCGTCTGGGGGTGGCGTTGGCGGCGCTGCTCCTGTTCTGGGGGCTGGTCTGGCTGGCCGCTCCCCTCCTGCTCAAAAGCCAGGCAGAAAAATGGGGCAGCCAGGCTTTGGGACGCTCCCTGACCCTGGGGGAAGTTGATTTCAAGCCATGGTCACTTGAGTTGCGTATCTCCAATCTTGCGCTTGCAGGCCCAGAAGGCGACACCAATGCAAAACCCCAGTTGCACGTGGACCGCATGTACGTGGACGCCGACTGGTCATCGTTGCTGCAGCGCGCAGTCGTGCTGAACGCCATCGAGATCGCGTCACCCGCACTGCGACTGGATTACCAGGGCGATGGGCGTTACGACATTGACGACATCCTGCAACGGCTGAAAGCAGAGCCACAAAACAAGGAACCCGACCCCAAACCATTGCTGTTTGCACTCACCAACATGGCATTGACGGGTGGATCAATCGACCTGACAGACCGCTCCACCACCACGCCACGCACGCACCAATTGCGTGATCTGCAACTGGCATTGCCCTTACTGGGCAATCTCGACACCCTGCGCGACACCAAGGCCACGCCCCGGCTGGCATTTGTACTCAATGGCAATGCCGTTGACACCACCGCCCAGGCAACCCCCTTCGGGTCCGTGCGCAAAGGCGAAGCCACACTCAAAACAGCCAAGTTTGACCTTGCGCCCTATCTGCCTTACCTCCCACCGCACCTGCCGATACGCATCCACAGCGCCGTGCTGGACACCGAATTGCACCTGCGCTTTGAACAAGCACGACAAACACAACAACCGCACCTGGCCCTGTCAGGAAAAATAAAACTATCCGACCTGCGGCTGACCGACACCGCAGGCGCCGATCTGGCCCAGCTTGCATCGGTGGTGGCGGATCTGTCGGACCTGCGGCCACTGGAGCAAGAGGTCGATCTGGCGTCGCTGGAACTCAACGCCCTCACCGTACACGCTCGGCGCAACCCGAAAGGCGTGCTGAACCTGGCATTCGGCAGCACGCAAGGCAAAGAGAATAAACGGTCTGCTACAAAATCCGATACACCCTCCGCTCATTCCACGGGGGCTACAGCCAAAAATGGCACTTGGAATCTGGCGCTGAAGCACTTTACCCTGCACCAGGGACGCTTGAACTGGACCGATGACAGCGTACAACCGGCGTCGCGCCAGTCACTGACCCGGCTGGAGTTGCAAGCCAGCAACCTGCATTGGCCCCCAACCACAAAAGCCACCAGCGCCAGCCTTGAAGGCTCGGGCGTGTTGGCCTCGCGCACCAGGGATGCGCGCGTGCAGCTGCGCGCCACAGGTACACCACAGGCAGGCCAGGCCCACGTCAGCCTGTCAGAAATTGGCCTGGAGCTGGCAGCACCCTATGCCGCCCGGTACCTGCAACCAGGTATTGCCGGTCTGCTGGATGCCGAGCTTGGTGCCAGCTGGGAAGACAACACGCTGGAACTCGAACTCCAGCGGCTGGCAGTGCGTGATTTTGCGCTGACCGGGCCAAAAATCCAGATGCATGAGCGGACATCCACCGCCACTCCTGCACGCGACACCCGCACCGACGGCACGGGTGCGCAAGTCGTGCGGCTGCGTTCCAACGACTGGCCCCAATGGAAGCTGCTCGAAATAAACAACGCCCGGATCAGCCCTGCAGAGCGTACCGTGCATGTGGGCAAAATAACGCTGCTTGCCCCCCAGGTGGGCGTGGCGCGCGGGCAGGACGGGCGCTGGATGTTTCAGCATTGGTTGAAAGCTGCGGCGCAAGCACGTCCTGCTGAAGCTGAAGTACAAGCAGAGGAAAAACTTCCCCCCTGGACCGCCAGCCTGGACGAACTGGTGGTACAGGAAGGAACCCTTGCCTTTGCGGATCGCCGCATGGGAAAACCCGTGCGACTGGAATTGTCCGCTTTGGGCTTGCAGGTGCAAAACGTGTCACTGGATGGCAAGCAGCCTGCACCCGTGCAGCTCACGGCCAGGGTGCGTTCCGGTCGCACCGAGCCAGGTACGTTGCGCTACCAGGGCAGCGTGATGTGGGCGCCGGTGGCTGTGCAGGGCACATTCGATCTGCGCGATCTGCCCCTGCACGCCGTGATGCCCTACATGGCGGAGCAACTCAACATTGACTTGCTGCGCGCCGATGCCAGTTTCAAGGGCGACATACGTTTTGCCCTGCCCCCCGGTGGTCCCGAAGTACAGGTCAAGGGCGATGCCGCATTGGAAGACTTTCGCGCCAACAGCCTGCTGGTGGATACCGATGACGCCCACCTGAACGAAGAATTGCTGAGTTGGAAATCGCTCAACATGCCTGGCATCGCATTCACCCTGGCGCCAGGAACCACTACCCGATTTGCTGCGCGCGAGGCCGCACTGACGGACTTTTACGCCCGGGTCATTGTCGGCAAAACAGGCCGCATCAACCTGCAAGACCTGATCAAATCACCGCCATCACAAACGTCCACCGTTGCGACAGACAGCGCACCAACGCCCACCGCAGCCCGGATAAACATGGGACCCATCAGCCTGGTCAACGGCAAGGTACTGTTTTCAGACCGCTTTATCCAGCCCAATTATTCGGCTGACCTGAGCGCACTCACTGGCAAATTAAGCCAGTTTTCCTCCGCAGCGCCCGATGGAGAGACACTCCTGGCCGATCTGGAACTGCATGGCCGCGCCGAAGGCTCGGCATCGCTGGCCGTAACCGGCAAAGTCAACCCGCTGGCGCGACCCCTGGTGCTCGACATCAAGGGTCGCGTGCGCGACCTGGAGCTACCGCCGCTGTCACCCTACGCCGTGAAATACGCCGGTTACGGAATCGAACGTGGCAAGCTCGGCATGGACATAGGCTACACCATCACGCCCGATGGCCAACTCACCGCCAACAACAACGTCATGCTCAACCAGCTGGTTTTTGGCGACAAGGTGGAAGGCGCACCCAACAGCCTGCCCGTCAAACTGGCGGCAGCCTTGCTGGCGGACAGCAAAGGCGTCATTGACATCAACCTGCCCATCAGCGGCTCCATCAACGACCCCGAGTTCAGTCTGGGCGCCGTTGCCTGGAAGGCCATCAGCAATCTGCTTGTCAAGGCCGTGAGTGCACCATTCAACCTGCTGGCCAGCGCCCTGGGTGGGATTGGCGCAACGGAAGAAGCGGGAGTGGTGCACTTTGCGCCCGGCAGCAGCACACTGTCCCCACAGGCCATGCAGACACTGGACAAGGTGGCCAAGGCGCTGGCAGACCGGCCAGCACTGACCCTGACCATCGCCGGCACAGCCAGCCTGGAACAGGAGCGCGACGCGCTCAAGCGTGAACGGCTGAATGCCCTGCTACTGGCCGAAAAACGCCGCCGTGCCGTGGTCTCGGGCCAGGACGCTGCGGAAGTAACATCTTTTGACGCAACCGAGGCAAGCGTTTTGCTCAAGGAAGTGTACAAACGCGCCGACATCACCAAACCCCGCAACGTGCTGGGCCTGGTCAAGGAGATTGCGGAATCCGACATGGAAACCCTCTTGCTGACCAACATCCACCTCAATGCCGAAGCCATGTACGAATTGGCACAAGAGCGCAGTGCGGTGGTCAAGGACTATCTGTTAACGCAACAATTGTCGGAAGACCGCCTGTTTCTGGGCGCAGCCCAAGTGGTGCAACCCAAGGGCGACTGGACACCAAGCGCCAGCCTGGGTCTGGCACACCAGTAAACGGGTACAGAACACGGGCGGTAGAGGGCGATTTCAGGTGTGCTGCATTTCTTTTCGTATGGTTTCCCGTACCACGTCTGCAAGCGTCAAACCCTGAACGAACTGGCGTAGCGCCTCATTCATCAAGGTTTGGTAGCTGGTTCCAGTCATCTCGGCCCTGGCCTTGAATGCGGCAAGCGTGGTGTTATCGACACGCATGGTGATCCTGGACTTGTTGCCATGTTCTGCTTGCAGTTTTGCCAATGCAGGCACCGAAGAAACCGGCTTGGCATCGCCAAAATCCATGTCGGCATAGCGTTCGTAGTTCGGGTCAGAATTGCTGCTCATAGCGCCTCCGTTGCGGTTGGTTGGCTTTCCATGCGGAGATAAGGCGAATGCGTTCACCACGCAAAGTCCAGACCACGACAAGAATCCGGCCATAGCCACCCATTCCCAAGGTGACAAAACGTTGTTCTCCGGTCGAGTCGGCATCTTCCCGTGTCAACGCATACGGATCGAGTAGCACGGCTTTTGCCTCTGCAAAGGTAACACCTTCGTGGTTCAGTGGATTCAAAGCCTCCTTGCCAGGGTCGTATTCAATCTCCATTTCTTTATTGTATGCACAAATGTACACACCAGTACCTCTGGGGTGTTACGTGCCAAAAAAGGCTGAATCCCCCGTAGATAGAGCGGGGAAAGATGTTATTTTTATAGCACTTTCCTGATTTCAGACGTGTTGCGCCGCCATGGCTGCCCGCGCCGCCTGCGCCAGAAAGCCGCTGCGGGAGGCACCGTGGGCGCGGGCGTAAGCGTCGATGTCATGCACCAAACCGGCGGGGATAGAGATATTGATGCGCATGGGCTTTTGGTTGGATCGCACCTTCAGGCGCTACACGTCGATGTCAATCAGCATCCACACGCCGCCGGTGAATTCATCTTTGGCGGTGAGCTTTTCCAATGCAGTCGGCTCGGGCAGGTCCATATCCTCGCCAATACACCACACCTCCACGGCCTCTTGCACCATGCGGGGCAGGTCTTTCCAGTCATCAGCCGCGCTAAAGCATCCGGGAAAGTCCGGCACCTGCACGCCGTGCGCGTGGGTAGCATCTCCAAGGTGAACGTAAACGGGGTACAGCATCCGAATCTACTCCTTCCAGTTCCAGCATTTAAATGGCTGAAGCCCCCGTAGATAGAGCGGGAGCCGCTGTTATTTTTATAGCATCTTCCTGCTAACCCTCAGGCAAATGCTCCAGCTCCAGCACGGCCTTGGCCACCAGTGCCTCGGGCAACTGGGCCTGTACCGATACACCCAGTCGTTCAAACTCCCTGGCCTGGCTGATGAGGTTGCCCCGGCCGCTGTAGAGCTGGGACATGGCTTTTTCGTAGGCATCTTTGGCGCTATCGAGCTGGCTGCCCACCTTTTCCATGCTGGTGAGAAAGCTCGCCAGTTTCTTGTAAACCTTGCCAGCGCGCTCCGCAAGTTCTGCCGTATGCGCGTTTTGCTCCTCGAAGCGCCACAACTGGCGCACGATGTTCAGACTGGTCAGCAAGGTGGTTGGCGTTGCAATCAGCACGTTTTTTTCTATGGCGGACTGGAACAGGTTGTCGTCCGCGCGCAGGGCTTCGACAAAGGCGGACTCGATGGGCACGAACATGAATACCATCTCGGGAGAGTTCAAACCCGGCAGACTGAAATAGTGACGGTCCGAAAGCTCCTGGATGCGCGCTGCCATCGCGCCCACGTGTTCGCGCAGTGCCAGCTGGCGTGCGGTGTCATCCTCTGCGTTGACGTAGCGGGTGTAGGCGTTGAGTGATACCTTGGCATCAATCACCAGGTGTTTGGACTGGGGCAAATACACCACCACGTCCGGTCGCTTGCGCCCCTCGTCGGTCGTGAAACTGACCTCGCGCCGAAAATCCTGGCCTTCGCGCAAACCCGAGCGGTCCAGCACGTTACCCAGCACCAGCTCACCCCAGTTGCCCTGTTTTTTGGCCTGCCCCTTCAAGGCCGTGGCCAGGCTGTGCGCTTCCTCGCTCATCTTGCGGTTCAATTCCTTGAGTTGGCCCAGTTCCGTGCGCAATGCCGCTTGCTGCTCGGTGTCCTTGTTGTGAATTTCCTCCACCTTGGCCCGGAATTCGTGCATGCGCTCCTTGAGCGGGTTGAGCAGCTGGCCGATGTTGGTCTGGTTTTGTTCGGTGAACCGTCGGGCTTTTTCTTCCAGAATATCGTTGGCCAGGCTTTTGAACTGGTTGCCAAGCGCCTCTTTTGCCTCCAGCAAGAGTGCCAGTTTTTCTGCTGACTGCTGGCGCTCGGCGTTCAGGCTGGTCGTCAATTCGGCGACATTGCCAGAGAGCTTCCCGGCTTCCGCCTGGGCTTTTTCCCGCAAGGCGCGCTCTTTTTGCAATTCTGCGTGTAATGCGGCCAGGGCGGCACGTTCGGACCGGAGCCAGGCAAACAAAACACCCACCAGGGTGCAGCTGATGGCAATGGCCAGGAAAAAGATGCCATTATTCATAGGGAGCTGCATCGTTGAAAGGCGGCATTGTAGGGTGCGATTCAATGTGATGCCTCGGCTCTTGTTACTACGTTTTCAGTAGCTGCCCCCGCTTGTCCCACGGCGGCCAGAGGCTGATTTAATGCCCAATTTGAAGCCAGATCGAGGCTAAAAACGTGCCACGGAGGCTTTCGGGGAGTACCTGTAGTGCGATTTTGGTGTTTTTCATATCACAGGTGATATGAAACTTGTATGATTCAAACGGATGCCATGTTTCACCTCTGCAGGACCGCGATGCGGATTCGCGGGCATGGCCCGCTCCTACGGAATTCGCACAAACCTTTGAAATCCACGTCAGTTTGAATCGCACCCGGCATTGCAGGAGTACGGCAAGCGGGATGTATGATACGAACCCCTTTTGCAACCCCGCAACCCTGCACCCCCCTTCTACTGGCCGACATGGGCAAGATATTCATATACGACTCCACTTTGCGCGATGGCGCCCAGGCTCAGGGAATTTCCTATTCCGTCGAGGACAAGATCAAGATCGTTGAGCGGCTCGACGCGCTGGGCATCGACTACATCGAAGCGGGCAATCCGGGCTCCAACCCCAAGGACCTGGAGTTTTTCAACCGCGTGGGTGCGCTCACGCTCAAACACGCCAGAATCATCGCCTTTGGCAGTACGCGCAAGGTGGGTATCAAACCGGCCCAGGATGGCAATCTGCGCTCACTGCTGGACGCCAAGACGCGCGATGTCGCCATATTCGGGAAAAGCTGGGATTACCAGGTGACGCACATCCTGCACACCAGCCTGGAAGAAAACCTGGCCATGATTGCCGATACGGTGAGCCACCTGTCACAGCAGGGCCGTTCCGTGGTGTTCGATGCCGAACATTTTTTTGATGGCTACAAGGCCAACCCCGCCTACGCGCTGCAAGCCCTGCAAGCCGCAGCGGACGCCGGAGCCAGTTGCCTGTGTCTGTGCGATACCAATGGCGGCACTTTCCCGCGTGAAATATTCGAGATCACCCAGGTGGTAGCCAGCCGTTTTGCTACTGGTGCTGGCATTGCCATCGGCATCCATTGCCACAACGATGGCGAGATGGCGGTGGCCAATTCGGTCATGGCGGTGCAAGCCGGGGCCACCCAGGTACAAGGAACCATCAACGGCATCGGCGAGCGCTGCGGCAATGCGAATTTGTGCGCCATCGTGCCCAATCTGCAACTCAAACTCGGCCTGGACTGCATTCCGGCAGACAAACTGGTGCATCTGACCTCGTTGGCGCGTTTCGTCAGCGAAGTCTCCAATATCACGCACAATGAACGCGCGGCGTATGTGGGCAATGACGCCTTTGCCCACAAGGGCGGAATGCACATTGATGCCGTCAACAAGAATCCGTTGTCCTACGAGCACGTCAACCCCGAATCCGTAGGCAACAGCCGGCGCTTTTTGATGTCCGAAGTTGCCGGACGCAGCACCTTGCTGGCGCGCATCAATGCCATTGACCCCAGTTTGCGCAAGGACTCGCCGGAATCCCAGCGCATCATTGACCGCCTCAAGGAGCTGGAACACGAGGGCTACCAGTTTGAAAACGCCGAGAGTTCGTTTGAACTGGTAGTGCGCAAGCTGTTGGGCCGGTATACGCCGTTTTTTGATCTGAAAGAATACAAGGTCATCGTCAACGAACCGTCGGTCAGCGGCATCAATTCGGCGGTCATGATCAAGATCAGCGTCGGGGGCCAGGAAGAAATCACGGCTGCCGAAGGTGATGGCCCGGTCAACGCGCTCGACAACGCCATTCGCAAGGCGCTGGAGCGGTTTTATCCCGAGATCAGGAACATCAAGTTGACCGACTACAAGGTGCGCGTCCTCGATTCAGACAAGGCATCGGCAGCACGGGTGCGCGTCCTGATCGAGACGACCGACCACCATGAAGTCTGGACCACCATTGGCGTCTCCACCGACGTGATTGACGCCTCCTGGCGTGCATTGGTTGATTCCATCGAATACAAGTTGATGCGCCAACTGGAACAACAACAGACACAGTCTTGACAGCCTTAACGGCCTTTTTTACTTTCAAAGGAATGATGATGGCAAAAAAAACGCTTTACGATAAATTATGGGACACGCACGTGGTGCGGGAAGAGTCCGATGGCACCTGTTTGCTCTATATTGACCGGCATCTGGTGCACGAAGTCACCAGCCCGCAAGCCTTTGAGGGCCTGCGCCTGGCCGGACGCAAACCCTGGCGCAAAAACTCCATCGTCGCCAACCCGGACCACAACACGCCCACCGACCATTGGGACGAGGGCATCCAGGAACCCGTGGCACGCTTGCAGGTCGAGACACTCGACAGCAATATCCAGGAGTTTGGCGCGCTGGTGTATTTCCCGTTCAAGCACCAGAACCAGGGCATCATCCACGTCATCGGCCCCGAGCAAGGCACCACGCTGCCCGGCATGACCGTGGTGTGCGGCGACAGCCACACCTCGACCCACGGCGCTTTTGGCGCCCTGGCGCATGGCATTGGCACCTCCGAAGTCGAGCATGTGCTGGCAACGCAGACGCTGGTGGCCAAGAAATCCAAAAACATGCTGGTGCGCGTCAACGGCAAACTGGGCGAGGGTGTGACCGCCAAGGACGTGGCACTCGCCGTCATCGGCAAAATCGGCACTGCGGGCGGCACCGGCTATGCCATCGAGTACGCCGGCCCGGTTATCGAAGGTTTGTCGATGGAAGGCCGCATGACGGTGTGCAATCTGGCTATTGAAGCCGGAGCGCGCGCCGGAATGATTGCCGCCGACCAGAAAACCATTGATTACCTCAAAGGCCGCCCCTACGCGCCCCAGGGTGCTGCCTGGGAACAGGCTGTTGTCTACTGGAAGACGCTGCATTCCGATGCCGATGCGGTGTTCGATGCGGTGGTGGAAATCGACGGCGCCAGCATTGCCCCCCAGGTGACCTGGGGTACCTCGCCCGAGCAGGTGCTCGACATCAATGGGCACGTGCCCGATCCAGCCAGGGAAGCCGATCCCGTCAAGCGCGCCGGCATTGAACGCGCCTTGCAATACATGGGCTTACAGCCCGGCACGCCCATCAACCAGATCGCCGTCGACAAGGTATTCATCGGCTCGTGCACCAATTCGCGCATCGAAGACCTGCGCGCTGCGGCTACCATGATCCAAGGGCGCAAGAAGGCCGCCAACGTCAATCAGGTGCTGGTGGTGCCCGGCTCGGGCATCGTCAAACGCCAGGCCGAGGCCGAAGGGCTGGACAAGCTGTTTCTTGCGGCTGGCTTCGAGTGGCGCGAGCCGGGTTGTTCCATGTGCCTGGCCATGAACGCCGACCGCCTGCCCGCAGGCCAGCGCTGCGCATCGACGTCCAACCGCAATTTCGAAGGCCGCCAAGGCCCCGGCGGGCGCACGCACCTGGTCAGCCCTGCGATGGCCGCTGCCGCAGCGATTGCCGGACATTTTGTTGACATCCGCGTCCAGCAATAAATGCCCTGAAAGCCCTGAAAGGAAAATACATGAAAGCATTTCGCCAGATTGACGGCTTGGTGTGCCCGCTGGACCGCGCCAATGTCGATACCGACGCCATCATCCCCAAGCAGTTTCTGAAGTCGATCCAGCGTTCGGGCTTTGGCCCCTACCTGTTTGACGAATGGCGCTATACCAACTATGGCGAGCCCGGCATGGATTGCAGCACCCGCCCGCTGAATGCGGACTTTGTGCTGAACCAACCACGCTACCGCAACGCCCAGGTATTGCTGGCGCGCGACAACTTCGGCTGCGGCTCCAGCCGCGAGCACGCGCCCTGGGCCATCGAAAACTATGGCTTTCAGGTCATCATTGCCCCCTCCTTTGCCGACATCTTTTTTGGCAATTGCTACAAAAACGGCATTCTGCCCATCGTAGCCCCGGCGCAAACGGTTGATCGGCTGTTTGCCGAGTGCTTGAGCAACGAAGGCTACCGTTTGAAAGTCGATCTGGAAAGCCAGACCGTGACCACACCAAGCGGCTTCTCCTTCGGCTTTGACATCACGCCGCACCGCAAACATTGCCTGCTCAATGGTCTGGACGAAATTGGCCTGACCTTGCAACACGCCAGCGAGATTACAGCTTTTGAGCAGCGCCACCACGCCGCCCAGCCCTGGTTGTTTAACTGAAAAATTTAACTATTTGTTTTTATTATGAAAATTGCAGTTTTACCCGGTGACGGTATTGGCCCCGAAATCATGACGCAGGCGTTGCGCGTGCTGGACGTGTTCCGCACCGAGGGCATGAAGGTCGAAACCGAAGAAGCGCTCCTGGGCGGCGGTGCGGTTGATGCCACAGGACAGCCCTACCCGGAAGCAACCCAAAAAATCGCCCGTGCAGCCGATGCCGTGCTGCTGGCTGCGGTCGGTGGTCCGCAATGGGACACGCTGCCGCGTCCCCAGCGCCCGGAGCGTGGGTTGCTGGGCATCCGCAAGGACTTGAACCTGTTTGCCAACCTGCGCCCGGCCATTTTGTACCCCGAACTGGCCAATGCCTCGTCGCTCAAGCCCGAAATCGTCTCGGGATTGGACATCCTGATCGTGCGCGAGCTGACCGGCGACATCTACTTTGGCGAGCCGCGCGGCATCAGCGTCGAAAATGGTCTGCGCGTCGGGCGCAACACCATGATTTATAACGAAGAAGAGATTCGCCGCATTGGCCGCGTCGCCTTTGCCGCTGCACAAAAGCGCAACAAAAAGGTCTGTTCGGTGGACAAGATGAACGTGCTGGAGACCACCCAGCTCTGGCGCGACGTGATGATTGAACTCGCCCCCGAGTATCCCGATGTGGAACTCAGCCACATGCTGGTGGACAACGCCGCCATGCAGCTGGTACGCAACCCCAAGCAGTTTGACGTGATGGTCACAGGCAACATCTTTGGTGACATCCTGTCCGATGAAGCCTCCATGCTGACCGGCTCGATTGGCATGCTGCCCTCGGCCTCGCTCGATGAGAAAAACAAGGGCATGTACGAACCCTGCCACGGCTCGGCGCCGGACATCGCTGGCAAGAACCTGGCCAACCCCCTGGCCATGATTCTGTCAATGGCCATGATGCTGCGCTACACCTTCAACGACGAAAGCTCGGCCACACGCATCGAGACCGCCGTCAAAAAGGTACTGGCCGCAGGCTGGCGCACCGGCGACATTTTCGAGCCGGGCACGCAAAAAGTATCCTGCTCCGAGATGGGCGACAAGGTGGTCGCAGCGCTGTAATCCGATTTATCAAGAAAAAACCATGTCGCCCAATCCGCACCCCATGATCAATATAGCCGTCAAGGCTGCCCGCGCTGCTGGTTCCATCATCAATCGGGCAGCCCTTGATATTGAATCGGTGCGCATCTCGAAAAAACAGGCCAACGATTTTGTCACCGAGGTGGACCATGCCGCCGAACAAGCCATCATCGACACCCTGCTGACGGCCTATCCCGGCCATGGCATCTGGGCGGAAGAAACCGGCAGTGAACGCGGCGCCAGGGATTCCGAGTTTGTCTGGATCATTGATCCGCTGGACGGAACCACCAACTTCATCCACGGCCTGCCGGTATATTGCGTCAGCATCGCCCTGGCTGTGCGGGGCAAGATCGAGCAGGCGGTGATCTACGACCCCAGCCGTAACGACCTCTTCACCGCCAGCAAAGGGCGTGGCGCCTACCTGAACGAACGACGTTTGCGGGTATCCAAACGCACGGAGCTCCAGGATGCGCTCATTTCCACCGGCTTTCCTTACCGTCCCGGTGACGACCTTGCCACCTATCTGAAAATCCTGGCGGAGATCATCCCGCGCACCGCCGGTCTGCGCCGCCCTGGCGCCGCCGCCCTGGACCTGGCCTACGTTGCAGCAGGTTATACCGATGGATTCTTTGAAACAGGCTTGCAAGCCTGGGACGTGGCCGCCGGTTCACTGCTGGTCACCGAAGCCGGTGGCTTGGTGGGCAACTTCACGGGCGACGCCGAATTTCTGGACCAGCACGAGTGCCTTGCCGGCACCCCCCGCATCTACGGCCAATTGATCAGCATCCTGGACAAGTACAGCAAGGTGGCCAAGCCGGGAAGCCGAAGCAGCTAGTGTTTAGTTTGCTAAGTTCCTCGCTGTATTGCGAAGCTGCTTGCCCCGTACTTCTCGTTTCTTCCACACGAAAGGCACCGGATTTTGGTTGTAGGCCGTGAGGTAAGCAGAAATGTGTGCAACCAAGGCATCGACGCTGGCGAAGCTGGCTCCCTTGAGGGACTTGCGGGTGAAGATGCCGAACCAGATTTCCACCTGATTGAGCCAGCTCGCCGATGTCGGGGTGTAGTGGAACTTCACATTTGGATGCAGGGCCAGCCACTCATCGCACTTCTTGTGTGTTGACAGGTTGTCCATCACGACATGCAAATATTTATCGGTGGGTACACTGGCCACGACCTCATCCATGAAGGCCAGGAAGTCCTTGCGTGTCTTGGTTTTGCTGGTCTTGCCAATCACTTTACCGGTGGCGACTTCAAGGGCAGCAAAGAAGGTGGTTGTACCGTTACGCTTATAAGTGCTCTTGTCGCCCTGCACCACCATCTTTCCCGCCGGAACAAAGCCTGCGGGGCGGGTGATGGCCTGAATGGACGGTTTTTCGTCCACGCTGAACACAATGGCGTTTTCCGGTGGTGAGAGGTAAAGCCCAACGACGTCTGCCGCCTTGGTTGCGAAATCGGGATCCCGGCTGACGCACCAGGAACGCCTGCGCGCCAAGCAGATGCCTTCAATGCGCAAAATCTCCCAAACGCGCCACGCGGCCACCCCCAACGTGCGCGCGAGCAGTTGGCCGTCCCAGTGGCCAAATCCTTCTGGTGGCGCCTGTTCGAGTTGCGCCAGGATGCGTTCGCGCAGTTCAGGACCATGTTTGCGAGGCGCGCCCGAGCGTTCCCGGTCTTGAAGCCCCTCCACGCCACCCTTCAAGAAACGACTGCGCCACAGAGAAACGGTGTCTTTGTTGAGACCCATTGCCTTTGCCGTGTCCTTGATCCCGATCCCGTCAATGCCCAGTAGTACGATGCGCGCCCGCTCTTTGAGTCGCGCTTCAACCTTACGGCCTCGGGTCAGGGATGTCAGCATCTCACGTTGCTCGGGCGTGCAGGGCAGAGCAGGCAAAATCCGGGGCATGTCGAATCTCCACTGAAAAACCTGGAAACCAGGAGTTTAGGCGGAAAAATTTACCCAATCAAGCACTAGAAAACAGCTAACCACTGCATCGGGAACTGATCGTCTCCCGGAGCAAATCGGTGCTGATGATGCGGACATGGCGTTGTTTGACCTCGATCACGCCCTCGTCCACCAGCCGGGACAGTGTGCGGCTCACCGTTTCGAGCTTGATTCCGAGGTAGCTGCCGATCTCTTCCCTGGTCATGCGCAAAATAAGCTCCGATTGCGAAAACCCCCTGGAATGCAGACGTTGCACCAGATTCAGCAAAAACGCCGCCACCCGCTCTTCGGCGCGCATGCTGCCCAACAGCAGCATGACGTTGTTCTCCCGCACGATCTCACGGCTCATGATCCGATGCACATGGCGCTGCAATGCGTTGATTTCCCGCGAGAGTTCTTCGATATGCTCAAACGGCATGACGCACACCTCGGCATCTTCCAGCGCCACCGCATCACAGCTGTGGCGGTCGTCCACGATGCCGTCGAAACCAATGATTTCACCCGCCATCTGAAAACCGATCACCTGATCGCGGCCATCTTCCGAGCCGACACAAATCTTGAACATCCCGGTACGAATGGCAAACAGATTGGCAAACCTTTCGCCGCTGCGAAACAAGGCCGTACCGCGTTTGAGCTTGCGTCGGCCAGCGACCAGTTTCTCAATCCGACCCAGTTCCTGCGGCGCCAGCTCCAAAGGCATGCACAAGTCCAGCAAACTGCAACTCGAACAGGAGGCCTTGGTGACAGGCGTTTTCAGGCCGACATGCGGGGTGGTCACTGCGGGGGGGGCGATACTCGCAAAATGCTTAGGTTCAAGATCAAACATAAAATCATCCGTTGTCACTGGGCGGCAAGTTTACCCACTTTCATAATTTCCTTGATCCACATCAAGCATTTGAACATTTATTCGGCATTCCACCATGCAATCTTCTTTGGCTCTGACGGCACTGTTCATGGGACTGGCAGGTGGCCCCCACTGCGTTGCCATGTGCGGCGCACCCTGCGCAGGCATTGTGCAGGCGTCTGGCGCACGCAAGGGTGTGGCGCTATGGACCTTTCAGCTGGGGCGCATTGTGGGCTATGCCGCCATGGGAGGGCTGGCTGCGGCGTCGCTTCAGGGACTGGGTTGGCTGACCGTACAGTCCGCCGCATTGCGCCCGGTGTGGTCGCTGTTTCATATCGTGGCCATCACGCTGGGTCTTGTGCTGCTGCTGCAAGCCCGCCAACCCGCTGTACTGGAACACGCCGCACGCACGGTGTGGGCCAAGGCCCGCTCCCTGGCGGCACGCGGCGGAGCCGGCTCCCCCCTGGTCTTTGGCGTGGTGTGGGCCTTGCTGCCTTGTGGCTTGCTGTACTCGGCCCTGCTGGTCGCCGCATTGGCGGACAGTATCAACGCCGGTGCCGCCGTGATGGCGCTGTTTGCCCTTGGCACCAGCCTGAGCATGACCCTGGGTCCGTGGCTATTGTTGCGCCTGTGGGGATCATCCCACAGCCAGGGGAGCGGCAACGGCACATGGGGCATGCGCCTGGCAGGCGCCGCCCTGGCGGGCAGCTCAGGCTGGGCGCTGTGGATGGCCCTGGCCCACAACACCGCGCCATGGTGCCAAACACCGTAGCAACCGTAGTAAGCGCAAGCAGCTTGCATGGGGGTAGTTTTGTTGAGACAAAAAAATACCCCATGAAAGGGGTATATGGCGGAAACGGAGGGATTCGAACCCTCGATGAGGCTCTACACCCCATACTCCCTTAGCAGGGGAGCACCTTCGGCCACTCGGTCACGTTTCCTGAAATGAGCGCGCATTATCTCACGACTTGCGGCGATTTTTTCAGTTGGGCTCCATGTCCAGATCAAAAGCCCGGTGCAGCGCGCGCACGGCCAGTTCCATGTACTTTTCGTCAATCACCACCGAGGTCTTGATTTCAGACGTGGAAATCATCTGGATATTGATGCCTTCTTCGCTGAGTACACGAAACATCCGGCTGGCAACACCGACATGGCTGCGCATGCCGATGCCAACGATGGATACCTTGCAGATTTTGGCATCACCCACGATCTCCAACGCGCCGAGTTGCGGCAGAACCTGGTTCTTGAGCAGGTCCACGGTTTTGGCGTATTCGTTGCGGTGCACCGTGAAGCTGAAGTCGGTGCGGCCTTCCTTGCTCAGGTTCTGGATGATGATGTCCACTTCGATGTTGGCATCGGCCACGGCACCCAGGATCTGGGCGGCAATGCCGGGCTTGTCAGGCACGCCCATGACCGAAATTTTTGCCTCATCGCGGTTGAATGCAATGCCGGAAACAATGGCTTGTTCCATTTTCTCGTCTTCCTCAAAAGTAATCAGCGTGCCAGATTTGGCTTCTTCGTCAAGGGGAATGTCCCAGTCGGTGAAACTGCTGAGTACACGCAGCGGCACCTTGTATTTGCCCGCAAATTCGACCGAGCGGATTTGCAGCACCTTGGAGCCCAGGGATGCCATTTCCAGCATTTCCTCAAAGCTCACGGTCGTCAGGCGGCGCGCTTCGGGCACCACGCGCGGGTCGGTGGTGTAGACGCCATCCACATCGGTGTAGATCAGGCATTCGTCTGCTTTCAAGGCTGCGGCCACGGCGACTGCGGAGGTGTCGGAACCACCACGGCCCAGGGTGGTGATGTTGCCTGCATCGTCTATGCCTTGAAAGCCGGTGACGATCACCACTTTGCCGATGCCAAGATCGGCGCGCACACGTGCATCGTCAATCGACGCGATCCGGGCCTTGGTGAAGGCGCTGTCGGTGCGAATGGGCACTTGCCAACCGGCATAGCTGACGGATTCCATGCCTTCGGCTTGCAAGGCGATGGCCAGCAGGGCCGACGAAGCTTGCTCGCCGGTGGCTGCCAGCATGTCGAGTTCGCGCGCATAGGAATCGTCCTGTTTGGCCGGAGGCGGTGCCAGTTCCTTGGCCAGACCCAGCAAACGGTTGGTTTCACCGCTCATGGCCGAGGGAACCACCACCATCTGGTGGCCTGCGTGCGCCCACTTGGCAACGCGCTTGGCAACGCAGCGGATACGTTCCGTGGAACCCATTGAGGTGCCGCCATATTTATGAACAATCAATGCCATGAAATCAGGTTTCTTGAAGCAAAAGGGGACCGGGATTGTACCAAGTCAGCACTTCGGCGCGGCGCTGCACGACCCCGTGGCCTACCTTGATGTGGATGCGGTGGGCGCGGGTGGTGCAAGCGGCCAGTTGCCGGAGCAATTCCGCGAGTTGTGCGGTGCTGGGGATGACCTGAAAGCGGTTTTTAAGCCAGTAGCGCAGCACATTGGTTTGCCTGGCAGGGCTGAACGTGCGCAGATGCTGGATCAGCAGCAGGCCATCGCGGCTGATCTGTTTGGCATCGTGCGCGGCCATTTCGTCGAGCAAGGTCTGCGCCTGCGCGGCGTGGGACGCGCTGCGCGCAAAAGTGGTCAAGAACTGTGGCAAGGCTGTGCGTAGCGCGGGCATGACGCAGGCGCGGATGCGGTTGCGCGTGAACTGATGGTTCTGGTTGCTGGGGTCTTCCACGAAAGGGATGGATCGGTGAGCCAGCCAGTGGCGGATGTCGGCCGCCGGTACGCGCAGCAGTGGGCGGTAGTAGTCCAGTCCGTCACGTTGCCAGTGCGCTGGCATGGCGCTCAGGCCTGCCAGGCCGGCGCCCCGGCTCAAAGCCAGCAGCAGCGTTTCTGCCTGGTCGTCGGCATGCTGGGCGATGGCTATTGATTTTATAGCTGACCCCGCTCGTTCCATAAGCGATAGCGCCCGAAATGCCGCATAACGGGCTTGGCGTGCAGCATCTTCAGGGCTTTGTCCGTTCTGGTGGCGGGCGTTGACGGTTTGAATGCACAGCGGAATGTGCAGCTGTGCGCACAGGCGCTGGCAATGTTCTTCAAATACCTGGGCGGCAGCTTGCAGCCCGTGGTTGACATGCCAGGCTTGCACCTGATCGGGCCATTTTTCAGCACAGGCCACCAGCAAGGCCGTGGAGTCGGCGCCACCGCTGAGTGCGACGGCGAGTGGCAATGCGGGTGTGAAGTCGCGCAGGGCGCTATCTACCGTTTGCACCGCCTGCTTACTTGGTGGAGACTTTGGTGTCGGTGAAGCGTCCATAACTTTGCAGACGCGCATAGCGGCGCTCCAGCAGTTCGGTGACTTTCAGATCACTGAGCTGGCGGTAGGCGTCGGACAGCGCGCGCTTGAGAAACGCAGCGGCTTGTTTGCTGTCGCGCTGCGCGCCGCCCACGGGTTCGTTGACGATTTTGTCGATGAGCCCCAATGCCTTGAGCCGGTGCGCCGTAATGCCCATGGCCTCGGCGGCATCGGTGGCTTTTTCAGAGGTTTTCCAGAGAATGGACGCACAGCCTTCGGGACTGATGACGGCGTAGATCGCATATTGCAACATGAGCAGCTGATCGGCGACCGCGATGGCCAGTGCACCGCCCGAGCCGCCTTCGCCGATGACGGTGGTGATGATGGGTACTTCGAGTTGCGCCATTTCAAAGATATTGCGACCAATGGCTTCGGATTGGCCGCGCTCCTCGGCGTCAATTCCGGGGTAGGCACCGGGTGTGTCGACGAAGGTGAAGACCGGGAGTTTGAATTTTTCCGCCAGCTTCATCAGGCGCAAGGCCTTGCGGTAGCCTTCGGGGCGGCTCATGCCAAAGTTACGCATGCCGCGCTCCTTGGTATCGCGTCCTTTCTGGTTGCCAAGCACCATACAGGGGATGCCGTTGAACCGGGCCAGTCCGCCTACGATGCTCAGGTCGTCGGCAAAACGGCGGTCGCCGTGCAGTTCGGTAAAGTGGGTGAACAGTTCGCTGATGTAGTCAAAGGTATAGGGCCGCTCGGGATGGCGGGCGATCTTGGTGATTTGCCAGGGCGAGAGGCTGGCGTAAATATCCTTGGTGAGTTGCAGGCTTTTCTTGCTGAGTTGTTCAATTTCAGCGGAAATATCCACCGCGGACTCGTTCTGCACATAACGCAGTTCTTCGATTTTTGATTCAAGTTCGGCGACCGGCTGCTCAAAATCCAGAAAAGTTCTCTTTGCCATGCTTATTCTCAAAGTCTCAAAGGTCTTTCGGTATTTCAGTATTCCACCGGAGTCGGGTCCAGCGAGCGCCAAATATACCAAGTTGCCACGGTGCAGTAGGGCGTCCAGGCCGCAGCCACTTCGCGTGCATCGCTGCGACTGACGACCTCGCCCGAGAAATAGTTGCGGCTGATGCCATTGATCAGCCCCACATCGTCCAGTGGCAAGACATTGGGCCGCATCATGTGGAAAATCAGAAACATTTCCGCTGTCCAGCGGCCAATGCCACGGATGGCGGTCAGTTCGGTGGTGATGTCGGCATCGCTCATGCCTTCCCAGGCATCCACGTGCAGCGTGCCATTGTCAAAGTGCAGCGCCAGGTCCACCAGGTATTCGACCTTGCGTGCACTCAGGCCCGCTACGCGCATATCGTCCACCTTGAGCCGGAGCACGTTGGCCGGCGTCATGTCGCGCAGCAGCAGGCTAAAGCGATCCCATACCGTTTGCGCTGCCTTGACCGAGATTTGCTGACCCACAATGCTGCGTGCCAGGGTGGCAAACGCATCGCCGCGTGTGGCCAGGCGCGCATCGCCAAACTGGGGGATCAGGCGTTTCATCACCCGGTCTTTTTCGAGCAGGTGTTTGCAGGCATCCGCCCAGAAATCCGGGGTGAGTGCGGCATCAACGTTTGCATTGTTGCGGGGAATAGCCATTACTGTACCGCCTCCCAGCGGGTGCCGGTTGCCGAGTCCTTGAGCACGATGCCTTGTTCAAGCAGTTCCTTGCGAATACGGTCAGCCAATGCAAAATCACGGGCTGCCTTGGCATTCGCCCGCTGCTGGATGCGCTCCAGGATGGTGGCTTCGTCCAGCGCGGCACCACCTTGTAAAAATGTTTTGGGGTCGCGTTGCAGCAAGCCCAGACAGCCGCCCAGGGCACGCAGCAAGCCGGCCATTTCGTGTGAGCGGGTCCGGTTGGTTTCTGTCGCCAGATCAAACAGCACGGCAACCGCTTCGGGCGTGCCAAAGTCCTCGTCCATGGCGGCCTTGAAGCGCGCGGCAAAGGGATTGCCCCAGTCAATGACAGGCAGCGTCTGCGATGGTACGGAGTCGAGTGCGGTATAGATGCGGTGCAGTGCACTGCGGGCGTCGTTCAGGTGGGTGTCGCTGTAGTTCAACGCGCTGCGGTAGTGCGTGCGAATGAGGAAAAAGCGCACGGTTTCGGCGTCGTACTTTTCCAGCACATCCCGGATGGTGAAGAAGTTGCCCAGGGATTTGGACATTTTTTCGTTGTCCACGCGCACGAATCCGTTATGCATCCAGAAGTTGGCCAGGGGCTTTGCGCTGGCGCCCTCGCTTTGGGCGATTTCGTTTTCATGGTGCGGGAATTGCAGATCGGCACCGCCGCCGTGAATGTCGAAGGTCTCGCCCAGCGTCGTGCAAGCCATGGCCGAGCACTCGATGTGCCAACCGGGTCGGCCTTTGCCAAAGCGGTAGCCCCAGTCGGCGCTGTCCCATTTTGCATCCTCCGGTTCCTGGGCTTTGGCGGCCTTCCAGAGAACAAAATCAAGCGGATCATCCTTGCCCTGGTCAACGGCCACCCGTTCTCCCGAGCGCAATTCGTCGGGCGATTTGCCGGACAATTTGCCATAGCCTTGAAACTTGCGCACGGCAAAGTTCACATCCCCACTGTCTGCCTGGTAAGCCAGTCCCTTTTTTTCCAAGGTAGCAATGATTTTCAGCATCTGGGGGATGTATTCGGTGGCGCGCGGCTCCAGGCTTGGTGGCTCGATGGCCAGCGCTGCGATGTCGTGGTGCATGGCTGCGGTCATCTCATCCGTCAAAGACCGGATGGGGACGCCACGCTGCAAGGCGCGCTGGATGATCTTGTCGTCGATATCGGTGATGTTGCGCACGTAAGTCACGCGCCAGCCACTGGACCTGAGCCAGCGTTGCACCACATCGAAAGCCATCATCATGCGTGCATGACCGATGTGGCACAGGTCATAAATGGTCATGCCGCACACGTACATCCGCACATGTCCCGGCTCGATTGTGAAAAACGGCTCCAGCGTGCGTGAGAGTGTGTTGTATATGCGCAGACTCATGGGTACATGGATGGGTGGTATGTATGTATGGTTTTTCGGTGAATGAGGTGGTTACGCCCCCTCAGCTACAATTGGGCGCAGTATATAGCCCCTGCCGGGAGCACATCCAATGCCTGAAATTTCGAGAGACCTATGACGATTGCACGTTCATCCGTATTGTGTATCCTGCGGCTAATGGCCCTCGCAGCAACCCTGGGAAGTCCCCTGGCCCGTGCGGACGAGTATGCCGATGTCTCTCAGTTGTTGCGTGCGGGGAAACTGACGGAGGCCATGAGCAAGGCGGACCAGTTTTTGCTGACAAAACCGCGTGATCCGCAAATGCGCTTTCTCAAAGGCGTCATTCAACGCGATGCGGGCAAACCTGCCGATGCGATCACCACGTTTACAAAGTTGACTGAAGACTACCCCGAATTGCCGGAGCCGTATAACAATCTGGCCGTCCTGTACGCCGGGCAAAGCCAGTTTGACAAGGCGCGTACCGCGTTGGAGATGGCCGTGCGTACCAACCCCAGCTATGCCACAGCGCACGAAAACCTGGGCGATGTGTATGCAAAGCTGGCAAGCCAGGCGTACAACAAGGCGTTGCAGCTCGATTCATCCAACTCCGGAGTGCCACCAAAACTGGCGCTGATCCGCGAGCTCTTTAATCCTGGGGTGGCCAAGGGCGTACGGCCCACGACCAGTCCAACAACCTCTGTGACTACAACACTGCCACTGCCGCCGGTAAAACCCCCCCCGACGTTGCCGGTGCAGGCTGTCAGCAAACCCCAGCCGCAGCCAGTGGTGATCGCAACAGCGTCTGCGCCTGCGACCTCTGGTTCTACGCCTACGTCATCTCCGGTTGCTACGCCGACATCGACAACACCAGCGTCTGCGGCAACTCCAGTGGCTACGACAAAACCGGCTGTGAAGTTGCCCACTGCGGCGGCAGGGGAAAGCGGAAGTACAGCGACTGCAAAAGACACAAAAGACACAAAAGACACAAAAGATACAAGGGATGCGGAAGCGGCAGTGCATGCGTGGGCCAAGGCATGGGCGGCCAAGGATATCAAGGCGTATTTTGCTGCCTATGGCAAGGATTTCGCCCCTTCTGGTTCCTTGAGTCGTAGTGCCTGGGAAAGTGAACGGCGGGATCGCATCAATGGCAAAGCCAGCATCAGTGTGAAATTGGAAAACCTCAAGATTTCGGTTGAGGGACATAACAAGGCGGTCGCCCGGTTTCGTCAGGATTACAAGGCAGGTGGATTGGCCGTTTCAAGTCGCAAAACATTGGATTTGGTGAAAGTTGGTGAACGTTGGCTGATCGTCAGAGAGTCCACTGGAAGCTAAAGCCAATTGTTAACAATGGCGAGAGAATATCTGAATGCCCTATTGGTGGCGGCGGGGGTGGTGCTCGCTGTGGGCGACTCCCAGGCGATGTCGCATGACAAACGTGCTGCCAGCCAACCCAAGGTGGCGGTACGGGAACCAACCGTTGTCAAGGATACCGATGGAGTTGCCGAGGCAAGGTTGATTGCGATCTACAAACTGATTGGTCAGGCGCGTAACCGTGAAGCCCTTGCCAACGCAACCCGGTTGGTTGAGGACTATCCGAATTTTCAACTGGCGCAACTGGTCTACGGTGACTTGCTGGCTGCGCGGGTCCGTCCCATCAAGGCATTTGGGGACGTTCCGCAGGAACTGACGTCCAGCGCCAACCTGGCCGAGTTGCGGGAAGAGTCGCTGCGCCGTGTCCGCGCTTTGCGTGAAAGGCCAGTTCCGGGAACCGTGCCTTCCCAGTTCCTGGCGTTGTCGCAAAAAACGCGCCATGCCATTGCAGTGGATGCATCGCGGTCACGCTTGTATCTGTTTGAAAATACGCCCAACGGACTGAACCTCGTGGCGGACTATTACATCTCACAGGGCAAGCTCGGAACCGCCAAATCCACCGAAGGGGATCAGCGCACGCCATTGGGTGTGTATTACATCACCAGCTATCTCGATCCCAAATCGCTCAAGGATTTTTATGGTTCCGGCGCTTTGCCCATCAGCTATCCCAACATGCTGGATGCCAAACGTGGCAAAACCGGCAGCGGTATCTGGCTGCATGGTACCCCGCCCAACCAGTTCTCGCGGCCACCACAAGCCACCGATGGGTGTGTGGTGTTGGCCAATCCCGATTTGCAACACATCATTCGTACCGTGGAGGTGCGCACAACGCCGGTTGTCATCGCCTCACAGCTCGACTGGGTGGTGCCCCAGGCAACCCGGGCGGTCAGCAAGCCTTTCGAGGATGCACTGCATGCCTGGCGCAGGGCGAAAACTGCGGGTAATTTGCAGCAGGTATTGACCCACTACACCCCCGATTTCAACAGCAATGGCAAGACACTGGCGCAATGGTTGCCGACCTTGCAATCCGAACTCAACCAAACCCAGGGGCGCACCATACAGCTGAAGGATGTGTCGTTCCTGCGCTGGGTGGACACTGAGGCCGATACCATGATCGTGACTTTCGGTGAGGTGGCCGATGGAACCCGCACTGGTTGGACCAAGCGCCAATACTGGATTCGCCAGGACAATCGGTGGAAGATTTTTTTTGAAGGAGTGATTTAATGGCGATTCAGTGGCAACAGTGGCAAACATGGAGCCGGCGTCTTGTTTTGGCGGGTGTCGCGATGGCAAGCGTAGCAATGTCTGCGTCGTGGGCACAGGGGACACAGGGTGCAAGTGCCCCGCAGGTCAAATTCCAGACCAGCATGGGTGACATTGTGGTCGAGGTGTACCCCGACAAGGCGCCCAAGACCGTTGCGAACTTTTTGCAGTACGTCAAGGACAAGCACTATGACGGCACGATTTTTCATCGTGTCATCAACAACTTCATGATTCAAGGCGGTGGTCTTTCGACGTCCATGAGCGAAAAAACGACCCGCTCACCGATTCAGCTGGAAGCACAAAACGGCTTGAGAAATGACATGGGCACCATTGCCATGGCGCGCACCAGTGACCCGCATTCGGCTACTGCACAGTTTTTTATCAATGTCAAGGACAACGATTTCCTGAATGCCAAAGGTCCGGCTGATGGTTATGCCGTGTTTGGCAAGGTGACCAGTGGCATGGAAGTGGTCAACAAGATCAAGGCCGTGCCCACCGGAGCGCGCGACATTCCACAAACTCCTGTTGTCATTACTTCTGCTACCTTGGTGAAATAAATTATCGAATCATGAATAAACCACAAGTCGAACTCCACGTTACTAATTACGGTGTCATCACGCTGGAACTGGACCACGAAAAAGCCCCCCAGTCCGTGACCAATTTTCTGTCCTATGTGAACAAGGGGCACTATGACAATACGATTTTTCACCGTGTCATCCCGGGCTTTATGGTGCAAGGTGGAGGAATGGAGCCGGGCATGAAGCAAAAGGCATGCGATTCCCCGATCCAGAACGAGGCCAATAATGGTCTCAAGAACGCCCTCTATACCATTGCCATGGCCCGCACGGGTGATCCGCACTCGGCCACCGCGCAGTTTTTCATCAATGTGGCGGATAACGATTTTCTCAACCATACCGCGCCAAGCCAGCAGGGCTGGGGTTACGCAGTGTTTGGCAAGGTTATTGGCGGCACCGAGGTGGTTGACCAGATCAAGGCGGTCGCGACCGGACGCAAGGGCTTTCATGATGATGTCCCCAAAGAGGATGTGGTGATAGAAAAAGCCGTGGCACTCTGACATGCCTGGGGCACCCGGGGGCGGAATGGAGATCGAAGCACCAACGCACTGGCGTTGCGTTGACTTTATTTCGGACCTGCACCTGCATGACGGTGATCCGCTGACCTTTGGGGCTTGGCACAGCTATCTTCAGGAAACAGCGGCGGATGCGGTCTTTGTCCTGGGTGATTTATTTGAAGTTTGGGTGGGTGACGACGTACTGTCGCTGACCGATAGTTTCGAGCAGCGCTGTGTCGCCGTGTTGCGTACAGCAGCCCGTCGGTTGAACGTGTACATCATGCCCGGCAACCGCGATTTCTTGATGGGGTCTGCGTTGATGCGTGCCTGTGGCGCCCGCTTGCTGTCAGATCCCTCGGTTCTGACCTTTGCGGGGGAGCGTTTTATGCTGACACATGGCGACGCTCTGTGTCTGGCCGATGCCGAATACCAGCAATTCCGTGCACACGTGCGCAGTGTGCATTGGCAACGGGATTTTTTGCAGCAGTCCCTTGCCAAAAGGCTGGAGATGGCACATGCCATGCGTGCGCAAAGCGAGGTGCACAAGCGTGCGTCAGCTTTCGTGGATGTGGATTCCCAGGCGGCCCAGGCTGCCTTGCAAACCGGTAATGCCCGCTTCCTCATACACGGGCACACCCACCGTCCGGAAACTTTTCAACAAGGTGCGGACGGTGCGCGCGTGGTGCTCAGTGATTGGGACTTAAACGCCAGTCCGCCCCGCGCGCAAGTGCTGCGCCTGTCCCGGTCCGGCAATGGTCCGCGTCTGGAAAGACTGGAATCAACAGCTTACAGCAAGGACTCCGGGTTGACCTCGTCGATTTGCGATGGATGCAAAGCAACATCCGGAGCTTCTGCATAGGTCTTGTAGACCTTTTTCTTGATGAAAATGTCGAACAGATCGGGATCAATATGCCCATTTTGCTTGAACTTATGCAAAATCCTCAAAGCCTCGGAGAGCTTCATGCCCGGTTTGTAAGGCCGGTCACGGGCCATCAGCGCCTCAAAAATATCGGCAATACCCATGATTCGCGCCTGCACGGACATTTGTTCGCGTGTCAGGCCCTTGGGATAGCCCTTGCCATCCATGCGTTCATGGTGCCCGCCGGCGTATTCCGGCACATTTTTCAAGTGTTTGGGCCAGGGTAGTTGAGCGAGCATCTTCTGGGTGGCGACAATGTGGTGGTTGATGATGGTGCGCTCCGCTGCCGTCAAGGTTCCATGGCGCACGGTCAGGTTTTCTATTTCATCGGCATTCAGGAATTCGGTTTCTATGCCATCCACGTTGCGCCAGCTACGGAGCTGACCAATGTCGCGCACGCGCTGCAAAGCCGCATCCGGCATGGATTCCGCGCCTTTGTTGACTGAGCGCAAGAAATCGCGGTCGGCATCGAGTGCATCCAGCCTCTCACGGCTACGCAGCCAAATCTGTGCCTCAGCAGAAGCATCCACTTGCTTGCGCATCGCCAACTGTGCCCGCAAAGTGGCAATTTCTTCATCGCGTTTGAGTACCTCAAAACGGGTGTCGATCAATTCAATGCGGTCAAAAATGGTTTGTAGCTTGGTGGCCTTGTCAACTACGTGCACTGGCGTTGTGACTTTTCCGCAATCGTGCAACAAACCGGCAATGTTGAGTTCGTAACGATCCCGGTCATCCATGCGAAATGTGGCCAGTGGCCCGTCGTCGGTGGCATTGACGGCTTCGGCCAACATCATGGTCAACTTCGGAACCCTCTGGCAGTGGCCGCCGGTATAAGGGGACTTTTCGTCAATCGCCGTATTGATCAGTTCGATGAAAGAAGTGAACAAATGTTCCAGCTGTACTATCAGGTTGCGGTTGGTGATTGCAATGGCGGCTTGTGATGCCAGTGATTCGGCCAATCTTTGGTCGGAGCTGGAGAACGTGACGATTTCCCCGGTTTGTTTATTTTTGGCATTAATAAGTTGCAAAACACCGATGACATCACCATCATGGTCTATCAGAGGAACGGTCAGGAAAGATTTCGAACGGTAGTGGGTGTGTTGATCAAACTGGCGCGTTCCCGAAAAGTCGAAATTGGGTTCGGTATAAGCATCTGCAATGTTGACCGTTTGTTTGTGAATGGCCGCATAGGCTGCAACCAGCGAATCGTTGGGTGCGCCGTGCGCATTTTGCAATGGGAGGTTCGGCAAGTTGATTGACTGACCGGAACTGCCTCCCATGGCAATGTTCAGCGAATCCGTGCGCATGATTTCAAATCGCAGAGCCAAACTATCTTCCGTGATGCGGTAGAGGGTGCCCCCGTCGGCATTGGTGATGGTTTTTGCGGCCACCACAATGCTTTCCAGTAAATTTTTGAGTTCACGCTCTTTGGATAAAGCGGTGCCAATTGCATTCAGTTGTTCCAGTCGTCGCAGCAAATCATCCACGGAATCCATGTTTTTCCCCATAAAGGCAATTGGGCACGTTGTATCGTCGAGATGCGTAGTATGCTATTTTTTGAGCAGCGCTCGAAGAACATTTTGCATGCGGCGTGCTGTAGGCGCGCTAAACGGGCTGGCAAACACGGTTGCTACGTCCTGCCCCCAAGTTTGCGCGGGTGGGGGATCGTTGCGCCGTGTGAGCAATTGCAACTGCAGGCTGCGCCGTGCATCCAGGTCTTCGGCCGGCGTGGGCAACTCGGCGGCCATCTCCAGGCGCAGCAATGCGATCTTGGGGTTCTGTTGTGCCTTGACCGATGTACCGGAGGCTGGATCAAACGCCTGTACCCATGCGCTGCGGATGGTGGGCGTGACCTGATGTCCAAGCTCTTTCGTTCCTGGCACCAGGTTGACATCGCGCTTTTCCCATGCGTTCAACAGATGAGTCAAGGCTTCGCCGTGCGCCTGGACTGCCAGTTTTTTAAGCGCCAACTGGGCGTGCTCCAGTGCATCCCGTTGTGCCTTGAATGCCGCATCGCCCAGGCGCGGGGTATCCGGCCGGTCCCGGCTTTCAAAACCAGGCCGAGCGCCTGACCGTGCATCCCCACGGACTGCGTTGCGCTCGTCCTTACGTTGCGCAGATGCCATGCCGGGCTTTCCCTCTTTTGCAGAGCGCATACCATCTTTGCGCTCTGCGGGTTTGCCACTGCGCCCTCCAGCTGCGGGTGTCGGAGACTCTTTTTTCATGCCTGGACGATCATCACCACGTACAGCAACAACCCGTTTGGGCGTTGGCACGGTAGCCTGCTCTGTTGCTGAAGCTATATTTTCAGCAGCGGCACCCGCACTTTCCACAATCGTTGCAGGCTTGTTTTCTTCTGGAGTTTCCACTTGATCTCCCGTGGCACTGGCTTGCGCCTGAGCTTGGCCCTGCAGGGCAGCCTCCAATGCTGTCATGGCCGTGCGGATCAATTGGGCGTCACCAGTGGCATTGGCCACTTCGAGTGCCTTGGCTGCACGCAGCACGAGTTGGTCATGCGCGCCCAACATTGCTTCGGTCTTTTGGCGTTCCGCGCTCTTGCGGTTGAAGGCTTCGTCAATGGGTTTGCGAAACATATCCCATAGTTTTTGTTCGTGTTTGCGATCAATCGGGACGCGCTGCGCCTGTTCCTGCCAGCGTTGTTGCAATGCCCGCACGGCATCCACCCGTAATTCAGCCGCAGCGCCCAGGGCCTTGGCCTCTTCAATCATGGCTTGGCGCAAGGCTACACTATGTGCCTGCAGCGCCTCCAGGGGGGCGACCGCCTTGGCCATGGCCGCCTTCCACAGGGGTTGCAGTTCGGCAAAAGCCTTTTCTCCCAGATGGCCTGCTTCACGCCAGCGGTCGTTGAATTGGTGCAGGATGCGATTGAATCCCTTCCAGTCGTTGTCCAAGGCCGCTGGATTAGCATCAGCCCAGGTGTTTACTTCTTCGATCAAGGCCAGTCGTTGCGCCCGGTTCTCGGCAGATTCAGCCCTGATTTTCTCCAGCCATGTTTCAACCACCTTGTAGGCTTCGTTGCATGCCTCGTCAAAGCGTTTCCACATGGCATGGTTGGGTGTGCCGCCCTGATCCGTTTGCTTCCATTGTTCACGCAAAGAACGCAGGATCTCTTGCATTTTGCGACCACCAATCGCTTGGCCTTCGGGACGTTTGAGCAGGCCTTCTGCCTGGGTTAGCAACGATTCGCGCAATTGATCGGCGCGCCAACGCTGCCAGCCCTCCAGTTCACCCGCAGCGGCCAATGCCGCGTGTGCCATGGCTTCCAACTTGTCATCGATTATTTTTCCAAACTCTTTGAGAGCCTGGCGTAGCGCGTTAGCGGCACCGGCGCTGGCTTTGCCATGGCCTTCGGCGATTTCTGACTCCAGCGAGACCAAAGCCTCGCGCACCGCAGTTGTGGCTTGCGCGCGTACTTCCGGGTCAATTTTGGGTTTGGAGGGCTTTCCCGAAGTTTCAGGCGGAACACCGCGTTGTGCACGCAATTCGTCGGCCCAGACGGGAACCGGAGGCAGCGGCGCCGCATTGTCTTGTGCTGCCGTCACTGCCAGGGTCAGCGCTGACTGGAAAGCCTCCCATACTGCCAATAACTGCGTGCTTGATGCTTCCAGCAGGGGGGGGAATTTCACATCTACGCTGGCCCAGCTGCCATCGGCAAGCAGTTGCCGTGCCTGTGCTTGCCACTGTTCCACGTCAATGCGTAGCATGTCCAACGCGGATTGGGCATCCTGCCATGATTTTGTCGAAAGCACTTCGATGCGTTGCGCCAATAGAACAGCCGCTTCGCGTTGTACCTGGACCCGGCGTTGCAGATCCTCTATCACCCGTACCCGCTCGGTCAGCTGGGTTTTTAGCGCGGCCAGCGGCTCTCGACTCAACGGAGCGCCGGCCTTGGCGGCATCGCGTTGCCATGCCAGGGCATCCGCGATATTGAGTTTGACCATGTTGAGCAAAGATTGGGCCTTGCCAGCCCACTCGGCGGCAACTGCCTCTTGATTCTTGATGCGCCTAGCTTCATCAATTTTTTCGCGCACCAGTTTGGCAGCCCCTTTGTCCTTGATGCTCAATTCCTTGAATACATCAGCCAGTTGAGCCGCAGAGGGGCCGGTCAGCAACCACTCCCGCACCCTGGCCGAGCGCTCGCCGGAAGTGGGGGCTGAGAAAGCACCGCCTGTCATACTGTCTAAGTGGGCAATATCGTTGTTTTTAACGGAAGATGTCGGCATCACGAAAGGCTCGGAATTGGGGTTGAGTTGAAATCTGAAGCTGCGTATTTTCGCCGGGAAATACCAGATGCCCATTGCTTTTCTTCTGTTCAGGGTGAATCCGTCAGCTTGGCACGGATGGATGGCGTCATATTAAGACTTATTAGTAATAACAAATGTAATTTATATTGTTGACTGCACATATTTATCACTCCTAGAATCCGCCCATTCCTAACCATGACCAGGAGTAAGCTGTAGTAACTTTGTAGAAGTAACCCGTAAGCGCTGCCGAATTCGGCATATTCAAATCGCTGCACATGTCGATCTGACGCCGCAGGATATTGATAGCGTACCAACCTCAACGAGAGTTCCATGTGCGGGCTGCAAGCAGCACCAGCACAGGAGCCGACGCCAAAGAAGGAATAGCTATGAAATCGACACACACATTTACCCGGGGGCTGGCGCGTTTTGCCAGCAGTGTTGCCCGAAGTGTCCTAGACATCACACACGACAGTTTTGCACTGCTAGGCTTGGCTGTGATGTTCACCGTATTCACACTGACTGCAAGGCCGGAGATCCGTCAAGCGGGTGAGATTCAGTTAATGAGCTGGTTGCAAACCCGTCAGCCCGCAGCGGCAAGTTCTTCGACAGATGCTGATCTTCCCGAGCGCGACGTGAGTTCCCCCATTCATCCGCAGTCCAGACAACAGCTTGCGCTGACCCGCTGGCTCGGAAAAAAGTACAACATTGCTCCTGAACCGATGGGGGCTTTGGTGGCGGAGGCCTTCGAGGCAGGCAAACGTGCCAAACTCGACCCGACGCTGATTCTGGCGATCATGGCCCTTGAGTCCGGCTTTAACCCTTACGCACAAAGCGCAGTAGGCGCGCAGGGTTTGATGCAGGTCATGACCAAAATCCACAGCGATAAATACGAAGACTTTGGCGGAAAGCTGGCAGCTTTTGACCCCATAGCCAATCTACAAGTTGGTGTCAAGGTGTTGCAAGAATGCGTCTCTCGTGGTGGATCGGTTGAAGCTGGCCTGCGACTCTACGTGGGCGCTGGTAATAGCGAAGAAGACGGCGGCTATGCAGCCAAAGTGCTGGCCGAGCACAATCGCTTGCAATTGGTTTTCAATGGCCGCGCAGTGCCTGTGGCATCGGTAGCAGCAGTGTCGTCAGGAAGTGGCTCTCTCAGGCCAGTCGAATCCGGCGTTGTTGTGGCCAGCTACTCGGATTCTGAATAAATGGCTGATACCCGTGTCTTGCGATCACTCAGACACCACTCCCAGTAAGGTAGAACGCTGCCCAGAAAAATGGATGTTCATACTGGTTGCGCACTTTGTTCTGGGCTGCTCTGAGTGCCTTTCGCTTGTCGATTCCAGCCGCAACATCCTTGTAAAATTCTTGCATCAAAATGGAAGTCGCCTCATCATCCACTTCCCAAAGACTGGCCACTATATTCTTTGATCCTGCGTACAGGAATCCGCGAGTCAGACCCACCAGATCATCACCATTTGCAATTCCCGCCAAGCCTGTCTGACAGGCAGACAATACCACCAACTCGGCACCCAGGCGCAATTCATACAACTCACTGACTGTCAGGGAGCCATCGTCCTTGTCGCTTTTGGCAAGCATGAGCCGGGACTTCAGTGCCTGGTTTGCATTGAATTGGCCATGTGATGCGATATGCAGAAAACGGAATTTGGACGCCATGTCCTTGAATGTGGTTTCCGAGGCTGCTTGCCGCGTAAAGAGCTGACTTCCGCGTATTTTTGCTGCGATGGCCTTGGCTTCCAGTTCGGCATTGGGCAGGTCCCAGTCGGGGTTGCCAAGATCGGGGTTGCCGAAAATCAGAATCTGATCCCGAGCCAGTGCAGTTTTGCGGTGCAAATAGTGTGTCAAACTCGCACTGGGTAATATACGCAGGTTGGTGTTGGCGATTAGTACGTCCGTACCGTCGTGTAGCGAGGCAAAGGGCAGATAGTGCAGTATGCCGTGTGGTACAACGAGAATATCCCTTCCGGCGATTTTCGCTCCCAGTGGAGCCAGCAGACGGGTATAAAGTTTTTTTGATTGTTCGATTGCAGTTTCATCCTGCTCATCCATGGCCTTGCGCAGCCCACGCACCTCGGCCTCCAGCCCCCTACCATCAATGGCGATGGAAGAAACCGAGGTTGCATCAACGACAAATGCAAAATAATTGTCTCCACTTCCATAAAACTCAACCAATGTCTCATTGGGCAACAAGTTGCTGCGAATGGACTCAACCGAAACGGTTGGAACGGTAATGAGCGAAGCCAGAGTCGGATGGCTTCCACGAATATCGGCAATTTTTCGTGCCATGCGATTGCGCGCGCCACCTTGTGCCGCTTCATCGGAACCCAGACCCCGTTGCACGAGCGCATCACTTTCGGCTTTGTCGTATCCCTCCACAATTTCGACGGCATCTGCTCCGAAGTTCTTTTGCGCCGCCAACAGATCAACCAGTGCCCGTGACTTGGAACGCTCGGCGGTGACAAATGCCTCCGATGATTTCCCTGCCTTCACCGAAACCTGGATAAGATGTGCGTAAACAACCTGCTTGTCCGCAACGAAACCAATCTTGTTGATCTCGGTATTGATCGATGAGCGCTGCCGTTCAATGACTTCTATGGCACGTCTGTAATACTCTATTGCCTCATCAAGTTTCCCTTCGTGTTCTGCAATGCGACCCCGATCAAAGAGCATCAGCCAGTAAATCTCTCCATTGGCAGAGACTACGGGAATGGCCAACAACCTATCAAGGTCTTGTTTTGCCAGATCAAACCGCCGGGTTTCAAGGCGTGCCTTTGCGAGCAGGTAGCCGCGAGGCAACTCTGTCCACATCCAATAACTGGTCCCCTGAAAAGTAGCTCCACTAAAAAGGTTGTCAAGAAAGGCACGTAGCTTGAAATAGCGATCACCTTCCAGTACCTGCGCCACTTTGTCATAGTGGCCCAAGGCCATATAACTCCTCGCCAACGCAAAAACCTTTTCTGGTGCATAGTCATCAAACAACGGATAGTTGACACTCAGCGACTCCAGTTTTTTCAGCCATTTTTCGGCGTCTACCATGTCTCCGGTCAATTTGGACGCGATCACCATGGTAGCCATCGCATGCGCCTCCAGGTCGCGATCAAATGAGTCTTCGGCTGTAATCCACTTCAATACACCGTCCGCAGCAGTTGCTGCTTCCTTGTATTGCCCAAGCTCAAGGAGGGCATCGGCACGCATCAGTCCCACAGACGGCGTGGCATCATCCAGGCCAAACAACCGCGTTCGTGTGTCACCTTTGGCAACCAGACGCTCCACCTGATCAAGGCAGGGCATCAACTTGTTGTAGCGCTTGGTCTTTGAATAGGCATAGCACAATGCATGCTGGTCCCGGGTACCCAGACTTCGCGTTGTGCTCTCACTCTCAAGAAAGGTTTCCAGTCGGTCGAATTGCCCGGTGGCAGCCAAACGCACCGTCTCTTCACTGCTGCCGGCAACAACCAGTCCCGTAACAAAAAAAGAAACAATGCCTAATATTCGGTGCAGGTATCGCATTTTCGTTGAAAAAACAGCAATCCACTACAACGGGGTGGGTCGCTTGGGTTTTTCGACAAACTAAAACCAGTATCCGATATTTATTGCCCAGGTTTTGGCAACTTTGCTCGTTGCATAACTCAAACCACCCCGGATGAAGCTGCGAGCTGAAAAAGCACTTTTATTCGTTCCAAGAGTAACACCAATTTCCTGGCTGTCACTGGCAAACGGTTTATCTCCGAAATAGCGCGCATCAATCAAAGAGTATTCAAGCGACATTTTTCTATCGTTCACCATCACTGGCTTGGAGTACATGATACCGTTGCGTAAACCTGTGGTGGTGATGCCTGGATCAAACGAATAGTCGCCCGCAGAAAGCTTTTGTGTCTTGAATAAACCCACCATATTGCCAATGGCCAGATCGTACCCATCCATTTGCATGATGTAGGTACTTGCCAGTGAACCCGACCATAATCCGGCAACGGTTGCCAGATCCGCCGAGCCTGTCACCGAAAACTTGATCCCGGGTGTCACAGTCCAGTTGTCATTCATGGGAAACCGGTAGGCCGCGCCCAACCCCGCATGGAAAAGCTTTGCGCCATCCACATCCCCGGATCCTATGGGCATCTGTAACACGAGTTGTCGACGTGGATCAATGTCATTGCGGAATGTGTATGAAAGAGGCAAGGTCGTCATGCTTGCCTGAATGTCATTGATCTTTACCGACGTGTAACCAGCGCTGACTCCCAGCAAGCTTGGCACCACGCCCTCGACTATGGCGCTCTTGGCTGCATCTGCTGGCCCGGCGATGTTGGTTGCCACATCGGTGAAACTGCTGGCGAAATCCTGCGACAACGTAATTGGAATCAAGCCGATCTGCCCGGTCAAAGGGCTAAACGGAGAATTTTTGGCCTGGTAATTCATGATCTGAGAAATCAGCGCCTGATCTTCCTTTTTGAGGTACTCTTTCAGAGCATTCACGCTCTCATCGCGAGACCGATAAGGTGATCCAGAAGCATCTTTCTCAAATGTCATATGCCTTCCTAGCTCCGGTATCTCAAATTTTAGTGCTGTGCTGCCTTCTTTAAAACTTATCTTCAACAGCAGACTATTAAACCCGGCATTTATCTCAATACCATTTTTTGTTGTATCTGTTCCGCTAAATATGGCATTCAGCGTGCTGGTTTGCATTGCGTTAAAAAAGGCATCCGCAGTGTTGGCCGAAACCCCTTGACACGCTTTTAATGTTGAGTCAGTAATGCTCAGTTCAAACGGCCTGTTGGACAAAGCGTCTGCTACATTGGAGCAAGTCGCGGCGTTTGCGACGCTACAAAAAAACAGCAAACAAATTGTGTTGAATGTGCTGGTGTATTTCACTTTTTACTCTTCCTTACTTGATGACGGAACCTCATCGTATGTGCTTACATAAATAATCGCATACGATGGAAATTCTACTTGGTTTGCGTGCTTTCCTGTCACAACAAGCACCGCGAATTGAATCCATCAGGGGCGAGATTGGGAGTAGGTCAGGCGTATAAAATCCCGATGTTCTGTGAACATCTTGGGATGTGTGATGTGGTCAATCACAGGTCATTTTGATGGTTCAAAAATGACAGAAATTAACCGAATGCGCGAAATATGCCGGAGTTTTAGAGATGTCGATGCGTTTACAGGTCCTGGGTGTTACACTCTTCGCCCTTTTCGGGAAGCGGGTTGTTGAGTGGTGTGTTGCATAGATGGCACAGAGTTGCAAAATTCCCGGGAATTCACCAAAAATCTCTTTGACCTGGGTCTGGTTCTTTTGTACATTGGCGGCATGCGTCAGGGAACTGGCCATCCGGGCAGGGTAGACGGAAGTTGCCTCTGATCGGTTTAGTCAATCCATGTACAATGGATTTCGTTAGTAGGAGTAGTACAATGCGGCGGGGGTCACCCAAGCTTCTTGTATGAATTTGTTTTATTTTGGCCAAAATAGGAAACGTAACATGAAAAAAACCTTTCAAAAGACTCTGATTGCCGCATCCGTTGGTGCAGCGTTGGTATCCGCCGGCGTTGCTTCCCACGCTGGGGGCACGCCCGGTACGACAAATCTTTTGTTCCCTTACATCACGACCAAAGCAGGTGCCTATACCTTCATTTCGATTTCGAATCAGGCTGGAACAGCCTCTGACTTCACTACCACCTCTGGTTCTCAGCCACCTACCCTGCATTTCACATATTCGACAAAGGCGGTTGGTGCAAACAAGGATGATAAGTGCAATCACACGGACGGCGATGGCACTACCACCGTCAATGATCTGATGCAGTTTGAAGTGCAGAACAAGATTGATCTGCCGACCCTGTTTGGTGATCGCACGTCCACGCCCAAGTACTTCCCTGCTGGTGCTACCGGTTTGAATCAGGAAGGTTTCCTGGTTGTCAACAACTTGAGGGGTGCATCCTACGGTGCTGCCTCGAACTACACAAGCTTGAGGCTTTATGGTGATGCCCGTATCATTGATACGACAACCGGATTGTTCTTTGGCTATAGCACGGATGATTTGCATACAGATGAGAATGACGCCGCTTTCAGGCCAATTTTCTCTAGCAACACTGGTCCTGCTGGAATGAGTGACAATGAGGACAAGGTGTTGTCATGGTTCCCAACGGCTCCTGTGACAACGTCGCTTTATATTGTTCCGTTGAGCAATGAAACAGACATGTCGTTTTCGAGCAATGTTCGTACGCATTACAGGCTGATTGGTGCGGATCTCAAGCAGGGTGTGCGGGCTGGTGATCCTGTGGTTTCCTCCAATTTTGGTGGACATTACAACAACAATGAGGCGTTCCAGTCGCATGAGTTGTTTGCAGGGGTGACTTGTTTTGGTGTCATTCAGCGTAAGGACCTGATCGGTGCATTGAGTGATTCCTGGTCCACGAATGGTGGCTGGGGTGTTTTGCAGGCTGTTATGCCGCCCGCAAATTCCGCGTACATCCCTTCGAAGAAGGCTTTTGTTTACAAGTTTGAAACAACTTCCGCTGTGAATGGACAGCCACAAAGCTTTATGAGCCGTTTGTCGGTCAAGTGATGCATTTGACTGGCTAGGCTGGTCATGTCTCGGAAAAGGGTGAAGTAATTCACCCTTTTTTTTTGAGGGTAAATTAGAGTTGCAGTGGGTTGAGGAAATTTGATGAAAATGTTCAGGCGATTGTCATGTGTGTTGGCTGTACCATTGTTGCTGATGGCTTGTGCAGCAAGCGGGGTGCATACTGAGCGGGCAGCAGGTATGTCAAATAATATGGTTGCCGGTCTGTTGGAGATTGCCGAAAGGCCCGTTGTGGCGCAGCACCATGGTTCGGTTGACGTGTTGTACTTCAGCGCAAAGAATGAACTACTACTGCATCGGGCTGATGGTAATGAACAGGTTCTGGGAGATGATGGTGCGGGTACTTATGCACGTCGGGCTTTCGCTGTTTTGCATACCGATGGAGATGCAACGTATGTGCTGTGGCGACCGAAATTAAGCAAAGAAGTTCCGGGTATTGGTGTGCCAGGCGATAAGCTGGTGTATTTTCGTGCATCACTGGATCGGGGCAAGACTTTTGGGCCAGCGCACCGGCTTAATGAAGGTGGGGGTGCTTTTGCGCCCGTAATTGCATCCAATGGGCTGGGTGATGTGTATGTTGTATACACTGACGAACGCATGGGTTCGGAAATCAACCTGTTCATGAACCAGTCGCATAACCGAGGAGCAAGTTGGGAAAAGGAAGAGTTGAGGATCAATGGCCCAGAATCGATTGGAATGTCGCTCAATCCCAGTGTGGTAACCGATGGACGCCGTGTATATGTTGCCTGGATGACAAGGGGGACGGACAACCAGTTCAAACTCTTTGTTCGTCAATCAGAAGATCAGGGGCGAAGCTGGTTAGCTCCAGTGGCGGCGCACAGCTCGTCAATGCAGCCTAGTTTTCATAAGTTGGTCAAGATCAATAATGCCCTGCTGTTGTGCTGGAGCAATCAGGATGCCGTGCGCTGTAATAGGTCTCTCGATAACAACCAGTCCTGGAGTGATAGCGTTGCACTGGAAGATTCGGTCGGAGCGGAGGGGATATTGCTTGAGGCAGATGCTAAAGGCAGAGCGCATTTATTGGTTGCGAGAAAGCCTGACGGTGCCAAAATGCGCTTGAATTTATTCCACTCCTTCTCCGAAGATGGGGCAACATTTTCCACACCCCAACGTATCAGTGGCGGCACCCCACATGCAGCGAGCACGATTTCGCCACTTTTGGCTTTTGGTGACGATGATTCGATGATGGCCGCTTGGGTGGATATGCGCTACGCTCGCCCTGTTGTAGCAGGAAACTATTCTGCCAATGGTGGGAAGACTTGGCTGGCTGATAACGTGGTGCTGGCAGCCACAAAGGGTAAACACCATATGTTCCCAAGCATGGCGTATGTAGGTAAGGGAAAATACCGAATCATTTGGCAAGAAAGTCCAGTACGCACCACCCCCACTACCCAGATTGGCAGCGTGGAATATGGGCCAGGTGCGCAGGGAGTTGATGTGCCGAAGCCTGATATGGAGCGCTTGAAGCGGCGCGTGAACGCCTTCTGGAGTTTGCGTCAGGAAGATAATAAGTGGGATCAGATATATGATTATATGGATCCATTCTTTCGTGAAGCAAGCAGCCGCAAGGGGTATGTCAGATCGCAAGGCCTTGTTAAATACTACGAGCATCAAATATCAGGTGAACCTAGATTGAATGGGATATATGCTTTCGTTCCATTGAAATATGTTTCCGAGGTGCCAGAGGCTATGGTTTTTGGAAAACAACTGAGTGTGCCCAAAAAGGAAGTTGAGATTGAGCATGAATGGATGTGGGTGGATGGTGATTGGTACCAGGTGTTCCGGGATATAAAAAATGGATCTTTCTTGCCGGAATAAATAACCAGGCAGGCTGGGTGCTTACCCGGCTTGCCTGCGAAAAGTACCATGGTATTCATGTTTGATTTTGTTGCTGCGCGCGTGCTTGTTCGATGAATCGTCAAAACGAGGTTGGCGTGTGTGTGCAGCTATCGAATTTGTTACCCGAAACACCCGTGCGTGTGCTGGTGATTGGAAATGTTTCAGAACTTAGCCTGGATGCACTGTTTGCTGCGGGCCATGCAGTAACTACCAGTAATTATTGTGACCAGGAGGGCTTGCTGGCGCAATATCCCACGGCGACCCGGTGTGCAATGCAACACGTGCGGCTCGTCTTGCCAAGTGCGGATTTTGTCGCCGATGTGGTGGCAGTGTTTGATTTTGGTGCCAACATCCATCCACTGGCTTTATTTGACCAATTGGCGGGTTGTGTGGCACCGGGTGGGACGATTGTGTTGCTGGGCAGGCACCACAATGATTATCCCCGCATGCAGCATTGGCTGGAGTACGTTGCACGTATCGCTGAACGCTGTGGATTTGAAGCGCAGCAGCAAACAGATAACCGTCAATATGATGGAAAATTATTGGGGATATTTCAGAAAACCAAATCCCCACCCCGTTGGCAACTTCGTCATGTGCGTCCGGAAGATTTTCCCGGTATAGCGGCACTTTTCCAGGAAGTGTTCGGCCATGCCATGAATTGGGAATTGTGGCAGTGGAAATACGCTAACGGGCGTGGAAATGCGGTTTCTGCTGCCCACCGGGGAGCCGTCATCGCCCACTACGGCGGCATGTATCGTGATGTGCTGCTGTGTGGTAAGCCGGAGTGGGTATTTCAGATTTGCGATGTGATGGTGCATCCCAAAGAGCGTGGGGTGATGACACGCAAAGGCCCATTTTTTTTAACGGCGGCTACGAGTGCAGAGATTTACGGTCCGCTGGGTTTCGGTTTCCCGAATGCACGGGCGATGGCGGTGGCCGAGAAAATGGGACTCTACAATGAGGTAGGGCAAATGGCAGAGGTTCGTTGGCAGCCCAATTCGCCGCGCATCCGATTGGGTACGCGGGTGCGGGCGCTGACGGGTGATGAAAAAAGCAAATCCTCTATTGATGCACTATGGAAAGAAATGGCACACGATTTATGCCACGGTGTGGTGGGTGTGCGTGACTGGGGTTATCTCCAGCATCGTTATTTCCAGCATCCGCAGAACCGGTATGACGTGTTGCTGGTGAGTTCGCGTCTGAGCGGCAGACCACTTGGGGTCATGATTCTGCATCGGCTGGAGGCGGCGTGCGAGTTGATGGACGTCATTGCCCCGCTGCGAAACTTGCCCCGTTTGCTCGATCAGGCACGACGGCTGATTGGTCACTGGAAGTTGCCCTATCTGTATTGCTGGATTAGCCGAAATCATCTGGAAAGGTTTACAGACTGTGCTGGCACAGAAGTTCCTCTGAATGTCAGCGTGCCAACGAGTTGCTGGACCGGCGAGTCGCGCGCGCAGGTTTTTAAGGATAGATGGTGGTTGATGTCGGGCGATACAGATTTTCGCTAGATTATAAAAACCTATGCCATGACCCTCTTATGGCGAGCATTGAATAATGACGCTTGTAAAGAATGCACTATCCAATTATTTGGGAGCCGGTGTTGTTATATTGGCTCCGATTATTGCGCTGCCATGGTATCTGAATGCGCTGGGCGCCAAACAATACGGTCTTGTCAGTTTTATTGCTTTCCTTCAAACCATTCTTGGATTACTGGATGCCGGGATTGGACAGGCACTGATTCATGAGTTTGCCGTGCGATATGGTTCCTCGGCGGCTGCTCGCCGTGACGCTGCAGCCATACTCTACGGCTTTGAACGTATTTACTGGATATTTTCTTTTTGTGTTGGCTGTGTTTTGTTCTTGTCAGCAGGTTTTATTTCGGATTATTGGCTGAAACTGGATGGAATCTCGACTTCTCTCGGAGTTTTTGCAGTATATGGTTCGGCTGCCATTTTCATGTTTCAATTTCCGGGATTTGTTTACCGAAGTTTTCTGGTTGGTGTGCAGGCGCAAACCTCTCTTGGTGTGGTGACCATGGTGAGCACGCTGCTGCGACATGGCGGGGCGGTATTGATTCTGCAAACATATCCGACCTTATATGCTTATATTGTCTGGCATGCGATATGTTTATTGCTGGAAACCTTGGGGCGGGCCATGTTGGCCTGGAAGGTATTGAATGTCGAACGTAAGATGATCCAGTGGAACATGGGTATGTTGCAAACGACCTGGAGGCATGTGGCAGGTTTGTCTGGGGCAACTTTGCTGGGGGTATTGACTACGCAAGTGGACAAGGTGTTATTAAGCCGCATGGTTTCGGTTGAGGATTTTGGAAAGTATATGATTGCCAGCACTTTGTCTCTTGGCATATTGCAGCTTATCGCCCCATTGATTCAAGCTGTTCAACCGCGCGCCATTCAACTCCATGCCAGCCCGGAAAAGCTAAGGAAGCTGTATATGAAGTTGATCCTTATAATAGGGGCAATGATCCTGTTTGGAGCGATAACATTTTCTTGCATGGGAGAATGGGTGTTGTTCATGTGGTTGAAGAATGCCCATGTGGTGGCATACATCTACCCCATCATGACTGTTCTACTATTGGGTACCGCGTTGAATGCCCTTTACAACGTTGGTTATCTGGATTGGATCGTACATAAAAATGTGCGCGGTATACGTAATGTCAATATACTATCCCTTATATTGTCCATCCTGATTATTCCTGTTCTGGTTTCCTTGCTGGGCGTGGTTGGCGCGGCGTTTGGATGGGTTGTGGTAAATGTGATCGGATTGTTGCTCAGTTTGGGGTGGGTGAGGCGCTAAGGCACGTATGGGACTATTAAAACGTATATATTGGTTGGTTGCGCTACAGTTCTCATTTGATCCCTGGCGTATTATTTGTGCCTTCCGCGCGTTGCCGCGCTATGTGACTGACTGGTATCGTTTCAGGAAAGGGTACCAGGGGCATATGTTGTTGCGCCCCTGTCTGCATGACCGCCATGCCGAAGGTGGTGCCATTGGTGATGAATACTTTTTACAAGACCTGCATGTTGCCAGAAAGGTATTTCAGAAAAATCCGGACGTGCATGTGGATATTGGATCGCGTATAGATGGTTTTGTTGCACACGTTGCCAGTTTCAGAAACATCGAACTGCTCGATATTCGTCCGGTTCGTTCTGCACCTTCCGGGATAATTTTTCGTCAGGTCGATATGATGTCATCTGATGCCTTGCGTCTGGCGGATTATTGCGATTCAATTTCCTGTTTGCATGCACTCGAACATTTTGGCCTGGGCCGTTATGGTGACCCGATAAGTCCATACGGATACAGGACAGGATTCTTAAATATTGTGAATATGTTGAAAAAGGGAGGAGTATTTTATCTTTCGCTTCCCGTGGGTGTTGAGCGGGTTGAGTTCAATGCACACCGTGTATTCAATCCTTATACCATCATGCAGCTCGCAGCAGAAAACAAGATGGTATTGCAGGAGTTCTCGTGGATCTGTGGTGGAGAGTTGCTGCATTCAACAAACTTCCATAGGGATATGCAAAGACTAAGCGAGTCGGACTATGCATTGGGAATATTTTCCTTCACCAGACAGTGAACTTTCAAATGCTTGTTGTGAATGTTCTTGGTGGTTTGGGAAATCAGATGTTTCAGTACGCAGCCGGTCGTGCTCTGGCCTTGCGTCTGAATCGGCCCCTGAAGCTGGATGTCTTTGATTTCAGGAACTACCGATTGCATAATGGATTTGAATTGACCAGGGTTTTTTCCGATACTATGGATCTGGCAACACGGGATGATATGCGTGAAGTACTGGGATGGCAATCGGCTGCGGTAGCCCGGCGGATATTATTGCGACCAAGTATGGCAGGTTTACGCAGTGCTGGCTTCATCCTTGAGCCGCATTTTCACCACTGGCCGGGAATCAATGCTGTTCCTGCCAATGCCTATTTGGTCGGGTATTGGCAATCTGAAAAATATTTCAAGGATTTTGAGTCAGATATAAGAGCCAGGTTTACTTTTCGTTCACCCCTATCCGATAGCCAGAAGATGCTTGTCGATGATATTGTTAAAACCAATGCTGTGAGTGTTCATGTTCGGCGTGGGGACTATGTGGGTAACAAGAAAACCAATGCTGTCCATGGGGTTTGTTCCATTGAGTACTACAAGGCGGCATTCCAGTATTTTCAGGAAAGGCTTGCGAAGCCGGTCTTCTATATTTTTTCTGATGATATGGAATGGGTCAGGGAGAATATATCTTCTGTTGCCGAGATGCGTTACGTGGATGGCAACCAGGGTTTGGATAGCCATTGTGATATGCGTTTAATGAGTTTATGCAAGCACCATATCATTGCCAACAGTTCTTTCAGCTGGTGGGGTGCCTGGTTGAATCCATATCCGGACAAGATGGTTGTTGCTCCAAAGCAATGGTTTGCCAATCAGAATGATACGCGTGATATTTGTCCATCAGAATGGGTGCGATATTGATGGTTGAAACTTCTGGTATGCCTCCATCCGTTTCGGTTGTGCTGACTGTTTATAACGGTGAGAAATATCTTTCTGCAGCGATCCAGTCCGTTTTGCAGCAGTCTTACAAAGATTTTGAACTGATTGCTTTTGATGATGGTTCCACGGATGCGTCACTTCGCATGTTGCAGGAGTTCGCCATGCGCGATGCACGCGTCAGGGTTTTTTCACGTGAGAATAAGGGCGTTGCACGCAGTCTTGTTGAGGCCATGGGACACGCGCGTGGAAAACTTGTCGCCCGGATGGATGCGGATGACATCAGCTACCCTGATCGGCTTGCCAGTCAATGTGCATTTTTTGGTCGACATGCGGATGCAGTTGCTGTAGGTGGCGCTACCAAAATAATAGATAAGGATGGTCGTTCCATTTGCCTGTATTTTCCCCATCAGGAGGATGCGTCGTTGCGCAGTATGTTGCCTGCTTCGCCTTTTGTCAGTCCATCCGTGATGTTCAGAAGGGAAGCGTACGAAAAAGTTGGAGGATACCCGGAAAAAATGAAGTGGGGCGGTGAAGATGTCGTTCTCTATGGAAAATTGGCAAAGGTTGGCAATATATATAATATGCCGGACGTTCTGGTTCAATACCGCCTTGTTCCTGGTTCATTGAGCAGGAAACCGGCCAATTTCCGCAGGATTCTTTCCGATTTGATCTTGCAGGAGTTGAGTGGCCGTCCAATAGATGATGCGCAGTTATTGGTTTTGCAGGATGCATTTGTTCAAATATCTGCAAATCAGGCCAATCATGATTACTTGTTTGAAGTTGCAAAGTTATGCTTGTGGAGCGGTAGTAACCGGCTTCGTGCCGTGCGACATTTGTTGCAGTGCATGGCATGCCGCGACCTTGCGTTGAAGGCGGGTTTGTTGCTTGTGCTTGCGTTGTTGCCGCAGTTTCTTGTGCGAAATGTGTATTCATTGGTAAAACATAGGCGCTATCGTCCGTGTTGACATGCCCGATGCGTGCATTTGATGGGTGGTACGCTGATGGTTGTTCCTGTGAGTGTTGTTATTCCCTGTTACAAATGTGCAGCAACCATTGAACGTGCCGTGTTGTCGGTGCTCGCCCAAACAGTGAGGCCGGCGGAAGTGATATTGGTTGATGATGCCAGTCCGGATGAAACCATGGACAAGCTTCAGGCACTGCAAAATCAGCACGGCGCCTGGGTGCACATCGTACAAATGCCGTCTAATGCCGGAGCGGCATCTGCGCGCAATGCCGGTTGGAGCAAGGCAACGCAGACCTATATTGCTTTTCTTGATGCAGACGATGCCTGGCATCCGCGCAAATTGGAATTGCAATATGCCTATATGCAATCCAATCCTGCTGTCATGCTGAGTGGGCATTTATGCCGGCAGTTGTCGCAGCATGTTGTCAATGGTTTGCATTGGCCCGTTGAACTCCGGCGCGTGGAGTCAATTACCTGGAGCAAATTTTTGATTCGACATCAGTTCGTGACCCCCTCGGTGATGTTGAAGCGGGAAATCCAGTTTCGTTTTGCCGAGGGTATGCGTTATATGGAGGACCATCGTTTGTGGCTGGAAATTGTCGCGCATGCGATGCCCGTTGTTCGGCTGGAGGTGGAATTGGCTGCCATTTTCAAACCTGCATTTGGTGCATCTGGTTTGAGTGCCAATCTCTGGGGTATGGAGAAAGCAGAGTTGTCAAACTATCGTTATTTTTTCGAGAACGGGAAAATACCACTCGTGTTGTTCCATCTTTTGCGAGCTTATTCCCTTGCAAAATTTTTGAGGCGCTGGTTGCAGGTGCGTTGGAGCCAATGTGTGTGATACCACGCTTGCTGAATCTGCCAGTTATCCGTCGGTAGCGGTTTGTTTGGCAGCCTTCAATGGGGTTGCATACTTGCAGGAGCAGATGGATTCCATTCTCGCGCAGGCTGGTGTGGCTGTGACCATTTTTGTGAACGTGGATCGTTCCAGTGATGGTACCGAGGAGTGGTTTGAAAAACTGCAAAGGCAGGACCAGCGTGTCAAATTACTCACAATTGGAGGTGTATTCGGCGGTGCAGCCCGAAATTTTTTTCATTTGCTGCGTGAAGTGGACTTTTCCGCATTTGATTACGTTGCTTTGGCGGACCAGGACGATGTATGGTTGGTGGATAAGTTGAAGCGGGCACATATCTGCATGGATGAGGCAGGGGTGGATGGCTATTCCAGCGATATTTATGCTTTCTGGGAATCGCAGCGTTGTCGGTATATCAAGAAGTCCTATGCCCAAAGAAAATGGGATTATCTATTTGAATCGGCGGGGCCGGGATGTACCTTTGTACTAAGTCGGAAATTGGCGTTGGACGTGCAGAATTTTTTACAACAACAAAACAAGGACACGGTGAAAGATATTGGATTGCACGACTGGTTTGTTTATGCCTATGCACGTGCCCACGGTTATGGCTGGTTGATTGATGGTCGGGCCGGGATGATGTATCGACAACATGGCCAGAACCAGGTGGGTGTGAATGCTGGATGGATGGCGTTTTTATGGCGTGCGCAGCAGGTTCTGAGCGGATGGGGGTTGCGACAGGCACGTTTGATTGCGCAGTTGGTTGGGCTGAGGGATGATCCTTTTGTGAGTGCCTGGGCTTGTGGCGAACGCAAGGGCTTGCTTGCTCTGGCGCTGCATGCCAATCAGTGCCGCCGCAAACCCCTGGATCGCGTGTGGTTTGCAGTATCTTGCATTTTGCTGTCGGTAATAGGGTGGAAATAGGGTGGAAATGAAGTTGCCTCGGATGTTGGCAGTGACGGGCGCCAATGGTTTTGTTGGCCGTGCATTATGTTCGGATGCGCTGGAGAGTGGAATTCGGGTGCGGGGGATTACACGTAATCCCTGCCAGTTGCAACCGGGGGTTGAAAATATTCCCGTTGGCGATGTGGATGGGCGTACCGATTGGACGCAGGCATTGGTGGGGTGCGATGTTGTCGTTCACCTTGCTGCGCGGGTGCATATCATGCATGACAACTCCAAAAATCCACTAGCCGAGTTTCGCCGTGTCAACACAGAGGGCACCTTGCGTCTGGCCATGTGTGCTATTGAATCCGGTGTGCGGCGCATGGTGAATGTGAGTTCCATTGGTGTCAATGGATCGAGTACACGCGGGGATTTGAAATTCACCGATCTGGACATACCTGATCCACACAACCCGTATTCCCTATCGAAATGGGAGGCGGAGCAGGCCTTGCGTGCAATTCAGCAGCAAGGTGCAATGGAGATTGTGACCGTGCGGCCTCCGCTGATTTACGGTCCCGGGGTGGGCGGGAATTTTTTACGCCTGTTAGGCGCCGTACAGCGGGGTATACCCTTACCCCTGGCTTCCACGGAGAATTATCGTGATTTGCTTTATGTGGGTAACTTGACGAATTTTCTGCTTCTGTGCGCCATGCACCCCGGAGCCAATGGGGGAACTTATCTCGTAAGCGATGGAACCCCCCTTTCGACCAGCGTCTTGTTGCGCGGATTGGCGAAGGCTCTGGGTGTCCCATCGCGGATTTTCCCGGTTCCCCCTTTTTTATTGCAGATGATTGGTCATATAACGGGCCATAGTGCAGAATTTCATCGCCTGTTGAGTTCATTAAGGGTTGATAACAGCAAGGCCCAGTCTGAACTGGATTGGAAACCCTTATATACATTGGAGCAGGGGTTGCAGGCTACTGCGAACTGGTTTCAGGAAAAACATAGCAGATAGTGGCAATGCGTGGATTTATGAAGCGTTTATTTGATCTTGTGCTGGCCGTAATCGCTGCGCTGATATTATTGTTGCCATGCATTCTGGTGGGCCTGATGGTGAGACTTACATCGCCGGGGCCGGTATTGTATTGGTCAGACCGGGTTGGCCGTGACAATACCATTTTTAAAATGCCGAAATTTCGTAGCATGCGTATCGGCACTCCGGCTGTTGCAACGCATTTGCTGTCCAATCCGGATGCTTGTCTCACCCCCATTGGTGGTTTTTTGCGCAAGAGCAGTCTGGATGAATTGCCCCAGCTGTGGAGCATTATCAAGGGGGATATGAGCTTTGTGGGACCGAGGCCTGCATTATTTAATCAGCATGATTTGATTGCGTTGCGTACACAATATGGTGTGCACCGATTGGTGCCCGGTTTGACGGGGTGGGCGCAAGTCAATGGACGGGATGAATTACCTATTCCACAAAAAGTTGCGCTGGACTGTGCGTATTTGCAAGGCAGGTCTATTGGAATGGATGTGAAAATATTGTTTCTGACAGTTGCGAAGGTTATAATGGGAAAAGACGTGTCCCATTGATTTGTCATTCAGGAGTGTTGGTATGAGTAATTTGCTTGATATCCAGTTGCAGATTCAAAAACTGCAAAAACAGGAAACGGAAATTCGGGAGCGGGAGTTTGATAAAACCGTGCAGGATATTCGCGCCAAGATGCAGGCATTCGGTATCACTGTGAAAGATCTGCAGGTAGCCGCAACATCTGTGGGGCGTAAACGTCGGGGACGACAAGCTGCGGCAACCGTTGTCAAGGAATCGTCGGCGAAAAAGAAGAAGGCTGGTATGCCCGTTGCACCCAAGTATCGTGGGCCGAACGGTGAGTTATGGAGTGGACGCGGTTTGACGCCAAAATGGATGGCTGCGCTGCTTGAGGCAGGACAGCAAAAGGAAGACTTTGCCATCTCCAATTGATCTTGTGATCGTGGATAACCGGGTTCGATGCAGCATAAAGTTCTAGCCTGGTCGCGTTCGGTAAAACGTTTAGCGGTGCTTGTGCTGGACGTCAGTCTGGCCCTGCTGGCGACTTGGTTGGCTTATTCCCTGCGTCTTGACACCCTGCATTGGCCCGTTGAGCTTCAATGGCGGGTTTATGGGTTGTCCGCAGTATTATTTATTCCGGTATTTATCCGATTTGGTCTGTACCGTGCCATTTTCCGTTATACGGGCCAAGCGGCGTTATTGGCTACGGCAAAAGCAATCGGGGTGTATGCGGGCTTGTTATTTGCCATTTTGTTGTGGCGGCAATGGCCCGGGGTTCCACGTAGTCTGGGTGTATTACAACCGCTGATTTTTTTTCTGCTGGTCGGTGCGAGCCGTGCGTTTGCCAGGTTCTGGTTGGCGGGCATACAGTCACTGGCTGATTCTTCTGGACGTTTTTTAATATTTGGCGCTGGCGTTGCCGGTGTCCAGACTGCGTCTGCCATGGGCATGTCGGCACAGTTTGTACTGGTTGGCTTTGTGGATGATGATCCGGCCAAGATCGGGCGCAGTATCAATGGCGTGCCAGTATTTGCACCAGCCAGTGTCCCGGACCTGGTGATCGAGCAAGGGGTGAGCGATATTCTGCTGGCCTTGCCGGGTACTGCCCGTATGCGCCGCAAGGCCATCATTGACAGCCTGCGTACCTTGCCGGTACACGTCCGTACTCTGCCGGACTGGGCTGATCTGGCCAGTGGTCGGGTGACGGTGCAAGACTTCAAGGAACTGGATATTGAGGATTTGCTGGGGCGTGATCCAGTTCCTCCGAATACCGATTTGCTGGCGCACAATCTGGCGCACAAGGTGGTCCTGGTCACCGGCGCGGGCGGCAGTATTGGCAGCGAACTCTGCCGTCAGATTGTGGCGGAGCGACCGCGACAACTGCTGTTGCTGGACCATAGTGAATTTGCACTCTACAGCATTCATCAGGAGTTGCAGGGTTTGTGTTCTGCGAAGGGCGTGCACGTTGAGCTTCTGCCCTTGCTCGGGAGTGTGGTCAATCCGGCGCGTTTGCACGAAATATGTGGTAACTATCGCCCCTGCACCATTTACCACGCAGCGGCTTACAAACACGTGCCCATGGTGGAAACCAATCCGACAGAAGGCATGCAAAACAACATCTTCGGCACCTTGAACATGGCAAGGGCTGCTGTTGCCCACAAGGTGCCGCATTTTGTGCTGATTTCAACGGACAAGGCGGTTCGCCCGACGAACATCATGGGTGCCAGCAAGCGCATGGCAGAGTTGGTATTGCAGGCAATGGCTGCGATGCCGGATTCGCCGACGTGCTTCAGCATGGTGCGCTTCGGGAACGTGCTTGACTCCAGTGGCAGCGTGGTTCCCCTGTTTCGACGGCAGCTGGCTGCTGGTGGTCCGTTGACAGTCACGCATGCCGATGTCACCCGCTATTTCATGACCATCCCGGAAGCAGCACAGCTGGTGTTGCAGGCCGGTGCCATGGCTGCCGGGGGCGAGGTGTTTGTGCTGGATATGGGTGAGCCTGTTCGGATAATGGACCTGGCGCGCCGCATGGCCGAGTTATCCGGTTTCAGCGTGTGCGACGAGACTGATCCGGATGGCGAGATTGCCATCACCATCACGGGCTTGCGCCCAGGTGAGAAGTTATACGAGGAGTTACTCATCGGTGACAACCCGACCGCCACTGCCCATGCGCGCATCATGAAGGCACACGAACATTTCCTGTACTGGCAAGAGCTTGAACCACACCTGGAGCGTTTGCGTCGCGCGATTGATTCAGGTGACGTGGGCGACATCAAGGCAGTGTTGCAGACCTGCGTGCACGGCTACGAGCCCCAGGACCATCCACCAGTGTCAACGCAGGTTTCCGGTGTGTCCCAGTGAATAGCGGCCCGGCAGAGGCCACACGGTCAGGCCGTGGGGTTCCTTGCCCGCCTTGATGATGGCCATTGCGCCGGATTCGGTGTCAATCCGGTACACCGCATCGTCGAAGCGGCCTGACAGCCATAACCATTTCCCGTCTGCGCTCACATTGCCCATGTCCGGGCTGCCGCCACCTGGTACGGGCCATTGGGCGATGATTTTTTCGCTGTCGAAGTCGATCACGCTTACGCTGCCAGGGCCGTTTCTGGGGCCGTGGATACGGTGGGAACCACGGTTGGCGACGTAGAGATGTTTTCCGTTTCGGCTCGGGTATAGACCATGTGCGGCGACGCCGGTTGCGATAAAGCCGGTTTCCTTGAAACTTTCCCCATCGACAATATGCACGCCATCGGCTTCCATGTCGGCGACGAAGAAACGTTTGCCATCGGGAGAGATGCGGATATCCTGCGGCATGCCCTTGGTTGACGTGCAGATTTCGGTTTCTGGCGGCTCGGTTTTTGTGTTGGCTTTTACGGGCGTATCCTTGAAGCGGGTGCGTGGCATGGCGAGCTTCAGATAACCCAGTACCTTGCGTTCCACCAGGTCGATTTTCACCAGACTGCCCTGAAACTCACAGGTGAAAATGGCGTAGCGTCCGTCTATCGAAAAGTCGGCATGGTTGATGCCGCCGCATTCGGGCACCTGGATGGAATACTGCATGGCCATCGACTTCGGATCGCGAAAATCCAGCCGACGACGCGCCTCGGCGACCACGATGGCCGACTTTCCGTCGGGGCTGAAATACATGTTGTAGGGGTCATCGACTTTTACGGATGGCCCTGGCTTGCCGGTACGCGGGTCAATCGGGGTGAGGCTGCCGTCATTGCCGCGTTCGGCGTTGTTGGCCACCCACAATGTGCGTAAATCCCAGGAAGGAACCACGTGTTGCGGGCTTCTGCCGACTTTGAAACTGCCAACGATTTTCAGCGTATTCGGGTCAATGACGCTGACATTGTTGCCGCGCAGGTTGGGTACATACACCCGTTCCAGATCGCCCTTGACCGCCGCGCTGAACTGGTTGGCGCTGGTGTCGCTGTAGAGATTTTTGGGATTGGAGACGCCAGGCATACCCGCTACGGTATGGATGCTTGGCGTGGAAGTTGGTGCTGTTTGTGCGCCGCTCTGTGGCGCCTGCCATGCCAAGCCCAGGAGGGTTGCAAGGCGGATAAGGGTTTGCAAGGAGATATTGCTGTTGTTCATTGCTGTGCAAAGATAAGGAGTCAACGGACGGTATGTGTTCGTATGGCATTGCGGATGGCGGTGACGCTTGCATCCACAATCGCTGCAACCCCCGATTGTCCATCTTCTGCCGTGGCCCGACGTGGATCGCCGTAAACGCCGTCGCTTGGGGTGGCTTTGGTGCCGAGTTCCCGCAGGCGTACCAGGGAGGGATCGAGCGCCAGGGACAGGGCTGTGTCAGCCAAACCGGCGTGTGTGCCGATTTCGAAGGGGGTGTAGCCCTTGGCTTTCAAAATGGCAGCAAATGCGGTTTGTGCTGCGGCGTAATATTCTGGCAAGGCATGGACGCGCACGCCTGGGTCCATCCCCCATTCACGGTTCAGGCGGGTTGCAACACGCATCAGGTTATTCTGATAGCCGCCATGGTCACCCAGAAATACGATGTCACGAAAACCGTGTTGCCGCAGACTGCGCGCGGCCCCTTCGAGTACGGACTCGAATGCCGCTTCGGGAATGGAAATCGTGCCCGTGAAACGCATATGCGCTGCCGGCGGGTGAATGCTGCCCTCGGGAACATAGGCCAGCACCGGAGCGACCACGGCATTGCCCAGTTTTTGGGCGATGTGAGCAGCCAAAATCCGGACGCGAACATTGTGTTTGCCAAGCACCATGTGGGGACCGTTTTGCTCCGTGCCACCGATGGGCACTAAAACGGTAGTTGCACCCTGGTTGATCCGGTCCCGCAATTCTGGGGAAGTCATGTCTTCCAGAAAGACGCCTTCGGGCCTGGGTGTGGCAGCCGGGGCGGATAAAACCATTGCGGGTACGAGCAAAAGCATGAGTCCAAGCATGAACAGGCGCATGGGACGTGGATTCATCATGATGGCAGCTTGTTTTGCAGTGCGAGCGCCGCCTGGTACAAGGCATTGCGGGGAGCGCCACTGATTTCTGCGGCGAGTTGCACTGCGGTCTTGAGCGGCAGATGGGGCAGCAGCAATTCCAGGACGCGGGTATCCAAACCGGATGCGGCCAGAGGTGCGGCGGGATGCAGTACCAGGGTAAATTCGCCGCGCAAGCGCTGGTTGTCCTGTGCCAGCCAGTGCGGCATGTCCTGGACCTTGAGGGTGGCAATTTCCTCAAACTGCTTGGTCAGCTCGCGCCCCAGCGTGATGCTGCGCTCCCCCAGCGGTGCCAGGGCACGCGCCAGGGCTTCCATGCGGTGCGGCGCTTCCAGCAGCACGGCGGCACGCTGCTGCACGGCCAGTTCCTGTATGGCCTGCGCGCGTTCGTTGGCCTTGGTGGGCAAAAATCCGATAAAAACAAAGCCCCCAGGTGGCTGTGCCAGCCCCGCTGCACACAGGAGCGTGGTCACGCTGCTGGGGCCGGGCAGTGGAACAACACGCAAGCCTTGCGCCCGCACCGATGCGACCAAGCGTGCTCCCGGATCGCTGATGCCTGGTGTTCCGGCGTCGCTCACGCATGCCACACGTTGGCCTTGGTGCAGGCGGTCCAGGACCAGTTGGGTGGCCTGCATCTCGTTGTGCTGGTGCAGTGCGATGAGCTGGCCCTGGCCCTTGTCGATTCCGTAGGCCCGCAGCATGGTGTGGGTATGGCGCGTGTCCTCGCAGGCAATGGTGTCCACCAGACCCAGAACGTGCAGCGCGCGCAGACTGATGTCCGCCAGATTGCCTATCGGGGTGGCGACCACGTAGAGCGTGGCCTGCGGATAATATTGTGCGCCAGCCGCTGCGGTGCAGGCGGCCAAAGCCGAGCCAAACGGGGTACTCACATGGGATTCCTTTTCTCAAAACCGGCGTCAAACGCGCCTACTACCAAGCAAATGGGGGACGCGGCGGAGGATGCGGCGCTGCATTACCTGCAGGGGCAGGGCTTGCGCTTGCTGGCGCGCAATTATCGGACGCCTGGGCGCGGCGGCGGTGAAATTGACCTCATCATGCGCGCAACCGATGGCACTCTGGTGTTTGTCGAGGTGCGCAAGCGCACATCCCTGCGCCAGGGCGGGGCTGCGGCCAGCGTGGGGCGGGACAAGCAGCGGCGCATCATTCTGGCCGCGCGTTACTACCTGATGCGCTGGCGCAGCACGCCTCCCGCATGCCGGTTTGACGTGTTGGTGATCGACCCAAGTGGTGTGCAGTGGCTACAGGCGGCCTTCGATGCGACATGAGCACGGAAAACACGGAAAACACTGAATACGGCATGGGCTACTGCCGCACGGTATCATCGGGGGATGCTGGAACAACGAATTCAACAACACTTTATCGATAGCGCTGATCTGAAATACCAGTCGGCGGAAATTCTGGGGGCGCCGATTGCCGCTGCCGTGCTGGCCTTGCTGACCTGCGTGACCAGCGGTGGCAAGGTGCTGGCTTGCGGTAACGGTGGGTCGGCTGCCGATGCGCAACACTTTGCCGCCGAGTTTGTCGGGCGTTTCGAGCGGGAACGCCTCGAACTGGGTGCCATTGCACTGACCACGGACAGCTCCATTCTGACGGCCATTGCCAACGACTATGGTTTTGATGCCGTTTTCGCGCGCCAAGTGCGCGCGCTGGGTGCACCGGGCGATGTATTGCTGGCCATCTCGACCAGTGGCAATTCACCCAATGTGCTCGAAGCCATAGAAGCTGCGCACGCACGCGAGATGGTCGTGGTGGGCTTGAGTGGACGTGGCGGTGGCAAGATGGCCCAGTTGCTGCGGGATACCGACATCCACATCTGCGTGCCACACGAGCGTACCGCGCGCATCCAGGAAGTCCATATCCTGACCCTGCATTGCCTGTGCGATGCGGTAGATGCCCTGCTGTTGGGTGAGCAGGAATCTTCGCTATGAAATCTGCAATGTCTGCAGTACAACGCGCCGCTCTGGCGCTGCTCGTATGTGGCGGTGGCGCCTGCGCCCTCGGTACCTTGACCGCCTGCGTTCCGCTGGCGGTGGGGGGGGCCGTTGTGGGAGGGGTCGTGGCTGCGGACCGCCGCACAACCGGAACAGTGGTGGAGGACGAAGGCATTGAGTTGCGCTCGGTCAGTCGTATTCGCGAGCATCTGGGTGAGCGCGGCCATGTGAATGTCACCAGTTACAACCGCCAGGTTTTGCTGACGGGGGAGGTTCCTTCGGAGCAGGACAAGCAGCAAGTCGCCCAGATTGTTTCCGAAGTGGATAACGTGCGCAATATCGTCAACGAATTGGCCGTGATGGGCAACTCCAGTTTGTCGAATCGTTCATCGGACTTCCTGGTGACGGGGCGCGTCAAGGCAGCGTTGGTGGACGCACGCGATTTGTTTGCCACCGCTTTCAAAATCACCACCGAGCGCGGCACCACGTACGTCATGGGTCGCGTAACTCAGCGCGAAGCCCGGCGTGCCACCGAAGTCATCAGCAGCACCAGCGGTGTGCAGCGGGTGGTGCGTATTCTGGAGATCATCAGCGAGGAAGAGCTGGCACGTATGCGCCCGCCCGAGCCCGCTGCAATGCACTCCCCTCCTGACGGGGGCGGAGCGGCACTAGGCAAATGACAAGCAAATGACAGGCAGATGATGGCTAACCGATTAGCAAATCCGGGGGATGGGACGCAGACCGTCATCGGTGCCTGCCCGCACGATTGTCCCGACACCTGTTCCCTTCTTACCACAGTGCAGGATGGTACGGCGCGCGCGGTGCATGGCAATCCGGCGCACCCACACACTGCCGGGGCACTGTGTACCAAGGTGGCACGTTACCCCGAGCGCACCTACCACCCGCAACGCATCTTGCACCCGCTCAAACGCAATGGCCCCAAGGGATCGGGCCAGTTTGTGCGTGTCAGTTGGGAAGAGGCGCTGGACGACATCGCCCGTCGGCTTACGGCCATTGCGCAGCGCGGCCCGGACGCCGCACAGGCCATCCTGCCCTACAGCTATGCAGGCACCATGGGTCTGGTGCAGGGCGAAAGCATAGCCGCGCGCTTTTTTCATAAGCTCGGCGCCTCCTTGCTGGAGCGTACCATTTGCGCCACCGCCGGTGGCGAGGGGCTGGTGCACACCCTGGGTGGCAAGCTCGGTACGCGGGTGCAATTTTTTGCCGAATCCCGCCTCATCATCATCTGGGGCAGCAACTCCATCACCAGCAACCTGCACTTCTGGCGTTATGCCCAGGAGGCCAAGCGCCAAGGCGCCAAACTGGTCTGCATTGATCCGCGCAAGAGCGAAACGGCGGACAAATGCCACGAACACATCGCCCTGCTGCCCGGCACCGATGCCGCGCTGGCACTGGCGTTGATGCACGAACTGATACGCAACGACTGGCTGGACCACGATTATCTGCAACGCTACACCCTCGGGTGGGACGCCCTACGCGCACGTGCCCTGCAATGGCCGCCCGAGCGCGCGGCGCAGGTGTGTGGCATCGACGTGCAGCAAATCACCGCGTTGGCGCGCGATTACGGCAGCTGTATGCAACGCGGCGAGCCAGCGGCCATCCGGCTGAACTATGGGATGCAGCGCGTACACGGCGGTGGCAATGCGGTGCGCGCCATTGCCTGCCTGCCCGCATTGACCGGCGCCTGGCGGCACCGCGCGGGTGGCGTGCTGCTCTCCAGCTCCGGGGCCTTTGCCGCCGCCGCCAACAAGGCCGCCTTGCAACGCCCGGACCTGCTCGCCGGGCGCGCGCCGCGCAGCATCAATATGGTGACGATTGGCGACGACTTGTTGCGCGCCGCTTCTGCCGATTTCGGCCCGGCCATTGACGCCGTGGTGGTCTATAACAGCAACCCGGTCGCGGTGGCGCCGGATTCGGCCCAAGTGGTGGCCGGTTTTTCACGGGAAGACCTCTTCACCGTGGTGCTGGAGCATTTCCAGACCGATACCGCCGACTATGCCGACTACATCCTGCCCGCAACCACCCAGCTGGAACACTGGGACATCCACACCAGTTACGGCCACACCGACGTGTTGCTGAACCGTCCCGCCATTGCGCCACTGGGCGAGGCCAAACCCAATGCGCAGATTTTCCGGGAGCTGGCCGCGCGCATGGGCTTCACCGAATCCTGCTTCACCGAAGACGACGAAAGCCTGTGCCGGACGGCGTTTGCGGGCACGGTGGATTTTGAACTGCTGCTGCGCCAGGGTTTTGCGCCCATGGCGCTGGCCGATGCGCCCTTTGCCCAGGGCGGTTTTCCCACACCATCGGGACGCTGCGAGTTTTTCAGCGCGCGCCTTGCCGCCCAGGGCTACGATGGCCTGCCGGACCATGTGCCCAACCACGAGGCCGTGGGCAGTTCCAGCGCCTATCCCCTGGCCATGATTTCGCCACCGGCGCGCAATTTCCTGAATTCGAGCTTTGTCAACGTGGACAGCCTGCGGCAGATGGAAGTCGAGCCGATCCTGGAAATCCATCCTGTGGACGCCCAGGCGCGCAAGGTTGAGTCCGGCGCGGTGGTGCGCGTGTTCAACCAGCGGGGCGAATACCACTGCAAGGCCGTAGTCTCACCACGCGCCCGCCCAGGCGTGGTCAACGGATTGGGTGTGTGGTGGCGCAAACTGGGTCTGGCTGGCAGCAACGTCAACCAGCTCACCAACCAGAAGCTGACCGACATGGGCCGTGGCCCCACGTTCTACGACTGCTTGGTGGAGGTGGCAGTGGTGGCAGCACCATCCCGCAGTTGATATGCTCACCGTTTGATAGCTGCTCCCGCTCGTCCTGCAAGCGCTACAGCCTGATTTGGCGTTGATTACTTCTTTCGCTTTGCTGACGTGACAACAACATCCGATCCACCCAGCGCGTCTATGAGTGTCTGAACCTCGGGCTCTTGAGTCTGGGCATCGCGGCGTAGCGCCAGCGACCAGACGCTGGTATCGACCAATAGCGTCATTTGCGCGACCGCTCGGCCTTGTAGTTGTACGATGTGTCCCAGTCCAGTTTACCCACCAGCTCCAGGACGCGGCGTTGTTGTCGCCGGGCGATGAACTCCTGAAGCGCTTTCGTGACAGCTGCCTTCTTCGTCCGTTCGCCGCTCACCTCAAGGGCCTTGTCAAGCAGGTCCGGGTCAATAGCAAGATTGGTGGCCATGTGTCGCTCCTTGGGCATGAGTCTACACAAATCGGCAGTTTTGCTCCAGCGAGTCCCGTGTCTCTTTGCGTTGCTTATTTTCTGATAGCTGCTCCCGCTCGTCCCACAAGCGCTACAGCCTGATTTGGCGTTGATTGGGCTGCCTGCCATGACCCAAAGGCGGCCACGGGGGGAGCACCCTTACGGGTATCACATGGAATCATGCCAGTTTCATATCACCCGTGATATCAAAAACACCAAAACCGCGCTACAGGTGCTCCCCGAAAGCCCCCGTGGCACGTTTTTAGCCTCGATTTAGCCTTAAATCAGGCATCAAATCAGCCTCTAGGCCCCGAGGGACAAGCGGGGACAGCTACTGAAAACATAGTATGCGGATTGCCGCCTGTTTACTTCTTGTTCCAAAGGGCAAGCAAACGGTCGGCGGACGCCTGCCACCGGGCTTCTTCCTCGTCGGTCATCGGAGCGAGTCTGGCGCCTGTGAGGACATCGCGGTAGTCGATCTTTGCGCACTGCACGAAGTACGGCAGTCGGCTCATCTTGCCGTCGCTCAGGTCCAGAATGGCCAGTTGGACACGATGGACCTCGCGCTCGTGGCTTTGGGTCCCGTATTCGTCCACCAGGGCCAGCGCCTGTGCGGCATGGGTAGCGCCGAACAGTGCGTGTGCCCTGGACACTACGTCGTCACGGGTGGTTGTCATTTTTGGTGTTGATTAATTTGCATGGTCATTCGAGCAGACTGGCGGCAAAGGCATTGATGGCGTTGATGTCGCGTGCCAGGGTGGTAAAGGGCAGGCCCTCGTGCACGAGCAATTGGTGCAGGCCCCGGTCAATGGCACGCGCTTGTGCCTCGTCCTGGAAGCGTCCGGTGTGGATGTATTTTTTGTCGCCACGCTCCACCAGGATGTTGACGTTGTTGAATTGTTTGTACCACTGAAGAATCTGGGTGCGGGTTTTGGCAATGTCGCAAATGTTGTCTTCGTAGTGTTCGTTGTAATACAGCACCTGCGGCAGCGAACACTCGGTAATCAGGAAGTGCACCTGGCCGTCGAGCATGCCGATCATTTCGTACTGGCGCTGGGCAATGAAATACTGGTTTTTGAGGACTTCAAAATTTTGTTGCCACACCAGCGATTTGGCATAGTCAGGGATCATCTCCACCGTTTTGTTATGCAGGTTGAGGTAGAGGATGATGGCGGAAGATATCAGGGATTTGTCGCTGCCCGGCCCGCCGATCACATTGATGACCTGGGTGGGGTAGAGCCGCATCTTGTTTTCGGGCAGATGGTTGGCAACCGAGGTGTATTGAATCACCATGATGAAAACCTTTGGGGATAGCGAAGTAGCGAAATACCGAAATGGCGGAGGGGGTCTATCGTAATGGATCAGCGGCACCTGCATCAGGCGCTGGTGTGGGGCAGGCGGCGGGCCATGACCTGGCCAATGCGTTTGCCTTCCAGGTTGACCACTTCGAACTGCCAGTGTGCGCACTCGATGCGCTCGCCGGCAGCAGGCAAGTCGCCATATACCGCCATCAGCAAGCCTGCCAGGGTGTTGTAGCGGCCCCTGTCCTCTTGTGGCAATTCGTCAATGCCCAGGCGTGCCTTGAGTTCGTCTGCGGGCATCAGGCCGTCGAGCAACCAGGCGCCGTCTTGCAGCTGGATGGCCCAGGCCTGGGTTTGCGCGTCGGGTTGCAGTTCCCCGGTAATGGCTTCGAGCAGATCGTGCGGCGTCAACAGCCCCTGCACCACGCCGTACTCGTCGACAATAAACACCATGCGGGCCGATTTGGTGCGGAATTGCTCGATCAACTCCATGCCACTGAGCGTCTCGGGAACAAAGATTGCGGGGTCCGATACCGCTTCGACATGGCCGGGATGTGTGCTACCCAAGCCCAGCAAGCGCCCCACGCTGACCATGCCAACGACCTGGTCAAGCGATCCCTTGCACACGGGGTACCAGGAGTGGATTCCTGTTGCACTTTGCTGGCTGATGTGCGCCAGGCATTCGGCGACGGTGGCTGAGGCGTCCAGCCACTCGATGTCGGCGCGTGGCAGCATCATCGAAATCAGGGAGCGTTCGTCCAGATTGAACACATTGCGCACCATCTGGTGCTCGTGGTGTTCGATGATGCCGGCGTCAACTCCTTCTTCCAGGCTGGCGGATATTTCGGCCTCGGTCACCAGGCGAATTTCCCTGGTGTCGATGCGCAAAAGCCGAAGTGTGGCATGGGTGCAGACCGACAGCAGGCGGACAAAGGGCTTGGCTCCCAGGGCAAACCAGTTCATGGGACGCGAAACCAGGCGCGCGACCGTTTCGGGGTACAGCTGGCCGATGCGTTTGGGCACCAGTTCGCCAAATACAATGGTGATGAAGGTGATGGTACTGACCACGAACGCGGTGGCGGAGAGTTCTGCCGCCCGGTGGGCGATGTGCAGCGTGGACTCCAGCCACCGGGATACGTTGTCGCTGTACGCCGCCTCGCCCACAATGGCGTTGAGCATGCCAATCGAGGTGATGCCCACCTGGATCGAGGACAGGAACCGGGTGGGGTGGTCCAGCAAATCCAGCGCGGCTTTGGCGCCTTTGTCTCCTTCCTCGGCCATGGCTTGCAGATGCACTTTTTTGCTCGCCGTCAGCGCCAGTTCTGACATGGCAAAAATGCCGTTCAGCAAGGTCAGTACGATGATTAATAATAAATCCATGAAACGCAAGCGAGATTGAAGAACCAAGAACTATGGCAATGTACCTGATTGGCGACGTCCAGGGCTGCGATGGTGCGCTGCAACGCCTGCTGGACAGGGTGGCATTTTCTCCCAGCAGGGATACTTTGTACGTTTTGGGCGATCTGGTCAACCGGGGGCCGGCGTCTGCGGCGGTATTGCGGCGCATGATGGCATATGGCGATGCAGCGCGCTGCATCCTGGGTAACCACGATCTGCACCTGTTGGCCATTGCACACGGCGCACGCAGTCCCCAGCACAACGACACGCTGGAGGACATTCTGGCCGCACCGGACCGCGCAGCGATGCTGGACTGGCTGCAACACCAGCCACTGGCCAGGCAACTGGATATACAAGGGACAACGTGGTTGCTGGTGCACGCCGGTGTTTTGCCGCAGTGGTCCGCCAGCAAGACGCTGGCGCTGGCCCATGAGGTGGAGGCCTTGCTGCAAGGTCCGCACGCCAGCGATTTTTTTCACGGCATGTACCGCAATACGCCCACGCGCTGGGACGATGCCCTCGCAGGCATTGACCGTCTGCGTACGATTGTCAATGCCTTGACCCGCTTGCGTTTTTGTACCGTGCAGGGGGAAATGGAATTCAAAACCAAGGAGGGCGCCGCCGCCGCACCCGATGGCTTCCTGCCCTGGTTTGATGTGCCGGGGCGCGCTACGCAGGACATTGTTGTGGCCTTTGGCCACTGGTCCACTTTGGGACGGCTGGACCGCGACAACCTGTACGCCCTGGATACCGGCTGCGTGTGGGGCGGCAAGCTCAGTGCGCTCCGGCTCGATGATGCAAGCACCAGGGCATCGAACCATACAAGCCATCAACTGATACAGGTGGACTGCAAGGCAGAGCAACAACCCGGGCGTTAGGCTTGTTGGTGGGTTCAGGTCATCACGCTGGGCTGGTCCATGCCGGTATGTATGCGCACCTGCGCCACCGTTTCAGCCAGGGTAATCAATGGTTGCAGTGCTTCCTGGGCCGGTACATCCTGGCGGCTGGGGTCAGGCTCGTGGCGCTCCAGGTAAATGCGCAGCGTCGCGCCTTCGGTACCCGTGCCGGAGAGCCGGAACACCACGCGCGAACCATCGGCCAGAATGATGCGCACACCCTGCTTCTGGCTCACGCTGCCATCGACCGGATCGGTGTAAGCAAAATCATCGGCCATGGCAATGGACTGACCGGCAAGCGTGGTGCCTGCAAGGGTGGGCAACTTGGCGCGCAGATCGCGCATCAGGGCATCGGCGCGTTCACTCGGAATGGCTTCGTAGTCGTGGCGCGAGTAGACGCAACGCCCATGCGTGGCCCACAGGCCGCGTACCAGCGACTCGACCGATTGGCCGGTGGTGGCAATCAGGTTCAGCCAGAAGAGCACGGCCCACAGTCCGTCCTTTTCCCGCACATGGCTGGAGCCGGTGCCGTAGCTCTCTTCCCCGCAGAGCGTGGCTTTGCCAGCGTCGAGCAGATTGCCAAAGAATTTCCAGCCGGTCGGGGTTTCAAAACACGCAATTCCCAGGCTCTTGGCAACCCGATCCACGGCGGTCGAGGTGGGCATGGAGCGCGCCACCCCGGCCAGGCCGGATTTATAGCCCGGCACAAGGGTGGCGTGTGCCGCCAGCACCGCCAGACTGTCGGAAGGGGAGACTACGAATTTGCGCCCGACGACCATATTGCGGTCGGCGTCGCCATCGGAGGCGGCTCCCATATCGGGCGCGTCGTCGGCAAACAGGTGGGCAATCAGGTCTTCGGCATTGACCGGGTTCGGGTCGGGATGCAGTCCGCCAAAGTCTTCCAGCGGCACCGCGTTGACGACGGTGCCTGCGGGTGCGCCGAGTTCGCCTTCGAGCAAAGCCTTGGCGTAGGGGCCGCCAACGGCGTTCATGGCATCGAAGCGCAAGCGAAAGTTGCCGGCCAGAAGTTTGCGGATGGCGTCAAAATCAAATAGATCGCGCATGACGGCAGCGTAGTCCGCCACCGAATCAATAACGCTTACCTGCATGCCTTCGATGCGGTAGTCACCCAGCGTGTCCAGCGGCAGGTCGGCGCTGTCGCAGGTATGGATCTCGCGCACCTGCTGGGAGCGTGCGTATACGGCCTCGGTCACTTTTTCCGGTGCGGGGCCGCCATTGGCAACGTTGTATTTGATGCCGAAGTCCCCGTCCGGGCCACCGGGATTGTGGCTTGCGGACAACACAATGCCGCCACTGGCTCCGTGGCGGCGGATCACGGCACTGACTGCGGGCGTGGACAGGATGCCAGATTGACCAACCAGCACCCGTGCATAGCCTTTGGCAGCGGCCATGCGCAAAATGGTCTGGATGGCGACGCGGTTGTAATAGCGGCCATCACCGCCAAGAACCAGGGTTTTTCCGCTGGCATCGGGCAATACATCAAACAGCGCTTGGACAAAGTTTTCCAGATAGTGTGTCTGCTGGAATACAGTGACCTTCTTGCGCAGTCCTGATGTGCCGGGACGTTGGCCATCAAATGGGGAAGTGGGAATGACGATGGTTGGCATAAACGTGCAATGCTTTCAGTAATGAAGTGTGGGATGAAGTGTGGGCTGTCATGGGGTGTTTTTCAGTAGCTTACACCAGGGCTTTGCAGATTTTTGCCAATGAAAGTTTAAAACTTCTTGTTGACTGCCTCGAAAAGCGCGGGATTCTTGCTACAATGCGGCCCAGCAAATCGAATGCGGGAATAGCTCAGTTGGTAGAGCGCAACCTTGCCAAGGTTGAGGTCGAGAGTTCGAGACTCTTTTCCCGCTCCAGTTCTTAAAACAGGGAAACAAATCGTTTCCCTGTTTTTATTGTTGCTGCTGGTAATTGAATTTGCAGATGGCCTTGGCGCGGTAGCAAAGCGGTTATGCCCCGGATTGCAAATCCGGTTAGATCAGTTCGACTCTGATCCGCGCCTCCAGACAATCCCTTGAAGACATTCGCACCTCCTTATTCGCAATGCTTGCAATGTTTACGAGGTTTGCCGAAAAAAGCCCGGTTCTCGCTATAATGGAAGGCTTCGCAAAAATTACGCTGGTAATTTGGTGGAGCTTTATCAACAATCTCCCGCATGAAAACGTTGTCGCCAATTGCAGTGGCAGCGGCGGGAGTTACGGAGAAAATAATGAGTCTTAGCAATCGCTTAGGGTTGCTGGGTCGCAAGGTGGGCATGATGCGCCTATTCACCGACGACGGGGATGCTGTTCCTGTCACGGTGGTGGATGTGTCGAACAACCGCGTAACCCAGGTCAAAACCCAGGAGAATGACGGCTACGTTGCCTTGCAGGTGACGTTTGGTGCGCGCAAAGCTTCGCGCGTCACAAAGCCCATCGCAGGCCATCTCGCCAAAGCTGGCGTAGAAGCGGGTGAAATCATTCAAGAGTTTCGTGTAAGTGCGGACACCGCCGCCAAGTACGCCGCAGGTGCCACGGTTCCTGTGACCGATGTATTTGCCGAGGGGCAAAAGGTCGATGTGCAAGGGACGACCATTGGCAAGGGCTACGCAGGCACCATCAAACGCCACAATATGAGCTCGCAACGGGCGTCGCACGGCAATAGCCGCTCGCATAACGTTCCCGGCTCCATCGGTATGGCGCAGGACCCTGGTCGTGTGTTTCCGGGCAAGCGCATGACCGGGCATATGGGCGACGATACGGTGACGACGCAAAATCTGGCGGTTTTCCGCGTGGATGCAGCGCGCCAGTTGTTGTTGATCAAAGGGGCGATTCCTGGCTCATCTGGCGGTTTTGTGTCCGTTCGCCCAGCTGTCAAAGCCAAGGCTGAAAATGTGGCTGCGAAGGGAGCGAAATGATGCAAATCGAACTCCTGAACGACCAAGGGCAGGCCACGTCGCAGTATGACGCCCCCGAGACCGTGTTTGGTCGCACCTATAACGAAGATTTGGTGCACCAGATTGTGGTTGCCTATCAGGCCAATGCCCGTCAAGGCACGCGCGCCCAGAAAGACCGTGAACAGGTCCATCACAGCACCAAGAAGCCTTTCAGGCAAAAGGGAACGGGCCGCGCCCGTGCCGGTATGACTTCGTCGCCCTTGTGGCGTGGGGGTGGCCGGATTTTCCCCAATATGCCGGATGAAAATTTCGCGCAAAAAATCAACAAGAAAATGTACCGCGCCGGTATGGCGTCCATACTTTCCCAGCTTGCCCGTGAAGGCCGTCTGGCTGTGGTTGAATCTTTCAAGGTGGATTCTCCCAAGACCAAACCGCTGGCAGCCCGATTCAAGGCCATGAACCTCGCGTCCGTCTTGGTCATTGCTGATGAAGTGGATGAAAATCTGTATCTGGCATCCCGCAATCTGGTGAATATCCAGGTTGTTGAACCCCGTTATGCGGACCCGCTCTCTTTGGTGCACTACCGTAAGGTGTTGGTGACCAAGGCGGCCATGGATAAACTCAAGGAGATGTTCGCATGAGTCACGCATCCCATCCCGGTAAGTTTGATGAAGGCCGTTTGATGCAGGTTCTGGTGGCTCCAGTCACAACCGAAAAGACCACCAGGCTCGAGCAGGGCAACACAACGACCTTCAAGGTTTTGCAAGACGCAAACAAGTATGAGATCAAGGCAGCCGTCGAGTTGCTGTTCAAGGTCAAGGTGCAAGGCGTTTCCGTACTCAATACCAAGGGGAAGACCAAACGTTTTGGTAAATCGATTGGGCGACGTGACCATGTGCGCAAAGCCTATGTGACATTGATGCCGGGTGAATCCCTGGATATTGGTGGGGAGGTTGCATAACCATGGCTGTCATCAAAATGAAACCCACCTCGCCCGGTCGCCGTGGCGTGGTGAAAATTTCCAGAGACCACCTGTACAAGGGGGCTCCCCACGCAGCTTTGCTGGAGCCACAGTTCCAGCAAGCTGGGCGCAACAACAATGGCCATATCACGACCCGGCACAAGGGTGGTGGCCATAAGCACCATTACCGCGTGGTTGATTTCAAGCGCAACAAGGACGGCATTCCTGCCAAGGTGGAGCGTATTGAATACGATCCGAACCGTTCTGCACACATCGCCCTGGTGTGTTATGCCGATGGTGAGCGTGCCTACATCATCGCTCCCCGTGGCCTGGAGGTTGGCGCAAGCATCATGAGTGGCTCCGAAGCCCCGATTCGTGTGGGCAATACCCTGCCCATTCGTAATATTCCTGTGGGTTCCACTATCCATTGTGTTGAATTGCAGGTTGGCAAGGGTGCGCAATTGATCCGTTCGGCAGGCGCTTCGGCAACCTTGCTGGCGCGTGAAGGCTCCTATGCCCAGGTTCGTGTGCGCTCCGGCGAGGTTCGCAAGATTCACATCGACTGCCGCGCGACGTTGGGTCAGGTTGCCAACGAGGAACACAGCCTGCGCCAATTGGGCAAAGCAGGTGTGAAACGCTGGATGGGTATTCGTCCGACCGTGCGTGGCGTGGTGATGAACCCGGTTGACCACCCGCACGGTGGTGGTGAAGGCAAGACCGGAGAAGGCCGTCATGCAGTCGATCCTTGGGGCAATCTGACCAAGGGTTACCGTACCCGTAACAACAAGCGCACGCAAGTCATGATCGTGTCGCGTCGCAAGAAGTAAGGGGAAGGTAAATGACTCGCTCTCTCAAAAAAGGTCCTTTCGTTGACCACCACCTGGTGGCAAAGACAGAAAAAGCCGTTGCTGGCAAGGACAAGAAGCCGATCAAAACCTGGTCGCGCCGTTCCATGATTCTGCCGGAGTTCATCGGTCTGACGATTGCCGTGCACAACGGCAAGCAGCACGTGCCGGTCTACATCACTGACCAAATGGTTGGCCATAAGCTGGGGGAGTTCGCACTCACCCGGACGTTCAAGGGCCACCCTGCGGACAAAAAAGTACAAAAGAAATAAGGACGCACCCATGGAAACACGTGCAACCCTTCGCGGAGTTCGTTTGTCGGTTGATAAGGGCCGTCTGGTCGCGGATCTGATCCGTGGCAAGAAGGTCGATCAGGCTTTGAACATCCTGCAATTCACACAGAAGAAAGCCGCCATCATCATTCGCAAGGTGCTGGAGTCGGCAATTGCCAACGCCGAGCACAACGATGGTGCGGACATTGACGATCTGAAGGTGAAAACCATTTACGTCGAGCAAGGCGCGTCATTGCGCCGCTCCATGGCCCGCGCCAAAGGTCGCGGCAACCAAATCAGAAAACCCACGTGCCACGTGTACGTGACGGTTGGAAATTAACAGGGGCCAGGAAAATGGGACAAAAAATTCACCCCACAGGCTTTCGTCTGTCCATCAGCCGGAACTGGTCGTCGCGCTGGTACGCCAGCAACCAAGACTTCGCCGGCATGTTGGCAGAAGACATCAAGGTGCGTGAGCATCTCAAGACCAAACTGAAAAATGCATCGGTTTCCCGCATCCTGATCGAGCGCCCTGCCAAGAACGCCCGTATCACGATTTTCTCGGCGCGTCCGGGGGTCGTCATCGGCAAAAAAGGCGAGGACATTGAAGGCCTGAAAGCCGACCTGGGCAAACAGCTGGGCGTACCGGTGGCGGTCAATATCGAGGAAGTTCGCAAGCCTGAAATTGATGCCAAGTTGATTGCCGACAGCATCACGCAACAGTTGGAAAAGCGGATCATGTTTCGCCGTGCCATGAAGCGTGCCATGCAAAACGCCATGCGTCTGGGGGCTCTGGGCATCAAGATCATGTCCTCGGGCCGCTTGAATGGCATTGAAATTGCCCGTACCGAGTGGTACCGCGAAGGCCGCGTGCCGCTGCACACCTTGCGTGCGGATATTGACTACGGGACTTCCGAAGCCAAGACCACCTACGGTGTCATTGGTGTCAAGGTCTGGGTCTACAAGGGCGATACGCTGGGGCGCAATGATTTGCCCGCCGCCGCCGAGCCGCGTGTGGAAGAAGAGCGCCGTCCCCGTGGTCCGCGTCGCGATGACCGTGGCGGTGCCCGTCCCGGTGCTGACCGTGCTGGTCCGCGCGGTGGTGCCCGTCGCCCTGCTGGCGGTAGTGCGGCTCCTGCCGATGGCAGCGACAAGCCAATCGAAGCATCCGGAGCCGATTCCGATAAACAACCCACCGTTAAGCGCGTTCGCAAAGTCGCCGCGCCGGCTGCAGCAGCCGACGGTAAAGGAGAATAAGCATGTTGCAACCCGCTCGCCGGAAATACCGCAAAGAACAAAAAGGCCGAAACTCCGGCATCGCAACCAGGGGCAGCTCGGTTGCGTTTGGTGATTTTGGTCTCAAATGCACGGATCGTGGCCGTTTGACGGCGCGCCAGATTGAGTCGGCACGCCGTGCCATCTCGCGCCATGTCAAACGTGGTGGCCGTATCTGGATTCGCGTGTTCCCCGACAAACCCATTTCCCAGAAACCCGCAGAAGTGCGAATGGGAAACGGTAAAGGTAACCCCGAGTATTACGTGGCTGAAATCCAACCCGGAAAAATCGTGTTTGAAATCCTTGGTGTAAGTGAGGAACTTGCGCGTGAGGCCTTTCGTTTGGCAGCTGCCAAGTTACCCCTGCGAACTACTTTTGTAGCGCGCATGATCGGTCAGTAATCAGGAGATGCAAGGAATGAATACGACTGAACTACGCCAAAAAGATGTTGCCGGCCTGCAAGCAGAAGTGCAAGCACTGCAGAAAGCGCACTTCAGCCTGCGCATGCAAAAGGGCAAGCAGCAACTTACCAATCTTGCCTCACTGCGTTCAACGCGCCGTGCGATTGCCCGTGCCAAGACGATTCTTGGCGAAAAGCAGCGTGCTGCAGCCCAACCTAGCAAATAAGGAAGCGAACCATGACGGAAGCTAAAACATCCCTCAAGCGCACCTTGATTGGCAAGGTGGTGAGTGACAAGCGCGCCAAGACAGTCACGGTGCTCATTGAGCGCCGTGTCAAGCACGAGCTCTACGGCAAGATCGTTGGCAAATCCAGCAAGTACCACGCCCATGACGAAAAGGGCGAGTTCAAGATGGGTGACGTTATCGAGATCACGGAAAGCAGACCGATTTCCAAGACCAAGAACTGGGTGGCGACCCGGCTGGTGCAAAAAGCAATTGTTGATTGAGGGTATTGAAGATTCTCTTTTTCGCAAAACGCGGATTTCGATCTGTCTGATATGGCCCACAGTCGTGGGCCGTTTTTTTTGTATCATGACCCCGGGGCCAGGTTTTCAACACCATTCTTTTCCTGAAGGACATCCTATGCAGCGTCGCACATTCAACCTGTTTCTCGTTCCATTGGCCACCCTGTTGGGTGCAAGCGTTTTGAACCAGGCTTTTGCTCTGGGTCTTTCCGATCTCAGCAATGTCGATGCCAGCAAAGGTTTAAAAACTGCGCTGGAAAAAGGGGCGCTATCGGCCATAGGAATCCTGGGCGTACAGGATGGCTTTTTGGGAAACGAAAAAGTCCGGATTCCGTTGCCCGGTGTGGTGAATGATGCAGCCGGACTGCTGCGCAACCTGGGTCAGGGGGCGCAGGTGGACGAACTCATCACCGCCATGAACCGTGGTGCGGAGGCTGCCGTGCCCATGGCGAAAGACCTGCTCATGCACGCGGTTCAGAACATGACCATAAGCGATGCCAAAGCTATTCTGAGCGGTGGGGACACCGCAGTAACCGAGTTCTTCTCGACCAAAACCCGTGGTGACCTGGCCACAAAATTCTTACCCATAGTCAGCCGTGCAACCGAGAAGGTAGGCTTGGTAAGCAAATACAACCAGGTCGCAGGCAAGGCTGCCGAGTTTGGATTGCTGAAAAAGGAAGACGCCAATATTCAGCAATACGTCACCGGCAAGGCTCTTGATGGCCTGTTTTTCATGATTTCCGAGGAAGAAAAGAAAATCCGGCACAACCCGGCGGCCTATGGCAGTTCAATCCTGACGAAGGTGTTTGGAGCGCTACAGTAAGCTACAGTAACCTTGCATCTGGTTCGTAGTTTATGTGCAGTGTCGGGTTTTATCCCTATTTTCTGATGGTAAAAAAGCCATAATCTGCGTTCGCACCAACCATGAACATCGGCATTCTGATCATCGCCCACGCACCGCTGGCAAGCGCCTTGCGGGATTGTGTGTTGCACGTCTACCCGGAATCCGCCAACGGGGTACTTGCACTGGATGTCCCCCCCAATGAGTCCACCGAAACAACCCGACTGGCGGCCTTGGCGCTGCTACAACAATTGGGCACACCCCATGCGTTGGTTTTGACGGATGTGTTTGGAGCAACACCCTGCAACGTTGCCCAGAAAGTGGTTGACGGGGTTCGCTCCAGATTGGTTGCAGGTGTCAACCTGCCCATGTTGTTGCGTACTGTCAATTATCGCCACGATCCCCTGGATGTACTGGTTTCCAGGGCCCTTGCCGGAGGCACTCAGTGCATCGTGCAAGTTGCAGTCGCGGCACCACAAAACCAGACAAGAAAATTGCATGATCAAGAAAACCACAACCATCACCAATAAGTTGGGCCTACATGCCCGTGCCTCTGCCAGACTTACCAAACTGGCTGGCAGTTTTCCCTGCGAGGTCTGGATTGCCAAGGGTGATCGCCGCGTCAATGCCAAAAGCATTATGGGTGTGATGATGCTCGCCGCCGGCGTGGGGTCTGAAGTAGTGGTCGACACGGAAGGTGAGCGTGAGCAAGAGGCCATGGAGGCCATACTGGCACTGATAGCCGACCGGTTTGGCGAGGGCGAGTAAGTATGCTTTCCTTTGCGTTTTCACACACTTTTTGCCGTGTGTGTCGCTTTGACGTGGTGGCGCCATGACTTTCGCCATTCAGGGCTTACACGTCTCGCGCGGCATAGCCATTGGCCGTGCCGTGCTGGTGGCGTCGAGCAGGGTTGATGTTGCCCATTACTTCGTCAGCGCGGACCAGGTTCCCGCCGAAATTGAACGCGTTTGCCGTGGGCGTGATGCCGTGGTGGATGAGATTCGGCGTTTGCACGAAACCATCATGCATATGGGGCCGAAAGAAGCTCCGCATGAACTGGGCGCCTTGCTCGACGTACACCTCATGCTGTTGCAAGACAATGAGCTGGCTGCAGGCGTCAAACACTGGATTACCGACCGCTTGTACAACGCAGAGTGGGCCTTGACAACGCAACTCGAAATCATTGCGCGCCAGTTCGATGAGATGGAAGACGAGTACCTGCGCGAGCGCAAGGCCGATATGGAACAGATTGTCGAGCGGGTGTTGCGCGCCATGAAAGGCACCAGCTCACCGATAGAAGCACACAACCAGCGCACCATGCGCAAAGCATCACAACAGGATTTGCTGCTGGATGACACGGTAGACGTTCCCCTGATACTGATTGCCCATGATCTGTCGCCGGCGGACATGATTCAGTTCAAGCAAAGCGTATTTGCCGGTTTCATCACCGACGTGGGCGGAAAAACCTCGCATACCGCCATCGTGGCACGCAGTATGGACATCCCCGCCGTGGTCGGCGCGCGGCTGGCCAATCAACTGGTGCGCCAGGACGATTGGGTCATCATTGACGGCGATGCGGGCGTGGTGATTGTTGATCCGTCGCCCATCATTCTTGCCGAGTATGGGTTCAAGCAACGCCAGGGGGAACTGGAGCGTGGCCGCCTGCAGCGCCTGTTGCATACCCCTTCGGTCACGATGGATGGGCAGAAAGTCGAGTTGTTGGCCAATATTGAAATGCCCGAAGATGCCGCTGGTGCATTGAAGGCCGGGGCTGCGGGCATTGGTTTGTTTCGCAGCGAATTTCTGTTCATGGGACGCCAGGGACGGCTGCCAGGGGAGGAGGAGCAATACCAGGCCTATCGGCGCGCAATCGAAGGCATGCGCGGCTTGCCGGTCACCATTCGCACCGTGGATGTGGGTGCCGACAAGCCGCTGGATGACTCCTTGCACGACGATGCACACCTGAATCCGGCTCTGGGCTTGCGGGCCATCCGTTGGAGCCTGGCAGATCCGGCGATGTTCCTGACCCAGTTGCGGGCGATATTACGCTCTGCAGTGCATGGTGATGTGCATCTTTTGATTCCCATGCTGGCGCATGCCCGCGAAATTCGCCAGACGCTGGCCCACCTGGACCATGCCCGTGCCATGCTTGACAACCGTGGTGTTGCCTACGGACCCGTCAAGCTCGGGGCGATGATCGAAGTCCCGGCTGCTGCGTTGAGCCTGAAGCTATTTCTCAAATATTTCGACTTTTTGTCTATCGGTACCAATGACCTGATTCAGTACACATTGGCGATTGACCGCTCCGACGAATCCGTGGCGCACCTGTACGACCCCTTGCATCCGGCCGTCTTGCGTCTGGTGGCTGACACCATTGCCGTATGCCACGCACAAGGGAAAGTTGTCAACGTGTGCGGTGAAATGGCTGGCGATGTGGGACTCACGCGCTTGCTGCTGGGCTTGGGCCTGCGCAGCTTTTCCATGCATCCGGCCCAGATCCTGGCGGTCAAACAGGAAATTTTGCGTGCAGATACCAGCAAGCTGACGCCCTGGGCGCAGCGCGTGCTCGAAGCAGACGATCCGGCACGCGCAATGGCGCTGGCGTAGTTGGGTGTTAATCCGCAACGGTGTAGCCTTCTTCGGCAATGGCAGCGGACAAAGTGGCGCGTGATTGTGAGGATTCAACTTCCACCCGATTGTTTGCCCGGTCAATGGCGATGCGCGCCTGTGGATCAACTTGCTGCACAGCACGGGTGACGGCTTTTTCGCAGTGCGCACAGGTCATGCCGGTTACGGTGAAGGTCAATGTCGGGGTCATGGGAAATCCTTGGTCGGAGGGAATAGTGGAAAAAATCGCACACCCTGAACCTTAGCACGTTGGGCGTTGTTGCGTTTATACCGGGTGTGATTCATAAAGTTTCATATCACCCGTGATATTAAAAGCACCAAATCCGCACGACAGGTGCTCCCCGAAAGCCTCCGTGGCACGTTTTCAGCCTCAATTTGGCCTCAAATCAGGCATCAAATCAGCCTGTAGCCTCCGTGGGACAAGCGGGGACAGCTGCTAAAAACATAGTAACAAGAGCCAGTCTACAGATATCGCACCGAATTGCACCCTTTATACCCATGAGTACCACACATACTTCGCCCACGCTGGATATGGGCATTGGCGGCATGACCTGTGCTTCATGCGTCAACCGTGTTGAGCGGGCCTTGAAAAAGGTTCCAGGCGTGCAGCAGGCCACAGTCAATCTGGCCAACGAAACGGCGCGTATCGTTTATGCCGATGGCGAGCAGATGGAAGCAAAGCTGCGCCGGGCGGTGCGTGCTGCCGGTTACGAGCCACGCAGCCCGGCACAGCGGCAGGCGCAGGAGGATGCGTCGTCCTGGACGGGGTTTGCGCCGGTGGCCTTGGGTTTATTGCTATCGACTCCCCTGATGTTGCCCATGCTGGGCGATCTCATGGGGATGCATTGGATGCTGCCAGCATGGATACAGTTTCTGCTGGCAACGCCCGTGCAGTTCATTCTGGGCGCGCGCTTCTATAAGGCTGGCTGGCACGCGCTGCGGGCTTTCAGTGGCAACATGGATCTGCTGGTAGCCATTGGCACAAGCGCCGGCTGGGCCTTGTCGGTGGCTTTGTGGTTGCGCGCACCGACGGGGGCGATGGTGCACCTGTATTTTGAAGGTTCTGCCGTAGTGGTGACACTGGTACTGTTGGGCAAGTGGCTCGAAGGCAAGGCCAAGCGCCAGACCACGACGGCCATCCGCGCACTGCACGCCCTGCGTCCCGATGTAGCGCACCTGCTCGACGTGGATGGTGAGGTGGATGTGCCCGTGGCTGAAGTGCTGGTGGGGGATAAGCTGATGGTCAAACCCGGTGAGCGTTTTGCAGTGGATGGTCTGTTGTTGCAAGGGGCCACCCAGGTGGATGAATCCATGCTGACGGGTGAGCCTCTGCCCGTTCCCAAAGAGGTGGGAGACCGGCTGACGGGGGGCAGCATCAATGGTGATGCCCGTGTCGTGATGCAGGTGAGCGCAGTGGGCAGCGAAACGGTGTTGGCGACCATCATCCGGCTGGTGGAGGATGCGCAGGCCGCCAAAGCACCGATTCAGCGTCTGGTTGATCAGGTGAGCGCGGTCTTTGTGCCCGCTGTATTGCTGCTGGCGCTACTGACCTTTGTGGCCTGGTGGTCGAGTGGCTATGGCTTTGAACTGGCGCTGATACGTGCCGTCACGGTATTGGTCATTGCCTGTCCATGCGCTTTGGGGCTGGCAACTCCGGCGGCCATCATGGCGGGCACCGGGGTGGCGGCAAGCCACGGTATCCTGATCAAGGACGCCCAGGCGCTGGAACTGGCACACAAGGTGGATATCGTTGCGTTTGATAAAACCGGTACCCTGACCTTGGGACAACCGCGTTTGCACACCCTGCTGCCGCTCCAGGATGGATTGCACGCACAGGAGGCCTTGCGTCTGGCCGCCAGTTTGCAAAGCGCCAGCACACACCCGCTGGCCCAGGCCACCCTGGCTGCGGCCAAAGCACAAGGCATCACCCTGGAATCACCTGAATCTGCGCACACATTGCCAGGCCGTGGTATGCAGGGTGCAATCGACTCCAAGACCTACCTTATTGGCAGTTTGCGCTGGATGGATGAGCTGGTGGGGGTCACCACAGCCGGGCACACTGCGCTATTGCGTCCATTGCAGGCTCAGGGATTGAGCATATCGGCCCTGGCCGAGCGCAGCGGCGCCGGTGTACGCTTGCTGGCGTTCATGGCCTTTGGCGATGAACCCAAACCTGGAGCAAGGGAAGTGCTGGCGGCACTGCAAGCCCAGGGCATCCAGACAGTCATGCTTTCTGGCGACAGCCAGAGTGCTGCCGAGGCCATGGCACGCCGCCTGGGGCTGCGGCCTGAAGTCGGAGAGGTGATTGCGGGGGTTTTGCCCGGCGATAAGGCTGCACAGCTGGCGCAGCTGCGCAAAGGTGGACACCGGGTAGCGATGGTGGGTGACGGCATCAACGATGCCCCTGCATTGGCAGCCGCAGATGTCGGTATCGCCATGGGCACCGGCACCGATGTGGCGATGCACGCGGCGGGGATTACCCTGATGCGTGGCGACTTGGCACTGGTGGTGGCGGCGCTCGATATTTCTCGCCGCACGGTTGCCAAAATCCGGCAAAACCTGTTTTGGGCGTTCATCTACAACGTGGCAGGAATCGCCCTGGCGGCACTGGGCCTCCTCAATCCCATGCTCGCAGGAGCGGCCATGGCCCTGAGCTCTGTCAGCGTGATGGGCAATGCCTTGCTGCTCAAACGTTGGAGGCCGGATGCTGCAAGCGCTTTTTCTTGCGCCGCGCATCCAGATGCCAGGCCAGAAACGGCAAAAGCAGCGTAGAACCCGGCAACGCCATGAGAAACAGATAAGGACTGACCGCCGATGCAGAACGCAACATGCGCACGAGTTCTGCGCGTTCCTGTTGCGTCCATTTTTCACCATTACGTTGCTTCATCAGCAATGGCAAGGCACCCTTGATCGTTGACAATTCCCTGTGCAGGCGGTTTTTCTCACGCGAGTTGCTCGCCAGAAAAGAGCTGAACCAACGGGGCGCCCGGCGCAAGCGTGCCTGGTATGAAACCGTCTGGTTCGGATCAAAGGCGACCGGCGCCTTTGTATCGGCAGATGTAACCGGCGTGGCTGAAAGCCCGGGTTTACCTGCAGATGTAGTGTGTTCGCTGTGTCCCATAGGTCTTGCCAAACTCACTTTTTAATAGCTTCTTACGCATATGCCATAAGGCTTTGAAAGGCCCTTATTGCACAGTCAAGGCTGGATAGTCCGTATAGCCCTTGGCATCGCCACCGTAAAAGGTCGTACGGTCGGCGGGTGCCAGCGCTGCACCGGTACGCAGTCTTTGCGGCAAGTCGGGGTTGGATATGAACGGACGGCCAAAAGCGACAAGATCGGCGCCTTGCGCCAGGGCCTGCTCCGCCAATTCTGCAGTGTAGCCGTTATTGACCATCCAGGCACCGCTCCCTCCGGCGCGGCGATAAACGGCTTTGAGTGATGCGTAATCAAATGGCCGGTCCGGCAGCTCACGCGCACCACCCGTTGCTCCTTCGATGATATGGATATAGGCCAATTCAAGTTCGGCAAGATGGTGCACCACATAGTCAAACAACTGTTGCGGGTTATCGTCCACAACATCATTCGCAGTCGTTACTGGCGAGAGACGAATGCCGACCCGGCCACCGCCAACCGTATCGACCACGGCACGCACAATTTCCAGCAGCAAACGGGCACGGTTTCTGAGTGTGCCCCCATAGCCATCGGTACGCTGGTTGCTACTGGACTTGAGGAATTGGTCAATCAGATAACCATTGGCTGCATGCAGTTCCACTCCGTCAAAGCCGCAAGCGATGGCATTCTGGGCTGCATGCCGGTAATCTTCCACAATGCCCGGAATTTCTGCCGCATCCAGTGCGCGTGGCTCGGACGTATCGACCAGCGTGGGCGTGCCGTTGCGCATCAGGACGGTCTTGGTACGTGCGCGGATCGCCGATGGGGCGACGGGTTTGCCGAAATGGGGCTGCAACTCGTTGTGGGACACGCGGCCCACGTGCCAGAGCTGCACCACCATCTTGCCTCCAGCCTTGTGCACAGCCTGTGTCACGCGCTTCCAGCCATCCAGTTGCTCGGTGCTGTAGAGGCCCGGTACATTGGCATACCCTTGCGCCTGGGGGCTGATGGCCGTAGCCTCGGAAATAATCAAACCGGCGCTAGCCCGCTGAACGTAGTAGTCAACCATCAGTGCATTGGGGATGGCACCAGGCGCCCGGCTTCGGGTCAAGGGTGCCATGACGATGCGATTGGCCAAGGCAAGTTGGCCGACCTGAAAGGGTTCAAATAAAGTTGTCATGGCCGATGGGGATGGAGGTTAAAAGCGGGGGATTCTAAGGGAATGCTCCACACTCAAGATTCCTTGCGCGGTTCACGCAGAGGCAGACACAGCTTGACCGTCCCGTCTGCGCTCGGTGTCAACTGAAAACCAAGTGTTCTGGCCAGACGCTGCATGCGCTGATTGTCACCCAGGGTTTCTCCCCGCAGTTCGCCGGTACCGCAGCTGCGGCAATGGTCGATGATGTTTTGCATCAGTATGCGTCCCAGCCCCTTGCCCTTGAGCGCAGAGCTGATGACGATGGCAAATTCGGCAGTGGCGTTGTCAGGATCGGCAATGGCGCGAACCTCTCCCAACGAGCGCTCACACCCGTCGTCATCCCGTTCGATCACCACCAACGCCATCTCGCGGTCGTAATCAATCTGGGTGAAACGGGCCAACTGCGAACGCGGCAGCCTCTTCATCGTGATGAAAAAACGCATGCGCGAGTCCGACGGGTCCAGTGCGCCAATGAAGTCACTGAAAATGGTCTCGTCTTCCGGGCGGATCGGGCGGATCAACAGCTTGCGACCATCCCAGTCCACCTGTTGCTCCAGCTCCTTCGGGTAGGGGCGGATCGCAAAGCGCCTGAAGCCATTTTTGCGTTGGCGTTTCACGACATTGATGTGCACATCCAGGGCGACAACACCCGAAGTCTCCAGATGCAAAGGGTCCATCTCCATGGTCGCCAGCTCGTCAATGTCCGTGAGCACATGTGACAAACGCACCAGCGTGACGTTCAGTGCGGACTCCAGTGCTTCGCGTTGTTCGGGCGGTGCATCGTCGATACAGCGGCTGCGTTCGATCAGTTCGCGCGCCAGCACCTGGTTGAGTGGCAGCAACGAGGCGGCAAAAGCGTCTTTGAGTGTTCCGGTTGTCGAAGAAGTGCCAAGGTAAATGACAGGGCCAAACACCGGATCGTCGGCAACCCCGATACGCAACGCTGCAATACCACTGCGTGCGACGCTGGGGCGCAAACGATAACCCAGGACGCGATGGCCGGGATGCTGGTTACGCGCACTGCTGCGCAGCCCTCGCGCGGCAATGCGGATATCCTCCGGCGAACGCAAGCTGCTTGCCACCAAGTCGGATGTGTTCTGGTTGCTCAACACCAGCGCCATGTCCACAGGGTAGCCGATGTCCTCGGCGGCATGAATCGCCGCGTCCATGCTGCTGACCGGTTGCGACTCCTGGACATTGATGCCATACGCATGCAGCAGGTTGCGTGCCTGGCGCGCGGACAAAGCCGTATGTTCAGCGTCAATCGCCTCGGCGATGACCAGTCGGGCCAAGCCCACATTGGGCGTGAAGTCGTCCGCGATGGATGGCGGCATCTGCATCAGCTGTTCCCGGTTGCGCTGGTAATGCACGGCTCCCAGGAAAGCAGCTACCGTTTTTTCCGGTGAATTGTGGCTGAATATCCCTTGCGCGGCAGCAATGTTTTCCGCCACCAGCATGGCTGTTCCGCCCACCCAGCAGGTAAACACGTTGCGCTCGTCGCGTTGCGCGACCTCGCACAGCGCAGTGGCAACCGCACCACCTTGGGCAAAAGGAGAAGGCGAACAAATCGTCAATACCGCATCGGTCGAATCATCCGCCAGCACCGTGGTCAACGCGTTCGCCCAGTCTGCTGGCGTACTGTTCGCAGGCAAGGCCAGCGGATTACCGAGTGGCAAGGAAGATGTTTGCAACACTTCGGCAAGTTGCTGCTCGGTAGCGCTGGAAAACGTGGCGAGCCGTCCGCCAGCACCCAGCAACGCATCGGTGGCAATACGTCCGAAGCCTTTGCCGTTGGAAATAATGCTCAAGCGCTCGCCGCGCAATGGCCGCACGCGGGTGCTGGCCTCGATGGTCTCGAACAAATCATCCAGCGTGTCGATGCTGACCCAGCCGGCGCGGCGCATGGCGGCTTCGTATATCTGATTGCGTGTGAGCTGGCTGACGGTGGGATGGCGCGCTTGCACCCTGCCGCTGCGAATGGCAAAAACCCGCTTGCCGCGCGCCACCGCACGCGCGGCCGACATGAATTTGCGTCCAGAAACAACGGCATCAAATTGCACCAGAATCGTTTCTGTTGCCGGATCGGAAGCGAGCCAGTCGAGAATGTCAGCCAGGTCTATGTCGAGACTCGAACCAAGATGCAGCACGGTGGAAAAACCGATAGACCGGCTGAACGCGCGCTCAACTACCGCAGAAGCCAGTGCCGCCGACTGTGCTATCAGGGCTATTTTTCCCGGTTTGGCACCCACGAACGGAAGGCTGGCGTTCAATGCACTGCCAGGAACAAGAAGTCCATGGCTGCCGGGCCCGAGCACCCGTATCAGGTGTGGTCGTGCTGCATCCAGAATGGCCTTGTGCGCTTCCCGCATTTCCCGCTCACCCAGGCCCTCGCGCATGGACGGGCCAACGAGCACGGCACGTGTTCCGCGCGTGCCCAACTGTGCAATGATTTCCGCAGCGTCGCCCAAGGCCGCACAAACGACCGCGAGGTCAGGCGCCTCCTTGAGTTTGTCCAACGCGATATGCGAACCAATGCCAAACCCGAAGATTGCCCGATTCTTGACGGCAACAGGAATAACTGACCCGGTATACCCCCCTTTGGCCAAGTTATCCAGTATCACCTCGGCATAGCGGCTCGGCTCATTCGGCTCAAACACCACAGCGACGGACTTGGGATAAAACAGGTATTCAAGATTACGAACCGTCATGGCGTTTGACCCAAGGTGTGGGACGCGGGCAGAATGGCCCGCTCAAAAAATCACGAACTCAGCGTGGTACGAATCTTCGATTCCAGCGTTTTGGACAACTCTGTCAGCCGTTCAAGCAGCTCCCGGAGTGCATTGGGCTTGGGAAAACCCAGACGGTCCAGCGCCTGCTCCACCAGGGTGTCCAGCGCAGAGCTGACACGGCCAATTTTCTGATCCAGCACCTCGGTTGCGCCACCAATGCCACTCTTCAATTTCTCGGCGCCTGCATCAATGGTGCGGTGCGCCTGCGCTTCCAGCGCCTCCCCGGCCTTGACCAGGGCTTCAAATGCCTGCTCTCCCTTGGTTCCCGTTGCGGCATTCGCCTTGGCCAGTGCGCCCAGGCCAGCCAACCAGATCTCGCGTTGGGAGTCAATCAGACGAAACGAAGCATCGCGCGTGACATGCAGTGCACTGACGGCACCCTTGCGCCCCTTGGCAGTCACCTTCTTGGCGGCTTTTTCAAGTGCAGCGGCCTTTTCCACGGCTGTCTTGGGGCGCGCAGTCCCTTTCAGCCTTTTGGCGTTCGCAGCCAAAGCCTTTTTGGCGGGCTTGGCACGCGGTTTGACGTTTTCCGCTGCGGCTTCGGTTTTTGGCGATGGTTCCATTCGAGAACTCCTGTCGATGTAGTGAAATATAAACCGCTCCAATTGGATGCGCGAGGTTTCTATTCTGCTGCATTCCAGGCGGACTTTCGAGCGGTGTGCTGTTTATTTGCATCAGACCGCTCTCCCGGCGCATTCTATAGTGGACCAATGGGGCAATCTCACACCGCCTGGCTGTCTGCGGCTTCTTTACCCAGAAAACGGGAAGTCATTTCCCCCACTTTCCCGTTCACCAGGCGCACTGTTTCATAAACATTGCCAATCGAACGCTCCTGAATCTCCTTGGCACCATCGGCCAGATCGTGCAGCGGATCAATCTTTGCCATGAAGTCCAGCGGCATGCTGGCAATGCGTTTGTGCACGTTTTCGATGCTCGTGACGCCGGTGTCGATGGATTCGCGTACGAATGCTTGCAGGTTATTGACCATTTCCATGTGATTTCTCCAAAAAGGTGACAGATCAGCCACCACTGGGGTGGTTGTTGTGGCGGTATGCCACAGACCCAAGTTTAGGAAGAATCTGAAAAAAATCCACTTCAATCGTAGACTGATAAAACTAAACAAATTTATCAATTAATATCAATATGTTACATCAAATATCATGAAATTAACTACAAGCGTTACTTGAAATTCAGTGGACATGTGTGCACTATTCGCATCAAGCGCGAACGGCGTGTTTCGCGTGCAAGGATGCAGTGTTTGCTGCCCGTGAATAACACGTCGTTTTACATCCCAAGGAGAAAATGATGAACCCGATTCTTGTTGTCCATGCTGCGGCACTGCTGGCTGCAGTGCTTACCGTATTACTTGTCGCGCCTGTGCGCCGCACCCTGCTCACAGGCCCGCTGTTTGCACTATTCAAAAAAATCCTGCCTGCCATGTCGCAAACCGAAAAGGAAGCGCTCGAAGCCGGCACTGTCTGGTGGGATGGCGATCTTTTTTCCGGCAAACCCGACTGGAACAAGCTACTGGCCTATCCAGCTCCCAAACTCAGTGCCGAGGAACAATCGTTTCTCGACCGTGAATGCGGGGAGCTGTGCCGCATCACCAGCGAATGGGAAAGCACCCAGGTACACCAGGACTTGTCGCCCGAGAGCTGGCGCTACATCAAGGAAAAAGGTTTCCTGGGCATGATTATTCCCAAGCGCTACGGCGGCCTCGGATTTTCAGCCTTCGCACACTCGCAGGTAGTGCAAAAGCTCTCCACGCACAGCTCGGCGGCGGTCGTGTCGGTCATGGTACCGAACTCGCTCGGCCCGGCTGAACTGATTCTGCACTATGGCACCGAGGAGCAAAAAGATTATTACCTTCCCAGGCTGGCCAAGGGTCTGGAAATTCCCGCGTTCGCCTTGACCAGCCCCTGGGCCGGCTCGGACGCCGCGTCCATGCCGGATGTGGGCATCGTCTGCAAAGGTCTGTACCAGGGCCGCGAAGTGCTGGGTATGCGCGTAAGCTGGAACAAGCGCTACATCACCTTGAGTCCCATCTGCACGGTTTTGGGCCTGGCGTTTCGCCTGCTTGACCCCGATCACCTGCTGGGCCAGCAAGAAGAAATCGGCATCACCTGCGCGCTGGTTCCTGCCCGCCATCCCGGCGTGGTGGCCAACAGGCGCCATGCACCGCTGAATGCCGTCTGGCAAAACGGCCCCACCTCGGGTAAAGACGTCTTCATGCCGCTTTCCTGGATCGTTGGTGGTGCAGCGATGGCTGGTCAGGGTTGGAGAATGCTCATGGAATGCCTGGCTGCCGGTCGCTCCATTTCACTGCCGGGAAGCAATACTGGCATGGCCAAGCTCGCCGTGCGCGGCACGGGTGGCTATGCGCGGGTACGCAGCCAGTTCAAGACGCCCATCGGCAAGTTCGAGGGCATAGAAGAACCATTGGCACGCATGGGTGGCAACCTCTACCTGATGGATGCCGCGCGCACCATGACAGCCGGGGCCGTCGATGCGGGCGAGAAACCGTCGGTGGTATCGGCCATCGTGAAATACCATATTACCGAACGCGCCCGAAAGGTTGTCAACGATGCGATGGACGTGCAAGGCGGCAAGGGCATTTGCATGGGGCCGAACAATTTCCTGGCCCGTGCCTACCAGCAATTGCCGGTGGCCATCACGGTCGAAGGCGCCAACATCCTGACGCGCTGCCTCATCATCTTTGGCCAGGGCGCCATCCGCTGCCACCCCTATGTGCTCAAGGAACTGCGCTCGGTGCAGGAAAAAGACCAGGACAAGGCGCTGCGCGACTTCGACAGTGCCCTCATCGGCCACATCGGCTTTACGCTTGGCAATACCGTGCGTGCCCTGCTCACGGGGTTAACTGCCTCCCGTTTCGTTGCGACTCCACCCAAGGCTGCGCCGCAAACCCGGCGTTATTACCAGCAACTCACGCACTTCTCTGCCTCCTTTGCCCTTTTGTCCGATGTGTCGATGACCGTGATGGGCGGCGACCTTAAACGCCGAGAAAAAATCTCGGCGCGGCTGGGCGACATCTTGTCCCTGATGTACCTGTGTTCGGCAACGCTCAAGCGCTTCGAGGATGAAGGCCAGCAGGCAGCCGATGCCCCGCTGATGCACTGGGCCATGCAGGATGCGTTGTTTGCCATGCAGAACGCTTTCGATGGCGTGCTGGTCAACTACCCCAACCGCATGGTCGCTGCCTTGCTGCGCACCATGGTGTTCCCGCTGGGCAAGCCCTTTGCGCAGCCCAATGACCGCCAAGGCCATGAAGTCGCCAAACTGCTGATCGACAACTCACCCACGCGCGAACGCCTGACCGCAGGCATGTACCTGCCACGCGACGAGAACGACGCCATCGGCGTGATCGAACTCGGACTGGAGGCAACATTGGCTGCCGAAGGCGTGGAAGCCAGGATTCGTACCGCGAAGAAGATCGGCGCGATCAAGGGCAACGATGCGAAGAAACTGGCCATCCAGGCGCAGCAAGCGGCAATCATCACGATGGCCGAACTGGCACAACTCAAAGAGCGTGACCGGCTGCGTGACAAGGTAATACATGTCGATGATTTTCCAGCCGATTTTGGTGTTGGCGAAGCGCATGCCAC
>JAYRRD010000031.1:0-2252 GCA_041910275.1 Rhodoferax sp.
CGCAAAAAAACCGATTCAACTGCGACAAGGAAAGCATCTATTCGGGCATTGACACGATGCGAGCCATCGAGCGCGATGCCGACGAGTTCGCCAGCAACCTGCTGATGCCGGGTGACGTGCTGCGAGATGCGCTTTCCGGTCGGAGCATCGATCTGCGCTGCCTCAGCAATCTTGCCTCTCGTTTTGATGTGTCATTCGAGGCGCTGTGCATACGCTTCATCAAATACACCGATCAACCGGCAATTTTGCTCTATTGGGACAACGGTTTTCTCAAGTACGAGTGGCGCAGCAAACAGGCCAAGCTGACAAAGGCGCGCATTCGCCGCATTGATGACCCTATTTTCCTCAGTTGGCCCTAAGCCCAACGCCACAAATGTAGACTGTGTGCGGGTTGCGACGTAATTTGAGGGGGCACCAAATGGGTGAAGGAAATTTTGCACTGAACCAAACCAGCCGGGCTTGTCGGCAGGCCATAGAAGAGTACGAAAAAACGGCCACGGAGGCGCTTCGCGCCCAGACTCCAGGAGGTGTGTTTGAGGTTCACTGGAACAGTGAAGGCAAGGCCACCGCGATAGGTCAGCTGGTCTTTTTTGCCGAGTTCTTGCAAGTCAGTGGGCTGTTCGAAAACTGGCTGCAAAGTTGTCCCTTGCGTTACAAAAGTCCCAACGCACCGCAGGTCAGAGATGTCTTGGGGACTTGGCTGCTAGGGATTTTGGCTGGACAGAATCGCTATGCCCATATCGGCACGCTACGTGGCGACGGTGTTGCCCCGCAAGTGTTGGGCATGAACAAGATCATCGGGGACGACAGCCTGCGTCGTGCACTGGCGGCAATAGCACCGGCGCCCAAGGTAAAGCACAGCGCGCAGGAACGCGCAGCCCAGGAGGCTCAGGCGCTGGAAGCACAGCAATGGATGCAGACGCAATTGCGCCACTCAATTGCCCAGGCTACAGAGATTGGTTGGATACTGGATTGCGACACGACCGTCAAAGTACTCTACGGCCACCAGGACGGTGCAGTAGTGAGCTACAACCCGCACAAGCCCGGACGCCCCAGCCACATCATCCACACCTACTGGATTGGCAATTTGCGACTGGTGCTTGATGCCCATTTACAAGCAGGCAATCAACACAGTCCGTCACACGGACGCACCGGCTTGAAGACTTTGCTGGAGGGTTTGCCTGCTAATCAACGCCCCAAACTTGTCAGAGGAGACAACGCTTTTGGTGTCGAAGGCGAAATGCGTCAACTCGAAGAACTCGGGCAGCCCTACCTGTTCAAGCTGCGCCAAACCAGTGGTGTCAAGCACCTCATCAAACGCCAGTGGGCGCGCGAGGATTGGAGCGATATGGGCCAGGGTTGGAGTGGCTGTGCTGACGAACTACGGCTGTCTGGCTGGAGCACCAAGCGCCGGGTTATTGTCATGCGCCGCGAGCGCAAAACTGATTTGTTGCTGGAGCAACAAAGCAAAAGTCTCAATGGGCAAATCGAACTGCACTTCATTGACGAGAACGAGCCCGTCAAGAGTTGGGAATATGCAGTCCTGGTGAGCAATGCCGACTACGAACTGGTGCAAATCGGACAACTCTACCGTGACCGGGCGGATTGTGAAAACGGCTTTGACGAGATCAAAAACCAGTGGGGCTGGGGTGGGTACAGCACCCAGGACATTGAACGCTGCGCCTTAAGCGCAAGGGCCGTGGCCCTGATTTACAACTGGTGGAGTTGGTATGTACGCCTGGCAAACCCAAAATCCCGACTGGAAGCCAAGACCAGCAGGCCCAGGCTACTCGATGGGCTGGGAAAACTCACCAGCCATGCCAGAGTGAACAAAATAGTGCTGGTTCTAACTCACGAAGCCACCACCCAGATCAAAGCCATGATTGCCAATATCCGCGCGGGTATTGCGCATATTCTGGGTGCTGCGCCGCAGTTGACCTCAGCCCAGCGCTGGTACGCGATGGCACGATACATCGCTGAAAAAATCCTGGCTTTTGTACCCCATACCCCCATCCCCGTAGCGGTCGCTACAGGCTAACTGAGGAAAATAGGATCAACGATAACAGAACTCCGGGGCACCCCCTGGAAACAGCATTCCACATCCATGCTTGGGCTTTCATGGTGTGGTGGTGTGGCCGTTCTTGGAGTTTATGGGGCAAATCAGCCTAGAGGACTTATGGAGCTTGCGGGGATGGCTATTAAATATGTATCAAACGATTTCCCTTGTGCGTAACGCTGCTGCGTCCAACCTC
>JAYRRD010000032.1:0-4862 GCA_041910275.1 Rhodoferax sp.
AATCCACTGGGACAGTTTGCATTCATGCAGTCACCACCCGCAAAGCACCAGGCACTGCACTGGCATCAAACTGGATGCCTGCTTGCTCCAGTATCCATGCCTCGATCTTTTCATGGTGGATTCGCAGCAGATCAATCGGTCTGACGGTGTAATGCTTTTCCGCTGTGGCACTTGGTTTGTGCCCCATGATTTGTGCCACCACGCCAGCGGGTATCTCCAGCCATTCGGTCAGGCTCTTGAATGAGCGGCGCAGGCCGTGGAAGGTAAGGTCGTCAATTCCTACTGACTTGCAAGCCCTGTCGTGTGCATGCGTAGGCTCGGTCAAGTATCCACTGGCGCTGGTAGGACTTGAAAACACCCACTCATTGCGGCGTGGGAGTCCAGATAGAAGGTGATGCACGTAAGGGGTAAGTGGGATTTCCCGCTCTCCTTCCACCTTGTCACGGATGGCGATGCCTTTCCATTGGGTGTTAATGTCCTCCCAGCGCAACGTCATCACCTCTCCCGGCCTGGCGCCGGTCAGTAGCAGGATTTGGCAATAGGCTGAAATAGCCGGATTCTGGATTTGCTGCACTGCTGAAAACCATGCACTCAGTTGCCCACGCTGCAACACGTCTGTTTTTGCCGCTGGCTTGCCCAATGACTGCCGCGCCCTTTTGGTCTTTGCCGGGTTGTCGCCATGCATCACGGGCGCATACTGCGGCTGTTCCGCGCACCAGGTCAAAAACACTTTCAAGCACCGCCATGCAAGTCGGGCTTGTGTCGGCCTGGTTTGTGCCTCACGGTCGGCCCATGCTTCGACGGCTGGCGCTGTCAGATCGCGTAGCGGCAAGGCCATCAACGAATGAAGCGGCCCCGGCTTGGTAGTGCCCTTACCGCGCTTGAATGGCTCGCCACCAGCGTCTGATAGGCTTAGATGGTCCTGGTAATGCCGCTCGCCCCAGTGCGGTTTACGTTCGGCCATGTAGGCTTTCCAGACTTCACCCACGGTAACGGCTTGCACGGCAGCAGCGGCTTTGCTGGCTGCTTTGGCCTCTTGCTCCTGGCGCTCCAGCTCGCGCGGGTCTTGGCCAGCATCCAGGGTGACGCGCAAACGGTTCGCTTCGGCCCGTGCTGCTTCAATAGTCCAGGCTCTCACATCGCCAATGGTGCGCCGGATGGTCTGCCGGTTCAGTTTGGCTTCAAACACAAAAGACTTGGCGCCGGTGTTGGTGACGCGCACGCGCAGTCCAGGGGCCTTGCTGTCGCGCAGGAATGCTTGCGCCTTTATGTCGGTGCGGCAGGTCAGTCGCTCGATTAACCCGGCTGTCAGTTCGTGCGATTCCCCCAGGTCTGGAGCGCTGTCTTTCTTGGGCCTAGCCATAACTGTTTACCTCGTTTCCTGTGTAGCCACTGTGTAGCCAACTTTCGTCCCGTGTAGCCACTGTGTAGCCACTTTTGCACTATTTTGGGGAATATTTTTCAACACTCAAAACGGCAATTTGCGTCTATGTCGTTGATTTTTATAGAGTATATCTACAGCATTCAACACTGGCAAACACTATTTAAGCCGGACTGTTAATCCGTAGGTCCCTGGTTCGAGCCCAGGTCGGGGAGCCAATAAAATCAACAACTTAGCCCAACTCACAAGGTTGGGCTTTTTTGTTGCTGGTGAGCTTACAGACTGTTTACAGACTGCGGTACAGGGTTTTGTACCGTGTAGCCAGCGCCAGCGGATGCCACCAATCAGCGGTTTTGTAACTTCGTGCCCGTTTGCTGCCTCGCTGGCGCAGTCCACCAGCACATGCAAGGGGGCACAACGGATACAACCCCCTTTGCCGGTTGAGCATGTCGCATCCTTGGGAGCGCCCGATGTATAAGAAATTTTTATAGGTTGGGGGGTAACAACGTCCCGCCCTGGGACATTAGCCATTATTCGTTTGCATCGCGTGCAATCGCCTTTGCATCCTGCACATAGCGAGGTGATGCGCCTGTTGCTTTTGCTGCTTGTTCGCGGGCTTCGTTCTCGCGGTTCTTTACCGGCTGCGCTTGCTCTTGAATGGTCAGCTCGAAAGGTGGGGCGGGTTGTGGTTCGATAGCTTCCGGCAATATTACCGGAACCTTTTCCATTCCTCTGCCGTAATTCTTGCCAGCCTCAACCTGCCTCCTCTTCGCCAGCTCCGCATACCGCTTCTCAACTTCAATCGCCAGCGCATCCATCTCCACGCCGGTATCCAGACTGGTGCCGGTTATCTTGTCCAGGGTGGTGTCTCCGAGGGCGTCGGCACGGGCAAGGTGACGATTGATTGCCTGCTTGGTCATTCCGGTTGCTTGGGCAGTTGATGCCGCGAAGCCTTTGGTTTGTGGGCGTGCTCCACCATGCGTTGCAACTTGAGGTGGAACTACTGATTCCACCTCAAGATTGTTTGGATATTTTCGTTGTGGCTCATTTGTAATTTCGCCATAACGCTGTTCTAACGAGTGCTCCACCGGATGCAACGCCTCCCAAATCTGCGCCCGGCGTTTGGTGTACTTGGTGCGCTGCGATGCCGTCATGCCCATTTGATTTGATGATTCCTGTTCCATTTGATTTGATGATTCCTGTTGAAAAGAGGGATTTTTTCCGCGCGTGGGGAAACATGCGGTCTACGGGATGGCGAAGCGCCAGAGATTGCATGCCCCCCGGCCCTCGCGCGTGCGCGCACAACGCTGCCTATTATTTAAGCAGTTTTTTGGTTACGTTTAGAAAACGAAGGCGGCACATACGGTCTATGGCCAGCCATCCGCCAAGGATTGCATACCCCCCGGCCCTCGCGCGTGCGCGCGCACAACGCTGTTTTTCCCGGCGAGTTGGGAATTAGCGATAAATTGAAGGGGAACACTCGGTCTACAGCACCCAGCATGCCAGAGATTGCATGCCCCCCTAGCCATTGCAGCTTGCTGCATCCTCTTCATCGCCCGCACATCATACTACCCGGCACGTCCACGCTTTGCATGCGTTACATCACCATTCAGTTCTCGGTGAACATCCCGGCAATCACGCGCCACAAATGCCACGCCACCGGCATCATTGATGCGCTCCAGAAAAATAGCCTGTTCAGGGCGTAGTTTTCCCTTGGGTGCTTTCACTTCAACACCCAGCAAGCGGCCATCGGTCAACTGTCCCAACACGTCAGGGCATCCCACGAAGCCAAACCGAACGAAACGGCCACCGACACGGGCGGCCCCGCTGTTCATCCGTTCGCACCAGGAAACGGCAGGGTGCGCCCTGAGTGCCTTCAACACCTCGCACAGTGCAGCGGCCTCGGGTTTGTCGTTGGTGCGCTTACTGGGGCTGGTAGCCATGCCAAACAAATCAACGTCTGGTTGCTTACCCATGCTGGCCTCGCAGTTCCAACAGGTAACGCGTTGCTATGGTTGCGGCCTCACTGCCTCCATGCTTGTCCGGGTGGCAACATTGCAGCAATCGGCGCAGCATGTCGGGCGGTATCACTTGCTGTGCGGTCTGCTGTGCAGGTAAGGCCTTGCGGGTTTCTTTGCGCTCCAGGTAGCAATCCAGGCAAAGCGCTTTCCAATGGAAGTCACGGTAGTACTCATCGCCGCATTCTGGGCAGGCGTGCCAGCCAGGGCGGAATTCAGCGCCAGGAATGAATTTCTCAGTCATGGCATTGGCTCCTTGTCGGTGTCAGGGTTGTCACGCTTGTCACGCCCCTAAAGGGTCGCGTGACAGACGTGACAGTTTTACCCCTTGTCACACGTGACAGAACGTGACTAAACGTGACAGACGTGACAGACGTGACAGACGTGACAAATGCGGCTGTCATGCTTTGCCACCAATCAAATGAACCATGCCCCCGGAAACCTCGATAAGCTCCACATCACGTAGGCGGTTTACGGCGTTGTAGACACTGGTGCGGGTTATTTCCTGCTCGGCTAGTTGGTCGGCGATTTCGCGAATCTTCATGTTCTTACCAGCACCACGCAACAGGGCCATTACCGCCTGTTGTGTCTCGCCCAGCTTCTTGATAGCCTTACCTGCCTTAACTGGCGCATCAGCAGACACCACCACGCAGCTCGTCGCAGGACTGCCCCACTTGGTATGCCCCAGCGTCACCACGTCCAGCCTGAACCCGATACGTTCACCCTTGCTGGCCAGGTCGCGCTGTTTGGTTATCTCCACGCAGCGCCCGGCAGGTGAATCGCTGATTTCAATCTCGGTGTCCACGGCAGCACGAACACCACTCCAGCCACGCGCACCAGCGGCAGCGGATTTTCCGCTATGGTGAATCAGCAGAAAATGCGCTTTGCACTCGGTGCGGATTCGGTCGAAGCGGCGCACCACCAGGCCCATGTCCTGCCCGGCGTTTTCATTCGCACCAGCAGACAAACGCGCCAGGGTGTCACCCACAATCAAACGCACCTTTTGCCCTCGCTGGCGCTCCAACTGGTGAACCAGCGTGATAACCCGGTTGGTGTCCGCGTCACCATCAAACAGGTCAATCGGGCTTTGCACAATGGCGAAGTTTGGCACCTTGCAATTGTGGTGTTTTTGGTAGGCTTGAAGGCGGCCACGCACGGATGCGGGCGATTCTGCGGCCAGGTACACCACCATGCCCGACTCGGTGCGCTTGCCCATCCAAGCCACGCCACGGGCCACGCTTGCAGCCATGTCGATAACCAGAAAGGTTTTGCCTGAATTGCTGTCACCGTACAGCACCGAACCATCGCACGAAGTAAGCACGCCGTAACTACTCAGGTTTCTGTCCGCTCTTCAACGGACAGTGAGAGCAGTTCACGTGGGCGGAGATCCCCGGTAGGGTACGCAGGCTAGGTCGCTGCGGGTATGAACGGTTTGCCGATCAACGCGTCTTTGATGGCACCGA
>JAYRRD010000033.1:0-18577 GCA_041910275.1 Rhodoferax sp.
CAAGGACAACCAGGAAGACAAGGAGCCGCTGTTCGATACGGTGGACACCCTCAAGGACACACTGCGCATCTTCAGCGAGATGATAGGCGGACAGACCAACCCGGCATCCGGCCAGAAAGAAGGCGGTATCACGGTGAACCCGCAGGCCATGGAGCAAGCCGCGCGCAAGGGCTACGCCACGGCCACGGATCTGGCCGACTATCTGGTCAAGAAAGGTTTGCCGTTTCGGGATGCACACGAAGTGGTGGCCCACGCCGTCAAGGCCGCCAGCACGCATCAGGTCGATTTGTCCGAATTACCCCTGGCGGTGCTGCAACAATTCCATCCGGCGATTGAAAAGGACGTGTTTGACGCCCTGAGTCTGCGCGGCAGCCTGAACGCGCGCAATGTGGCAGGGGGCACGGCCCCGGCGCAGGTCCGCGCACAGATTGCCTGGCACCGCAAGCGATTGGGCTAGAAATTACCAACGGTGGTCACGGCCATCGCCACGGCCACCGTAATAGCCTGGAGAGTAGTCGCGCCGCTCGTATTCGCGATGGTGGCGATGGTGGTGGTGGTGCCTGGGGTAGTACGGCTCTGCACGCCAGTAGTAGCGTTCCCTGTAAACAACGGGCGGCGGCTCCACGTACACGGGCACTGCGGAACGGTACACCGGGTAGGGGGGTGGTGGCGGTGCGTAAACGCGCGGCTGTGGATAGTAACTTCTTTCGACCCGCGCATTGTGGCCCAGACCCGCACCGATCACGGTCCCGGCCACCGCGCCCACCACCGCCCCGTCGTAGCCACCCACGGACTGGCCAATGGCCGCCCCGGCCACCGCACCCACAACGGTGTGCACGTCGCCAGCGGATGCCGGTGCAGCGGCCAGCAGGGTGCCGACCAGTAATAACGCAGATGCAAAGCGGAAAGTGGTGAAAGGCAGTGTGTTCATGATGTGCAAGGGATTTGATTCCCTGGTTGACCGCCAGAATGCAGCGGTTTGCCTGTATTTAACGGCGCTGACGGCGTATGGATGACCGCCATGGTGGCCGCTGCGGCCTATTTTTCAGGCAATCAGGCTCAGGCCTGGCGGCAGGGATTCACCCACCAGGCGGCTTTCAGTCAGTTGGTCAACGGCCACGTGCTGCGCCACCATGTTGCTCCAGCCAAGTGGTGCGCCAACGGTGGCGAGGCGCTGCATGATGGTCTGGCGCAGTGGCAGCGGCAGATCGCGGCTGCGGTCATCACTCATGCGGGCAATTTGCGCCGCTGCGAAAGCGGCTGCTTCCAGCCGTTTCCAATCCAGCGCCAGCAAGGCTTCTATCCATGTGGCGGCGGTGTCGGCAGGTACTGCATCGTGCGCACTGCCATAAAAGGGTATGCGGGCGCCAATACGCCCCAAGGCCCAGAGCTTGACGCCCAGATCGGCAATATCGGGCACAGCGCCACGTTGGCTGGCGGCGTGCACAGCCTTTTGAATACGGCCCAGGAGCCAGTCGCCAATCTCCACCTTGTAGGCTGCGGGAATGCGCTCCAGTGCGGCGCCAAGCCGCAGCATATCGTCATCGCTGCCCTTGACCGGCCTGCTGCTGCCTGGCAGAAGACCCTCTTCGCTGCTATGCAGGTTGTAAGCAAAGTCGTCGAGCAAGCGTGCCTGCTGCTCTGGTGCCAGGCCACCGGCCACGCGCCGCCACAAGGTCCACCAGTGGGCGCACACCTGCTTGTCCTTGGAAAACTGCACGCCGGTCGCAAACAGTGTCCACAGTTGCTCCATGCGCCACGCATCCAGGGGATGCCCGAAGCCGGGGCGCAGGCAGTATCCGGCCAGATTGAGCCACACCCGCTCGTGCTCGGCGGAACGGCGCCGACCGCGCGCACGCTGCCACAGCGCATCGAACAACTGACGCAATATGCCCAGGGTCCATTGCTCTCTATCCCCCAGAAACTGTTCGAGCTGTGCGCGCAACTGACGCACATCCTTGACGGGCACTTGTTGGGCACCGGAGCCAAAAATCCGCTCGATCCGGGCAATGGCGTTTTTGATCTGCGCCGAAGGCTGGGTATCCTGCCGGGCAGCGTCATGCGGTGCAACCTCCTTGCGCAGGTCAAACTCCAGCAACCAGCGGTGTTGGGGTTCGGCCTGGCTGACGCAATGCAACTCCAAGGTGCCGACTTCGGTCAATGCCGTGACCAGGTGCACGGGGATTTTTTGTTTGGCCGCCGCGCCCTCCCCGGCTTGCAACACGGTGGTGATCGGGGGCAGGCGCACACCATCGAGCCCTTCCATATCCAGTAACTGTCCCGCTGCGGGCGGCTGGCTGCCGTCGGAGCTGGCGCTATAGACATGAAAGCGTACCGGCTGCCCCACGCGCAGCGAAAACACCCGCTCACGCAGGTGCAATTCCTGCCCCACAGCACTGCCGCGTGGCAGGATGCAAACACCGCGCGGCGCCGCTCCCCCATCTTCCAGTAGCAAAAAATAGCTGTGGGCTGCACCGCCGCCAATGGCTACTCCCAAACCGCGCTGCGCCAACGCATACGCCACACCGCCGCGCGCCACCGCCACGTCAGGATTGTCGTTGTGCAATAACCGCAACGGTGCCCCGCGCCAGGACTCCAGGGTATATCGCAGCCGCTGCACCAGGGCATGGGCACGAAAAACACCCCCGTTGAGCAGCAGCGTATCCGGCACGACCAACTGGTCGGACTGATCGAGCTGGTCGATTTCCATGCCCAGCGCCTGGCGCACCGCGCCTGCATGCTGGCGCAAAAAGGAGGCAATGTGGCGGGTGATGGCGGGTTCGCGTGCGTAGGGCAGGCCAAATTCCAGAATGCCGCGCCTCACGGGTGGAGCAGGTTCATTCGGGTCAATGGCCGGGAAAAAACCTTCCAGGATCGTATCTTCCACCTCCTGGCGCGTCAGCGTCACACTGCGGCTGCCCCCCACCAGCCGCGTGCCAGCACCCAACAGGGTGATGGTGGTCTGCTCTGGTGCATGGGCCGCCAGCAACAATTCCTTGGCATTGCGGCAACGCTCCATCAGTTGGGCCATGCGACTGGCTGACAGCGCCGCTGCTGCCCCACCTGCAGACTCTGCCATGCGGGCTTCCACCTGGTGTGCGAGTGCCAGGTCCATGTTGTCGCCCCCCAGCATCAAATGCTTGCCAACGCCTATGCGGGTCAGCACGGGTGTACCGTCTTGCATAGCCACTGCAATCAGGCTCAGATCGGTAGTCCCTCCGCCCACATCACACACCAGCACCAGGCGGCTGGCTGTCAGCTCCTCGGCCAATGTGGCGCGATGGCGCTGCAACCAGTCGTAAAAAGCCGCCTGTGGCTCTTCCAGCAAGCGCAGCCGAGGCAGATGCGCTTCGGTTGCAGCGCGCAGGGTCAAGGCGCGCGCACCTTCATCAAACGAGGCAGGTACCGTCAGCACCAGTTCCTGCTCTTCCAGGGGGCTGTCGGGAAAGCGTGTGTTCCATGCTGCACGCACATACGCCAGATAGCTGGCGCTTGCCTGCACCGGCGACACTTTGGCTACATCGGCGGGAGCACCCCAGGGCAGAATCGGTGCCAGGCGGTCCACTGCCGTATGCGACAACCAGCTCTTGGCACTGCTCACCAACCGCCCCGGAACCTGGGCACCCAGTTTACGCGCCAGTTGTCCCAATACCACTACATCATTATCAAGCGTTCCCGTTGGCGTACTCCAGGGCAGTTGCAGCTCGCCCGGTGCCAGTTCACCTGCGCCAGCGTGGTAGCGCACCGAAGGCAACAAGGGCAAGGTCTGGACCTCGCCTGGGGACACCAGTTGGTCGATGGCAAACACCTGGGTTGCACCGGAAGCAGCGGTGGGCTGATAGGCCAGTACCGTGTTCGTGGTGCCCAGGTCAATGCCAACGATGAACCGACTCACGTAAGCGCGATCCGATTGGAAATATCCAGCATACGCGAGGCCAGAACGGCGCCCAAAGCCATGGCCAGCGCCAGTGCCACGGTGGGGTGCTGCTTGGAGAGTGACTCGAAATTGGCGGGTGTCATTTCCCACACCTTGCAGTCGCTATAGACGGACACCGATGCCGTGCGCGTCTGGTGCGAAAAGAAACTGCCTTCGCCCGCCACGTTTCCGGGGCCGATGATCGCCAGCTGCACCAGACCGGAATGGGTACGCATGTCCACCTTGAGATTGCCGGACTCAATGAAATAAATGTTGCGGTCGGTGTCCCCTTGCGCAATCAGCAAGTGCCCACGCTGCAAGAGCATGGGGCGCGTGTAGGCGCCCAGGACGCTCCAGTAGTGCCGCTCTAAAAATGCACCCAGGCTACCGGGTTCCTTGTGGCGGACAATGGCTGCGGCCAGGGCGCTGACATCGTGTGTTTTTGAAGACGTGGTTGAGAAATTCATGGTGTGTGTTCAGTACGGGAATATGCGCCATTTTCTACGCAAATAAGCGTTGACGATGGCTATCGCGGAACAATAAACACCGATTTTTCTGCAACACTTATGGCCGACTGTTCATTGAAAATCATGAAATGGATGGGGTGCGAACCCGCAGGCGCATTGTCGGAAGGAAGTTGCACGCGCACCACAACCCAGCGGGACTGGGCCGGCTCCACGGCCACCGCTTCCTGTGCCACAGTCGCAAGCCCAGGCAGACCTTGAACCGCAATGCGGTAGTGCTGCTCGGACTCCGTGGCGTTCATGATTTGCAACCGGTAGACATTTTCAATGCCCTCTGGCACGATCCGCGCCAGGGTTCCCCGGTCACGCACCACATCGACCTTGAAGGGTGTGCGCAGCACCAAGCTGATGCACATGGCCAGCACCACGAAACCCAGGATTGCGGAATACATCAACACACGCGGTCGCAGCACATGGCGCAGCGTTTCTTGCGCGCTCCAATGCTGGTGCATGGCGTTTTCGGTGGTGTACCTCACCAATCCGCGCGGATAACCCACCTTGTCCATCACCGTGTCACAGACATCGGCGCACGCGCCGCAGCCAATGCACTCGTACTGCAAACCATTGCGGATGTCTATGCCTGTCGGGCACACCTGCACACACAAGCTGCAATCAATGCAATCGCCAAGACTCGATCCTTCGGGAGCATTTTTGCGGGCTTTTTTGCTGCGGGGTTCGCCGCGCTGGGCGTCGTAACTGACCACCAGCGTATCCTTGTCGAACATCGCACTTTGAAAGCGTGCATAGGGGCACATGTACTTGCAGACCTGCTCGCGCATGAAACCCGCATTTCCATAAGTGGCAAAACCATAGAAAAACACCCAGAACGCCTCCCATGAACCCAGCTGCTGTTGCCAGAGAATGGCGTGGCCCAGTTCCCGGATGGGAGTGAAATAGCCCACAAAGGTAAAGCCCGTCCAAAGGGAAAGCGCAAGCCACAGCAGATGCTTGCCAGACTTGCGCACGATCTTGTCGCCATTCCATGGGCCTGCATCCCGGCGCATGCGGGCCGAGCGGTCGCCTTCGACCTTTTTTTCCAGCCACAGGAAAATTTCCGTGTAAACCGTTTGTGGACAGGCGTAGCCACACCACAATCGCCCGGCGACTGCCGTGAACAGGAACAAAGACAAGGCCGAGATGACCAGAAGTCCAGTGAGATAAATGAAATCCTGCGGATACAAGACCAGGCCAAAAATGTAAAAGCGGCGCGCCCCCAGATCAAAATTCACCGCCTGGCGCTGGCCCCACTCCAGCCAGGGCAGTCCGTAAAACACAATCTGGGTTAAAAACACCATGCCCCAGCGCCAGTTGGCAAAGCGACCCGCTACGCTGCGCGGATAGATTTTTTCCTGTGCGACATACAAGGAGGTCGTGGCGGTGGCCGTGCTCGCATCCGCTTCGGCCGGATAGATAGGAATGGTTTTGGCAGGAGTTTTCTTCATCTTTATTGCCCGAAAATGTCCGGGGCAGCTTAATCGAAAATACACACCCTGTCTGTGACCAAGGTCACCAAGGAAAAATACCATGCAATCCATAGTCAATGCCTACCCCGATCTGGCGGATATGCTGCCCGGAACGGTCAGGATTCTCGACGATATGCCCACCATGTGCGTGCCAGCCGGTACCGTGCTCTTTGAGGAGAACGCGCCGTGCCAAGGGTTCCCTCTGCTGCTCGAAGGCGAGGTGAAGGTATCCCGCAGCTCGGGAGATGGCCGCTCACTGGAGCTGTACCGCATCTCTCCAGGGGAATTGTGCCTGGTGTCCAGCTCCTGCCTTTTTCGCACGCAGCCACTTTCTGCCCGGGGCGTGACGACGAAAACGAGCACGTTGATTCTGGTGGGCGCCCCGCTTTTCCTGCAACTGCTCGCCGATCCGGATTTTCGTAGCGCAGTCCTGGGAATGTTCGCCGAACGCATGGCGGACCTGACGGCGCTGGTGGACTCCATCGCTTTTCGCAAACTGGACCAACGGTTGGCCGCTGCCTTGCTGGGCCACGGCAGCGCGCTGGTCACCACTCATCAACTGCTGGCAGATGATCTGGGAACCGTGCGCGAAATCGTCAGTCGCTTGTTGAAACGCTTTCAAAATGAGGGCTGGATAGAAATCTCACGCGAACACATCCGCATTCTGGACAGCGTGGCCCTGCGTGCCCACGCAAGCGGTGTACCGGATACCAGACCCCCTGCCCTTGCCAAGGAGGCATTGTGAACCACTCCAAACACCCCATCATCATCGAGGTCCACAACCTCACCTTTGACTACCCCGGCTTTCGCGCACTCAGCGGGGTCAGTTTCCTGATCCCTGCGGGCAGCGTGACGGCACTGGTCGGTCCCAATGGCGCGGGCAAGACAACGCTGTTACGCTGCATTGCCGCACTGGAAACACCTTTGTTCGGCACGGTGCGGGTGGCCGGGTTTGACGTGTACGAATCCCCGCGCGCGGTCCACCGCCTGATGGGCTATCTGTCCGACAACTTCGGGCTGTATGGCGAGCTGACGGTGGCGCAGGGGCTGGAGTACGCCGCACGTGCGCAGGGCTTGCCAGATTCTGCTCTGGCAGCAGCCGTTGCCACCACTGCGCAACGCATGGGGCTCACGGAAAAACTGCACCAGCGCGCCAACACGCTGTCGCGCGGGCAACGCCAGCGCCTGGGCATAGGGCAGGCCATCATCCATACGCCGCAAGTGTTGCTGCTGGACGAGCCGGCCAGCGGGCTGGATCCGGAGGCACGCAGCGCCCTGGCGCAGGTTTTCAAGGCATTGCAGGCCCAGGGCATGAGCCTGCTGGTGTCCAGCCACATCCTTGCCGAGCTGGACGAGTACTCCAGCCACATGCTGGCGCTCGACCAGGGCCAGGTGCTGGAACACCGGGCTTTACAGCTTGTGCCTGCCATCGAATCGGGCCAGGGACCAGAGCGCCGCTTGCGCCTGGAGTTTGTGGAGCCTGCCAAGACCGTGGCCCCGTGGCTGCGCGGGCAATGGAATGTGCGCTTGTACCGCGCCGAAGAGCAAACGCTGGAGATCGGGTTTAGCGGCAACCTGTCCGAGCAATCCGCGCTCATAGCGGCTTGCGTGGCATCCGAATACCACCTGACGAGCATCACCGCCGTCAGCGAAAACCTGCAACAGTCGTATCTGAAATCCCTGGCCGCCAACCGTGCCACGCAGACCACGAATGCCACGCATTCTTCCCACAGGAGCGCACCATGAACCCCGAATTCCGCCGCCAGCTCTGGCTGAATTTCTCACCCGTCAATCTGGCGGTGCTGCCGCTGTTGCAATTGACCACTTTCGCGGCGATATTCTTCTCGTTACACGACCATACAGCCCAGGCCGTCGCCGCTACCGGCATTGGGATTTTTGTGGCACTGGTACTCTTGGGGGGCACCCTTGCAGCAGGCTCAAGCGTGATAGATGAAATTACCGAGCGCACCTGGGACCAGCAGCGCATGAGCGCCATGCAGCCTTGGGGTATGACCTGGGGAAAACTGGCAGGCTCCACGCTGTACGCCTGGTACGGCGGCGCCGTGTGCCTGCTGGTGGCCGTACCTGCCGCATTGCTGTTCGAGTCGCCCACCATGGTGCTGCGCTGGGTGCTGTGCGGCATTCTGGGTGGCGTGTTTCTGCAAGCGCTGCTACTGACCGTGAACCTGCAACTGGTGCGCGCCAGCAGCGCGGTCGTGCGCCGGGGCGGTTTCTGGGCCTTCGTGCTGGTTGCGTTGTGGGGCATACCGCCACTAAGCGGACTTGGCCGAGGCTTTGAGGTCGAATGGTGGGGACTCACTTTCGATAAAGTCGATTTTGCTCTGGGCACCTTGCTGCTGCTCGCCGGGTGCGCCCTCTTTGGCGCTTGGCGTTCGATGGCCGAGGTGCTGGCGGTGCGGCAACTTCCCTGGGGTTGGCCGGTCTTTGCCGTGATCGCAGCGGTTTACCTGGGCGGGTTTTTCAGCCAGGAGATGGATTATGTTTTCTGGCGCGTAGGCTTGTTCACCTGCGTTGCGTGCACATACCTGGCACTGCTGGCTGAACCCCAACCACGCCCCGTGTGGCAAAGGGTGGTGCATCGGGTGCAAGATAGCCAATGGCGTGAGGCTTTGTTGCAATTGCCCCGCTGGCCGGGAACTTTGGTGCTGGCCTTGTTCTTTGCTGTACTGGCCGCCTTGATGTCCGGCCCGAAGGCTGTGCTGCCCTGGGCGTTCAGCACCACATGGCTGCCGCTCACGCTGGTTTTGCTGGCCGCGCGGGACTGTGCTGCGGCACTATTTTTTGCCTTTTCTCCCAGTACGCGACAACCCGTGTTCGCGTTTGGCGTTCTGATGCTGGCACTGTACGCCCTGCTCCCCTGGCTGCTGACCTCAACAGGCGCGCCCCCCTTGCTCAAAGGGCTGGTACTGCCCTTGCTGGCACCGACCACCGGCGTCTCGGTGCTGCTGGCGCTGGTGCATCTCGCGCTGGCGCTGGGCTTTCTGCGTTGGCGCTGGCAGGCAAGCGCGCCGTGATGGTTTTACAAGCAATATCGCTGTATCATCCGTGGAATGAGCGGGCAAAGCTACTAAATAAATAGCATACGCCACATATGAGGAAGCACCCCGATGGAAAACGCCGACGTCAAGGGAGCCAGAATTCTGATCGTGGACGATGCCTCGCCCGTGCGCAGCCTGCTCAGTTGATACGCACTGAAATCTTTGCGTGCCGGTCCAGGCCAAGCATCTGAAAAAATACCGCTACCAGTCGCGGCACCTGTACAAAGTGCACGTAGCACCCTTCGGCCTCACACGTGGCAGCCCAATTCAGTAAAGCACCTGCTGCAGAGAAGTCGATCCGTAACAAAAGGGCGCAGGACACGAGCACCTGGGAACTGGTGTGCGATGCCTCGGCAAGTTTTGCCAGTGCCTCTGCGGCATCTCCCGAAATTTCACCAACCAGGGCACAGCTTGCGTACTGCACGGAAGAGTCCTGTGCATCCGGCAGTGCCATTTCAGCATCCGAGTGCGCTTCGTCCACGCTTTCCTGGACGATACCGGGCACGCCAGCTTTCCGGGATTTTGCACGGGCATTCTGATCGAATTGGCATTTGACCTGTTTCCAGCTCGGCGGGGACACTTCGTAGACCACACAGTAGTCAAGCGCCAGACTCTCGAACTCCTCCTGTTGACCCAGAATGCACAAGACTTCCATGCGCATCAGCCACCATTGCGGATCAGCGGTGTTGTCATCCGCTGGTGTGTGCAAGGCCATGGCATGCAACAGTTTGTCAACGCCACTCCAATGCAATTGCACAGGATTGGCACTCCAGAAATTAATCAGGTCGGACAGTGCCGTCACAAGCTGCGACGTTATCAAGGTCAATGGTTCCCAGTCGACAAACCATTCTGCGTTGGTGCCAGGAAAGCGTGCTTTGAGCGCAGTTAACGCCGCCTCATCCAGAATGCCTGGGCAAACCCAGGATGCGTCCTGCTTCTGGGTCGCTACCCGATCTGTCGTTTCTTTGGCAGCAGGAGGTGGTGCGGCTGCGGCAGCATCGACTGCAGCATTCTGTATCCGCTCTGGCAGAGAAAACCACTCTGCGGGTGAACGGCTGAACCGTTCCGCATAATCCATGGCAACCACGTCAAAGCCGTCTTGCTGTCCTGTGGCCCGGTACAGATCAAACAAGGCAAAGGCCAGCAAATCGGCATCTCCAGGCGTGACTGCATCACCTTGAAGCAGATCCAGCAACACCGCTTCGGCGGAGGCGGTATCACCCTCGGCGAAATAAATTGCAGCATTCTGTAAACCGCCTTCCAGCGGACCCGCCTGATCCTCTTCGGTCACGGATGGAGTCGGCGCGGAAGCGCCCTGGGCTGCGGATACAGCGGCCAGATGCGTGAAATCAAGGTCCAGATCGTCGTCCGGTTTCTCATCCGCTGGCGAAGCCGGCAAAGCTGCTGAGACGGGCGGAGCAGGTTTGCGCGTAACAGCTGTCGATTGCTCTTGCCCCTTTGTTTTGGGGGAAAGAGGAGCTGCTGGTTGCGTTTTTGGTGGCGCAGCAGCGGGCGCTGTCGGAGCAACTGCTGCCAGTTTGTTTTTACCCCATGCATTGACCATATGCGCTTCGATGGCGTCAATCTTGCGGATGGTTGACGCCGCGTCAGTCACACCAAACCCGGAGCTGTGCTGAAACGTCTGGGGACGTAAGGGCTTGTCGGTAGGCGGCACTGCCGCACCACTGGTGCTCACAGCCCAGGGCTGTTTGCTCAACATGCGCAGGTGGTCAAACTCACGCCGACGAATCAGATCATCTTGTCGTTTCCGGCTGATGCGCTCGGTCAACGCGCGCATCTCGGTCTCGCCGCTGCGGGTTTGTTGGGTGGATTGCTGTTGGGTATCCTCTTGGTCACCCGTTTGCCCTGTACCGGGCTCACGGAAATACTTGACCACCTTGGATAGCAAGCCGAATGTTGGTCGTTGTTTGTTCGCCATACCGCAGTCTACAACGGCACAATGGGGTTTCGTTAAAACAAAGCCAAGAATTGCACGATTTCCTGTTTGAAAACCACAGCTCTGCAACAATGGAAGGCCTGATGTTACACAATTTTCTTGTTGATTCTTATTGATGAAGTTGTTTATGTCTGCTACGCAATCAATAGCTGTTCGTGCGCTATCCGTGGGTACCATGGTCGAAAATATCCCTTCACCCTGCATCTCGGTCTGCCGAATGGATAGCCAGAATGGTTTTTGTGAGGGTTGTTTGCGTACTCTGGACGAAATTCGCCACTGGAGCAATTACCATGACCATGAAAAAAAGATGGTCTGGGAGCGTGTTGCACAACGGGACTCCCTGCGACCGGGGATACCATGAAACGCATCACGTTTTATCTGGATTTTGTCTCGCCCCATACCAGACTGGCATTTGAGGAGTTGCCGCGCGCATTGATGGGACTGAGTTACGCCGTGCGCTACCGGCCACTGTTGCTGACAGGTATTCCAGACGGTTCGAGCATTTCCATGCGTTTATTGTATTTGGCGGTAGCAAGCGATCCGGGAGGCGATCCCAACCGCTACGTTTGTGAATCCCTGTTTCAGCACGCCCGGAGTTCAGCCGATGTCAATGCCAATTGGCCCCAGCGCAATCCGGACGATGCGGCGATCCAGGCCCGCTTGCATGCCAACCGCATTGAAGCGATGGCGCATGGCATATCCACCGTACCGGCGTTCGAACTGGAGGGGCAGATATTTTGCGGCCTCGATAGCCTGCCCATGCTGCGTGCCTCTCTGGCAGGTGCACCACCTTTTCACTGCTGAACAAGCGCCATCCACGCGGCAAATCCGATAAACACACTGCCAGTGAGCCGATTGAACCCCTGCATCACGGAAGGCCGCTGCAGGTACGTCGAAAGCCACTGGCCGCTGAAGGCGTAGATGAAATACCAGCTGACTTCAATCACCACAAAAGTGGCCAACAATAGCGCAAATTGTGGCAGTGTGTCTGCCTGTGGATTGATGAATTGCGGAAAGAATGCGGCGGCAAACAGAATAGCTTTCGGGTTGCTCAATGCAACCCAGAAACCCTGGCGTACAAATGCAGTGCCTGGGGCATTTGCGTGGGTCTGTCCCGATGGTTCACGCCAGCACTGTACACCCAGGTAGGCCAGATAGGCCGCGCCAGCCAAGCGAAGGGCATCAAATACAAAAGGGAACACCTGCAGCACAGCCCCAAGTCCGACCGTCGAAATACCCATCATCACGAGCAATGCCGCCATGCACCCGCTCATGGCGGATATGGCAGCGCGCAGCCCGTGGCGTGCGCTGGTGGCCATGATGAGCAGCATGTTCGGCCCCGGCGTGCCGGAGACGAAAAAGGTCATCACGATGAACAGCCACAGGGTGGTTCGGGTCATGGAAGGCTCATGGAAGGTGTCTGGTATCAGGCGGCACGGAGCTTTGTCTTGCGTTTGGTGCGCAATTTTTTTGCAGGCTCGCTGTTGAGCGCCAACTGAACGGCCTGGGGCGCGTAGGGCGGCTCGATATTGGACAGGATGTCATAGTAGCTGCGCACGTTTTCCACCAGAATCACCGCCTCACCTCCCCGGGCGCGTCCCATTTTGAACGGTCGATAGAACCGTGGTTGCGCCAGCAGCGGCAGCACCTTTTTCATTTCGAACCAGGAATCCGGATTTTTATTGAGGCTTGCAGCCAGTGTGCGGCCACTTTGCAGATGCCCCATACCAAGGTTGTACGCCGCCAATGCCTGCCACAGCCGGTCTGGTTGCGGCGTGCTGGGTGGAACGCGTTGCATCAGATCAAGGAGATAGCGCGCGCCGCCAGCGACGCTTTGCGCCGGGTCCGTGCGGTTTTTGACGCCTATGGTCGATGCGGTCTGCGTGGTCAGCATCATGAGACCGCGCACACCGGTAAACGACACGCTGTCAGGGTCCCATCTGGATTCCTGGTAAGCCAGTGCCGCAATCTGGCGCCAATCAATTCCGGTCGCTTGCTGTGCCTGGTGAAAGTAGTTGCGGTAACGTGGTAATTTTTTCTCGATATCCGCAATAAAAGCCAGGGCACCAACGGCATCCAGGCGACGGATATAGCCGAAGTACTTGTCACGCAATTTTGGCAAACGTTCGATCTGTGACTCGGTAATGAAAGCATCGAGTTTTTGTCGCAAGGCTTCACTTCCCCTGGGTGGCAATGCCCAGGCAAAAATTCTTTGGCCAGGAATCTGAACCGCAGGTTGCAAGTCGGGGTACGTGTTGGCAGCGTACTGCATGTACAGCTCGTCAACAGCCAGGAGCGGGATGCGTCCCTGGTTCAAGTCGTCAAACAACTCCATCTCGGAGCGTGTGTGCTCTTCCACCAAATGGGGCACGATCTTTGGCGCCAGCGCCCGCAAGGCCGTGCCCGCCGCAGAACCCACCGGCGTATGAATCACCAGCCCATGCAGGTCTTCCAATGTTTTCGGTCCGGAGGTATCGGCAAGTTTGACGACCCATAGTGGCCGGGTTCCTATGGGCACGGAATAGACGAGTTCACGATTTTTGGGTGTGGCACTGACATACGCTGCCACGTGCACCTTGCCGGCCAGCACCAACTCACTAAGTTCCTGGTAATTGGCGGCCAACTGCACGCGCACTGGCAAGCCCAGGTGTGCGCCAAACATATCGGCAAACTCCTTGGTATACCCTTCGGCGGGTGAACCGTCGTAGAACTGAATAACCGGCTCGGCCACCATGCCAAGAACCAGCTCGCCTTCGCGTTCGGGCGTTCCCAGGCGACCGCAGGCCTGCAGCAACGCCAGCAGGAAAATCGGCAACGCGCGGGTCAGCAACCAGGACATGGACCGATGATACTGCGCAAGTGCAGTTGTTGAAACAAGCAAGATGCACTGCGTATGCAGTGCCTGGATAGCCCTACTTGATGAGCGCCTGCGCGGCCTTGAAGTCCGGGTGTTCGGCACTGCGCAGCCATTCAAAGACCACCATTTCCGTAGTCACCAGCTCCACGCCAACACCGGCCAGGCGGTCGAACGCTGCATCACGGTTGCGCTCGGTGCGTGAGCTGCACGCATCCGTCACCACCCACACCTCAAAATCCTCTTCCAGCAATTCCAGCGCGGTTTGCAGCAAGCACACATGCGCCTCGCAGCCTGCCAATATCACGCTGGCACGTTCGATTCCGGTTGCGTTTTTCTGCAAGTGTTTGGGCAGACTGCGGGCATTGCCCTGCACGGGTTTTACCGGCGGTCGCAACAGTGCGCCCAAGCCTTCCTGGACCGCACTGAAACGTATCTTGGCCAGTACCTGAGCAGATGCTTTTTGCAAGGCATCCTGCAGTTCAGGAACGCTGTCACCCAGGCGCGTCGGATTTTGCTCGGTGGCAAATGTGGGTACCCGCAGCAAAGCGGCCAACCGCGCCAGGCGCACTGCATTGGCCTGAACCGCAGACGCCTCGAACATGGCGGGCATCAACCGGACCTGGTAGTCCACCAGCACCAGCTGGGAGGCGTCAACATCCAGCAACATGGCGCGCCTTTTTACCGATCTTCATTTTTCCCCCGCGATGATGGCGTCAAGTTCCTTGCATGACGGGGCACATACGGCCTGCGACTTGCCCAATACCTTGCGCGTTGTCATCTGCGAGCGGGGGCGATGTTTGCCACATAAGAAGCATGACATGGTGGCGCCGCCAAAAGACGCCGCCGCCATGAACGGAGAGCCAGATACCTTGGATTTATACCGCAAGCCATCTGGTAGCATAGTCGTCTTGGAATCTGATTTAGACATGAAAAAAACCTCGTTGATCACGAATTGAAGCCGTGAATACCACATAGTAAGCAGACAATGCCAATTATCCTCGTTCTAGCAGCACTTTTGCTGTCCAATGCCGCGCAAGCTGCTCCGTCGCCACCCGCTGATGACATGGACCATTTCCTCGCTGACCGAGGTCTTTTGGCGCGTATTGGTGATGTGGGTGGCAAGGTGGAGGCCAAGGCGTCCGAATTGGTCATCAATGCCATGGCGTTTCTCGGTGTTCCCTACCTGCGCGGTGGCAGCAATTCCGAGTCGGGGTTTGATTGCAGTGGTTTTGTCCGGGCCATTTTTCAGCAGACGGCAGGCCTTGTATTGCCGCGCAGCGCCGACCAGCAAGCCGCCGCCGCCCAGCACATTGACCGTGCAGATTTGCAGCCCGGAGACCTGGTTTTTTTCAACACCATGCGCCGCGCCTTCAGCCATGTCGGGATTTATGTTGGCGAAGGCAAATTCATCCACTCCCCAAAACCAGGGTCCGAAGTGCGCCTGGAAAGCATGTCCCTGAACTACTGGGCGCGGCGCTTCGACGGCGCCCGGCGTGTGCCGGTGGAAGGGCGTGCTGCTGCGGGTGCAGCGGACAATCCGTAACGCATCTCTCAGGGAACTATCTGGTCGTATCGTCTTCGCCATGCACGCAAACCCGGTTGCGTCCACTGCGCCGCGTCAAGCACCTACGCCAAAGTCTGGATCACCCTATCCCCGGTGGCATGGCCGTAGCTGTCATTGACTCTTTTGAAGTGATCAATGTCCAGCATCAAAACAGACAAAGGCCTGCCATAGCGCAAGGTGCGTGACAACTCCTGTTCGGCCAGCAGCATGAAATGCCGCCGATTGGTCAGACTGGTCATCGGGTCGGTCTGCGCCAGACGCTCCAGTTCCGGCTCCGTTCTCTTGCGTTCGGTAATATCCTGAATAATGCCAAAGAGGATGCGTTTGTTCCGATTTGGCAACCAGCTCGACCTGAAGGCAACCCGCTCCCATACGTCGTTCCACCACAACGCGTAGATCGTGTGCTGGTACGGCGTGAGACGGCAACTTCCAGGGATTTGCACGTCTTTAATTCCAGCGGTTGTACCCTGGGCTACGCAATCATGCGCTCCTCGCCGGTCACGCGCATAGTGCCTGATAGCACCGTGGTGGCCCGACTACTGTCTTTGCACCGGGAAAAAAGGTTGCCAGGTTGCCGCAATTTTCCCCAAAGAGGCATTGCGTTCGTGCGGTGCGAGCAGAAAAACAACACCGTCGCCGTGGATCAAGTCGGCGGACACATCCTCAGTGCAGCGCACCGCATTCAGCAAGGGTGGCAAGACCCCGGATCACAGTTACTTGATTTTCGACAACAGGTTCACGTCAGTTACCAGGTTGCGTACGCCGTGGGCATGGTCTTCCTTAAAGACATTGCCTTCACACCACTTTCCTACACTCTGGGCGCTTACCTTCACCACCCTTGGCCGCACGCTCCAGGAAACCTGAAGCGGTGAACCTTTTTCGTTGTAGGACGGCCCAGTGGTCGAACCTGCGTATTGCACAGGTACACCTGTTTTACTCGGGATATTCAGCGCTTGCTGGTAGCCGTTTCGCTGGCCTATCTCGACAAATTTTCCAAAATCCGCTGCCTTCGGGTTGTTGACCAGCACAAACACCTGCGCCTCTACACGCAACTGTGGGTTGGAGAGGTTCTCGTTCAGGCAAGAACCCAAAGTCGCACCGGGATTGACCTGGGCGGTCGAATGCACATAGTGCACCTCAATCGTGTCACCCGCATTCAAACCGCCATGGGCGCTTGAACACACCTCTTTTTCCAAAGGCTGCTTGTCTGCCTCAGACAGCTTCCCGCTGTACACAAACCCCGTGTGGAATCCGAGTCCATCGCCATTGCCAGCAAACTTCTTGAACTCGCCACCTTTGTGCTCGGCATTGGCATGGAAATGGATATTACAAAGGTTCATAGCCTGGTAGGCAGGGGCTGGCGCTGAGGAGCGTGCATTTTTGCCTGCCTTTGCGGTGATGTCGCGTGGCGACTGGGGACCGAAACCCTTGCCTTCGGTCGCAGTCGCCAACGCCGCGTTTTGGGTTTTGATCACATCATCACTAACGGCACCCGATTCATGTTCAGTGGCACCCGAGGCCACCGCAGAATTCACTATGAACACGGACGCCAATGAGAAAAATACTTTACTAAGCTGCATCATGTCTCCTTGGTTTTTTCAGAACCCCGCTTTCACGGAAATTCATTCTAACGGTCAGCTTTTCAAGTAACAGAGAAATTTGTGACGCCCAATGTGGCTCAGCTGTGAATCGGCATCAACAGCCCCTGACAGATGAGATCGCATGATGCCGCACGCGGCGCTGGTAAAGGTCTGCAGCGCCGAATAAAGACAGCCCCAGTATGACCAGACCGAAGATGATCCATTGGAGCCGAAATGTTCCCTGCATGTGTATCGAGGCGGGAAAGAGGATGGATGGAAAAAACGGAAAGAATGGGAAGGGCGGCAAGTGTAAACTTGTTGGCATGGCGCAGTGCATTGCGGGTCTTTTGCTCCCGGCGCACAAAGTAGCCCCCATCCCATCGCATAGTGTTGCGTTTCAGTCACAATATGCTCCCTTGAAAAAAGTTCCAACCACAAAGGCAATACCGTGTTCAAAAATTTGATGATGTTTCGCGTTTCCGGCTGGCCCACCGAGCTGGCGCTCCTGGAAGAAGCGCTGGCGAGTGCGCAGTATGTGGAATGCAGTGCGTCGCAGGAAAAATCCATCGGCTGGGTGCCTCCGCGCGGGCATGCCCACGGCGCTTTGGTCGAGGTCGTCGCAGGCCAGTGGCTGCTGAAGTTGATGATGGAAGTCAAGGTGGTGCCCGCATCGGTCATCAAACGCAAGGTGCAAGAACGCCTGGACCAGATTGAGGCCAGCACCGGGCGCAAGCCGGGAAAAAGGGAAAAAAGCGACATCAGCGACGAAGTGCGCCTGTCCCTGCTGCCCATGGCCTTTAGCAAACAGTCCAGCACGCAGGTCTGGGTTGACCCGTCTGCGGGCTTGCTCCTGACCGATGCCGGCAGCGAATCGCGCGCCGACGAACTGATGACCTGCCTGATCAAGGCCATCAGTGGCCTGGCGGCACGCCCCATCAACACCAAAACGGCACCCTCCACCGCCATGGCACTGTGGCTATCGACCAAGGAAAGCCCGCCTGGCTTCAGTGTGGATCAGGAATGCGAACTCAAGGCAGCCGACGACTCCGGTGCAACCGTGCGCTACACCCGCCACTCGCTCGATACCGATGAAGTCAGCCAGCACATCGCCATGGGCAAGGTACCCACCCGGCTGGCGCTGACCTGGGCCGAGCGCGTGTCCTTCGTGTTGACCGACACCATGCAACTCAAGAAGATTGCGTTCCTTGAAAGCGTATTTGAAGGTGCCGCGTCCAGCCCGTCTGACGGCCAGGACGACGATTTTGATGCCGATGTCGCCATTGCCACCGGCGAACTCGGCAAGCTGATTCCTGATTTGATCGAAGCGCTAGGCGGCGAGGTGCTGGCCAATCCGGTTGAAGGGAGCTGACCGGGATCGGCTTGCGTTCTCAGCGGGGATGGACAGGAACGAGCTTGACGCCGATTTCGTAGGCGTCCGTGACCGAATTCCAGTTGGTTTCCAGGTACACCATGGCGGCAGCAAGGCTGCCTGTGAAGTGGCGCATACCCTTGTAAATGACAACAAAACGCATGGTGCTCTCCTGTACTGTGCTGTTGTGTTGACTATCGACATACAGGCGCCATCTCTTGAGGCATTACTGGCGGTATGGTTTTTTATGGCTTGCGCCCCAGGCCCAGTGTGGCGCGCATCTGTTGC
>JAYRRD010000034.1:0-1822 GCA_041910275.1 Rhodoferax sp.
AATCCACTGGGACAGTTTGCATTCATGCAGTCACCACCCGCAAAGCACCAGGCACTGCACTGGCATCAAACTGGATGCCTGCTTGCTCCAGTATCCATGCCTCGATCTTTTCATGGTGGATTCGCAGCAGATCAATCGGTCGCACGGTGTAATGCTTCTCCGCTGTGGCACTGGGCTTGTGCCCCATGATTTGCGCCACCACGCCAACTGGAATATCAAGCCATTCGGCCAGACTCTTGAATGACCGGCGCAATCCGTGAATGCTCAGGTCATCAATGCCCGCCACCTTGCATGCGTCGTCATGTGGTGTGCGTGGTATCACCAAAGTCCCGCCAGCGGACACGGTGCTGGAAAACACGTACTCATTGCGGCGTGGCAAGGTTGCCAGCAAATGCGCTACGTAGGGCGTAAAGGGTATAAACCGCGCGCCTTCCACCTTATCGCGGATGGTCATTCCTCGCCATTTGGTGTTTATATCGTCCCAGCGCAGCCCCAGAATTTCTCCTGCTCTGGCGCCAGTGAGTAACAGGGTTTGCAGGTAAGCACTGATGGCTGGATTCTGGATTTGCTGTACGGCTGCAAACCATGCGGGCAATTGCTCACGCAAGAGCGCATCCTGTTTTGCATTCGGCTTTCCCAACACTTCGCGGGTCTTCGTTGTCTTTGCCGGGTTGTTGCCGCGCACCACGGGCGCATACTGTGACTGTTCGGAGCACCAGGCCAAAAATGCCTTTAAGCAGCGCCATGCAAGTCGTGCAGCAGCTGGGCGGGTCTTGGCTTCTCGCGCTGCCCATTCCTCGATCACTGGCGCGGTCAGATCGCGCAGGGGCATCGCCATGAGCGGGTGCAGTATTCCCGGCGCTGTTGCTGTCCGGCCAGGGGTTCTACGCCGAAGAGGTGCACCGCCTGCACTCATCATCAGAACGTGCTCACTGTGGTGGCGTTCGCCCCAGTGCAGTTTGCGTTCAGATATGTATGCGGTCCAGGCTTCGCCCACGGTGACGGCCTGCACGGCAGCAGCGGCCTTGCTGGCTGCTTTGGCCTCTTGCTCCTGGCGCTCCAGCTCTCGCGGGTCTTGCCCTGCATCCAGGGTGACGCGCAAACGGTTTGCCTCAACCCGTGCGGCTTCAATGGTCCAGGATCGCACATCCCCGATGGTGCGGCGGATGGTCTGCCGGTTCAGTTTGGCTTCAAACACGAAAGACTTGGCGCCGGTGTTGGTGACACGCACGCGCAGGCCCGGTGCCTTGCTGTCACGCAGGAATGCTTGTGCTTTTATGTCGGTGCGGCAGGTCAGTCGCTCGATTAACCCGGCGGTCAGTTCGTGCGATTCCCCCAGGTCTGGAGCGCTGTCTTTCTTGGGCCTAGCCATAACTGTTTACCTCGTTTCCTGTGTAGCCACTGTGTAGCCAACTTTTACCCCGTGTAGCCACTGTGTAGCCACTTTTGCACCATTTTGGTGAATAATTTTCAACACTCAAACCAGAATTTTTCGCCTAAGTTGTTGATTTTTATGAAGTGTACCAACAGTATTCAACACTGGCAAACACTATTTAGGTCTGACTCGAAATCAGGCTTACCGAAAGGTAACGAGGGTTCGAATCCCTCTCGCTCCTCCAATAAAATCAACAACTTAGCCCAATTCGCAAGATTGGGCTTTTTTGTTGCTGGTGCCCGTGTAGGCAATCTGTAGGCAAATTTCAAAAGGCTCATATTGGGTTTTGAGGTCATCACAATGGATGAGAAAAGGATCGGTTGCAATGCCCTTCGTCATAGTATTGTGACGGAGGGCCACTGCCATGTTTCATATCCAGGAGTTGAT
>JAYRRD010000035.1:0-16711 GCA_041910275.1 Rhodoferax sp.
ACATTCCGGCGGGAAACCAACACCTACGCAAAAAATCAAGAGGGACTTCAGAGAACACTGGATGTCCATTGGGTTGTGCACAACTTCATGCGACCTCATTTCACTACCAAAAAAGTGCTCGCAGTTGCCTTGGGAATCCTCGATAAGAAACTTACTTGGAACGAACTTTTCATGATCCCAATGGCCGCATAAACCCTTCCCACCCAACTGAATCAGTGCCCGCATGAGCGCAAACGAAATAGCCGCAACGCCAGACGCATTGATGAACGCAGTTGGAGTCATGTGGAGACGTATCTGGCCCAGGGTCTATCGCCCCAGCAGGTCGCTGGATGGCTTAAGGCCGAAGAGGTTGCTCAGGTCAGCCATGAAAGTATTTACTTGCGCATATATGCCTCGGCCAAGCTACCCGCACAGCTACGCTGTCAACACAAAAAAAGACGAAAGCGCGCTACAGCCAAGCATAAAAACCGGTGCGGCGCTATTCGTGATCGTGTAGGAATCGAAGAGCGTCCAGCCATCGTGGAGGAAAAAAGTCGCATTGGTGACTGGGAGGGAGACACCGTTGCAGGCCGCCAGGGCACCGGAAGTTTGGTAACCATGGTTGACAGGTGCTCGCGCTACACCCTGGTACAGCAGGTACCGCAACGCCGTGCCGATCTTGTTGCGCAAGCCATTATGAGCATGTTTACCCCACACAAGGAGCGATGCCACACCATTACACTGGACAACGGCTCGGAATTCGCTGGCCATTTTTCATTTTCTCAAGCGCTCCAGGCAAGCGTGTACTTCGCCAATCCGCACCATCCTTGGGAACGCGGACTCAACGAAAATACCAACGGATTGTTACGCCAATACTTCCCCAAGGGCTGTAGCTTACGCAATGTCACTGACAAACAAGTCCAGGATGCTGCCAACCGACTCAATCATCGCCCCAGAAAATGCCTGGGCTGGCGAACCCCCCATGAGGTCTTTTTCAACCTGCCTATGACTCGCCTCACGCTATGATCTGGCTCCTCACGCAGTTCGTACTTGAACTCGCCTTGTAATAGAAGAAGACCTCAAAACGCTCCTTGTCGTGGTGCGTGATGATCGGTTCGGCAAAATTGGCCACGGAATGGTTGTGCAAATCCGCCGAAACGTAGCCTATGCGCAAACGGCGCTTGGGGTTGGTAGTGCGCTCATTGGGATGGGGCCGCCAGTGGACTTTCAACGGTTCTTCAAACCGCTGCGCAAACGCCAGGTGGCGCTCAAATACCTGCTGTGCCGTGTAGCCATGGTAGTACAGCGACGCCATCAAACCGTTGCTGGCAATTTCCACACAATCGGGATCGATTTCCAGTGCGCTGTCAAAGCTGGCCAGCGCCTTTTCAATTTGTCCAAGCCGCAAATACTGCACACCCAACTCGGAGTGGCACTTGGCCAGATCGGGCGACTGCGGGCATGTCGCCAGCGCATTGCGGCACACCTCGACCGCTTCGTCAAATCGGCTCTGGCGCGACAAGGCATTGGCCAAGCACACATGCGCGTTGACCAGCAAAGGTTTGCACACAATGGTCTGTCGAAAAGCGGTAATCGCCCGGTCAATCTGCCCGAAGTCGACCAGTGCGATACCCAGTGCCCATTGGTAGTCCGCGTTATCCGGTGCGCGGTTGACGGCTTGTTGCAACCAGTCCACCGCTTCCTTTTTCTGACCAAGGCCTCGGAAAATTGTTCCCTTGTAATAGAGCACGCCCGCATCACGGGGAAATAACTTCCACAATTTCTGCGCCAGCGGTTCGACCTCCAGCCAGCGCTCTTCCCGTATGTAGCGGTACGTCATGTCCGTCATCTGGGCCACAGTCAACGGTAGCGACGGTGGTGCCTTTGCCGTTGCCTGCACGGGTACCGCTGGCGTTGCCTTGTTCATGCAGCATTGTTTGTACTTCTTGCCGCTGCCGCAGGGACATGGATCGTTGCGATTGATCTTGGCCATGGCTGCTCCCCTGTTTCCCCTGTTTTATGACTGCGCCAGCTGGCGCTCCAGTTCGGCCACGCGGCGCTTGAGGGCGGCCACGCTCTCGCTGCGTCTGGCACGCTGCGCCTGCAAACCCGCATCAAGCCACGCCAGCCAGCTGTCCAACCCTTCGCCCGTGGTGGCCGAAACGCGCAAGGCAACGATTGCCGGGTTGACACGCCGCGCATTGGCCAATGCCTGCTCAACGTCGAACGTCAGGTAGGGCAGCAGATCGCACTTGTTGAGCAGCAGCACCGTGGCCGCGCGAAACATGTCCGGGTATTTCAGCGGTTTGTCCTCCCCTTCGGTCACGGAAAGAATGACGACCTTGTGGTGTTCCCCCAGGGCAAAGGCCGCCGGACAGACCAGGTTGCCCACATTTTCGATCAAAAATAACGAATCATCCACCGGCTGCAAGCGCTCCAGCGCATGGCCCACCATGTGGCCATCGAGGTGGCAGCCCTTGCCCGTGTTGATCTGCAGGGCAGGAACGCCGGTGGCGCGGATACGCTCGGCGTCCACCGTAGTTTGCTGGTCGCCTTTCACCACCTGAATCGGCACGCGCGTCTTGATCGCTTCAATGGTCTTGACCAGCAGCGTGGTTTTGCCAGAGCCGGGGCTGGAAACCAGGTTCAGCGGAGGCCCTCTCCTGGCCAAAAACTGAATCTGGCGCGGGCGCAAAAAAACCGCTGTGCTGACGGGGGCGGTATTTCCGCTCAATCTTGGAGTTCTTACGCTTCACCTCTTTCGAGGCAGGGGAGATTACAAACGGAACGTCTATAAATTTACATTGATAAACTATCAAGGTGTTGTTATAGTAAATCCCATGAAAGCACTTAAATTCGTTGGCAACAGCCGCAATGATCTGTCTGACTTCCCGGATGAGGCAAGGAATGTGGCTGGGTTCGAGTTGTGGCAAGTGCAGCTTGGCTACATGCCCAGTGACTTTAAGCCCATGCCCACGGTGGGAGTTGGTGCGTATGAGGTGCGCATCAAGGTCGGCGGGGAGTAGCGCGTGATCTACGTTGCCAAGCATTCCGATGCGGTCTACGTGCTGCACTGCTTTCACAAAACCACGCCCAAAACGACCAAGGCGGATATTGACATTGCGGCCAGACGTTACAAACAGATTGGAAGATGAATCATGACTGAAGTTACCAAAACCCCTTTGCCCGATGATGCGGTCACCGAATCCTGCGGCAATGTGTTTCTTGACATTGGATTTCCGCCTGGAGAGGCTGCCGTTCTGGCCTTGCGCGCCGATTTGATGGGGCGTTTGCGCATAATGGTCAGAGACAACGAATGGACGCAAGCCGAGGCCGCCGAACGATTCGGCATTGCCCAGTCGCGCGTGAGTGACCTGGTGCGCGGCAAATGGAACAAATTCAGCCTGGACATGCTCATCACCATAGCCGCGCGTGCCGGTCGTAAGATTGAGCTGGCAATGGTTTGAGGCTTGAGTGCTAAACATGCCCCTACCGCCCGTGCAGCGAGCGGGAACAGCTATTCTTTCATGAGCATTGACGCCACCCACGCCTGCCCCAGCGCCAGCCCGCCATCGCCCGGCGGAGCCTGACGGGCTTCGAAGACCGTGAGATTGGCGGCAAGCAAGGCCGAACGCAGTGCCTGCATCAAAATCCCGTTCATGGCGCAGCCGCCACCGATGGCGATTCTGGTCAGATCGTGTTGCGATGCCACGCTGATCAGCCAGTGCGCCAAGCCATGCGCCACGGTGGCGTGAAAGAGCGCTGCGCCATGGGCTGCATCCGCGCAGTCGCACAGGTGCACGAGCAAGGGCAGGAAATCCGGTCCGTCTGGCTGCCAACGCACGCCGTGCGCCAGGGGTTCCACCGGGCCGTATTGCGCTGCCAGGCTTTCCAGCTCCATCGCTGCCTGGCCTTCGTACTGCGCCACGGCACGCAGCCCCAGCAAGGCGGCGGCGGCGTCGAAGATACGGCCCAGGCTGCTGGAAAACGGGGCGTTGAAGCCGCGCTCCAGCATGCCCAGCATGGGGGTGGATTGGTAGCCGGTGCCAGGATAGCGCTGTGCCAGCCATTGCGCCGCGCGTGCGCCCTGCCCTGCCCGGTGCAAAGCCGACACGGCCATGCGCCAGGGCTCGCGCGCGGCCCGCTCGCCGCCGGGCAGTTGCAAGGGCTGCACATGCCCCAGGCGTTCGCAGTGCGCGCCCTGTACGCGCAGCAGCTCACCGCCCCACAGCCCGCCGTCGCTGCCCAGGCCGACGCCATCCATGGCCAGGCCCAGTACGGGCTCGTTCGCGTCAAGACCGTGCTCGGCGCAGACGGCGGCAATGTGCGCGTGGTGGTGGGCAACGGCAAGCGCAGGCACACCCCATTGGGCGGCAAGCTGTACGGCCAGATGGGTCGAGGCGTAATCGGGATGGAGGTCGTGGGCGATGGCCTGTGGCCGCACATCGAGTATGGCCAGCAGGTGCCTTACCGTTTCTTCCAGAAATCCGATGGACGCGGCGTTGTCCAGGCTGCCGACATGCTGCGACAGATACGCCTGGGCGCCGGTGGCCACGCAGGCGGTGTTTTTCAGATGCGCGCCCAGCGCCAGCACCGTGGGGCCGCTGTGTGCCAGGGCAATCGGCAAGGGTGTATAGCCGCGCGCACGGCGGATAAAGCCCGCAGACCTGCGCACGGAGTCGTCGCAGCGCGTGACGATGGCGCGGTCGTGCAGCAAATAGGCGTCGGCTATGCCATCCAGCCGCGCCAGGGCTTCGGCGTTGTCGATCACCAGCGGCTCGCCGTGCGGGTTGGCGCTGCTCATCACCAGCAAGAGGGGATGTGGTGCGTCTAGCCAATCCGTCCCGGCAGGCCGCTGCGCCGCCTCGTGCCACAACAGGTATTGCAGCGGCGTGGAAGGAAACATCACGCCCAGCCAGGCCAGATCCGAGGCGATGCCGGGCAGCTCAACGCCCGTTTTGCGGCACAGCACAATGGGTGCGGCCGGGCTTTGCAAGGCTTGCAGTTCCTGCGTACCGATGAGCGCATGCTCGGCCAGCGAGGCGGCATTCAGCGCCATGACGGCCAGGGGTTTTGCTTCACGCTGCTTGCGCGCACGCAACTGCGCCACAGCGCTGGCGTTGCGTGCATCGCAGGCCAGATGAAAGCCCCCCAGCGACTTGATGGCCACGATATGGCCGGTTTGCAACAGGCGCAGGGTTGCGGTGATAGGGTCTGCGTTATCTTCGTTACTTTCATTGACCACCGAGCCCTGGGCATCCAGCAATTGCAGCCGCGGGCCACAGGCTGGGCAGCAGGTGGTTTCGGCGTGAAAGCGCCGGTCAGCAGGGTTGCGGTACTCGCGTTCGCACGCCGGGCATAGGGCAAAGGGCGCCAGGCTGGTCTGGGCACGGTCGTAGGGGATGCTGCGGCTGACCGTGAAGCGCGGCCCGCAATGGGTGCAGGTGGTAAAAGCATAGCGCCAGCGCCGGTTGGCGGGGTCGCAAATGTCATGCAGGCAGTCCGTACAGACAGCAGCGTCCGGCCCTATGGCGGTTGCCACGGTGCCTGAGACGCTCTCCAGAATGGAAAAACCAGGTAGTTCACCTATGTCCGTGGCATGGTCGAGCGTCTCGATGGCGTCGATACGGGCCAGGCGTGGCGCTTCCAGGAGCAAACGGGTTAAAAAGGCATCCAGCGCGGCGCCAGAGGCGGCAATCGTTACGCCCGCGCCGTCGTTGCGCACCCAGCCATTGAGTCCCAGTTCCGTGGCCAGTCGCCAGACATACGGCCGAAAGCCGACTCCCTGCACCAGGCCGCGCACGCGCAAGGTGCGCGCGTCATACGCCACTTTGGCACCAATGCGCCCACATATCGACAAACGCCTGCTCCACGTCGTGCACAAATTGGTCGGCGTTGAAATAGATGCCCGCCACGCGCTCGCGCAGCCCCAGGCGCAGTGCGTTCAAGGCGGGCAAATCGGCGGCCCAGTGCAGCACGATGTCCACGTATTCTTGTTCGTTGCGGGCAATGAACTGCGGCAATCCGGCCATTCCGATGTTGGCCGCACCTTGGCGTCCCGCGCTTTGGAGCCCCTCCAGGGTGACCACCGGCACCCCCATCCACAAACTGTGCATCGACGTGGTGCCGCCGGTGTAAGGGAAGGAATCCAGGGCCAGATCGATTTCGCCATGCAGCGCCAGATACTCCAGCATGCCCATTTTGGCGCGCAAGGACAAACGCTCAGGCCCGATACCGTGTTTGGCAAACAGCTCCAGCAACCAGCGCTGCGTGCTGGGATTGCCCGCATTGCACAGTACCAGCCGCGCCTGCGGCAGTGCCAGCAGTATGCGCGACCAGACAGCGATGCCTGCTTCGTTGATTTTGGCAAGGTTATTCAAACAGGCCAGGGTGAACAGCGGTGAATTCAGCGCGGGCAAGGGTGTCACCGGGGGGCTATTGGCGGCATGCCGGAAAGGAAACACGCTGGGCAGGCGGGTCAGGCGCTCGGTGTAGTAGGCATCGGTCAGGCCTGGAGGGTCCAGGTAAGTATCGGTCAAACGGTAGTCCATGGCCGACAAACCCGTCGTCCCAGGGTAGCCGATCCAGGTGACCTGTACCGGGGCGGGCTTGCGTGCAAAGGTCAGCAGGCGGTTGCCGCCGGTGTGGCCTGCCAGATCAATCAGGATGTCGATTTTGTCCTTGCGAATCTCCTCGGCCAGTTGCGCATCGCTCCAGGAGGCACAAGAGCGCCAGCCATCCGCCATGGCCTGAAACCGCGCGGTGACCGCATCACAATAGTTGTTGTTGGAATAAATGAAAACCTCAAAACGCTCCTTGTTGTGGTGCGCAATGACCGGCTCGGCAAAATTGGCCACGGAGTGGTCACGAAAATCCGCCGAAACATACGCCAGACGCAAACGGCGTTGGGTACTACGCTCGTTGTCATGGGGACGCCAATGAACTTTCAGTGGCGCCTCAAACCGCTGCGCGAACGCCAGATGGCGCTCGAACACCTGTTGGGCCGTGTAGCCGTGGTAGTACAGCGAAGCCAGCAAGCGGTTGCTGACGGCAGCCATGCAATCGGGATCAAGTTCCAGCGCGCGGTCAAAGCTGGCCAATGCCTGCTCGATCTGCCCAAGCCTTATCAGCTGCACGCCCAGTTCCGAATGGCACTCGGCAGAATCCGGCGCTATTTCCAGCGCCTTGCGACAGACGGCCACAGCTTCGTCGAAGCGATCCTTGCGAAACAGGGCATTGGCCAGAAATACATACGCTTTGGTCAGAGTAGGCCTGCTTGCAATCGACTGCTGGAAAGCGACGATGGCCGGGTCAACCCGTCCGGTTTCTATCAGTGCTGCGCCCAGGGCCAATTGGTAATCGGCGTTACCGGGCTCTTGTTTGACGGACCGCTCCAGCCAATCGACCGCTTCCCGGAGTTGGCCAAGCCCCCGGCAAATCGCCCCCCTGTAGTACAGCAAACCGGCATCACGGGGCGATAGTTTCAGCAAGCGCTCCACCAGAGGCTGCGCCTCGGCCCAACGCTCTGCACGCACGTACTGGTACGCCATGTCCGCCATCTGGGACACCGTCATGGGTGGCAGCGGTGGCGCCTTTTCCTGCACCGCAGGCGTTGCCTTGTTCATGCAGCATTGCTTGTATTTCTTGCCGCTGCCGCAGGGGCATGGGTCGTTGCGATTGATCTTGGCCATGCTGGCTCCCGTGTTTCCCGTGTTTCACGACTGCGCCAGCTGGCGCTCCAGTTCGGCCACGCGGCGCTTGAGGGCAGCCACGCTCTCGCTACGTCTGGCCCGCTGCGCCTGCAAACCCGCGTCAAGCCACGCCAGCCAGCTGGCCAGCCCTTCGCCCGTGGTGGCCGAAACGCGTAAGGCAATGATTGCCGGGTTGACACGCCGCGCATTGGCCAATGCCTGCTCGACGTTGAACGTCAGGTAGGGCAGCAGATCGCACTTGTTGAGCAACAACACGGTGGCCGCGCGAAACATGTCCGGGTATTTCAGCGGTTTGTCCTCCCCTTCGGTCACGGAAAGAATGACGACCTTGTGGTGTTCGCCCAAGGCAAAGGCCGCCGGACAAACCAGATTGCCGACGTTTTCAATCAAAAATAGCGAGTCATCCACCGGCTGCAAGCGCTCCAGCGCATGGCCGACCATGTGGCCATCCAGATGACAGCCCTTGCCGGTGTTGATCTGCAAGGCAGGAACGCCGGTGGCGCGGATACGCTCGGCATCGACCGTGGTTTGCTGGTCACCTTCCACCACCTGAATCGGCACGCGCGCCCGGAGTGCTTCAATGGTCTTGACCAGCAGCGTGGTTTTTCCAGAGCCGGGGCTGGAAACCAGGTTCAGCGCAAAAATGCCCCGCTCGTCAAAATACTGGCGATTGGCCGCAGCGTAGGCGTTGTTCTTGGCCAGAATGTCCTGTTCGATCTGCACCATGCGCGTCTGGCTCAGGCCCGGCGCATGGGTATGCATATGTTCATGACCATCCTCGTGCGCGTGGCTGTGCACCGTGCCATCTGCATGCACATGGCTATGGCCATGGTCATGGCTATGGTCATGATTCTGCTGTTCCTGGCCCTCGATACGCACGCCATCCGTGCCACAACCACATACTGCACACATACCAGTCTCCTCAGTATTACTGAATGTTATTGAATGTTATTCGATGCCGATTTCCAGCACCCGCATGCCAGTGCCGCCGGTCACCTGGGTTTGCAGGCCTCCGCACAAGGGGCAATCGCCGTACAGTTGCTCCATGGGGATGGATTGTGCACAGGTCACGCACCAGCCGATGCCGGGCACTTCGACAATCTCCAGCGTGGCACCCTCGGCAACGCTGCCTTTGCACACCGCCTCAAAACAAAATGCCAGCGCCTCATTTTCAACCGCCGCCAGTCGGCCAATTTCCAGCACCACCAACCCGACATGCTGCGCGTTTTCCCGTAGCGCAGTAGCCTCGATGACTTGCAGCACATTTTCGGCCAGTGACATTTCATGCATGGTGCTAATCCGTTAAAGCCAGCAAGGCCAGCGCCGCGCCCACGGCGTCCGGGCTGCCATTCGGGGACTCAAGTTGCTGCGCCAGTGTAGCCAATGCCGGCGTACCCTCACGCCGCAAGGTGGCAATCGCCTGCGCTGCCGCCTTGGGGGAGTCGAACCCGAGGCTTTGCAACAATACATGCCCGTGGGCATCGACCAATTTGAAGAAAAACTGGCCACTCGGTTCGCGGTATTGCTTGAAACTCGGCAGCGCGGCCTTGCTGGCCTTCGGGGCGGCAGCCTTGACGCCGGAACCGAGCGGACGCAAACCCACGGCGTGGCGCAATTCGGCGATGAAGGGCCTGGTCTGCTCGCGCGCCTTGGCGGCTCCCGCTTGCAAAACCGCTTCTATCCTGGCAGGGTTGGCCATCAGCTCGTGGTACGCAGCGCGCATGGGCACCAGTTCGCGGTCAATGCGCTCGAACACCCGTTGTTTGGCCTCGCCCCAGGCAATGCCCTGGGCATAGGCCGTGCGCAGCGCCTGGGTTTCTTCCGCACTGGCAAAGGCCTGGTAAATCTGAAACAAGGCCGAACCTTCCGTTTCCTTGGGTTCTCCCGGCGCACGCGAATCGGTGACGATACCCGCGATGAGTTTTTGCAACTCGGCACGGGAAGAGAACAAGGGAATCGCATTGTCGTAACTCTTGCTCATCTTGCGCCCATCCAGCCCCGGCAAGGTGGCCACCGACTCTTCCACTGCGGCCTGTGGCGGCACAAAGTGTTCGCCATAGCGGTGGTTGAAGCTGTGCGCCAGATCGCGCGCCATTTCGATGTGTTGAATCTGGTCGCGCCCCACGGGAACATGGTGGGCCTTGAACATCAGAATGTCGGCAGCCATCAGCACCGGGTACATGAACAAACCGGCGCTGACGTCCATGTCCGGCTCCAGACCGGCAGCGGTGTTCTTGTCCAGCGCCGCCTTATAGGCATGCGCGCGGTTGAGCAGCCCCTTGCCAGCCACGCAGGTCAAAAGCCAGGTCAGCTCGGGAATTTCTGGAATATCCGACTGGCGGTAAAACGTGACCCGCTCCGGATTCAAGCCCGCTGCCAGCCAGCTCGCGGCGATTTCCAGCGTGGAGCGCTGGATACGCGCCGGGTCTTCGACCTTGATCAGTGCATGATAGTCTGCCAGAAAGTAAAAACTCTCCACGCCCTGGCGCAGACTGGCCTGCACCGATGGCCGGATAGAGCCAACGTAATTGCCCAGATGGGGCGTACCCGAAGTGGTGATGCCGGTCAAAAAACGGATGGAATGCATAAAAAATAGGAGAAACAGGGCTCTGCGCCATGGGCGGCGGAATTATCTCATTAGCCATCCCCGGCAAATCTTGCGCCGGGGAGTCATAAACCTCTTCGGACTTTAGATACATGGATTCATTATGAAACTTTTTTCGGATGCGAGAATCATCCAGGAACTTCCCACGCCGACATCGCGCCACGCAGCAATCCTTGAAGGCCTGGTGATACGATATTTGATCGAATGGACTACCGGAAGAGAAAAATGGAAGTCTTTTACGACGAGGAAGATGTGACTGTGTATTGGGATGCTGCGCATGGCCGAATCCATGTCGACTGGAGAAACATCCCCTCGGACAGAACGGTGCAAACGGGTTGTGAGGAAATGCTCAAGTTGCTTACCCAACGCCGATGTGCCCACGTGCTGAACGACAACAGGAATGTGGTTGGCCCATGGAACTCTTCGGCGCAATGGGTGGCCGAAAATTGGTTCCCTCGCATGCTGGACGCTGGCTTGGTCAAATTCGCCTGGCTGCAATCCGCCAATTCACTGAGCAAATTTGCTGCGCGCCAGTCGTCTGCGTTCCATAAGGACTCCGGTGCCATTCGCCTGTTTGAGAGCGAAGAGGAGGCTCTCACCTGGTTGAGCGTGTAGCCGATGGATAGCAATCTGCTCGCGCACATTGTCTCCGGGGCGCAACTGGGTGTTGCTGTGCTGCAAGTTATTTGCGACGGGAACGGCAACCCGATAGACGCCGAACTCCGTGAAGCCAACGCACTGTTCCTTGCAGCAACTGGCTTGTCCCCAGGCAATGCTCCGGGTAGCGTAATGCGCACATTACGCACAGGTGCCGCCAACAGCCCCATTGCGACCCCTGAGATGCTGCGCATCTTCCAGGAAGTGGCGCGTCAAAGAGGCGACCGGCACATCGAAACCTTCTTTGAGACCACGCAGCGTTGGTTCGATGTGCGCGTCTTCTCGCCCCAAGCAGAACATGTTGCCCTGGTCCTCGACGACATCACAAAACGCAAGCGGTTCGAAATCGCTCTCAAGACCGAGTCCGCATTCTGGAATGAAGTTGTCGATAGCTGTCCAGGTATTTTCTTCATGCTGCTGGGGCATGGCCAGTTCGTCATGTGGAATCGGACCATGCGGCAATGCGCCGACGCTACGGAACAAAAGATGGCGTCCCTGTCCATTCAAGAGCTTACCGACCATCAAGACCGCGACCGCATCAGCCAGATTATCCAGGACGTTCTCGCAGGGAAAAACCGCGAGCTGGCACTCGACCTGCAATCGCTTTGCGGGCGTCGCTCTTCCTATTTCATTTCCTGTCAACGCATCTGTCTCCTGGGCCAGACGTACGTCATTGGCTCCGGCTTTGACATTTCCGAGCGCTTCAAGGCAGAACAACTTCTGCGCCAGCAAATACAATTTTCCGAGGACGTGATCAACAGCCTTCCTGGCGTTTTCTACATGCTCAATGTCCAGGGGCAGTTCAACCGGGTGAACAATCAGTTTCTTGATGTAACAGGCTATTCGAGAGACGAGATTGCGTACCTGAATGCGCTTGATTTTTTCGCGGGTGAAGACAAACAACTGGTCGCCAGGAGAATGCAGGAAGTATTCGAGCAGGGCAGCTCCTGGGCAGAAGCTGAATTCATCACTAAGTCCGGCCAGAAAATCCCCTACTATTTCACGGGCCAGCGTACCTGCATTGATGGCGCGGTTTACCTGGTTGGTATCGGAACCGACATCAGCGAACGCAAGGCTGCAGAGGCAGCGATTCGCATCGCCGCCATAGCGTTTGAGTCACAGGAAGGCATTCTGATCACCGATGCCAACAGTGTGGCACTGCGCGTCAACAAAGCCTATACCGCCATCACGGGCTACACGGCAGAAGAGATCATCGGACAAAACCCGCGCATGCTGCGTTCAGGTCGCCATGGACCCAACTATTACGCAGTCATGTGGAATAGCATCAACCATACGGGTACCTGGGAAGGTGAGATATGGAACCGGCGAAAAAATGGCGAGATATTTCCAGCCCGCCACACCATCACCGCAGTGAAGGACAGCAATGGCATTGTCACCAATTATGTGGGAACGCTGATCGACATCACACTGCAAAAAAGGTCAGAAGAAATAGTCTGGCACAAGGCCAATTTTGACCAATTGACAGGACTGGCAAACCGTTCACTATTTTTTGATCGGCTGTCAAGAGAAATTTCCCGCTCCAGGCGCTCGAACAAACGCGTTGCATTGCTGTTTCTCGATCTGGACGGATTCAAAGCCGTCAATGATATCTACGGGCACGATGCCGGGGATGGCGTATTGAAAGAAGTTTCCCGGCGCTGGTCGGGATGTGTGCGCGAGGTCGATACCATTGCCAGGTTGGGCGGTGATGAGTTTGCCGTTATCGTTGCCAACCTGGACAGCCCCTGCGATGCCGCCCCGCTTGCCGAAAAACTCATTCAGGAACTCAGCCCCGCTATCGCTTTGCCTCATGGCAAGGAGTGCAACGTTGGCACCAGCGTTGGCATCAGCATCTATCCCGACAATGGAACTGAAATGGACACGCTGCTTTCCTTGGCGGATGCGGCGATGTATGAAAGCAAGATGCGGGGGAAAAACACCTATACCTTTATTGATACCACACCTCCCGATGGCAAAGAATATGAAAAGTGGATTGAATTTGATGATTCAAATCTCATCGGGATTGCCATAATAGACGAACAGCACCGCCATTTTGTTCGCATGATCAATCATGTCAATAACGCCCTTACCAGCAACAAGATTGATGCCGACATCAGGATATTATTGAATGATCTCCTGAAACTCGTGAAAACCCATTTTGCTACAGAACTCAATCTGATGGTGAAATATGACTTTCCGGACACGGATTCACACGCATTGGAGCACGAGAAAATGCTGATGAATCTGATGGATAATATTCGTCAAGGTAATGAATTGCTTGCCTTGCAATTGGTCAAGGATTATCTGCTGGACCATTTCAAGCACTCGGACAAATACCTGGGTTATTTCCTGAAATCGCATGGAATCAGCTAGATTGTGAAGATAAGCCGCTGCATTATTTCACGTTAAAAATCCTGGCCCTGGTTACAAACGGCAAACGCCGACCCGCTGGCAGCAAATAGGCGTGGTCCATCGTGGTGTTGATATGGTCTTCGCAAAAGCCGTCGGTAATCACCAGCAGCGGCCCGTGCTTTGGAAAATCGCCCCGCTCGGCCATCACGCGCAAGCGGTCAAAACCAGGCTGCAGAATCGTCCCGCCCCGGCCTCGGAGCGCAAAGCGGTCCAGCAAGCGCTCCGGCTCGACCCAGCCCTGGTCGTAGGCCTGGGCGTCACAGCACACCAGCCGCACGGCAAAAGCGTCGTGTGCCAGCGCGTAACTCGCAATGGCCCCCAGGGCTTTGCCCAGTAACTGGGGCTCCATCGAGCCTGAGGTATCGAGCAGCACGCCAAACACCCGGCTGCGGCGCTCTTCTTCGCCGGGTTTGACGATGGACGGGCGAGCGATTTCGGGTGTTGCCGACTGGCGGCGTGAGGGTCTGGCGTAGCTGCGCCGCAGTTCCGGTGGCGGAAAACGCTCGTCAAACCACTCGGCCAGTTGCACATCCCAGGGGATTGGCGGCTGGCTGAGGCTGCGGATTTCTTCCATCAGGCCCGCCGGAATGACGCCGCGCGCGCTACCGCTGGCGTGCCACTCCAGCCCTTGGGCCAGGGCGCGGCGACAATAGCTCTCGGCATCGACAAAGCGCTTGCTGTCGTCTTCACCGATCAAATCTTCGGCACCGACACCGCGCAAAGTGGCCAGTTTGCGGGCGCGGCGGAGGTCTTGCGCCAGGGAGTCATAGACCTCTTCGGACGAATGGCTGGCAAAAGCCGTATCGTGCAGCAAACCGATGTTGGGCGCAGCGCCAATCGCCATGTCGATCAGCCAGCCGTTGATCACAAAGTCACAGGCGATATTCCACAGCAAGGAATCACGCCCCCGGCGGCGCGAGGCATGGTTGAGGCCCGCATGCAGCAGTTCATGCGCCAGCACAAACAGGCATTCGTCTTCAGATAAACCCGCAGCCGGGTTCATCCAGATACGGTGCGCGCCGACATCAATGGCGGCAACCTGCACTGCGTATTGCTGGCACAGGCGCACATCTTCCTCAATGTCAAAACTGGCAGCCAGAGCGCCCAGCAAGGGGTGGTGGTCGATCAGACGGCGCCTGGCGCGCAGCGCCTTGGTCAGCGGCTTGACCGTACCACTGCTGTCAGACGGTATACCCGCCACCTTCTGCAGCGCCTGACCGACCCCTTGGGCGATGCCATCGGCCAGCAGATCGCGCCATTTGGGGATTTTGCGCCAGCGCGGCTCGGGCTCATCAAAATTACAAAACCACGTGCGCTGCCCCGACAACGCCGCGAACCACTCCAGCAAGGCCGGATCACAACCCTCGACACAAAACTGGCGCAGCAAAGCCTCGGCGCCACCCGATGGAATAAGGGGTTCATCGTAGTAGAGGTCTTCTGGCAGTTGGCCGAGTTTGAGTTCGTTGCAGAAGCGATTGGCGACCAGGCAACTGGCCAGTTCCCACAAGGCGTGCGGCTCTTGTCGGCGTACCAGGCCAAACCCCAGGCAGACCACAGCCATCGCCATGACCCTGGTCCAGGCCGGAGCTTCGGCGCGTCGCTTGCCATGCAGCCAGATGGTGCCGCTGGGGGTGATGGCCAGCCAGCCTTTTTCGGACACAAACTGGTGCTTGGTATCAACCATGAACGAAACCGACTTGGCCAAGCTGCCCAGTACCGTGTCTGATTGCACGTTCTGTTGCGCCATGAAGCGCGCCTGCTCGACCGCTGATTTGTGTGGATTGCGGTTCATGGCGGCCCCTTGTTGTCAGCGTCCGGCCAGGCGCGGCAGATCGCGCGCCACCTCGATCAGAAACCAGGCGGGCAGGCGTTGACCGGCTTCGTCCTCCCCCATGACCGACTGCGCGATTTCGACGCTGATGCGTGCCAGATCGCGCAACATGTCCTTGGCGCGAATCGCCAACTGCTGGTGCGCCGTGCGGACCGAGGCCTCGTCGGCGGGCAGTTCCTTGTGCAAATGGGCACGAAAGGATTGCGCCAGAAAGTACAAAACGTCACGATCCTCGGGTTTGGTTGGCCAGTGGGCATCGCCCTTGAGGATGGCGTGCAGGGTGTGCCGCTGGTGGATTTGTTTCAGATAGGCCTTGAAGTGCCCGGCATGCGATGGTGACAGCAGACCAAAGGCCAGTGCCTCGACCATGGCCTCGCTGATGTCAGCGCCAAAGGAATGCAGCGCGTCCGACAGCATGTGCCAACTGCGCGGTGTGGAAAATGTTTCCTCGTGCTTGGGCGGTTCGCTCCACAGGTGGTCGGGGCGCAGCTGGATGTATTCCACAACCCAGGGGTGAATGCCGCCTTCATTGACAGCCCAGTCCAGCCATTGGCGATGGTCGGTGCGCAGATGAATATGCACCAGCCGGTTGATGAGCGCCGATGGCATGGGTTTGACAATCGCCGCGTCCTTGGCCCGGTTGCCAGCGCCAATGACGATGGTACCCTTTGGCAACTGGTACTCGCCCACACGCTGCTCCAGAATCAGCGAATAAAACGCCTTCTGAATTTCGTGGGACGATGCATTGAGTTCGTCCAGAAACAGTACATAGGGCTGCTGGCGCACGATATTGGCGGGCGGGAAAAAGCGCGAGCACGCACCGTCGATCTTGGGAATGCCCAGCAAATCCTCCGGCGCCAGCTGGCTGCCCAGCAGCGACACACACTCCATACCCACGGCAGCGGCAAAACGGTGCACCAGGGCACTTTTGCCTATCCCTGGCGGCCCCCACATGAAAACGGGACGCACGACGGCGACATTGAGCAAAAAATCAATGGCCTGGGTCTGGTTGAGTTGGATGGCGGATTGCATGGTTTGTTCGTGCTTGTATCACGGTGCATCGGCAAGTATCGCCCAACTCATCCAAAAGGCACTATCACCTCCGATTACTCTGATTATGAGAGCTGCTTCCGCACGTTCCACAAGTTCTATAGGCCTATTTGGCATGAAAACTGACCATGCCTTGCCAGCAAGGATGCTACGCAACGCAACGCAGGGCACGGCACGCCAAGGCCCCAGCGCCTGATACAGCTGCGGCAGCACTTTGCCAGTCTCATATCACCCGTGATATGAAAAACACCAAAACCGCACTACAGGAGCTCCCGCCGAGCCCCCGTGGCACGTTTTTACCCTCGATTTGGCATCAAATTAACCTTAATTTCAGATTTCCTGATCCCGAGCCCTTTATTTGACCTGGAACAGGAACTATAAAAAGCACCTAAGCGGTAAGATTTCTGGTCTGGCAGGCAGACGTTTTACCGCACAGAAGGGCCTACACATGCACAAACAAAAACT
>JAYRRD010000036.1:0-65566 GCA_041910275.1 Rhodoferax sp.
ACAAGCTGGGTCTTGAGGTGGTGGCCGAGGGGGTCGAGACACCGGCGCAACTGGCGTTTCTCAAGCGCAATGGTTGCGAAAAGATTCAGGGTTATTTGGTCAGCAAACCACTGCCGGGGCCCCAAGCCGAGGCGTTCATCCGACACGGCTATCATTCCCCCCATGGACACCAGACTTCTTGAACTCATTGTTTGCCCCGTCACCAAGGGGCCCCTCGAATACGACCGCGAAAAGCAGGAGCTGATTTCACGCAGCGCACGCTTGGCGTACCCGGTGCGCGACGGTATTCCCGTGCTGCTGGAGAGCGAAGCGCGCACGCTCACCGACACGGAACTGGGCTTGTAGGGCGCATGGGAACAACCGTTCTTATCCCGGCGCGTCTGGCCTCCAGCCGTCTGCCCAACAAGCCCTTGGCCGATCTGGGCGGCGTGCCCATGGTCGTGCGTGTGGCCCGGCGTGTACGTTCCGGGCTGGAGCCTTCCAGCCGGATTGTGGTGGCGGGGGACCATCCCGACATCATTGCAGCCTGCCAGACCCACGGTATCGAGGCCGTGCTGACGCGCAGCGACCACCCGTCGGGCAGCGACCGGCTAGCCGAAGCCTGTGAAATCCTGGCACTGGCCGACGAGGAGATCGTGGTCAACGTGCAGGGCGACGAGCCGCTCATCGACCCGCAGCTGGTGCGCGCAGTGGCCGATGTTTTGCGACTTCATCCGCAAGCCAGCATGGGAACAGCGGCACATGCTATTGACTCTGTAGCTGATTTTGCCAACCCGAATATCGTCAAGGTCGTGCTGGACGCCGCTCATCTGGCCTTGTATTTCAGCCGCGCGCCGATTGCCTGGTGGCGCGATGGCTTTGCCCAGGGAATGCACCAGCTGCCGCAGCCAGCGCCCTTGCGGCATATCGGCATTTATTCCTACCGTGTTGGTTTTTTGCGGCTATTCCCCAAGCTGGCACCGGCTCCCATTGAAATGACCGAATCGCTGGAGCAGCTGCGCGCCCTGTGGCATGGTCACCGCATTGCCGTGCACGTCACGCCCGATGCGCCAGGGCCGGGGGTGGATACGCCGGAAGATCTGCAGCGGGTGCGGGCATTGTTGTCCGGCCCGCAGTGATCTGCTGGCGCATGCTATTCTCGGGGGCGTGTATGCATGTCGATTTTTAGTTTATTCCGAGGATTTTCATGAGATTGATTCTGTTAGGTGCGCCTGGTGCAGGCAAAGGAACCCAGGCTACGTTCATTTGCCAGAAATTTGGCATCCCGCAAATCTCCACCGGCGACATGCTGCGCGCGGCGGTCAAGGCGGGGACGCCTCTGGGGCTGGAGGCCAAGGCCGTCATGGCCTCGGGTGCGCTGGTGAGCGATGGGCTCATCATCAATCTGGTCAAAGAGCGCCTGACGCAGCCGGATTGCGCCAACGGCTTTTTGTTTGATGGATTCCCCCGCACCATTCCCCAGGCCGACGCCATGAAGGCCGCAGGTGTGGCACTGGACTATGTGGTGGAAATTGATGTGCCGTTTGAGGATATTCTGGAGCGCATCAGCGGACGCCGTTCGCACCCTGCCTCGGGCCGCACCTACCATATCCACTTCAACCCACCCAAGGTGGAAGGGGTGGACGACGTTACCGGCGAGCCTTTGATCCAGCGCGACGATGACAAGGAAGAAACGGTCAAGAATCGCCTGAATGTCTACAGCGCCCAGACCCGCCCCCTGGTTGCGTATTACTCCGACTGGGCCGCCAACGATGCAGCCAGCGCGCCCAAATACCGCCGTGTCGTCGGCGTGGGCGATGTGGAGATCATCAAGGCGCGTGTCTTTGAGGCGTTGAGCAGTTGACCTCTCCATGAGCCTGCCCCCCATGCTGCTTCAGGCCGAGTCGCTGGGCATACGCCTGGAAGTCGCCAATGGCCTTGCCATCTGGGAGGCGCAGCCGGTGTACCGCCACCAAAAACACGTGGAGCGCATTGTGCGCGGCATCACCCGCCCGGACGGTGCGCAGCCGGACTGTGGCTGTGTGCATGCCATGGATGTGTACGTGCAGTTTCCCAACGGCTTGAAGCGACCGGATATTTCGATTTTTTGCCAGGAGCCCGGTGAGGATGAGCAGGATTCGGTTCTGACCATGCTTCCCGAGGCGGTCATCGAGGTGGTCAGCAAGGGGTATGAAGCCAAGGACCTGGAAATCGGGCCGTCTTTTTACCTGTCGCAAGGCGTCAAGGATGTCATCGTTTTTGATCCTCTCACCTTGCTGGTGTTGCATGTACGCAAAAACCGGACGACCCGCCAGGTGTCTCCCGTCACCATCGCGCTGGAGTGCGGCTGTCAAGTCCTTGTGTAATAGTTTGATAGTTTGTGTAGTGCGTGATGTGGAGCGTTGATACTCTTCGTAAACTGTTTTCCTGGCTCGTGGCCTGGTTTACGGCGTGGTTCGGGCCGGACAAGGACCCTTTGCCCGAATGGCAGCGGGCTGCGGAACTGATTGCCGCCATCGACGCCGGTGGCATGCCGCTCAATCCGGCACGGGTCAACGACATCGCGCGCAAAATCGGGCTGGAAGTGTCCACCAGGGCACCGCTCGAAGATACCATCGGGCGCATCCGCGCCGCCCTGGTGTACCGCCGTACGCACCGCTAGAATCTTCCGCGCACCAAACAACCTACCGGAGACCGCCATGACTGACCCAAAAAATGAATTCAAATCCGCCACCCTGGAGGCGTGGAACAAGGCCGCAGCCAAGTCCGCTCCCGGTGGCAATGTCGATGCGCTGAACTGGACGACGCCCGATGGCATCACGGTCAAACCCTTGTACACGGCAGCGGACACTGCCCATCTGGCGCATACCGATACCTTGCCCGGTTTTGAGCCCTACCTGCGCGGACCGCAAGCCACCATGTACGCAGTGCGTCCCTGGACCATCCGGCAGTATGCGGGTTTTTCCACGGCGGAAGAGTCCAATGCGTTCTACCGCAAGGCCTTGGCAGCAGGCGGGCAGGGCGTTTCGGTCGCGTTTGATCTGGCCACGCACCGGGGTTATGACTCGGACCACCCGCGTGTGACGGGCGATGTGGGCAAGGCGGGGGTGGCGATTGATTCAGTCGAGGACATGAAGATACTGTTCAACGAGATTCCGCTGGACAAGGTGTCGGTTTCCATGACCATGAATGGCGCGGTGCTGCCGGTATTGGCAGGGTACGTGGTGGCTGCCGAAGAGCAGGGCGTGGCGCAGGACAAGCTCTCGGGGACGATCCAGAACGACATCCTCAAAGAGTTCATGGTGCGCAACACCTACATCTACCCGCCCGCACCCTCGATGCGCATCATTGGCGACATCATTGGCTACACCGCCCGCCACATGCCCAAGTTCAACTCGATCTCGATTTCGGGCTACCACATGCAAGAAGCCGGGGCCAACCAGGCGCTGGAACTGGCCTTTACGCTGGCCGACGGCAAGGAGTATGTCAAGACCGCCATCGCTTCGGGGCTGGATGTGGACGATTTTGCCGGGCGCCTGAGCTTCTTCTGGGCCATCGGCATGAACTTCTATCTGGAAGTTGCCAAGATGCGCGCCGCACGCTTGCTGTGGTGCCGCATCATGAAGGGTTTTAATGCGCAGAATCCCAAGTCGCTGATGCTGCGCACGCACTGCCAGACCAGTGGCTGGTCGCTGACCGAGCAGGACCCATACAACAACGTGGTGCGCACCGCCATCGAGGCCATGGCCGCTGTGTTCGGCGGCACGCAAAGCCTGCATACCAACAGCTTTGACGAAGCCATCGCGCTGCCGACCGAGTTTTCGGCACGTATCGCCCGCAACACCCAGCTCATCATCCAGGAAGAAACGCACATCACCAGCGTGATTGACCCCTGGGCGGGCAGCTACATGATGGAAAAGCTCACGCAGGACATGGCGGATGCGGCCTGGAAAATCATCGAAGAAGTCGAGGCCATGGGCGGCATGACCAAGGCGGTGGACAGCGGCTGGGCCAAGCTCAAGATCGAAGCGGCGGCAGCGCAGAAGCAGGCGCGCATCGACAGCGGGCAGGACGTGATTGTCGGCGTCAACAAATACAAGCTCAAGACCGAAGACGTGGTGGAAGCGCGTGCGATTGACAACGTGGCGGTGCGCGAGGGGCAGATTGCACGACTGAAGGAAATTCGGGCCAAACGCGATGCAGCCGCCGTGGAACGTGCGCTGGCAGCTCTTACTTCTGCAGCGCAGTCGAACACCGGCAATCTGCTGGAATTGTCCATTGCGGCCATTCGGCTGCGTGCCACGGTGGGTGAGGTGAGCGACGCGCTGGAAAAAGTCTATGGCCGCCACCGTGCCGATACGCAAAAGGTGACGGGTGTGTACGCCGCAGCCTACGACGTGGGCAACAGCGCGCAGCAGTGGGAGCAGCTGAAAAAAGACATCGACGCCTTTGCCGAGGCACAGGGTCGGCGTCCGCGCGTGATGATCGCAAAATTAGGCCAGGACGGGCATGACCGTGGCGCCAAGGTGGTGGCCACGGCTTTTGCCGATCTGGGCTTTGATGTGGACATCGGGCCTTTGTTCCAGACACCGGAAGAGTGCGCGCGCCAGGCCATCGAGAACGACGTGCACGCCGTGGGCGTGTCCACCCTGGCGGCGGGCCATAAGACCCTGGTGCCAGCCATCATTGCCGAGCTGAAAAAGCAGGGCGCCGATGACATCGTGGTATTTGTTGGTGGGGTGATTCCGCACCAGGATTACGATTTTCTGTATGCTGCTGGCGTCAAGGGCATTTTTGGCCCCGGCACTCCGGTGCCTGCGAGCGCCAGGGACGTGTTGGCGCAAATCAACAAGGCGCTGGCTTAGTACGTGGTGTCCACGCTGTTGCGCATGGCGATGCTGGCGACCGCGTCGAGTGCGCCATCCACCACCGTCTGCGTTGTGGCCAGGCGTAGGCGATCCGATTGAATCAGTTTGTCACGCGAGCGGCGTGTCATGGACTGTGTGGTGCCGGACGCGCTGGTGAACAAAAATAGCGAACCCTGCTGACTGGCCCAGGTCAGTTGGGTGCGCACCCAGCGTTCGTTGACAAGCAGTTCAACCCAGGTTCCCAGAGGCCAGGTGTCGATCTCCTCCTGGATGGCGGGTGCCATTGCCGGTTCTGGTGCCGGTGTCGGTGCCGGCAGCTCCGTCCACTCCATGAAGTTCGAGGCCTTGGCCTCGGCGGGTGCCACCCACGGGTCGTCTTCCCGGACTGCAAGCTCCTCAAGTGGCGTTGGCGTTGGCGCTGGCGCCTGCACGGCGGGGGCGGGCGCCGCCTGCGGTTGTACGGCTGGTTTGCTGATGCCACGAAAGGCCTGCTGGTGCAAACCGACCAGTACGGCCAGGAACGCACTGGCCTTGGTAGTCGGGTAATGAATGGTGTTCAGTCCCTCGCGCAAGGAGCCCAGGAGCTGGGGAACCAGACGGGTCAGTTTGGCAATATTGTTGCGTGTCAGCGCGGGATTGGCGCTCCAGAGCAGATCGGCAATCAGGGCATGGTATTTTTGCGCTGCCTTGAAGTCGGTGCCTTCGGTAAGGCGTGCCTGCGCTACCACCTGCGCCCAGGGGCCGCAGAGAAAATCCAGCACCACCTGGGGTACGTCGGGTGCGCTGGGGTGGCGTTCAACCTCCTGGGCAATGCTGGTGGCCAGCAGGTTGCGCTGTTCGGCGTGTTGCAAGGCACGCACCGCCTCGTCACGGTCGTATTGTTTGTCCAAGGCGCTGTGTTGCCAGCTGATACGCAGTTTGTTCAATGCCTGTTCAAAAGGTTCGGCGTTTTCAATCGTGCCGTTGTTCAGCGGCTCGACGGCTTGCTGCAAATCTGCCAGAAATTCGGCAAAACCGCTGGCCTGTTCTGATGCGTAGGCTAGGCTGCGGTCGGTGATTTCCTGTAGCAGCTCGCGGGCGGGGTGCGTCTTGTCGGTGAAAAAACGTGGATCAACCAGGGACAGTAACAGGAGTGCGGGTTCGAGTTCGGCAACCAGCTGCTGGATCGGTTGGAGCAAGCGCGGATTGCGCACGATGTTGGCCACCATCAGGGTGACGACTTCCAGACTCAGCCCTTGTGCCACGCTGGTGGCGCTGCGCCGCAGGACATCCCGTATCGCCTCAACCGGCGAATCATCACCATCATCGCCATTGTGTGGCTGTCCATGGCGGCGGTGCTCCAGGCGCTGCACCACCTGGTCAATTTGCTGCATGTCCGCCAGTGCCTCCAGCGCAGCAGGCATGGTGGAGGAAAAGCCGGATGCGGACGCCTGGGGCTGGTTATCGCCGAATTGCCGGTCAAACTGCTGCGAAAACGATTGCAGGCGATTTGCCGGGGGCGGTGGTGCATCGAGCTCCCCTGCCAGCAGGCTGCGTAATTTGTCCAGGGTCAAAAGCGTTTCATCCTCTTCCCGCGCACGTTGCGGCGCGGGGGCCGGGGCGTGGTGGAGAGGGGCTTGCGGCGTGCCTGCGGACGCACTGCCATGCTGGCTTGCAGCGCGCGTCGTGCTTGCCGGAGCCTGCGCCACCGTGTAGCCGACCGCCATCACGCCTTGCTGGCGCAGCTGGTTGCTCAGGGTCTGGTACAGGGCGTGCAGCTCAGGCCCCAGTGCCGCGCTCATGCTGGTCAACCAGCCCATGCGCACGGGGTCGGGAACGTCCATCTGGTCCATCACGCTCTTGAGCGCGCTGACGTAGGCTTCGGTGCGCAAAGGATTGCTTTCCGGGCGGACGCTGTGCAGTCCCTGTGCGGCGCAGATCAGGGTATTCAGGTCTGCCAGGCTGCTATCTGCTGCTTGCAAGGCTGCCTGTTGTGCATGGGCAACGGCCACGCTTTCTTGCACCTGATGCTCGTCCATCAGCTCCAGCTGCTCAAAGTTGATCGCTGCCATCGGCAAGAGGGTGGCTTTTTTGCGCGGTTCCGGGTTGGTAAAGGCTTGCGACAACGCCTTGGTGTACAGGGCACGCATGTGCGCGTCCTTGTTTTGCAGCAAGCTGCCTTGATTTGCCAGCGTATCGCGTTCGTAGCGGGTCTTGGCAACGCTGGCGCGCGCCTGCAAGTCCCGGATGGCCGCTACCACCAGACGGCCCATCAAGGCGCTGCCATCGGCAGCGGCCTGCCGGAGAATCGACTGGTACAGCGCCTGATGCTGTGTGGAAGGCGAGGGAGGGGTATACATTGGCGGATTCTAACGTCCGCTTTTGCAGGTACGCCATACGTGTGGGTGTCTTATGGATGGTGCGAAAGCCAGCGCATCATCGCCATGCACCGCCTTCCTGTATGCCCATCCACCCGGCGCCACGCCATCGGGCAAGGCCGTGCTGGTCAAGGATGGCGACGGGTGCGATTCACATGTGATGCATTGCTTCTTTTACTACATTTTAAGTAGCTGTCCCCGCTTGTCCCACGGGGTATACAGGCTGATTTGATGCCTGATTTGAGGCCAAATTCAGGCTAAAAACGTGCCACACGGGCTTGCGGGGAGCATTTGTAGTGCGGCTTGGGTAGTTTTAATATCACGGGTGATATGAAATTGGATATACAAACACAACCCGACGCGGCCCTGCTGGCCACCCTGCGCGAGCGCTGCGTCGCCGCCAAATGCCAAATGCCAGCTGACCTGGCTGCGCAGCATGCCGCAGCGTCTGGTGGTCACCTGCGACCAGCCTGGGGCGCTGGAGAAAGTGATCCAGGCATCTTCGCCATTTCGGGACTGACATGGCCCAGGTTCAACGCGTACCTGAACTCACTAATTAATAGCTTCCCCCGCACATTCCATAATGGCTACAGCCAGATTCTCCCATTTTTTTATCCCTCGTACCCACCCCTTGCGCCCCGCCAGGCGGCCAGACGGCTGGTTTTTGCCGGTTTATGACGAATTTTTTGGCGCTAATTGGCCTGCAAGGCTTATGGGACAAGCGGGGACAGCTATTGAATCAGGAGAATAATGGTTTTGGGTGGACGCACACCCTGAGAGCAAAACCAGCGATTCGGACCCGCTGTCAGCAGGGCTGTTCCGACGATACGCCAGGAAAACCAAAAATGGCACATGAACGGTGAAACAGACCGTCTCGACTGCCTCGCATGGAAGCCTTTGTTGGCGACGGCAAATAACCTGATTTCGACCTGCCTACACCTTCCAGGAGTTTCAAAGTTAACATCCAGGCACTGTGCATATGCCAGGGAAACGCATTTTTTGGAAGAATATGAAGCAGCAAAAGTTCGTAAAGATTCTTGGACTAACCGCCATTTTTCTCACCATGTCTTCGTCTGCATTAGCTGAGCTATGCACGGTAGGCAGAAATACCCAGGTACTCTGGAAGGGCGACTGGTACAAGGCAAAAATCACCGAAGCCAATCCAGACAAATGCAAAATCACCTACATCGGCTATACAAGTGACGATGACGAATGGGTGGGTCCAGAGAGGCTAAAAATAAAGGTTCTCTGGAAAGGCGATTGGTATCCAGGGCGAGTTCTGAAGAAGGACGGAGCAAACTACCACATTCGCTACGACGGATATGGAAGCGATGACGACGAGATAGTGCCGTTGTCAAGAATCCAGGTACGCTAAGTCGCGTCGGGTGAGGTCTGCCCTCACCTGTTCGCGACACCCGCGCGTCAGAGCGTCACTGCCTGCGTGCAATCATGCAAAATCGGCGCCTTTCGATGGCTATGTGGGGGCATGATGAAAACTGTGGGATTCAAAGCGTTCTGGGTGTGTTTGTGGCTGCTGTCAGCAAGCCTTGCCGGTGCCGCCCCCTTGCCGCCAGAAGCGGTCCCTGACGTGTTGAAACCCTGGGTGCCGTGGGTGTTGCACGGGCACGAAACATTGAAATGCCCCACGGCGTACAACGAAGCGCAAACTCGGCAGTGCGTCTGGCCGTCGCAGCTGGGCGTGCAGGCCGGCGCGCAAGGGGCGGCGTTTCGCCTGGAGGTGCAGGTATTCGGTGGAGCGGCGGAAGTGGAGCTGCCAGGCGAAGTCGAATTCTGGCCGCAGGATGTGTTATCGGTTTCATCGCTTAAGCAGCCGCTGCCGGTGGTGCTGAAAGATTCGCGTCCAGTGGTGGTGCTGCCCCCTGGTGCGCACACTATCACCGGCACCGTGCCCTGGACGGAAATGCCGCAAAACCTGATGCTGCCCAAAGCCGCCGGGGTCGTGCGCTTGACGGTGCTGGGCAAGGCCGTTGATCCGCTTGCCGATGGCGAGGGCCGAGTCTGGCTGCGTGAGGCGGCGGCAGCTGTGGCGCAACCGAGCCAGGATGCGCTGGCGGTGCGCACCTACCGGCTGATTCAGGACGATATTCCGCTGCGCCTGACCACCCATTTTGACTTGGCTGTGGCCGGTTCGCCGCGTGAAATCCAGTTGCCCACCGCGCTGCTGGAGGGATTTATTGCGGAGTCCATCCACAGTGCCTTGCCCGCCAGGCTGGAGGGTAATATGCTCAAGCTGCAAGCGCGTGCGGGCAACTGGCCCATCGAGATCAAGGGGCGTTTGATGGCGCCCACCACCGAGCTGGCGCTGCCACAGGCGGGCGAGCAGACCGCTGAAGAGGTCTGGTCGTTTGCCAGCCGCAGCGATTTGCGCATGGTCACGGTCGAAGGCGCCGTATCCATTGATCCACGCCAGATTCCACTGCCACCGTCCTGGAAAGTCCACCCGGCCTACCGGCTCAGGCCGGGCGAGCGGCTGAAGCTGGTGGAAACGCGCCGAGGCAATCCGCAGCCCAACCCGGACCAATTGACGATCAACCGCCAGATATGGCTCGATTTTGGCGGCACGGGCTACACCATGCACGACGAGATCGGCGGCACCTTATCCCGCTCCTGGCGCCTGGAAATGCTGCCTCCGGCGGTGCTGGGCCGGGCTTCGGTTGATGCGCAGGACCAGCCGGTGACGCGCCTGCAAGCCGATGGCCCCCTGGGCATCGAGGTGCGCAACGGAGTCGCCCGTATCAATGCCGATAGCCGCGTGGAGGGGAGTCTGCGCACCCTGCCCGCCAGTGGCTGGACCTCGGATTTCAATCAGGCCGCTGCCACACTGCACTTGCCGCCGGGCTGGCGTTTGCTGCATGCGCAGGGTGTGGATGTGGCGCAGGGGTCGTGGGTCGAGGCCTGGAATCTGTGGGATTTATTTTTTGTGCTGTTGTCCACCCTGGCGGCATTCAAGCTGGCGGGCTGGCGCGCGGGCGTGTCGCTGGGGGCGGCGCTGGTGTTGTCCTGGCACATGCCAGGGGCACCGCGCCTGATGTGGATCGCATTCCTGGCATTGCTGGCCGCCACCCAGGTGTTGCCGGAAGGCCGACTGCGCAAAGTGGCGCTGGCGGGCAAGCGCATCAGCCTGGTGGTGATTCTGTTGCTGCTGCTGTCCTACGCCGTCGAGCAGATACGGCTCTCGCTGCATCCGACGCTCGAACAGGCTTGGCTGACGCAAGGCGAGGCCCAAGGCGGCGCAAAAGGCCGTCCCCATGCGTACCGGATGGTAGACAAGAGCGAGGATGTGGCGGTCGCACCCCCAGCAGCCGCACCTGCACCGGCACCCGCCGCAGAGGCTGTTGACGCTTTGCGCCGTAACGAGGAAGGCAAAGTTGCTTCTAACGCCAGCATCCAGGAAACGGACGAACGGGAGCAAAGCGGGCTGGAGAAGCGCAAGGCGCAATCGGGTACGAATATTTACTCCGGCGCGGGGCGTAAGGTGGTGCGCGATCTGGCGGAAATTGACCCCAACGCCAAGGTGCAAACCGGCCCTGGCTTGCCCAACTGGCATTGGCACACGCACGCACTGGGCTGGCAGGGGCCGCTGGAGTCGGCGCAGGAGCTATCCTTGTTCCTGTTGCCGCCAGCCGGAACGGTGGCGCTGCGCCTGGGCAGTTTGCTGCTGATGCTGGCAGCGGTATTGTCCATCGCTGGTACGCGGCCCAAAACGCCGCAACGGCCAGAGCGTTTTGGCGGATTGAACCTTCTGCCCGGCTGGTTGCGGCGCAGGTTCGGCGCGGCGGCGGTGGTGTTGCTGGTGTTGGCGGCCTACCAACCGGGAAACCTTGTGGCACAAACCGTCCCCCCGCAGCCCCCTGCACAGTCGCTGCTGGATGAACTCCGGGACAAACTCACCGCCGCGCCCGACTGCCAGCCGCAGTGCGCCGAGCTGGCCAGACTGGCCGTGCTTGCCGACGGCGCGCGGGTGCAGCTCCGTATGGAACTGCATGCCCTGGCCAGCACCATGGTGCCGCTGCCGGGCAAGTCCGGGCAGTGGCAACCCGCAGCGGTCCTGGTCGATGGCAAACCCGCAGCGCTCGCGCGGGGTGACGATGGCATCCTCTGGCTCAAGCTCGACAAGGGCGTGTCGCAGGTGGTGCTCGATTCCGAGGTGGGTGACAGCGCCACGGTGCAACTGGGGCTACCGATGGCCGCGCGTGCGGTCAGAACCCAGCTCAAGGGTTGGACCCTGGCCGGGCTGGATGCACGTGGCTTGGCCAGCGGCGCCTTGACGCTATCGCGCCAGGGCAGCGCCGAATCGACGGCGGCACCAACGGATGCCAGCAACCAGCAAACGCAGCGCGACTCGCTGGCGCCTTTGGTCAGTGTGGCGCGCAGCGTGCACCTGGGCGCGCGCCGCACGCTCGACACCCGCATCAGCCGGATCGCACCCAGCAGGGCGCCGGTGACAGTCAAGGTGCGCTTGCTCGAAGGTGAGGCGGTGAACGATCCATCCGTGCGCGTCGAAGACGGGTATGCCCTGGTGCAACTGGGCAGCGAAGACAGCAGCGCGTTTTCCAGCACGCTCCAGGATACGCCCACGCTCAAGCTCCTCAGCACCAAAGAAACCAACCAGATCGAGGTCTGGAGCCTGGATGCTTCGACCCAATGGCATGTCACATTGGGCGGAATTGCACCCGTTTTGTACCAGAGTGGCGAGCACTGGCAGCCGCGCTGGCAGCCATGGCCGGGTGAAGAAGTCAGCATCACCATCAGCAAACCCGCCGGGGAAGCCGGGCAAACCCTGACGATTGACAGCATCGTCACCACGGTGACACCCGGCCAGCGCGCCACCGACGTAACGGCCACGCTGTCCTTGCGTAGCGGTCAGGGCGGTACCTATAGCCTGGAGCTGCCGGAAAACGTTCAATTGCTGGAAGTCGCCATCAACGGCCAGGTGCAGCCGATCCAGCCGGAGGGGCGCAAACTGCGCATCCCCCTGGTGCCCGGTGCTCTGTCGGTCAAGCTCAACTGGCGCGAAGCGCGGGGCATGGACGAGATGTTCAGCACCGCAGCGCTGGGGCTGGGGCAATCCGCAGTCAACGATGTGCTGCACCTGAACGTGCCGCGCGACCGGGTGGTTCTGGCCATGGGGGGCGCCAGTATCGGCCCGGCGGTGCTGTTCTGGGGCTTGCTGCTGGCGGTGGGTTTGTTTGCCGTCGTGCTGGGGCGCTCGTCCTTGACACCGCTGGGAGTGGTGTCCTGGCTGTTGCTCGGTGTGGGCCTGTTGCAGTCCAGTGTGGCCTGGGTGGTCGTGGTGGTCGGCTGGTTCATGGCGCTCAACGTGCGTCGGCGCGCCGGTTCACCATCAGACTTCCCCTTCAAGCCCTGGGCCTTCAATGCCATGCAGATTTTGTTGGCTATCTGGACGCTTGTCGCCATTTTCACCATCTTTGGCACCGTGCATACCGGCTTGCGCGGCTACCCTGACCTGTTGATCCAGGGCAACGGGTCGGACGCTTGGCATCTGCACTGGTACGAAGACCGGGTGCGCGATGCCACCACCTCGGCCTGGGTGCTGTCGGTGCCGGTACTGGCCTACCGCGTGGCCATGCTGCTCTGGGCGCTGTGGCTGGCGGGTGCCTTGCTGCGCTGGATCAAATGGGGCTGGGAGTGCTACAGCACGGGCGGCTACTGGTTCAGGCGCCCCAAAACCGTGGTGGCACACGCCGAAGCCGTTGCCGATGAAAAAGGTACGGCAGCTGCAAGCGATACGCAGGAGAAAGTGTGAGCTACTGTAGCAGCAATGTCTTATGGTTGACGGTGGAGTCGATTACTCCAAAGATTGGTTGTTCAGCAACAACCTTGATGGGATGGGTAAAGCGTCAAGAGGTCCAACTGGTTCAACAACAAGCAATTTTTTGAACCCACCGGCTATAGGCCATATCCCACCCGCCGAAGCCGATGCACAATACTACCGACAGCGCGCCGAGAAAACCACCGAGAAACCGGTTTCACATTAACCAAACAGCCCCCTCAAAACCTGGGGCGATTCAAAACACCCAAAAACACCCAATTCCAAAAAATGTGTAGGCTATGAACGGGCTATTTTTGGGCTACCGATAGGCTATAAAGCAAAACGCTCACATAAAGTGAGCGCGATGTTCAAGTAAGTCCTTGATTTAACTGGTTGCGGAGGTTAGATTTGAACTAACGACCTTTGGGTTATGAGCCCAACGAGCTACCAAGCTGCTCCACTCCGCGTTATCGATTATACGCCTATTGTGCCTGCGCCCCCGCCTCAGTTGCATCAACTTTTTCAGGACGATCCAGCAATTCGACCAAGGCCATGGGTGCATTATCACCAACCCTGAAACCGATCTTCAAAATGCGTGTATAGCCCCCGGGACGCACCTTGAAACGTGGACCCAACACGTCAAAGAGCTTGGTAACGCTGTCACGGTCACGCAACCTGTCAAATGCCAGACGGCGATTCGCGACGCTCGCTTCCTTTGCCAAGGTAATCATGGGCTCAATAACACGACGCAATTCCTTGGCTTTCGGAAGTGTCGTCTTGATAATCTCATGTTCAATCAATGCATTCATCATGTTACGCAACATCGCCAAGCGATGTGCGCTGGTGCGATTAAGTTTACGTAGTCCGTGTCCATGCCGCATGGTAATATTTCCTTTAATTATTAAACGGGCAGCCGGATAAGGTACTGCCCTGCCAAGTTATGCGTTATGTGCCTTGACTCAACGCTTTTCCAGCGTCGCAGGGGGCCAGCTTTCCAGCTTCATCCCCAGTGTCAAACCACGTGATGCCAGCACTTCCTTGATTTCATTCAAAGATTTGCGCCCCAGGTTCGGGGTTTTGAGAAGCTCGTTTTCAGTGCGCTGAATCAGATCGCCAATATAGTATATATTTTCGGCCTTGAGACAGTTGGCGGATCGGACCGTCAACTCCAGCTCATCCACCGGGCGCAATAATATCGGATCGAACTGGGCGCTGCCACGTGAACTCGGCGCGTCAAATGCAGTCAGCTCACTGCCCTCCAACTGGGCAAATACCGCCAGTTGCTCGACCAGTATCTTGGCAGAAGCCCGAACAGCCTCCTCTGCAGACACTGCACCGTTTGTTTCAATTTCGACGACCAACTTATCCAGGTCCGTGCGCTGCTCCACACGTGCACTCTCCACCGTGTAGCTGACACGCCTGACCGGAGAGAAAGATGCGTCAAGAACAATACGACCAATGGATTTATTCGGCTCATCACCATGCCGACGCATGGTACCCGGCACATAACCACGGCCTTTTTCGACCTTGATCTGCATATCCAGTTTTCCGCCCTGGGATAAATTGGCAATCACATGCCCCGGATTAATGATCTCGACATCATGTGGAACCTGAATATCAGCAGCGGACACAACACCTTCCGTATCCTTGCGCAAACTCAGGGTCACTTCTTCGCGATTATGGAGTTTGAAAACAACTCCCTTCAAATTCAAAAGTATATGAACAACATCCTCTTGAACACCGTCAATGGAAGAATACTCATGTAACACACCCGCAATGGTAACCTCGGTTACAGCGTACCCCGGCATTGACGCCAACAAAACCCTGCGCAATGCATTTCCAAGCGTATGCCCATAACCACGTTCAAACGGCTCAAGCGCCACCTTTGCACGATTGCTGGCTAGTTGTTCAACGCTGATGGATTTGGGTTTAAGCAAATTATTCTGCATACATACCTTCCCTCAATACCCTCGACCAATTCTGTCGAAAAGGCTGATGAAGCGCCTTGACTGAGTACCCCGCAGTCAAGGTACGATTTCAATGATTCAAATACCAATCAACGTGAATACAATTCAACGATCAAAGATTCGTTAATATCAGCACCGAACTGGTCACGATCCGGTATTGACCTGAACGTACCTTCCGCCTTGTCGCTGCTCACCTCAACCCAGGAGGGAAAACCAACCTGCTGCGCCAATTGCAAGGCCTCGATCACCCGGTTTTGCTTTTTGGATTTTTCACGAACTGCCAGAACGTCACCAGGCTTGACTTGGTAGGAGGGAATATTGACCGCATTACCATTCACAGTGATGGCTTTATGCGAAACCATTTGACGCGCCTCGGCACGGGTGGAACCAAAACCCATACGATAAACCACATTATCCAGACGGGATTCCAACAGGGACAACAGATTCGCGCCGGTGTTGCCCTTGCGACGATCCGCCTCCTCAAAATAACGACGGAACTGGCGCTCTAAAATGCCATACATGCGCTTGACCTTCTGCTTTTCGCGCAACTGCAATCCGTAGTCAGAGGTCCGGGCACCCGACGTGCGCCCATGTTGACCGGGTTTTGAATCGAACTTTGCCTTATCCCCTATAGCGCGCCGGGCGCTTTTGAGAAACAGGTCCGTACCTTCACGACGAGAGAGTTTGGCCTTGGGGCCGAGATAGCGTGCCACTTGATCTTCCTTTTATGTCATCTGCCGCACAAAAAATGCGGGAGCCGGCAGCTCCTGCCGGCGGTGGGCTTGTTAATAACTTAGATGCGACGGCGTTTTTGTGGCCTGCAACCATTATGAGGAATGGGTGTCACGTCAGCAATCATATTGATCCGGATACCCAAGGCGGCCAAGGCGCGAACCGACGATTCACGTCCGGGGCCTGGGCCTTTGATTTCAACATCAAGATTCTTTATACCCTGCTCCAGGGCTGCACGCCCAGCCACTTCTGACGCGACCTGGGCAGCAAACGGAGTTGATTTGCGTGACCCTTTAAAACCTTGGCCACCAGAAGACGCCCACGACAGCGCATTCCCCTGACGATCCGTAATGGTGATAATGGTATTATTAAACGATGCATGAACGTGCGCGATACCATCCGCGACATTTTTGCGGACCTTTTTGCGCACGCGCTGCGCAGCGCTACTTGAAGGAGCTTTTGCCATAAAATCTTCCGGTTATGTTTATTTCTTCAAGGCAGCGGCAGCCTTGCGTGGCCCTTTGCGGGTACGGGCATTGGTTCGCGTACGTTGACCACGAACAGGCAAACCGCGACGATGGCGGAAGCCACGATAACAACCGATATCCATCAGCCGCTTGATGTTCATCGTCGTTTCACGACGCAAATCACCCTCGATGGTAAATTGCGCAATCTGGTCGCGAATTTTCTCCAGATCACCGTCGGTAAAATCCTTGACCTTTTTTGAATAAGCAATTCCACACGCCTCGCAAATCTTGCGTGCGCGACTGCGACCAATACCGAATATGGCGGTCAAGCCAATCTCGGCATGCTGTTGCGGCGGAATATTGATGCCAGCTATACGTGCCATTTTCGTCCTCTAAAACTCTTGCAATTAACCCTGCCGTTGCTTGTGCCGCGCGTCTGTACAAATCACACGCACGATCCCTTTACGACGGATGATCTTACAGTTACGACAAATCTTTTTGACTGAAGCCGAAACTTTCATATTTTTCTCCTAAAACTATTTCGAACGAAACGTACACTATTCACTTTGTTCACTTTGCCCGAAACACGATACGCGCGCGGCTCAGGTCGTAAGGTGTCAATTCAACGGTCACCTTGTCGCCAGGCAAAATCCGGATGTAATGCATGCGCATCTTTCCGGAAATATGCCCCAATACAACGTGGCCATTCTCCAGCTTGACCCGAAAGGTGGCATTGGGGAGATTCTCAATTACCTCACCCTGCATTTGAATTACATCATCTTTCGACATTCGAATTCACCGCCTTTCAAGAGGACTTAAAGTTGGCCTTTTTTAGAAGCGACTCATACTGCTGCGACATCATGTAATTCTGAACCTGCGCCATGAAATCCATGGTGACAACCACGATAATCAGAAGCGAAGTGCCACCAAAATAGAATGGCACGTTGTACTTCAAGATCAGAAACTCCGGCAACAGACAAACAAAGGTGATGTAAATAGCACCCGCCAATGTCAGTCGCACCAAAATCTTGTCAATATACTTTGCGGTCAGATCACCAGGCCGAATCCCCGGAATAAATGCTCCACTTTTTTTCAGATTTTCCGCAGTCTCACGACTATTAAAAACCAGTGCCGTATAAAAGAAACAGAAAAACACAATGGCCGCAGCGTATAACATGACATAAACCGGCTGCCCAGGACTCAATGTGCTGGATATATCCTTCAACCAACGCATGGAATCAGCCGAACTAAACCAGTTTGCAATCGTCGCCGGCAACAAGATAATCGAGGAAGCAAAAATCGGAGGAATAACCCCTGCCATATTCAACTTCAAAGGCAAATGAGACGACTGCCCCCCATATACCTTGTTACCTACCTGACGCCTTGCATAATTAACAAGAATCTTGCGCTGCCCACGCTCGACAAATACCACGAAGTACGTGACCGCACCAACCAGAACAACCACCAGCAACGCAATGATAATACTCATTGCCCCGGTACGAACCAGTTCAAGCAAGCCGCCTATCGCATTTGGCAAACCAGCAGCAATACCACCGAAAATCAGTATCGAAATACCATTACCCAAACCCCGTTCGGTGATCTGCTCACCCAACCACATCAGGAACATGGTCCCGGCCGTCAAGGTGACAACCGACGTCAGCCTGAATCCAAAACCAGGTGCAATCACCAAGCCAGCCGAAGACTCCAGCGCCAAAGCAATACCCAAAGACTGAAACAACGCCAAACCCAGGGTGCCATACCGGGTGTACTGCGTAATTTTGCGCCGCCCCGCCTCGCCTTCCTTCTTTATTTGCTCAAAGGTCGGCAGAACATACGTCATCAATTGCATGATGATCGACGCCGAAATATAGGGCATTATTCCCAATGCAAAGATAGTAAAGCGCGACAACGCTCCACCAGAAAACATATTGAACAAGCTCAGAATGCCGCCCTGCTGCCCTTTGAAAAGTTGTTGCAACTGTGCGGGGTCGATTCCTGGAACAGGAATATGCGCCCCGACACGATATACCACCAACGCCAGCAACAGAAAAACCAACCGACGACGCAAATCGCCAAACTTGCCCGTCTTTGCCATTTGTGCTGCGGAAGTTACCACTGACACCTCAAAATATTCGGTATCAAGAGACGCTGCCGCCGGCAGCTTCTATCGCAAGCTTGGCAGAGGCACTGACAGCAATACCTTTGAGATTCACTGCTTTCGCCAAGGAACCAGTATTGACAACCTTGACAACCTTTGTCAACTGGTCAACCAATCCAGCTTCCTTCAGCGTCAACACATCCACCTCTGTCACACCCAAGGTACTCAACACCCCTAGCGTAACCTCTGCATTGAATTGCAAAGAGCGCGACTTGAAGCCACGCTTCGGCAAACGCCGATGCATGGGCATCTGACCACCTTCGAATCCGACCTTGTGATAGCCCCCGGCCCTGGAGCGTTGGCCTTTGTGGCCACGACCCGCTGTTTTCCCCAACCCTGAACCAATGCCACGACCGACGCGGCGCTTGCTGTGTTTGGCACCCTCTGCAGGCTTAATGCTATTGAGTTTCATTGTTCTACCCTTAGAGCACCCGGACCAGATAACTGATCTTGTTAATCATTCCACGCACCTCCGGCGTATCCACCAATTCACGTGTGCTACGAATTTTTCGCAATCCCAGACCACGAACAGTCGCGCGATGAGACTCTTTACAACCAATGGGGCTACGCACCAATTGGATTTTTACGGTTTGCTGTGCAGCCATGCTCATGTACCCATCAATCAAACAAAGAGTTCTTCCACCGTCTTGCCGCGTTTCGCAGCAACCTCTGCCGGCGTAGTCGACACCGATAGCGCATCCAATGTTGCACGAACCATGTTGTAGGGATTCGTGGAACCATGGCTCTTGGCCACGATGTCCGTAATACCGACAACCTCAAACACCGCACGCATCGGCCCGCCAGCGATGATTCCCGCCCCCTTCGGGGCCGGCATCATCATGACACTGGCTGCCCCGTGATGGCCCTTCACCTTATGGTGAATGGAGCCATTTTTAAGCGAAATCTTGATCATGTTACGACGCGCTTCTTCCATCGCTTTTTGCACGGCGGCAGGCACTTCCTTTGACTTGCCCTTACCCATACCGATGCGGCCATCACCGTCACCAACAACGGTCAAAGCAGCGAATCCCAGAATTCGCCCACCCTTCACCACTTTGGTCACGCGATTAATCGCAATCATTTTCTCCCGCAGACCGTCCTCTGGTCCGTCGGTCTTACCCTGCATCTTCGCTTGAACTTTAGCCATTTGTAATTCCCGATCCGCTTAGAACTGCAAACCCGCTTCACGTGCCGCATCCGCCAACGCTTTGACGCGGCCATGGTACGCAAAGCCCGCACGATCAAATGCGACTTTTTCAATACCAGCCGCCTTCGCCTTTTCCGCCACACGCTTGCCAATCATCTGTGCTGCAGCGATATTGCCGCCTTTTCCACCAACCCCAAGCACCGTACGCACTTCCGGCTCAACAGTCGAAGCAACAACCAGCACCTTGGCACCATCGCTGGAAATCACGCTGGCATAAATGTGCAAATTTGTACGATTCACCGTCAACCGCGCAACATCCTGAGCGGCAATGCGAATCCTGGTTTGCCGCGCCCTGCGCAAGCGCTGCTCTTTTTTTGTCAACATTATTGCAGCTCCTTATTTCTTCTTGGTCTCTTTGATTGCGATCTTCTCATCGGCATAACGTATCCCCTTACCCTTATAAGGCTCTGGAGGACGCACAGCACGAATTTCAGCAGCAACCTGACCAACACGTTGACGATCAGCGCCTTTTATCACAACCTCGGTTGGCGATGGCGTCGCAACTACAATTCCCGCAGGCATATCGATATTCACCGGATGCGAATACCCCACAGACAAATTCAATTTTGCTCCAGCGGCCTGGGCTTTGTAACCCACTCCAACCAGACTCATTTTCTTCTCGAACCCCTTTGTCACGCCAATAACCATGTTGTTCACCAACTGGCGCATAGTTCCCGACATGGCATCCGCTGCACGAGAATCGTTTATCGGCTTGAAACTCAGTTTTCCAGCATCATTCACCAAAGACACCAGGGAATTGAGCTTCAATTGCAAAGCCCCTCCAGCACCCTTGACACTAATCTGATCCCCCTGCACCAAAACATCAACGCCAGCAGGAACCATTACCGGTAATTTACCCACACGAGACATATTAAATTTCTCCTCCAGGCCCAAACTCAGGCGACATAGCACAAAATTTCGCCACCAACACCGGAGGCACGCGCCTTACGATCAGTCATAACACCCTTCGGAGTTGTCACAATTGCAACTCCAAGACCATTCTGAACTTGCGGTATGGCAGAACTACCACGATACACACGCAAACCAGGACGACTGACCCGCTCTATGCGCTCGATAACCGGGCGACCTGCGTAATACTTGAGAAGTATCTCCAACTCAGCCTTACCGCCGGTCACAGAAACTTTAAAGCCATCAATATACCCCTCATCTTTCAAGACTTGGGCAATGGCAACTTTCACCTTGGAAGACGGCACCGATACAACCGCCTTGGCCACCATTTGCGCATTACGAATGCGGGTTAACAAATCGGCAATGGGATCACTCATACTCATACTGAATTCTCCTGCCGCTTACCAACTGGCCTTGACAACGCCGGGAATCTCTCCGACGAATGCCATCTCACGTATTTTGGCCCGACCCAGCCCAAAATGCTGAAAGGTTCCGCGCGGACGACCCGTGATGGCACAACGGTTACGCTGCCGAGTCGGGTTCGCGTTACGCGGAATTTTTTGCAAACCAAGACGCGCGGTCATACGCTCTGCATCGGTTCGCTTGAAATCATCGGCAATTGCCTTGAGTTCAGAGTATTTCTTGGCATACTTCGCAACCAACTTGTCACGCTTGAGCTCACGCTCGATTAAAGCCTTCTTAGCCACAAAACACCTCAATTCTTGAACGGAAAACGAAAGCCAAGCAGCAACGCCTTGCACTCTTCATCAGTCTTGGCGGTTGTAGTGATGCTTATATTAAGGCCACGCAAAACATCCACCTTGTCATACTCGATTTCAGGGAAGATTATTTGCTCTTTGACACCGATGTTGTAATTGCCACGACCATCAAATGCCCGACCTGAAATACCACGAAAGTCACGCACACGAGGCAAGGCAACCGTGACAAAACGGTCCAGAAACTCATACATCCGCACACCGCGCAGAGTCACCATACAACCAATCGGCTGATTCTCACGAATTTTAAAACCCGCAATTGCCTTCCTTGATTTTGTGACTACCGGCTTTTGACCTGCAATTTTTGTCAGATCACCGACTGCGTTATCCATAACCTTCTTATCCGCCACAGCCTCGCCGACACCCATATTCAGAGTGATTTTCGTCAACCGAGGAACCTGCATGGCCGACTTGTAACCAAACTTGGCCATCAACTCCGGCACCAGTTTTTCACGAAATTGTTGTTGCAAGCGCGCCATATTCATGCCACCTTAATTTCTTCACCAGTGGATTTGTAGACGCGCACGCGCTTACCACCATCCAACACCTTGATACCTACCCGATCCGCCTTCCCCGTCGCAACATTAAATATTGCCACATTCGACTGATGCAAAGGCATTTCCTTCTCCAAGATACCACCCGCCGTGTTTTTCATCGGATTCGGCTTGACATGCTTCTTCACCAGATTCAACCCACCAACAACCACATAGGAATCATTCTCGCGAGAAGACACCTTGCCGCGCTTACCTTTGTCACGCCCGGCAATAACAACAACCTCATCACCCTTGCGAATCTTGTTCATGACATACTCTCACAAAACTTCAGGAGCCAAAGACACAATCTTCATGAACCTTTCTGTACGCAACTCGCGCGTCACCGGTCCAAAGATGCGCGTCCCAATAGGCTCCAACTTGGCATTGAGCAACACCGCCGCATTCCCATCAAATTTGACCAAAGAACCGTCACTGCGACGTATTCCCTTGGCAGTACGAACCACAACCGCGCTGTAAATATCACCTTTTTTGACACGACCGCGCGGAGCAGCCTCCTTGACACTCACTTTAATAATGTCACCAACGCTGGCATAACGACGACGCGAACCACCGAGCACTTTAATGCACAAGACGGATTTAGCGCCAGTATTATCAGCAACTTCCAATCGAGATTCTGTCTGGATCATTTCAATATTCCCAACTTGCACCAGGAGCAACACTGCCAATACGGTCAGCACCGACACCAAGCCAGTCTTGGGCCCGCTGTTTGCAACATGAACCACTCATGCACATTCATTTGGGCAGATAGTCTGCGCTCATTTCGAGCGAAGCCCGCGATTATGCCATCACTTTTTACACTTTCAGACATTTTTTCCATTTTTATGTCACAAACTGCAAAATCATGCCAATACACTCCTGCGACAATCCACCTCCCATTTGCAGCAACCCAAACACTGAGATGCCATGAACGAGCGTATTGTCTTTATAGGTGGAGGAAACATGGCCAGCGCCATGATTGGCGGAATGTTGCGCCAAGGCTTTGCGGCTGAACAACTGGACGTGGTGGACCCACTGCCCAGCGCGCAGGAACAATTGCACAAGCAATTCGGCATCCGTGTCACAGACCAGTGCTCTCCTGCTTTGGAACAGGCAAGCCTGGTGGTTTGGGCTGTCAAACCCCAGTCGTTAAAGGAAGCAGCCATTGCAGCCCGCCCATACACAAGAAACGCCCTGCATCTCAGTGTGGCAGCGGGCATTCGCAGCGACACCATTGCCAAGTGGCTTGGCAACCAACGCGTCGTACGGGCCATGCCCAACACACCTGCGCTCATTGGAAAAGGAATAACCGCGCTATTCGCACGTGCAGCAGTATCCGAGTCCCAGCGTGGGCAGATCGAGCGCATCGCAGCAAGCACCGGAGAGTACCTGTGGTTGCGTGACGAATCACAACTTGATGCTGCAACCGCCATCTCCGGCTCCGGCCCTGCTTACATGTTTTATTTCATGGAGACCATGGCTGCAGCAGGCATCGAAATGGGGTTGACGCATGAGCAAGCCCATAAGTTGACCGTAGCCACGTTCATTGGCGCGGGCGAACTGGCCCGCGCTTCATCCGATCCACCAGAAATCTTGCGCCAACGGGTAACATCCAAGGGCGGCACCACGCATGCAGCCATTACCTCGATGGAAGACAACCATTTGAAACACGTTTTTACAACAGCCCTGCATGCAGCGCAACACCGTGCAAGGGAGATGGGCGATGCGTTTGGGCAAGAATAGAAACCAACGCATTCCATGCACGCAGCGTTAAACCTACGCATTTATTGCCTTTATCTTTTACAAAGAAGACACCATGAACGAACAGCTAGTTACTTACAACCTGATAGACGGCGTAGCCACTCTGACACTATGCAATGGCAAAGTCAACGCCATATCCCACCAATTGATTGCCGATTTCAACACCGCACTCGACCAAGCCGAGGCAAACCAGGCGGTGGTGGTAGTGACCGGCCAACCTGGCATCCTCAGCGGCGGCTACGACCTGAAAACCATGCTTTCCGGTCGGCAGAATGCCATAGACCTCGTAACCGCAGGTTCGACTTTGGCACGCCGCATGCTCGCCCATCCATACCCCATCGTTATTGCCTGCCCAGGCCATGCCGTGGCCAAAGGAGCATTCTTGTTGCTATCGGCTGATTACCGCATCGGTGTGGAAGGTCCTTTCAACATCGGTCTCAACGAAGTCAAGATTGGCATGACCATGCACCAAGTAGGCATCACCCTCGCGCGAAACCGTCTGGGTAACGCCCACTTTCAACGCGCTGTCATCAATGCCGAAATGTTCACTCCCCCGTCTGCTGTGGCTGCGGGCTTCCTGGACCAGATCGTAGGTGCCGAACAACTGCTGCCAACGGCCACGGAAATGGCCCAACAACTCAAGAGCCTGAACATGACGGCGCACAAGCAAACCAAGCTCAAAGTACGCAAGGATTTCCTGGAAGCGCTGGACCTTGCTATTGAAGCCGATAAACTTACCGGACTCTAAATAAAGGAGTCAACCCATGACAAATGATGAAGACATCCGTGGAGCGCTTGTCGAAAAGTTGCCCTTGCGCGCCCTGGGACTCAGAACAGGCATGGCGCTTCAGACCCGGCGACTCGTTGAAGGGGCCAGCAAAAAGGAAGCACAGTATTTTGGGGCTATCGCAGGAAAAGGCGTGATGGTCGGCCCCATGGGTCCGGATGGCGTAAAAACCGAACTGGAGGAGGGCGAGGTCTGTGTTGTGCGCGGTTTCACCGGCCAGTACGAATTTTCCTTCCTGAGCAAGGTGTTGCAAATTTTTGAGAAGCCTTTTGCATACGCACTGCTCGCATACCCGGCCCATGTGGACGCACGCATGGTTCGCCAGTCCATGCGAACCAAGGTTTCCTGGCCCACCACCGTTGAAATTCCGGACAAGGACAACCCGTCAAATCCGAAAACAGTAGAAGCAACCCTGGTGGATGTCAGCATGCAAGGCGCCATGATCAAGGCCGATTCGCAACTCGCCGCTGTAGGCGAATCGGTCAAACTGTTCATGACCGTGACTATTGATGGTACACAAGAAAACCTCTCTGTGGTCGGCACCATCTGCCACAACAACAAGGCAGGTACTGAGGATTACTACTTTATCGGAATGGCCTTCAAAAACACGACACAACACGACAAACTTGTACTGCACTACGTGACTCAAACACCACTAAACCGACAACCGAACACTACCGAATGACGTGGCGAATCAATGCAGCATGATTCCGCCGCCAGCAGCACTTTTACCGGCACGTGCAGGGGGCGTGCACAGGCCACATTCGTAGTGGCGCGCATTCTCATAGGCCTCTGAGACAAAATGACCGCCGCATTTACTGCACCGGGTCATGGACAGCATATGGTTGTCGATGAACTTGACGAGACGCCAGGCACGGGTGATAGACAGCAGCGGTTCCATACCACAAGCCGCAATCTGTTCGGTATAAAGCCGATAAGCTGCCATGATCGCATCAATGTCTTCCATGGCCGAAACCTTGGTCAGGTACTCGTAGATATTCTGAAAGAGCGATGCATGGATGTTGGGCTGCCAGGTCAGGAACCATTCGGTCGAAAACGGCAGTTGCCCCTTGCTAGGCGAACGCCCAGCGACTTCCTTGTACAAGCGCAGCAGGCGTTCATACGACAAATCGGTTTCGCTTTCCAACACCTGCAGGCGCGCGCCCAGTTGAATCAAGGCGACGGCACGTTCGACTTGCCTGGAATCATTCAAAACACTTTTGGTGGCCATGGTATTGCTCCGGGAGAAGTTTGGAAAACACCTTACATGGCTTCGGCGTAGCGCCCGGCCATCAGGATGCTGGCATGCAGCTTGGTGGTGGAATCATTGTCAACCTTGTTCACATTGTGATTGGTCAGCAAGCTCCAAACGATATCGTCGTCCACCCGGAAACGGCACAACAACATGTTCCCCGAAGCAATTTTCAGCACCTGAGCCGGAGACAGCGCAGCAATCATGTCCGCAGCTTCCTCGGAAAAACCTAAACGGAACAAGGCCTCCGCCTTATCCTGGCGAATCAGATTTTGCGCCAGCATGAGATAGGTCAGATTGGCTTCCCGGATTTCAGCCTGAATTTGGTCGTTGGTCATCTTGTACTCCTGGTAGTGGGGGCAATTCGTTTGAATCGCCATGGGTCAATTCTGGCTGTAACGAACAAAAACTTAAATCAGAAAGCCGCTAATCCAGATGTCAGAAAAATGTGGCATGCTTGTAGGGGATTTCCCTACAAACAGTATTTCCAGCCGATCAACCACCCTGGAGCAGTTTCAACACGGAGTTGGGCAACTGGTTAGCTTGCGCCACCATGGCGGTGCCGGCCTGCTGCAATATCTGAGTGCGCGTCAGATTCGCCGTTTCCAGCGCAAAATCGGCATCCTGGATGCGCGAGCGCGAAGCACTCAGGTTTTCCGAGGTCGTTTGCAAGCTGGTAATGGCGGTTTCAAAACGCGATTGCAAAGCGCCAAACTTGGCCCGTTGGCTAGCGATCACCGAAATCCCGGCATCCACCGTGCTCAAAGTGCGTGTTGCCGCATCCACGGTGGATACATCCAGGGTATTCACCGCCTGCAATTGGCTGGCTGAAGCAGCTGAGGTAAAAAAGCTGGTGGAAGGAGTTCCTTGCGTTGCCGCTGTGCCAGCAGTGGTGAGAATACCAAAGGTCTTGTCGGAATCCAGGGTAATGGCACCCGTGACGTACGCATCATCTGGCGCATTGGTAATCACGGCACGGGGTGCTCCGCCACCAACGTCACCCATTTCGAATTGTCCTTGCGATGTGATGGTATTGGTAATCTTGATGTCATTTCCTGCATCATTGACCAAAATAATGCCTGTCCCATTGGTATTCAGTCTGGCCGTAACCCCCGTAGCAGCGGATTTGTCGTTGAACGCCGTCACGGCTGCTGCCAAACCGTCTGGCGTATTGGCAGCCACCGGGGGAGCGCTGCCAGGCACGGCACCCACGTTGAATGCAACAGCAACCGGCGTGCTTGCATCGTTGCTCGACACCACTTCCAGAACATAACTTCCTGGATTATTGAAAGTATTCATCTCAATTTCCGTGCGCGCAAGCGCCAACACGCCGGTGATCGGTGTCTGGTTATTGATCGCTGTCGCAACTGTTTTTGCACTATCCCCGGCTGAAATCGTTATAACGGCACTCCCGGAGGCTCCATTGATGGTCAATGCATCTGCGGTGATGGAAGATGTTGGCGATACACCAGCCGTGGTTGGATTGGTTCCAACCGGTGTTGGCGTGCCCAGTACCAGATCACCTCGACCGCCGGTACTGTTTGCAATTGTGGAACCAATCCGGTTGTTGCCATATTTGCTGGTGCTGAAATTCGCCGTAGTGGCAATAATGGTCTGGAATGCGTTGGCACCAACCTGGAAGGAGGCTGACGTAAAGCTGCCATCCAAAATGTTCTGGCCATTGAACTGGGTGGTTTTTGCGATCCGATCCAGTTCAGCACTCAGCTGGTTCACTTCGGCATTCAGCGCAGCACGGTCACTAGCACTGTTGGTGGCATTGGCCGACTGCACCGCCAATTCACGCACCCGCTGCAAAATGGACGAGGCACTATTCAATGCACCTTCAGCCACCTGCGAGAGCGAAATACCGTCATTGGCATTACGTGCTGCCTGGTTGACGCCGCGAATTTGCGCTGTGAAGCGTTCACTGATGGCCAAACCAGCTGCATCGTCCTTCGCGCTATTGATGCGCAGCCCGGAAGACAAACGATTCATGGAAGTGGCCATTGCCAGTTGCGACGTTGACAGGTTGCGCTGCGCGGTCAGCGACTGGAGGTTGGTATTGATGGTAGATGACATTGCAAAGCTCCTAATAAATGATGAACCGGCCTCGCCGCCGATTTCGAAGCCAGATCAGCTGAGGGCAATCAGTAGCGATGGGTAAATTGTGGACAGCACATGCAATTTCATTAGTCCGAAAAAAGGGGGAAACCACGGCCAAATTTCAATAAGCACCACAAGCCTGGCGGCGGTGACTTTTGAACCCATGAATTGGCGGTTTTTTGCCCTGCTTTTGCGAAGGGCGGTCACCTCAAGTTGATTGCAATAACCCCCGAAAACAATCCCAACGGGCTCTTGAGGGTTCGTCGTCCGGAAAGTGTCTTAAGTGACGCACCGGTCATAGCTGCCAGCGGTAGTGCTGGCGTTGGGATCGGTCTAGCACCGGATTTAGGGACATCTTTTAGGAGTTATTCAAATGACTGCAACCATCAACACCAACATTCAATCGCTGAATGCACAACGCAACCTGACCATGAGCCAGGCTTCGTTGTCCACGTCCATGCAACGCTTGTCATCCGGGCTACGCATCAACAGCGCCAAGGATGACGCAGCCGGTCTGGCCATTAGTGAACGGATGAGCTCGCAGGTTCGAGGCCTCAACCAGGCTTCACGCAACGCCAACGACGGTATTTCGTTGGCACAAACCGCAGAAGGTGCGCTCAATTCGGCCACAAGCATTCTGCAACGTGTGCGCGAACTGGCAGTGCAATCCGCCAACTCCACCAACTCCGCCAGCGACCGCGCAGCCTTGAATGATGAAGTCGGACAACTGGGGCAGGAATTGCAGCGTATTGCGCAAACCACCCAGTTCAATGGCCAAAATCTGCTGGATGGAACACTCACTTCTTCGACGTTTCAAGTGGGCGCCAACGCAAATCAAACCATTACCTCATCAACCGTCAACTTCCAAACCAGCAAATACGGTAATTACAGAATGGGGTCTGTTGTTGCCGGCAGCCTGACTGCCAACACCGCAGCAGGCGACCTCAATGTGGGCTCCACTGCGACAAATACAACCTCTTCAGCGGTAGCCGCAGCCGGTGTAGGTGCCACCCTGGGAGCAACCAAGGGCGCAACCGGCTCTTCGATTGCCGGCGAGACATTGACGGTCAACGGCTCCCTTGGCTCTGCGCAAGTAACAATAGCTGCCGGTGACAGCGCCAAGAATGCGGCGGCATTGATTAACGCAAAAACCAACGCCACAGGAGTCAAGGCAACAGCACGCACCGAACTCGACCTCACGACCCTTACTGCTAACGCAAGTTTTTCCCTCAACATCGTTTCAGACAACGCTGTGGCAGTGAACGTTTCGTTCATGACTGGTTCTGCCAACGATGCTGACGGATTGGCCGCAGGGGTTGCGGCCTTTAACGACAAGTCATCAACGACTGGTGTGACTGCCAAACTGAACGATGCCGGCACCGGGATCACCCTGACCAATGCGTCAGGCCAGGACATACTGATTGAAAACGCATCAGGCGACGCAACGACCAGCGTCAACGTAGGAGCAGCCGGTACGGCGGGAATCGCGATTGTCGGAGAAGCCGGCGGTGGATTGGCAGCAGGCAACGTGGCTTATGGCACTGGTTCTTTAACGCTCGATTCGGACAAGAGTTTTGGCGTTGTCAGCACCGTAACGGCAGACAACACAGCCAAAACAGGTTTTTTCACGGGCGTGGGCGGGTCCAACGCTGCACAACTGCAAAGTGTGGACACCATGGATGTAGGCACCGTGGAGGCAGCCACACGCACGCTGTCCATTGTGGATGGGGCAATTGGTGCCGTTGCAAGTCAACGTGCCAAGTTCGGCGCCTTGCAGTCTCGCTTCGAAACCACCATTTCCAACTTGAATACTTCATCCGAAAATCTGAGCGCTGCGCGTTCACGCATTCAGGATGCAGACTTTGCCATAGAAACCGCCAACCTTTCGCGTTCACAGATCCTGCAGCAAGCTGGCACAGCAATGGTGGCACAGGCGAACCAGTTGCCACAGGGCGTAATGTCCCTACTACGTGGTTAGACCTTCTGATCGCACACCCTGCTCTGACAGAAAACCGCCTTCGGGCGGTTTTTTTTTGCCCCTATCTGGCAAAAGACGCAAAGTATGCAATTGTGCCAACAATTACCAGTGTCATGCCACGCAATTCAAAGCATCACCACCACATTAAATCTGCTAGGCATGCACAAATAACTCTCAAGTTTATTGATAACAACCCGAAAACAATCGCAACGGGTCATTGTATGGTCCGTCGTCCGGAGAGCATCACTTGTGATGCACCGGTCGTGGCTGCCAGCTATGCTGGCGTTGGGATCGGCTTAATGCCGGATTAGGTATATCTTTCAGGAGCTATCAAATGACTGCAACCATTAACACCAACGTGCAATCGTTGAATGCGCAGCGTAACTTGAGTACAAGTCAGTCGTCGTTATCGACATCGATGCAGCGCTTATCATCGGGCTTGCGCATTAACAGCGCCAAGGATGACGCAGCGGGCTTGGCCATCGCAGAGCGCATGAGTTCTCAAGTGCGGGGGTTGAATCAAGCCTCACGCAATGCCAACGACGGCATCTCACTGGCACAAACAGCTGAGGGCGCACTCAGTTCCGCAACAGGCATTTTGCAGCGCGTACGTGAGCTGGCGGTGCAATCGGCCAACTCGACCAATACCGCCAGTGATCGTGCTGCGTTGAATGAGGAGGTTGGGCAGTTGGGGCAAGAGTTGAATCGCATAGCACAAACCACGCAATTCAACGGACAGAATCTACTGGACGGCTCCTTGGCAGCATCGGCATTCCAGGTGGGATCTAATTCCAACCAGACAATTACCGCGACCACGGCCAATTTCTCTACCAGTAAGTATGGCAATTTCCGTCTGGGATCTGTGGTGGCCGGATCACTCACTGCGAATACAGCCAGAGGTGATTTGAATGTCGGCTCAACTGCGACCAACACCACCTCAGCAGCGGTAACGGCGGCGGCTGTTGGTGCCACGCTGGGAGCAACCAAGGGTGCCACAGGTTCCTCGATTGCCGGCGAAACCCTGACGGTGAACGGCTCCCTTGGGTCAGCATCCGTGACGGTTGCAGCCGGCGACAGCGCCAAAGCGACTGCAGCCCTGATCAACGCAAAAACCAGCGCAACGGGTGTGAAGGCATCGGCACGCACGGAACTCGATTTGACAGCACTGTCAGTGAGTTCCAGTTTTTCTTTGAACATCGTGTCTGACAATACAACGGCTGTAAATGTTTCATTTACCACTGGTGCTGCGAATGATTCCGATGGTTTGGCTGCGGGCATTGCAGCATTCAATGATAAGTCGTCAACAACCGGGGTTACGGCAAAATTAAATGATGCCGGCACCGGAATCACGATAACCAATGCATCCGGAAATGATATTCTGGTTGAGAACGCCTCGGCGAACGCGGTTTCGGTCACTATCGGCGCAGCGGGAGGGGCAGCCGGCGTGACGGTCGCTGGTGACGCCGGAACTTTAGCGGCTGGTAGCGTCGCATACGGCATAGGGTCTTTGACACTGGACTCCGACAAAAGCTTTGGCGTGGTCAGTACAGTAACGGCAACCAGTGCCGGGAAAACAGGATTTTTCCTGAATACTGGTGGCTCGAATGCTGCACAGCTACAAAGCGTGGACACCATGGATGTGGGGACGGTTGAATCGGCAACACGCACTTTGACCACCGTGGATGGGGCTATTAGCGCCGTAGCCAGCCAACGTGCCAAATTCGGTGCATTGCAGTCGCGCTTTGAGACCACAATCTCCAATTTGACCAGCTCATCCGAAAACCTGAGTGCCGCACGTTCGCGGGTGCAGGACGCCGATTTTGCCCAGGAAACCGCCAACCTGTCCCGATCACAAATTTTGCAACAAGCCGGCACGGCCATGGTGGCGCAAGCCAATCAGTTGCCGCAAGGTGTGTTGGCGTTACTGCGGTGAGGCGGGACCTCAGACCATTCGCTGGTCTTTCCACCTTGAAAAAACGGACTTCGGTCCGTTTTTTTATGGGCAAATGGCGCTTCGGGATTTGATTGCCTGCGGATAATGCAAGTTATTATTCAAATAACACTCAAGAAATTTCAATATATGTCGATTACAAGCCCCCTTGTCATTATAAATGAATAACATGCATGAAAAACCTGATTGAAAACGAGTGAAGAAAATATTATTCAGACAATGCTAAAGAAATCCTAAGATATGCCGATTACAAGCCCATTTTGCCACATTGCAGCACAAAAACACCCACCTAAGCCATTGATTCAATTCGAAAAACTTAAGGCCACGTGATTCGAAGAATTGAATGACTTTTTTACCGTATTTTCAATAAAAACAAGGCATTTTGTCTAAAGATAATATCCAAGTATCCGAAAATAATTTCAACGGACTTTTAAGAGTTCGTCGTCCGGATGACACATGGTGTGTACCGGTCGTGGCAGCCGATGGCACTGCTGTTGGCGTTGAGATCGGTCTGATGCCGGATTTAAGGACATCTTTTAGGAGTTATCGCAATGACTGCAACCATCAATACCAACGTTCAATCATTGAACGCGCAGCGCAATCTGACCATGAGTCAATCGTCGCTATCGACTTCCATGCAGCGCTTATCATCGGGCTTGCGCATTAACAGCGCCAAGGATGATGCGGCGGGTTTGGCGATTGCCGAACGCATGAGTTCTCAGGTTCGTGGATTAGGCCAAGCATCGCGTAATGCCAACGACGGTATTTCATTGGCTCAGACTGCGGAGGGTGCGCTCAATTCCGCAGGTAATATTCTGCAACGGGTGCGCGAGTTGGCTGTGCAATCGGCCAACTCCACCAACACCGCCAGTGACCGTGCCGCGTTGAACGATGAAGTCGGCCAACTGGGACAAGAACTGCAACGCATTGCGCAGACAACACAGTTCAACGGGCAGACTTTGCTGGATGGCACATTGACATCATCAACTTTTCAAGTGGGTGCCAATGCCAACCAGACCATCACCGCATCAACAGCGAATTTTTCTACCAGCAAGTATGGTAACTATCGGTTGGGATCGGTGGTGGCGGGTTCTTTGACAGCCAACGCTGCCTACGGCGATTTGAATGTAGGCACTACCGCGACCAACACCACGTCGGCAGCGGTGGCGGCAGCGGGAGTGGGTGCAACACTGGGAGCAACCAAAGGCGCGACAGGCTCTTCGATTGCCGGGGAAACATTAACGGTGAATGGCTCCCTTGGTACTGCACAGGTAACCGTCGCTGCAGGGGATAGTGCCAAAAATACAGCTGCCTTGATCAATGCACAGACCAAAGCCACCGGTGTAAAGGCGACAGCGCGCACTGAGTTGGATCTCACAGCATTGACGGCAAGTTCAAGTTTTTCACTGAACATCGTTTCTGACAACAACGTGGCGGTAAATGTGTCATTCGTGACCGGAGCTGCAAATAATGCGGATGGCTTGGCTGCGGGGATTGCTGCTATCAACGACAAAGCATCCACTACGGGCGTGACAGCCAAACTCAACGATGCTGGCACAGGAATCACGCTAACCAATGCAACGGGTAACGATATTTTGATTGAAAATGCTTCGGCGGCTACAGTTTCAGTGAATGTTGGCGCCGCAGGAACCGCCGGCGTTGCATTCGTGGGCGACGCTGGCACATTGGCAGCAGGTAGTGTGGCGTATGGTACCGGTTCCCTGACTTTGGATTCAGACAAGAGTTTTGGCGTGGTCAGTACGGTGACAGCGGACAACACCGCAAAAACGGGATTTTTCCTGAACGCAGGTGGATCCAATGCATCACAATTGCAGAGTGTTGACACCATGGATGTTGGAACCGTGGAAGCGGCAACACGCACTTTGTCAATCGTGGATGGAGCAATTGGCGCGGTGGCCAGCCAACGTGCCAAGTTTGGCGCTTTGCAGTCGCGCTTTGAAACCACAATCTCCAATTTGTCCTCTTCATCCGAGAACCTGAGTGCAGCGCGTTCACGCATCCAGGATGCCGACTTTGCCGTGGAAACCGCCAATCTGTCACGCTCGCAAATCCTGCAGCAGGCCGGCACAGCCATGGTGGCGCAAGCAAATCAAGCCCCGCAAGGCGTGCTGTCCCTGTTGCGCTAGGTCTTTTTCTACGGCGCATGCCGCGCGAACCATCGAAAAACCGCCCTCGGGCGGTTTTTCCGTTGGAAATCCCGTGCCTATAATCCCGCAAACACCACCTCAACCCGACAAGCCCCATGCGCCCCACCCTGCTTCCATTGCTGATTGCACTGTCCCTGTGTGGCACGCACGTGGCGCACGGATTCAGTTTTTCGCAGGAAGAGGACGCCGAGCAGGCACAAGAAGCCGAACAACAGGCCCGGGTGCAGTCTTTGCTGGCCAGTCCCTGCCGTGCCAAAATCAAAAACCAGAAAATCATGGTACTGATTGGCGAAGAACGCAACGGTCTAGTGCAGGCAGCGCAATCGAGCTACAGCAACCACTTCAACGCGCTCAATACACGCTTGCAGTCCCTGGGCTTGAAGACCTACACGCAAGCACAGATCAAGGCACAGGTAGCGCAGGCCGAAATCGACGCCTACTTCAAAAATGACCCGGATGCTGCCCTGAGCGCGTCCAGACGGCTTGCAGCCCAGTACATCCTGCGTGGACTCATTTCCAGCCATACCAGTTACAACCCCATCGTGCGCGTCAACCAAGTGGCAATCCGCATGAATTTCACCCTGACCGGCGCCAATGGCCGCACCATCTCGCAAGCCAGTGCCGAAAATGCCAGCTATGCGGGTGCTGACACCTCCGGCATGGCGCTGACGCTGATCAACGAAAAAGCCGACGCCGTAGTGGCGCAGTTGTACAGCGACTATTGCCGTTCGGCAGGTTCGTAGGCACCCATTTTTAAAGAGGAAAACAGACAATGAACGCATACAAGAATGTTGTGGCAGCCACGCTGCTGGTGCTGGGCTGTGTCAGCATGGCCGTGGTACAGGCTCAACCGGTTTTCGGCAACCCGTCGCCCACAGCAGGCACATCCACATCGGATAAAGCCAATGCCGCTGCCGACACTGCGGCTTACCGCGAGGTGGAATACACCAACAAGGCCAGGCGTGGCCCGGCCCTGATCGTTATTCCCGGCGAGATCAAGAGCAACAACGCCAGTTTCACGCAACGCTTCTTGCCCAACAACATCGCCGACTTTGCGGAACTGGAATTGTCGCAAGCCAACTTCCCGGTACTGGAGCGCACCAACCTCGGGCCGCTGCTCAACGAGATTTCACTGGCCTACAACCTGGGCGATCCGAACGCTGCGCGCAAGACCATGCAAATGGGCAAGCTCAAATCCACCAAATGGATTCTGAAGTTCGACATCCTCAAGGCCGAACAGGTTGCCGAGAACAAAAAGGGGTTTGATGGCCGCACTGTGGGCAACCTGCTTTCGATGATTGGCGGCGGCGTGGCCGGATCGGCTGCGGGCACGGTTGCTGGCTCGGTTCAAACCGGCGATAACACCGGCGTCTGGCTGATTGGCATGCGCTACAAGATCATGGACGCCAACACCACCGAACAAGTCGCCCAGGGCTACAAAGACCTCAAGATGGAAGTCGGCGCCACATCCACCAGCGTGCTGGGTGTATCCGATGGCGCCAAGGGTGGCGTAGGTCTGGACACCATGGTGCAGCGTCTGGTGCAAACCCTGGTATGGGACATTGACGCCAAATACAAATAATTGCCATGACGGGTTTGAGCAAACTGGGTAAATACGCCATTCGCCGCGAGCTCGGCAAGGGCGCAATGGGCGTGGTCTACGAGGGTTTTGACCCGGTGATTGAACGCAGCGTGGCCATCAAAACCATATTGCCACAACAACTCAGTGGCCAGGATGCCAGCACCATCCTGGCGCGCTTCAAACGTGAGGCGCAAGCCGCCGGGCGGCTGAACCATCCCGGTATTGTGGCGGTGTACGAATACGGCGAAGAACTCGCGGTCACGGCGGCAGAGGAGGACGATGACCGCACCGTGGTTCCCGGCGATAGTGCACCCCAGAGCACCCAGCGCATCGCCTACATCGCCATGGAGTTCGTCAAGGGCCGCGAACTGCGCGACTTTTTTGAAGCCAACGAACGTTTTGCGCTGCATGATGTGGAGCGCCTCATGCGGGAGATTCTGGACGCCCTGGGCCACGCACACGCCAGCGGCGTCGTGCACCGCGACATCAAACCGGCCAATCTGATCGTGCTCGATAGCGGAAAAGTCAAGGTGGCCGACTTTGGCATCGCCCGCATCGAAAAGTCCGAACTGACCCAGGTGGGAACGGTGATGGGAACACCCGCCTACATGTCGCCCGAGCAGTTCATGGGGCAGCCTGTGGATGGGCGCAGCGATATTTTTTCCTGTGGCGTCATTCTGTACCAGTTTCTGACCGGGGAAAAACCCTTCACCGGCAACGCCACCACCATCATGTTCAAGGTGCTGCACGAGGAACCGCTTGCGCCTTCCATGCTCAACACCACGCTGCCTGCGACATTTGATGCCGTTGTCAAAAAGGCAATGGCCAAGAAACCGGATGAGCGCTACCAAAGCGCACAAGAGTTTTCCCAGGCCCTCACCGACGTTCTGAACGCCCCGGCAAACCCGCCAGCCGCCGCGCCCTCCGACCCCGACAGCACCGTCCTGAACACCGCTGCCACGGTTGCCGTAACCACCGCAACCGTGGTGGCTGCACCTGCACCTGCACCTGCGCCGGCGCCAGCGCCAGCGCCCGTACCCGAAGCAAAATCACTGCCGCAACCACGGCCACCATCCAGGGCGGCGCTGGCTGCGGCTGCTCTGGCGGGTATCGCCATCCTGGGCTCAGGCGCCGCGTATTTCTTCCGGGGGACGCAGAGCGCTGCACCACAGACAAACGCAGCTGCGCCAACGCCAGCCCCCGTTGTAGTGGCCACGCCAAGCGTGCCGGCGGCTATACCACCTACAACCGCCAACGAACCAACACTGGAACCCGGCACCATGGTGATCAGCGCGCTGGGGCTGGTCAATCCGCAGGATGCCCGCTTCAATGGCGATGCCGCTGCTGCCCAGGCGGAATCGCGTGCCGATGCCCGGCGCCAGTTGGTGGAAAAAGCCGTCGCCTTGTATGTCGATCAGGATTCGCTCAACAAGAACTACGCCCTCCTCGACCGCAAGCTCCTGTCCCAACCGGCTGCCTTCATCAAGACCGTTATCCAGGAAGGATCGTCCACTACCGGCAAGGATGGACTGATTACCACCGAAGCCCGTGCCGTGGTGCGGGTGCGCGCGGTACAAAAATCCTTGAACCAGTTGTCCAAGGAAGAACGCATCGAATTCATTCGCAACAACGGTGACCCCAAGGTCTCCATCCTGATGGCGATCCGCAACGCCGACACCGCGCAGGCACTGCCGCCGGAGCGCTCCATGCTGGCGGAAAATGTGGTCAAGGAGCGCATCAAATCCTTTGGTTTTCGGGTCTGGTCGGCTGACGGCGAAACCGGCGCCAATGCCAATAATGCGCAAACCTCCGATTTTCAGATCGAAGGCGAAGTCCGGGTCAAGCTGCTGTCCGCCAAGCTGCCGGCATCGGGACTGACCATCAGCAAAACCGCACTCACCTCCTGGACCCTCAAGGCCATCGACAAAGCCAGTGGCGAAGAGGTGTACCTCAACACCGTCACCCCCCAAGGCAAGAGCTGGGCCACCGAAGACCAGGCGCTGGCCGAAATTGGCAAACTGGTGGGCGATGCGTTCTCGAAAAGCTTCTTTCTGGAGCACTTCAACTTCAGCGCCCAAAAGGTTGATCTGACCATCACAGGCCTGCCCGACGCACAGAGTGCTGCGCTGCTGTTGCGCGAGCTGCGCGGTTTTCGTCAGGTGCTGGATGCGCAACTGATAGCTGGCAGTGGCGACAGCGGCAAATACCAGTTGCAACTGGCCGAGGGCAACCCCTCCGACCTGATCGGCGAAGCACTGCTCAAGCCCCTGAACCACAAACTGGGGTTGAACTGCTTCAGCCTTGCGGGGTCTGCCGGGTCCGAAGTGCGGGTGAGCTTCTCCAGCGCCTGCGCCGAGGCTGCCGTGCGTGGCAAACTCAGCAACATGCCTCCAGCCGGCAGGTCTGGTGGTGGGCCAAGTGCTTAACCGCTTTAACCGCGCAGGGTGAAAAGCACGTGGAAGGTCTCGGGCGATGGATCGGAATGCCCGAACGTGATGCGCCCTGAGCTGCGCAACATGACTTCCTCACGGTGCAAGGCCAGCTCCGGCTCGTCGGCAAAAGACAGGAACGTACCGTTGGTACTCTGGTCAACCAGGTAAAACTTGTCGCGCCGACGTTCAATACGGGCGTGCTGGCGCGAGGCGTTGCGGTCGGTGATCACAATGTCACATTGCGCATCACGCCCAAGGGTCAGAAGGCTACCAGTCTGGTCGAGCACCATTTCCTGTCCACCATACTGCAGGTGCAGCGTCGCAACAATGGCATGAAAAGCAATCGACTTGGTCGCCATGGTCAGTTCATCCCCGCCTTGCCAGATGACTTCGCTGACCCTGACATCATCCCCCTTGCCCTTGATGGCCAGCGCCGCGATACGGCGCGTGGACAAGCGTAACACGGGCGACATGCAGGCCACCGTGGACTCGGTGGTCATGATCTGCATGCCCTTGGCCAAACCGGCCATGCGTGCGGCCATATTCACGGTATCGCCAAACACATCGTTGTTTTCTTCGATCACGTGGCCGAAGTGAAAACCCACGCGGATGCTGCGTTTGACCTGCGACACCATGGGCAAGGCCATGATCTTGAGGTGCATGTCGGTAGCAGCCAGACAGGCATTGTCAGCGCTGGGCAAAACGCACATGATTTCATCACCAATGGTCTTGATGACCCGTCCGCCGTAGCGCGCAATGACCCCTCGCAGGGCAACGAGGCATTCGTCGATCATCTGCTTGGCCTGTTCGTCACCCAGCGTGTCGTACAGTTTGGTACTGCCCACCACATCGGCAAACAGTACGGCCAGCATCGTTGCCGGTTGTGTCGCGGCGTCAGCCGTTGAATCCGAAGAAACAATTTTTTGCGGGTCAATGGTGGCCATGGGATTATGAGAATATCGGAATGCGCAGGAATTTTACACCCCCCAACCCGACGCAATTGCAGCCTTGCAGCCGCAATTCTTTGTCACAATCTGCCCCCTGTTCACCCTTTACTGCAAGAAACGCAAGGAAACTGCCATGAAACTACGCTCCACAATCGCTGCCATCGCCCTCTTACCCTGCGCCTGGCACGTCAACGCCAACGCCCAAACCATGAAGCCGGGTTTGTGGGAAATTACCAGCCAGATGCAAAGCGGCTCCTCGGGCGAAATGGTCAGCGCCATGGCCAAAGCGCAGAAGGAACTGGCCAACATGCCACCCGAGCAGCGAAAGATGATGCAGGACATCATGGCCAAGCAAGGGATTCAAATGGGCACCGCAGGAGGCTCGGGCATGAGCATCAAGGTGTGCATGACGCAGGAAATGGTCGAACGCAACGCGGTTGCCACGCACAAGAGCGATTGCACCAACAACTACAGCCCACGCAGTGGCAACAGCATGCAGTTTTCCTTTCAATGCCCCAACCCGCCCAGCAAAGGCGAGGGCGTGGTCACGTTCAACGGCTCCGACGCCTATAGCGTGAAAATGACCAACAGCACGGTGGTCAACGGCAAACCCGAAAAAATCGACATGCAATCCAGTGGCCGCTGGCTCGCAGCGGACTGCGGCAGCGTCAAGCCGATGACACACCTGGCAAGGTAGAACTGCGAGCTACGCCGCACGCGCACCGAAAATGGCAGAACCCACGCGCACCAGCGTACTGCCACCATGCACCGCCGCCTCCAGATCGGCGCTCATGCCCATCGACAGGGTATCCAGCACAATACCGGCCCTGTTTATGGTATCAAACAAGGCTCTGGCCCTCATGAACAGAGCGAGGGAAGCTTCAAAATCAGGAGCAGGTTCCGGGATGCACATCAAGCCGCGCAAACGCAAGCCAGGAAGCGCGACCAGCTGCTGCGCCAGCGCCAGCGCCGCATCCGGAGCCACCCCGGATTTGGTGGCACCGCCATCGAGGTTGACCTGGATGCAGATATTGAGCGGCGGCAGTTGCGGCGGCCTTTGCGCGCTCAGGCGCTGCGCGATTTTCAGGCGGTCCACCGTATGCACCCACTGAAAATTTTCCGCGACCAGCCGGGTTTTATTGCTCTGCACCGGGCCTATGCAATGCCACTGCAACGGCAAGTCGGCCAGGGCTGTGATTTTTTCCAGTGCTTCCTGGACATAATTTTCGCCAAAAGCACATTGCCCGGCGGCAAAAGCCTGCCGGAGCGCATCTGCGGGACAGGTTTTGGATACGGCCAGCAAAGCCACGCAACCGGGTTCGCGCCCGGCTTTTTGGCAAGCGGCGTCAATCCGGGCACGAACCCGGTGGAGATTGTCTTCAATCATGGTCATAATCCGCCAAGCGTAACAAACATCGACCTTAACCTTAACCGAAGAGGACCCCGTGGACATTACCCAACTGCTGGCATTTAGCGTCAAAAACAAGGCATCGGACCTGCACCTCTCTGCGGGCCTCCCCCCCATGATCCGGGTGCATGGCGATGTGCGCCGCATCAACGTGGAAGCGCTGGACCATAAACAGGTGCACGCCATGGTGTACGACATCATGAACGATGGGCAGCGCAAGCATTATGAAGAATTTCTGGAAATCGACTTTTCCTTTGAAATCGACGGTCTGGCGCGTTTCCGGGTCAACGCCTTCAACCACAACCGTGGCGCAGGCGCGGTTTTCCGGACCATTCCCAGCAAAATCCTGTCGCTGGAACAACTCAACGCCCCCAAGATTTTCGGCGACCTGGCCCTGAAGCCGCGCGGCATGGTGCTGGTCACCGGCCCCACGGGCTCGGGCAAATCGACCACGCTGGCCGGCATGGTCAACCACCTCAACGAGACGGAATTCGGCCACATCCTGACAGTGGAAGACCCGATTGAATTCGTGCATGAATCCAAAAAATGCCTGGTCAACCAGCGCGAGGTCGGGCCGCACACGCTCTCGTTTGCCGCCGCGCTGAAGTCGGCGCTGCGCGAAGACCCGGACTGTATTCTGGTGGGTGAAATGCGCGATCTGGAAACGATCCGCCTGGCCATGACGGCGGCTGAAACGGGTCACCTGGTATTTGGCACCTTGCACACCTCCAGCGCGGCCAAGACCATCGACCGTATCATCGACGTGTTCCCCGCCGACGAAAAGGAAATGGTGCGTGCCATGTTGTCCGAGTCGCTGCAGGCCGTCATCTCGCAAACCCTGTGCAAGACCAAGGATGGCCAGGGGCGCGTGGCAGCGCATGAAATCATGCTGGGCACCAGCGCCATCCGCAACCTGATCCGCGAGGCCAAGGTGGCGCAGATGTATTCCGCCATTCAAACCGGCAACAGCGTGGGCATGAAGACGCTGGACCAGGACCTGACCGAACTGGTACGGCGCAACGTCATCAGCGCAGCCGAGGCACGCAGCAAAGCCAAAATCCCTGAAAACTTCCCCGGTTAAACGGCCAAGCGATTAAAGTTAAGCCCTTCAAGTAACTTGCACGTAAAGGAGAAGCTCTCATGGAGCGCGATCAAGCCACGAAATTCATCAACGACCTGCTCAAACTGATGATCAGCCGCAATGGCAGCGACCTGTTCATCACCGGCGACTTTCCGCCCGCGATCAAGGTCGATGGCAAGGTGACCAAGGTATCGCCCCAGGCTTTGAACGCCGCGCATACCCTGGCCCTGGCGCGCTCCATCATGAACGACAAACAGGTGGCCGAATTCGAGCGCACCAAGGAGAGCAACTTCGCCATCTCACCCCCCGGAATCGGGCGTTTCCGGGTCAATGCCTTCATCCAGCAAGGCAAGGTCGGCATGGTGCTGCGGGTCATCCCCATGGTACTGCCCACCATTGACGGCCTGGGCGTTCCCCAGGTGCTCAAGGAGATCGTGATGTCCAAGCGCGGGCTGTGCATCATGGTCGGCGCCACCGGCTCGGGCAAATCGACCACCCTGGCCGCCATGGTGGACTGGCGCAACGAAAACTCTTATGGTCACATCATCACGGTCGAGGACCCGGTGGAGTTTGTGCACATGCACAAGAACTGCGTGGTCACGCAGCGCGAGGTGGGGCTGGACACCGACAGCTGGGAAGCCGCGCTCAAGAACACCTTGCGCCAGGCACCCGATGTCATTCTGATGGGCGAAATCCGCGACCGCGAAACCATGGAGCATGCCGTGGCCTTTGCGGAAACCGGCCACCTGTGCCTGGCCACGCTGCACGCCAACAGCGCCAACCAGGCATTGGACCGCGTCATCAACTTCTTCCCGGAAGAGCGGCGTGCCCAGCTGCTCATGGACTTGTCGCTCAACCTCAAGGCGCTGGTATCGCAGCGCCTGATCCCCAAGCAGGACGGCAAGGGGCGTGTGGCAGCCGTCGAAGTCATGATCAACTCCCCCTTGATCGCCGATCTGATCTTCAAGGGCGAAGTTTCCGAGGTCAAGGAAATCATGAAAAAGAGCCGCAACCTGGGCATGCAGACCTTTGACCAGGCGCTGTTCGACATGTACGAAAAAAACCACATCACCTTCGAAGACGCGCTGCGCAACGCCGACTCGCTCAACGATCTGCGCCTGCAAATCAAACTCAACAGCCAGCGCGGCAAGTCCAGCGACCTGTCTGCCGGCACCGAAAACTTTGCCATTGTGTAAAACACCGCTTACATGGCTGGCATCAACCCCAAAACCTACGCATCCACCACGCCACACCGCTTGGCCTTCATCGGCCTGGGCGCCATGGGCTACCCGATGGCCGGCCATCTGGCGCGCGCTGGCCATCAGGTCACGGTCTACAACCGCACAGCAGCCAAGGCCGATGCCTGGCGCGCCGAGTTTGCCGGAGCAACGGCCACCACCCCTGCGCAGGCCGCGCACCAGGCCGATATGGTTTTCTGCTGCGTCGGCAACGACGACGACCTGCGTAGCGTGGCCCTTGGTGAGACTGGTGCCTTTGCCGCCATGCGCCCAGGAGCCATTTTCATAGACCACACCACCACTTCGGCCAGCGTGGCGCGCGAACTGGGCCAGCTGGCACGCCAGCAAGGCCTGTACTGCATCGACGCGCCCGTGTCCGGCGGACAAATCGGGGCACAAAACGGCACACTCACCGTGCTGTGCGGCGGCGCCCCGGAAGCATTCGCACGCATCCAGCCCGTGGTGCAGGCATTTGCACGCGCGTGTACCCTGCTGGGCGACAACGGCGCAGGCCAGCTGACCAAAATGGTCAACCAGATTTGCATCGCCGGGCTGCTGCAAGGCTTGAGCGAAGCCATCGCCTTCGGGCAACGCGCCGGACTGGACATGCACCTGGTACTCGACGCCATTGGCCAGGGCGCAGCACAAAGCTGGCAGCTCGACAACCGGGCCAAGACCATGCTCGCCGACCAGTTCGATTTTGGCTTTGCCGTGGACTGGATGCGCAAAGACCTCGGACTGTTGCTGGCTGAAGCCCGGCGCAACGGCGCTTGCCTGCCCGTCACCGCCCTGGTTGACCAGTTCTATGCCGACGTGCAGCGCATGGGCGGCAACCGCTGGGACACCTCCAGCCTGATCCGGCGCCTGAAATAGATTGGCTTCGCAGCGGATACGCTACATTGTTAATAGCTGTACCCGCTCGACCCATAAGCCCTACAGCCCATTTGCACCCGAAATTTTGTCTTATAAACCTCCCACAGGAGTGCCTGTGGCGCTGCACAAGGCTCAGTTTGGCAAAAAAACCCCTTTGGTATGATATGAAATGGCCTGCAAGCCCCATGGGACAAGCGGGGACAGCTATCAATTAAATATCATAAAACGATAGCGCCCAATTCCCCTCCCGTGGAGGGGTGACAGGCGAAGCCTGTCGGGGTGGTTGCCGCGCAGTGGTTTACTCCCAATTTTCCTGGCTCAATGCACGCGCCATGCGCACGGCTTCCAGCAGACTCGATGCATCGGCTTTGCCGGTTCCGGCAATGTCGAAGGCCGTCCCATGGTCGGGGCTGGTGCGCACCAGGGGCAAGCCCAGCGTGACATTGACGCCTTTTTCCACGCCCAGGTATTTGACAGGTATGAGGCCCTGGTCGTGGTACATGGCCACCACCACGTCGAACTCTCCCGGCTTATCCGGGGTATTGCGGGCACGCATGAAGACCGTATCGGGCGCCAGCGGGCCGCTGACCAGGCAGCCTTGCGCCTGCGCTGCACGCACAGCCGGGGCGATCAGGTCCATTTCCTCCCGGCCAAACAAACCGCCCTCCCCTGCATGCGGGTTAAGCCCGGCAACGCCCATGCGCGGGGCGCGCCCGAGTATGCGGGACAGGGCCGAGTGGGTGATGCTCAGGGTTTCCAGCACGGTGGCAAACGTCACCGCCTCAATCGCCTCGCGCAAGGAGACATGGATGCTGACCAGCACGGTGCGCAATTCATCGTTGGCCAGCATCATGCGCACCGGCAGCTCATGCACCGTTTTGCCCAGATGCCGGGCTGCCTGGTACTGCAACATCTCCGTGTGCCCAGGGAATGCGTCGTACGGCGCACCGGCAGCCGACAAGGCTTCCTTGTGCAGCGGTGCCGTCACCAGCGCGCCGATATGCCCGCGCAGCGCCGCATCCGCCGCCCAGAGCACGCATTGGCCGGCAAATGCACCCGCTTGCTGATGCACCTGCCCCCAGGGCACCAGGGGCAAGGGGTCGCCCACCTGCAAGACGCCGATACAGCGCGGCGGCAGACTTTGCGCCTGCTCGGGCGCCGTGATGGCGGCTATCGGCAATGCGGGGCATCCGGGCGGGGCGACAAGGCCTGCGGCCCGGCGCAGCGTTTCCACATCGCCCGCCACAAAGCAGCCGCGCATCAATTCCGGCTCCTGGCGCATCGCCATGGCAATGATTTCGGGACCAATTCCGGCGGCATCGCCCATGGTGATCGCCAGCGGCGGTGGAATCTCAGGCGTAGACGTAACTGCTTGCGTGGCCATGCATTACCTCGGTTCGGGATAGGGTATATGACATTTTGGGGAACTGTTCGTACAATGAAATGGTAACAGCGGCACGGTATACACCTATACACCCATGGGCCTTTCTGCCATTTCCAATGTTTATGCCAACCAGACGTATGCTAGATTGGCCGGACAGAGGCGTGTGCAGGCACCCGGTGCAAGCCAGGAGACCCCCTCCCCTACCCAGGAACCCCAGGACGCCCCCCAGGAAGCCGCACCGGATGCAGCCAATCGCACCGAAAAAAAGGCCGCAGATGGCAAAACAGATCTGACCCCCGAGCAAGTGGCACAACTCACCAAGCTGCGCGCGCGGGACCGTGAAGTGCGCCAGCACGAAGCGGCACATCTGGCAGCCAGCGGTGGGTTGGCGACTTCCGGCGCGAGTTTCAGTTACCAAAAGGGGCCGGATGGCGTCAATTACGCAGTGGGTGGCGAGGTCCAGATTGATACCTCCTCCGGGCGCACCCCGCAAGAGAGCATAGAGCGCGCTCGCACCATCCAGGCTGCGGCCCTGGCGCCCGCCCAACCCTCCGGCCAGGACCAGGCCGTTGCAGCCGCAGCCCAGAAAATGGAATTGCAGGCACGCACCGAATTGGCACAACAAGCCACGCAGACGGCTAAAAAAGCCGAAGAAAAGGAAAAAACCGCTCCGGGCGAAGAGGAGGCCAATCCTGCAAACAACCAGACCACACGCAACAATGCACGCGCGGCACAGGCATACGCCGCCGTCAACGCCATAACCGATCTGGCAGGTCTGGCCCTGGGCGCCGCACCTGCGACGGCACGCAGGTCGCAGGTGAGCGCCTATGCGTAACACACCATTACAATTTGACCATGCAATTCACCCCCTTACCCGTACGCTGTTCCCTGGAAAGTCCCTGGGGCTCCATGACCTTGGCGGCAAACGATGCTGCCCTGGTCTGGCTTGGCTTTGATGGCCAAAAGCACGATGAGGACACCCGGCAATGGCGGGAATCAGATGCGCATCCGGTGCTGCGCCTGGCCACAGAGCAATTGCAGGAATATTTTGCCGGTGAACGCCGCGCGTTCAATGTGCCTTTGAGCCTGGACTGCGGCACGCCGTTCCAGCAAAGCGTCTGGCAAAGCCTTTTGACCATTGCACACGGCAGCACCTCCAGTTATGGCGCCATCGGCACGCACGTGGGTCGGCCCCGTGCCGTGCGCGCCGTGGGAGCAGCCGTAGGGCGCAACCCCATCAGCATCATCGTCCCCTGCCACCGCGTGCTCGGCGCACATGGCGCACTCACGGGTTACGCAGGCGGTCTGGAGCGCAAGATCGCCCTGCTGCAACTCGAAAGCCGTACTTGAATTCCAATTCCCCCGCCGCGCCCAGTGCCTGGGTTCTTGATTTCATTCTGCTGGCGGCCATCTGGGGGGCGTCGTTCCTGTGCATGCGCTTGGGCGCCGTGGAGTTCGGAGCCTTGCCGACTGCGGGTTTGCGCATTGGCATTGCGGCACTTTTTTTATTACCCATCGCCATGGCGCGTGGCCACGCGGCGGATTTGCGCCAGCATTGGCGGCTTATCCTGGTGGTGGGTATTTTCAATAGCGCCATCCCTTTTGCCTGCTACAGCTACGCCTTGTTGTCGGTCTCCACGGGCCTGGCTTCTATCCTGAACGCCACGGTGCCGTTGTTTGGCGCGACCGTCGCTTGGGTTTGGCTCAAAGACACACCCGGACCTTCGCGCGTTGCGGGACTGCTGACAGGTTTTGCAGGGGTGGCATTGCTGGCCTGGGACAAGATTGGCTTCAAACCCGGTGCCAATGCCGATACCCATGGCGGCGCCACCGTCGCCGTGCTGGCATGCCTGCTGGCGTGTTTGTGCTACGGGTTGGCAGCCAGTTTCACGCGGCGCTACATGGCAGGGCTGTCTTCGCTGGTGTCGGCCACAGGAAGCCAGATCAGCGCAGCCATCGTCCTGGCGCCCCTGACTTGGTGGTACTGGCCCCAGCAGCCCGTGTCCCCGACCGCCTGGCTGGCCATACTGGCGCTGGGCGTGTTGTGCACGGGTGTCGCCTACGTGCTGTATTTCCGCTTGATCGAGCGCGCAGGGCCGGCACGTGCCCTGTCAGTCACGTTCGCCATTCCGGTATTTGCCGTGTTCTATGGCGTTGTGCTGCTGGACGAAGTGGTGACGCTGTGGATGCTGGGCTGCGCGGCCATCATCATTGCGGGCACCGCCTTGTCCAGCGGATTGGTGCGGCTGCCAGGACGGGAACGGTAATGCCATGCCAGCCGATCCCGCTGCCATTGCAGCAAGCGTCGCACAACTGACATCCGCCCTTGGCCCGGCACCCGAGGTGGCCGTGGTCCTGGGCTCTGGCTGGGCGCCAGCCGCACAGCGGATGGACGATGCGGTGCGCATACCCTATAGCGCATTGCCCGCCTTCGCTGCCACCCAGGTGGACGGCCATGTGAACGCGCTGCTCCTGGGGCGCTGCGGAGCACAGCGCGTGGCCATGCTCCTGGGGCGCAGCCATACCTACGAAAGCGGTGATTGTGCGGCCATGGCCGGTGCGGTGCGCAGCCTCAAGGCCTGGGGGGTGAAGACCTTGGTGCTCACCAACGCCGCCGGTAGCCTGCGCACGCACATGCCACCGGGCAGTTTGATGCTGCTTGCCGACCATATCAACGCTGTGCAGCACTCCCCGCTGCTGGGCGAGCCAGGACATACGGCATTTGTCGATATGACTGCGGCGTATGACCCCAAGCTGCGCGCACACGCAAAGTCCATCGCCGCACAATGCCAGCAGCCCCTGGCTGAGGGCACCTATGTGTGGGTGCAAGGGCCGCAGTTTGAAACCCCGGCAGAAATCCGTATGTTTGCCGCCTGGGGCGGCGACGCCGTGGGTATGAGCACGGTGCCAGAGACGATCCTGGCCCGCCATGCGGGTCTACGTGTGCTGGGCTTGTCGCTGATAACCAATATGGCCGCTGGCTTGTCCCACGAACCCCTGACGCACGCTGGCACGCTGCGCCAGGCGCAGGCTTCGAGTGCAGCAGCGTCAGGGTTCCTGTTTGAACTGCTTTCCAGCTGGGAAAATGTGGGAAATCCGGCTGTAAACCCCGTGGAATGAGCGAGAACAGCTATAAAAAGTACAGCACAAAGAAGGATCAGGCGGCAAGACTGGCCAGCCAATCCGCAGCTCTTTCCACCGCAACCCGTCCCCTTTGCTCCGGTTGGCGCAGATGGCGTACCAGCAGCGTGGTTTTTGCGAGCGGGAAGCGCTCGGCAATCGCCGCGAGATACGGCGGCAACGTCGCATCACTGAATTTGCATTCGACAAACAGGATCGGGTCGCCGTTTTCACATACGGCAAAGTCGATTTCGCGGCCGTCTTTGTCGCGGACGTAGTGCAGGCTGATCGCGCGACCGGCTGAATCCTGCAGGAATTCGACATGGCACAGCAGCATGGTGGCGCAGGCGTTTTCGTAGCGCGCGCCGTCGTCACCCTGAACCAGGCCCGTATCATAGAAATAGACCTTGGGCTCCTTCAGCAAGGCGCGCGCGATGTTGCGGTGGAACGGGCGAACCGTGAACACGATATGCAGCGCCTCCAGAATATCCAGATAGCGAGCAGCCGTCGTCGGGGAAATTTGCAGATCGCGTGCCAATGAAGCCAGCGAGAGTGGCGAGCCGACCCGCGCGCGCAGCATGTCAACGAAATGGCGCATCGCGCGCACCTCGCCGATGCGGGAGAACTCCAGAATATCGTCCCGAATCAAGCCTTCAAAATACTGCTGGCGCCAGCGTGCCGCATCGAGCGGCTGCTCCGCCAAAAAAGGCTCCGGGAAACCGCCCCGTTCCAGCACGCGGGCCAGAGCAACTTCCGGGCTGACCGCTTCGACAGACACCCATTCCTTGACGGTGACCGGATGCAAGCGCCATGAAAAATAGCGCCCGGCCAGGGATTCGCCCGACCGGCGAAACGTGTCAAGCCGCGCACTCCCGGTAACCAGCAGGGTCTGTCCGTCCATGCGACCATCAAAGACGCCTTTGAGCCAGGCCTTCCAGTCGGGCATCTTGTGCAGCTCGTCAAACACCAGCAAGCGTGCGGTCGGCGACCAACTTTGCTTGAGAATCACCTGCCGATCACCGGCAACGTCCCAATTGAGTATCTGGGCATTTGGCCATTGCCGCGCCAGATCGCGTGCCAGCGTGGACTTGCCCGTCTGACGCGGACCGGAAAGGAAAACCATCTTGCGGGCCAGATCGGCATGGATGAGAGACGTGAGCGCGCGTTCCATTCGACTATTTTACTGTCAACTGGAAAATAGTCGTGACTTTCTTCCAGAATGCTGCATTTTGGTCGGTTTTTCGGGTGATTCGAACACCTGAACAGTTGCATCAACAATGCACAACTACACGCATCACCATGCGATGCATGGTTGACGGCTTGCCAACCAGGAGTTATTGTGCATGCCTGCGATTGCGCCCCACAGGATCAACCATAGTCTCCATAACCAGAGTACTCAACGAGTTTCGCCCCATGAAAACTTCCATTGATGCAATAAACATCCGCAGTCAGCTCGCCGGGAAACGCGTACTCATCACGGGCACAACCGGATTTCTGGGCAAAGTAATTCTGGAAAAATTGGTAAGAGATGTACCAGAGATCAAAAAATTTGTTCTGATTATTCGCGCCAACAAAGTGTATAAAACCGCTGCAGAGCGATTTGAACACGAGATATTGGCATCCTCCATCTTTGATCGTCTGCGCGAGGAGCGCCCGCAGTATCTGGCCGATGTGGTGCGCGATAAATTTGAATTCGTCACCGGCGAAGTCACTGAACCCATGTTTGGCCTGACATCGAGCGGATTTGCCCAACTCGCCAATGGCATCGACATCGTGGTGAACTCGGCGGCGAGCGTTAATTTTCGTGAAGAACTCGATCAGGCACTGGAAATCAATGCGTTGTCCTTGCTGAAATTGACAGAACTTGTCAGCTTGGCCGAAGACATTCCCTTGATTCATATATCAACGTGCTACGTCAATGGCTACAACAAGGGTCAGATGCAAGAACAAATGGTTGCGCCAACCAGTAAGTTGATCCCCTGCCATGCAAACGGCCATTACGAAGTAGAGCCGCTTATTGTTGATTTGTGGCGCAAAATCGACGCCGTTAAACGCAGTGGGCTGACGGGTGTCAAATTGTCCAACGCACTCACTGAGCTGGGTATCCGTGAAGCCAACCATTACGGCTGGAACGACACCTACACCTTCACAAAGTGGATAGGCGAGCAAATAGCCTGTCGTGAGTTACAAGGTAAAAGCCTGACCATCTTGCGCCCGGCCATCATCGAAAGCAGCTTGTGCGAACCAAAGCCCGGCTGGCTTGAAGGTGTCAAGGTTGCCGATGCGATGATCATGGCCTATGCACGTGGGAGGACAAGATTCTTCCCGGCGACTCCCGACGAGTTTATTGACGTGATTCCGGCTGATCTGGTCGCCAATAGCGTTATCCTGTCGATGGCAGAAGCGCTGGCGCATCCCAGGCAAATGCGTATTTATCAGTGCTGCAGCAGCTCGTCCAATCCTATCAAACTGGGTGAAATGATTGACATCATCCAGACTGCCTGTAAGCGTAATTGGCGCTCGTATGAGCGGCTGTTCCATAGGCAGCCAGACCAGAATTTCCGCTGCGTCAGTCGCCCCGTCTTTCTGCTCACAATGTACGCATTGAAACTGACCCTGGGGACAACTTCCTGGATCAGGAAACGTCTGGGCATGAATCCGAGTTTTGCAAAGCTCAAGTCGTTCAATACAACCCATGAACTGTCCGTTGTATTCTCGTTCTACACCTCACCGAGTTACACGTTTCAGAACACAAAACTACTGGCACTGGAAGCCCGTATGGATGAACAGGATCGCCGCTTGTTTCCGGTGAACGCCAGAAAGATTGATTGGACAGAATACATGGGACGCATTCATCTGGAGGGTTTGAATCGTTTTGCACTGAAAGACAGACCCCGCTTATCGACATGACAGCGGGGGGTACTGTCGCTGGGCATGGGCAATAGCACAACCCATCGCACCAAACGCAAATTTCAAGCGCCACAGTGCCACCGTTCCTGCTTGCCATGTAGTCCATGGCCCATGCACACGCCATCAAAGCCCCAGCTCACCCAGACCCGGATGCTCATCCGGTCGTCGGCCCAGCGGCCAGAAGAATTTGCGCTCGGTGTCCTTGATGGGCAAGTCGTTGATGCTGGCGTAACGCCGTGTCATCAGCCCTTGCGGGTTGAACTCCCAGTTTTCGTTGCCATAAGACCGGAACCACTGGCCGGAATCGTCGTGCCATTCGTAGGCAAAGCGCACGGCAATGCGGTGGTCCGAGTGAATCCACACCTCCTTGATCAGTCGGTAGTCCAGTTCTTTGGCCCATTTGCGCGCCAGAAATGCATGCACTTGCTCGCGCCCCACCGGAAACTCGGCGCGGTTGCGCCAGCGTGTGTCGGGGGTGTAGACCTGCACCACACGGTCCGGATCGCGCGAGTTCCAGGCATCTTCAGCCAGGCGCGCCTTGTGCACAGCGGTTTCGGCTGAAAACGGGGGGAGCGGGGGTTTTGTGTCCATGCGAAGATTCCCTGGCAGTGGTCAATACTGCTTGTAAGGCAGAAATTTGCCTGACAGCATCACGTTCACGCGGTCGCCCTTGGGGTCGGGTTCGCGCACGATCTGCATGCTGAAGTCTATGGCGCTCATGATGCCGTCGCCAAACTCTTCGTGAATCAACTCCTTGATGGTGCTGCCATACACGTTGACAATTTCGTACCAACGGTAGATCAGCGGGTCGGTGGGAACAGCCGAGGGCAGTGAGCCCTTGTAAGGCACGACTTGCAGCCACTTTTGCTCTTCATCGGTCAGCCCGAATATATTGCCGATGATGGTGGCCTGCTTGTCGTCCAGCGTCATCTGGCCCAGGCAGGCGGCGGTGACCCACTCCTTGGACAGGCCGACTTTGGCGGCCACATCCGCCCATTTGATGCCCTTGGCAACTTTGGCGGTGATGATTTTTTCGGTAACTTCCATGCGGTTCATAAACACTCCTGTGGTTTTGATGCGGTTGAAAAATGGAAAAATTATTGGGCCTGGGCGCGTGTCACCAGGAAATCCACGATGTGGTTGCGCAGTTCGTAGTAACCCGCCAGGTGGTGCAGGCTCGCGCGGCTGCGCTGGCGCGGCAGCGGGTTCACCACCACTTCGGCAATGCCACCGGGCTTGTAGCCGGTATCGGTCTCGCTGCTGTTGCGCATGAGCAAGATGCGGTCAGCCAGCAAGATGGCCTCGTCCACATCGTGGGTGATCATGAACACGGTTTGTCGGGTTTCACGGACGATGCCCATCAGCTCGTCCTGAATGGTGCCACGTGTCAGCGCGTCCAGTGCGCCAAAGGGTTCGTCCAGCAGCAGCATCTTGGGCTGGATCGCAAAGGCGCGCGCAATACCCACGCGCTGCTTCATGCCGCCTGAAAGCTGGCTGGGCTTTTTGTCAATGGCGCCACCCAAACCCACCATGGCGACAAACTTCTCCACATGCCCATGGACCTTGGCGCGTGGCCAATCGGGCCAGCGCGATACCACGGCAAAGGCCACGTTCTGGCGCACCGTCAGCCAGGGCAGAAGCGCGTGGCTCTGGAACACCACGCCACGCTCCAGGCTGGGGCCGGATACCTCCCGGTTGTCCATGAACACATAGCCCTCGGACGCAGTGTCCAGCCCGGCCAGCACGTTCAGGATGGTGGTCTTGCCGCAGCCGGAATGGCCGATGATGCAGACAAATTCACCGCGATCCAGCGCAAACGACACGTTGGCAAACACCGGCTTGGTCGGTACATAGGTCTTGCCCAGGTTTTCGATGGTGAGAAAGCCTTGCATTCCAGATTACTCCGTATAGGTCACTGCTTTTTGCGCCAGCCCGAAGGCCATGTCCAGCAGCATGCCCACAACACCGATGACCACGATGGCAAAGATCACATTGGTCAGGGAGAGGTTGTTCCATTCGTTCCAGACAAAGTAGCCAATACCCGTGCCCCCGACCAGCATTTCTGCCGCCACGATGACCAGCCAGGCAATGCCCATGCTGATGCGCATGCCCGTGAGAATGGTGGGTGCTGCCGCTGGCAGGATCACCAGAAATGCCTTGCGCAGCGGATTGACTTCCAGCGTGCTGGCCACATTGAGCCACTCGCGCTTGACCGAGGCCACGCCGAAAGCGGTGTTCATCAGCATCGGCCAGATGGAACAGATAAAGATGACAAAAATACCGCTGGCAGACGAGTCCTTGATGGTGTAGAGCGCCAGGGGCATCCAGGCCAGCGGGCTGATCGGTTTGAGCACCTGGATGAACGGGTCCAGCGCCTTGCGCATCAAGGGCGACATGCCAATCACAAACCCCAGGGGAATGGCCACCAGCATGGCCAGGCCAAACCCCAGCGCGACCCTTCCCAGGGAGTGCGCGAGCTGGATGGCAATGCCTTTGTCATTGGGACCGTTGTCATAAAAGGGGTTGGACAGGTGGCGCCATACCGCGCTGCCCATTTGTCCCAGCGTCGGGAAACCGGCTGCCCTGGTGGTGTTGCCGGGGTCCTTGCCCATCATTTTGGCGTACTCGATCTGTTCCGGCGTCATGCCGGTGGGGCTGTTCGCTACCGGGTTGGCGCCGGTGGCGGCATACCAGATGCCCAGAAACACCAGCAGGATCAGCGCCGAGAGCAAAGCGGCCCTGAAGTTGAGTGAACGCCAGGGTCCCATGTCAGACGGCCTTGCTGATGGCAAAACTCTTGGCGTAGGCTGCTGCCTTGTCGGCGTCGAACTCCTTGCCCATGATCTTGAATTTTGGGTAAGCGCCGTCGGGCACCTTCATGTCCAGCGCCTTCATCTGTTTTTTGGCGTCGGTCAGCAAAAACACTTTCTCGGCAATTTGCTTGTAATTCACGTCGCCCTTGATGTAGCCCCAGCGCTGCATCTGCGTGAGCATCCACACGGCCATGCTTTGCCAGGGCATGGGATCAAAATCGGCGCGGTCAGCCACGGTTTGTATATTGCCCAGACCGTCAGCAAACTTGCCGGTGAGCACCTGCGCCACCACGGTTTCGGGTTGGTTCAGATAGGCCTGCGCACTGATGACCTTGGCGATCAGCTCGCGGTTCTCGGCCTTGCGCGCCATCGCGGCTGCCGTGAGCACGGCCCGGTACAAGGCGGCGAAGGTATTGGGGTTTTGCTGGATGAACTCGGTACTGGTGCCAAAGGCGCAACAGGGATGGCCGTTCCAGAGTTCCTTGGTCAGCAGATGAATGAAACCCACTTCCTCGAATACCGCGCGCTGGTTGAAAGGATCGGGGCCAAGAAAGCCGTCGATATTGCCCGCGCGCAGGTTGGCCACCATCTCGGGCGGCGGAACGACGCGGATCTGGATGTCGGTGTCGGGGTTCAGCCCTGCCTCGGCCACGTAGTAACGCAGCAGGAAGTTGTGCATCGAATACTCGAAGGGTACCGCGAACTTGAAGCCCTTCCACAGTTTCGGATCGCGCTTGTCCTTGTGCTGCAAGGCCAGCGTGATGGCCTGGCCGTTGGTGTTCTGGATGGTGGCCACGTTCATCGACGTGGCGGTGGCGCCCAGGCCCAGGCTGATGGCCAGTGGCATCGGGCTCAGGAAGTGCGTGGCATCGTATTCCTTGTTGATCATCTTGTCGCGGATGAGCGCCCAGCCCGCTGTCTTCACCACCTCGACGTTCAGGCCCTGCTTTTCGTAAAAACCCAGCGGCTTGGCCATGATCAGTGGCGTGGCGCAGGTGATGGGAATGAAACCGATCTTGAGACTGGTTTTCTCCAGCGCGCCCGCTTCCTGCGCCATGGCCTGCAAGCTGGCAATGGGCAAGACGCTGGTAATGGCCGCCATGGCCGTGCCCTTGCCAACGGATTTCAGGAAGCGGCGGCGCACGGCATCCTGCGGAAACAGCGCCTTGACCAGGGTGGCTTCGATAAATTCGTTGCTATAGACCTCAAACCCGCTGCCCAGGCTGCGCTGGCGCAGTTCAGCGGCAGCTGCATCTGCGGCCACCTCGGCATGGTGGTCAGCCAGCGTGTGATCCCGTCCGCAACTGCACTTGAGCATCAGGGGACGGTCGGCATCGTAAGGAGAGAAGAATTCAGACATTGGTGCACCTCTTTGAACTTGGTGCGATGACCACCGCAAGGCGCGGGCCAGAATCGTGTCAGTGCAGCGCCTGGTGTGCATTTCGTTCCACCGCCACCGACAGCGTGTAGGGCTACCCCTACAAAACGCGGCACCATTCAGGGGTTTGGCACACTGCGGGTGTTGCGTTCCGCCAGAAGTGCCAGTTCAACATCGTTTTTGGCGCCTGTTTTTTTCAGAATTCGCGCACGGTAGGTGCTGACCGTGTTGGCTGCCAGTTTGAGCTGTGCACCAATCTGGCCCACCGTCTGCCCCGATATGAGCAGACGAAACACCTGATGCTCGCGGTGCGAGAGCGCGTCCATGCCCCCCATTGCGTTGCCTGCGTTGTGTGCTGCGGGGCGCACGGCACCAGCCAGTGCTTCTGCGGTCGCCGGTGTCACATACACACCGCCCCCGGCAACCCTGCGCACGGCGGCCACCATGTCGTCGGGGTCGGCACTTTTGTTGAGATAGCCGCCCGCGCCCAGTTTGAGACAGCGCACGGCGAACTGTTTTTCCGGGTAGGTACTGAGCATCAACACCGGCAACGCGGGGTATTCATGGCGCAGGGCCTGCAACACCTCCAGCCCGTCGCCACCCGGCATGGCAATGTCCAGCAGCACAAGATCAAGCCCGACTTTTCCGCCCAGATTCCGAACCCTTTCCAATACCTCGGTGCCGCTCTGCGCCTCACCAAGGACGCACACATCCGGTGCATCGGCCAGAACCTGTTTGATTCCTTCGCGCACAATGCGGTGGTCGTCACCCAGCAATATCCGGATCATGTTGCACACCGTGACACCATGACACCGTGTAGCGGTATTCGCAGGTGGGACAGGGTGCCCTGGCCCACGAAACTGGTTATGGCCAGGTGGCCACCGTGGTGGCGGGCACGTTCGCGCATGCCCATCACACCATAGGCATTCGGCGCATCAAAAGCCTGTGCCTTGGCGCCGCAACCGTTGTCCTGCACAAACAGGTTGAGTTCGCCAGATGCCACCGCGATGTGTACGCGGATGTGGCTGGCGCGCGCGTGGCGGGCCACATTACTGAGCATTTCCTGAAAAATGCGAAACACCGACATCGCCAAAGGCTCGGGCAATTGCACATGCGCCGTGCCCTGCATCTGCCAGTCCAGCGTCAACTCTGCCGCGAGCGCCACCTCATGCGCCTGCCACTCCAGCGCTGCCCACAGACCCTGGTGATCCAGTATGCCCGGACGCAGGTCCGTGATGATGCGCCCGACATTGGCCACGGCATTTTCGATTTGCCGGCTCATGCTCTGGCATTTGCTGCGCAGTTGTCGGCGCGTCGCCTGCACCTCGGGTGGCGAACCTTGCTCCTGTTCCGACAAGCGTTTGTCCATCCAGTTGACATCCATCTTGAGCGCCACCAGCAGGCTGCCCAACTCATCATGCACCTCGCGGGCAATCCGGGTGCGTTCCTCCTCGCGGATTTTTTCCGAGTACGCTCCCAGCTGGCGCAACTGGCCCAGTGCCAGCGACAACGCGCGGGTGCGCTCCGCGACGCGCAACTCCAATTCTTCATTGGCGCGCTGGAGCGCCAGCGCCGCCAGCCTGCGTTCGGTGATGTCCACAAAGGTGATGACGGCGCCACGCACCTCCTTGCCATCCAGGATGGGATAGCTGGAATACTCCACGGCGAAGGCGGAGTGGTCCCGGCGCCAGAAAACCTCGGTGTCAATACGGCAGGGCAGCCCCCGGCGAAACGCATTGAAGATGGGACACTGCGTATCCGGATAGTGCGATCCATCCGCATGGGAGTGGTGCGTCAGTTCGTGCATGTTGCGCCCCAGCACCTCGGCAGCATCCCAGCCCAGCAATTCGGCACCGGAGCGGTTGATGAAAACGCAATGGCCGTCCAGGTCAATACCGAAGATGCCTTCCCCGGTGGAGTCGAGCAACAGCTGGAGCTGATTCTGCCAAAGGGCGGCGCCACCGGCGTCGTGTCCAAAAGTGTTGTGCGTCAGTTGGGTGAACATGGCGCATCACTAGCAATGCTTGTGCCACGTTGATGCGTCTGTTGCAGGGGCAGGCCCAGGGCGGTCACCCCTTACACAAGTTTCATATCACCCGTGATATTAAAAACACCAAAACCGCACTACAGATGGCCCCGCAAGCCTCCGTGGCACGTTTTTAGCCTCAATTTAGCCTCAAATCAGGTATCAAATCAGCCTCCAGCCCCCGTGGGACAAGCGGGAGCAGCTATCAAAAGAGAAGTTACCTGATTTCTTCAGCCCGCCGCCTTGACCTGCAAGCGCCAGGCGTGCAGCAAAGGTTCGGTGTAGCCGCTGGGTTGCGCCACGCCCTTGAACACCAGATCGCAGGCAGCCTTGTAGGCCATGCTGGTGTCGAAATTGCCTGCCATTTTTTTGTACAGGGGATCGCCAGCGTTTTGCTGATCGACCACTGCGGCCATGCGCTCAAAGGTTTCCCTGACCTGCGCTTCGGTCACGACGCCATGCAGCAGCCAGTTGGCCATGTGCTGGCTGCTGATGCGCAGTGTGGCACGGTCCTCCATCAAGCCGACGTTGTGGATGTCGGGCACCTTGGAGCAGCCCACGCCCTGATCGACCCAGCGCACCACATAGCCCAGGATGCCCTGCGCGTTGTTGTCCAGTTCCTGCTGCTTCTCGGCCTCGCTCCAGTTCGTAGCGGTGGCCACCGGGATGTGCAGCAAGCCACTGAGCAAGGCATCGTGTTCCTGCACCTGATCGCGTTTGGCGTGGATCGCCTGCATCTCCTTTTGGATGGCACTCACCTTCACCTGGTGGTAATGCAGGGCGTGCAGCGTTGCACCCGTGGGGCTTGGCACCCAGGCGGTGTTGGCGCCTGCTTTGGGATGGTTGATTTTTTGCTCCAGCATGGCTTTCATCAAATCCGGCATGGCCCACATGCCCTTGCCGATCTGGGCCTTGCCACGCAGACCGCAGGACAAGCCCACCAGCACGTTGTTGTGCTCGTAGGCATGAATCCAGGCGCTGGACTTCATTTCCCCCTTGCGGATCATGGGGCCGGCCTGCATGGCGCTGTGGATTTCGTCGCCCGTGCGGTCCAGGAAACCCGTGTTGATGAAGGCCACACGGCTTTGTGCGGCGGCAATGCAGGCCTTGAGGTTGACGCTGGTGCGGCGTTCTTCGTCCATGATGCCCAGTTTGACGGTGCTATCGGGCAAGCCCAGCATTTTTTCCACGCGGGAGAAGAGTTCCGCAGCAAAAGCGACTTCCGCCGGACCATGCATTTTGGGTTTGACGATGTAGACCGAGCCCTTGCGCGAATTGCGGATGCGCCCCGCTGCCAGCTCCTTTTTGCCCACTTTCAGGTCGTGCAGGGCAATGGTGGTGGTGACCACGGCGTCCATGATGCCTTCCGGAATTTCCCGCGTGCTGCCGTCGGCAGCGGTGTAGAGAATGGTCGGATTGGTCATCAAGTGGCCGACATTGCGCACAAACATGAGCGAGCGGCCGTGCAGCGCGACGGTTTTGTCGCCATACGGCGCGGTGTACACCCGGTCCGGGTTGAGGCCGCGCGTGAGGGTCTTGCCGCCTTTTTGGAAATTCTCGGTCAAGGTGCCTTGCAAAATGCCCAGCCAGTTGCTGTAGGCCAGCACCTTGTCCTGGGCATCGACCGCAGCCACCGAGTCTTCCAGATCGAGAATGGTTGAAAGGGCCGATTCCAGCACCAGATCGCTCACGCCCGCGGGATCGGTCTTACCGATGGGGCTTTCCCGGTTGATCTGCACATCCAGGTGCAAGCCGTTGTGCTGCAACAAGACCGCGCTGGGGTTTTTGGCGTCGCCCTGGTAGCCGATCAGCTGGGAGGCGTCTTGCAGCTTGCTGGTGCCGCCGCCAACCAGCGATACGACCAGTTCCCCGGACTTGATGCGATAACCCGTAGAGCCGACGTGCGAGCCTTTCTTCAAGGGTGCAGCCTGATCCAGCACGGCGCGGGCGTAGTCGATGACCTTCTGGCCGCGCTTGGGGTTGTAGCCGTTGGGGCCGACTTTCTCGCATCCGTCGTCTTCGGCAATCACATCGGTGCCGTAGAGAGCGTCGTACAGACTGCCCCAGCGCGCATTGGCGGCGTTGAGGGCGTAGCGGGCGTTGAGCACCGGCACCACCAATTGTGGGCCGGCCTGCTTGGCCAGTTCAGTGTCCACCTTGGACGTGCTGATCTGCACCTTCTTGGGCACGGGTTGCAGGTAACCGATCTTCTCCAGGAACTTGCGATAGGCCGGCATATCGGTGATGGGGCCGGGGTGCGCACGGTGCCAGGTGTCAAGCTCGATTTGCAGCCGGTCCCGCTCGGCCAGCAAGGCGATATTCTTGGGTGCGAGGTCCGCCACAATGGCATCGAATCCGCTCCAGAAGCGGGCGCTGTCCATGCCGGAGCCGGGCAGCACCTTCTCTTCGATGAAGCTGTGCAGCTCCTTGGCAACCTGCAGGCGATGGATGGAGATGCGGGATGTGGTACTGGAATCGGACATGAAAAAAACCTTTCCTGGATATGGAGTGTGAACGTGGATAAGCGTTTGATTTTAAAAAATTTATGGGATGGAAATCTCAACGTAGCTGCCGATGGACGCTGAATTTACGGCAGATGCGACATGCTCTGCGACCAACCGGATACGGGGCCAACTCGTCGTTCTTCAAGGTAGCCCAACCAAGTTCATAAGCGGTGGAGACGCTGTGGCCTGTGAGTGCTTGCCGCAACGGAACAGGCGTTCCCTGGTCGAACAAGATGCGCACTTATGCGGCCAACAGAGTGGACTTGGCCGCATGTTCCAGGACATGGCGTGCCTGCGACAAGGAAACACCTGGGAACCATTCGATGAACTGGTGAACAGAGGCATCTTCCTCAAGGTTTTCAAAGAGCGCAGCAACAGGAACTCGCGTACCACGAAAGACCCAGGCCCCACTCAAGCGCTCAGGGTCACGCTCAACATCGGGGCAAGAAGACCAATCAATCATAGGGAAATGGTAGCACCAATCAAACAAGGCGCATTCCTGGCGCTATGGGAAAACCCCGTAAAAAGTCGGACACTGCCATCAGGTTAAGTTCCCATAGTGGAGCACTGTATGTTAAAGATGGTCTATGGGCTAGAACTCTCGGTCACCCAATCAACCACCTTATAGACCTCGTGCATGATCCTTCGGAACCACCCGGAACACGCGTTTCGTGTGGTGCTCGTTGCAGCTATGAGAGCGCGCAATAGTGGCGGTTCCAGATACTGGATCGATTATCGCATTCCTATGGAGAATAACGATATGAGACCCAGTAATCCAGCCGCTTTGATCCGGTTCGCCGAGAATCGTGTCGTGGTCAAGTGCTGTGTAGTAGCTCAGGGTGAATAGATCATCCAGTCGCACCAACTCATCCATATAGTGCTTAAGTTTCCGGCAGTCTGTTGGGCAATAGGCCAACTTCATACCGGCTTCGTGCAATGCAGCAGACCACGAGACAGGATCCTGGGTGTTGACGCTTCCTTGATACTTACTTGGGGCTTTTCCGGTGAGGATTGCAAGAACTGTCGAAACGCAATGAGGACCTCTTTGCCTAGCCGCGCAGAAAATTTTTTCCCGAAAAAAGACTTCATCTGTGCAGGGCCAAATATGGCTTTTAGTGTCGTAATGCATGCTAACTCTTTCGCTAGTTATTCTTTGCGTTTAAAAAGATACAAATATATGCGAATAAAAAATATCAACTATTTAACACTTTGTTGTAGGTTTAGAAAAATAACAGTGATCGCCGAAACAAAGCTGAAGGAATTCAGCCGTAATGAACGTGCATTTTCTTCAAGCATACTCTGGGTTACAAGCGCATATGTTCCAAGGCATCTTCGGTGTTACAAGATCGTTTGGCCTGATACCGAGCGGCGGTTTTGCATGGCATAGGTTCGCGCCCATTCCACCGCCTGCACATAGTCGTTGAAATAATCGCTGCCCTCGGGAAAATACGCCAGATCGCGGTCGGGTAGGCATGGCGCATTCCTTTGCAAAACGTGTGAAGAGTTGAATTGCCATTGTGCGCTGCATAAACGACATAAGGCGTCGCATACAGCTGTTACAGTTGCTTTACGACTGCAAACTGCAAACCATTTCCTGCGAACTTTCCCATGCGTGTTTTTCTGGACGATGAACGGCCCACCCCGCTCGGCTGGATACGGGTGTACTGGCCCGATGAAGCCATTGCCTTGCTGCAATCCGGTGGTGTTGGGGAACTCAGCCTCGACCATGACCTGGGCGATGACCAGCGCGGCACCGGCTACGACGTGATTCTCTGGCTGGAAGAAGCCGTGGCCCTGCGCGGGTTTATGCCACCCGCCATCACCGTGCATTCGGCAAACCCTGTGGCGCGGGAAAGAATGCTCGCCGGTGTCGCGTCGATTCAGCGTCTGGCGCGTACACAACGAAACTACGAAAGTTGAACCATGAACATCTTTGTTGACACCGAATTTTCCAGCCTGGGCTCGGACCCGCGTCTGCTTTCCATCGCACTGGTCGCAGAAAACGGGGCGGAACTGTATATCGAGTTTTCATCCGGCTGGACTTTTGAACAGTGCTCGCCGTGGGTCAAAAACCATGTGCTGCCCTTGTTGGGGCAAGGCCTGGCATTGAGCCGCGCCGCAGTGGTGGCGCATATCGACGCATGGCTGACCGGATTGGCCGTGCCCGTCACCTTGCTGGTCGATTCTGACTGGGATGCCGAACTGATAGGGCAGTTGTTTACCGAAAATGGCCTTGGGCGCACGCGCTACACGCTGCAGGTGCTGCAAGTTGCCGACAAGGCAGCCGCCGTGGCGTTGGCGCAGCAGCGCGAGGCATATTTTTTGCGGCATCAGTGCGTACCCCACCATGCGCTGCATGACGCCCGAGCGCTGCGCGCCGTTTATGGCCAAATGCCACACAAACCCGCAGCCCGGTGCGTATAAACCAAACGGGCGTACATCTCGCAAGATTTATTCCACCAAAACCGGCGTTACAGCTCTTAATGTGACTTCCGCCACCAGAGAAATACGCTCGGCGCTGGTCACACCGGCATTGTCCCAATCCGAGAAAATATCCTCGTCGGCCAGATATTCATCACTGGCGCGGTAAGCGCCTTTGGATGTGCCTCTGGAAACCGGGCTATTTTTCAGACCAAAGGCAATATCTCCAATACGCCAGGAACGCCCGGTTATCTGGTCAAATTCAGTAATCTGCACCTTGACATCTTCAACGATTTTCTTGCGCAACTCCTGCACAACATCGTTGATACGCTGCGACGGCAAGGAATAATCCACTTTGGGATGTTTCAGAGACAACCCTTCCTTGCTGGCGCGGCGTGCGCGCTCTTCCAGGTTATAAATGGCGGCAATGCGCACGCGCGCCGAAGCATTGAGCGTCACACGTTCATACCCCACGGCATCACCGCCGCGCCGAATAGTTGAAAATGCCCAATCGACGTCAATAAACTCGTTCAAAACGGCACGTATTTTCTGCTCGATAACACCCTGATCGTTCTGGGCCGTACTCACCAGCGCATGGACTTCAACCGTAATGCGCGCATCTTCCTGGGGAATGATTTTTTGCGCAAACAATTTGAAACGCAAGGTATCGTCGGGGCGAATATATTGAATAGATTGTTCAGATATTGACATGGTATTTCTCCTTGGGTTACACCATCACCCGATGGCTAAATGCATGGTATTCGGCTAACGCGACAATATGCGTCGTTTAATTTCATGTTACCTTGCAAAATGTGGTTGATGCCACACGCAACCAGCGTTAGATTTTGTATGGCGATAGGGGAAATGCGACTGGGGAAATACGCTCGGCGCTTGTTTGACTCGTTAATACATCGGCATTACCATATGGGCCTTTTGTTTCTGATTGGAAAACGCCATGCTTGCATCCTTGGAAATCGAATCAATCCTGAGCGACCACTACCAGACAACCGTTCCAGAAACCGTGCGCCACGCTCTGCGGCTTGATAAGCGTGACAAAATACATTACACCATTCGCGCCAACGGGGAAGTCGTTTTGACGCGCGCCACCAACCCTGAAAAAGACGACCCAGTACTTGCTCCATTTCTGGACTTCCTGGCCCGTGACCTCGCAAACCACCCCGAACACTTGCAAGCCATTGATGCTTCTTTTGTACAGCGCTTGCAGTTATTAACAAATGGCGTTGATGTTGATCTGGATACGCCACTGTCAGCAGACGATACATGAACATCACCCAGCCTCCATGGGTCGTTCACGGTTGGACAGTTTTTGCTCACCCACTATTCCTTGCCCAATTGGATGACCTGACACGGCAGGTTGAGGCACTGAAACAAAAAGATCCGAGCGGCTACACAAAGAAAAATGCAAGCAAGCGACTGGCAGCGATTACCAAGCTTGCGTTTGACGTAATACCACAAGACCCCACGCGCCCCGAATACCGGCAAGGCAACAGTCTTGGGGAAAATCATAAACACTGGTTCCGTGCCAAGTTCTTCCAGCAATACCGCTTATTTTTCCGCTACCACGCACAAGCCAAGATCATCGTGCTTGCGTGGGTCAATGACGAAGATACAAAACGCGCCTATGAAAGTTGCAACGATGCCTATCGGATATTTGGAAAAATGCTGGAAAGTGGTCACCCTCCGAACGACTGGGATCAACTTTTGACCGAGGCACACAATGCCTTGTTTCGCTGATGCAATCAAAATACCACCCCACACTTCGTGCCAGAAGCCACTCGGAGCCTACGATCTGTGCCAAATCAGGCTGTAGGCCTCATGAAACGTGCGGGAGAAGCTATCAAATTTGCATTGATTGCACTACAAGGATGCAGCTAACCGCATGGGTGGGAGAACGGCTCCTGCTCCGTGCATTTTTTGCTCTACCAATCGGAATCAAAAACCTCAATGCTGTCCGGCAAACGCAACCAGGTACGAATTTCCTGGTCGCTGGGCGGCGTATAGCCGTTCAATTGCTTAAAAGGACGCCAATGCGCCACACCACACACGGCCCAGTTTTCGTCCAGCAGCGTATAACCGTAGCTGATCTGATCCAAATCCAGCGTGGCCAGCTCTGGCCACTGTTCTTTGGCGTGCATCCATAAATCTCTGGTATGCGCCGGGTGGCGCTGCAGATTCTGTGCCTGCGCCTCGGCTAAATCGATTTGATGCGCAAGAAAGCCCAGCGGCGTATGCACCCAGGAGCACAGCCCGATGCTATCTGGTTGCTCCCGCGTCGGCACAAAGCGGCCATGCTTCTCAAACCAGCGTTGGTACGGCAGGATATGGCATTGAAAGCGTGGATCAACCGATTGGTCATTGACTTCCCAGCGCACGCAAAATTTCTCCAAACCTTCGGCACTGAAATCGACGCGGATAGTGCCATCGATCCCCCCGCAGATAATGCCGGAATGTTCCGATGGCCCCAACAGTTCAATCCTGGTGCCCGGCAGATTTTCCTCAATCCACTGCTGGATCATTTTCATACCCGGCGCCTGATTTGGAAAATGGTATTTGCGCGTGCATTCCAGATTTCGGATCAGGTAAATGTCTTTTTTCTCCGCCCGGAAAATATCTTCGGGAGTACGAACCAGCATCGGCATAGCAAACCCCTTTCATGGAAAATTGGATGACATCAGGGATGATAGGCCGTCACTGCGCCAATATGTGTCGCATTACATCGTGGGCGCTTTTCAGGCCGGTTTGTAGTTTGGCCGGACATAAAACACCCGGCCACACTTCTTGCCAGCATAAGGCAACGCCCGTTATTGGAAACAAATCAGGCTACAAGCCTTATGAAACTTGCGGGGGCAGCTATCAAATTTGCTTTTATCTGGAAGCAGGACAAATATCAAACTATCTCAAAGCCCCCGGTTTTTCCTACGGATGATTATTATGGCTTCTGCGTGAAGAAGAGCACGATATCATCGGCATTCGGTTCCTTGGCCACCTGTATCACATTTCGGACAACACCGAGCGCAGTGGCAAGTTGGGTCTTCTTATATCGTATCCAGTTCTGGATGCGGATTCTATGCTGGTAGATAACAAAGACATCATCTTTCTTCATCGTGTTCCAGATATCGTTCGCTTCCGCGTCCAAGACATGTTCAAAACCCGGATTATTCTGGGGTTCAAGTCCCGTGTCGGGATCAAGGAATACAATGCACCGCTCACTGCTGAATGCCGAAATAAATTCTTTGATTTGATTCAGATATTTTGCTCTGTCATCAAATATAGGATCAAAAACTGTCACGCGAACCTTTGAGTTGATGCCGCCGATCCTCTGAATATCCCTAAAGTGGGCGATAACCTCCGGCGGAATATTTTTAACCACTCCACCGATATCGAGTGTTCCGAAGACACTAGGACGATAGTACGCCAACTGCAGAACGCGCCGCGCCTCAAAGTCGTTAGCGAGGTGGAGCAATACACCCCATTTGATCAAATCACGGTTATCGGCATACCAGCAATCTTTCATAATAAATCTCCAGGGAATATAAAAAAGAAAAAGGCTCATATTGGGTTTTGAGGTCATGTTTCCGGCTGCAACAGAATTTCAAGGAGAGACCCCAATAGAGCGCGTCCACGCCGCCTCGCGTTGTGAACGAACTCAAAGAAGCTCAGATAAATGGGCAATTTTTCTTGGGA
>JAYRRD010000037.1:0-31064 GCA_041910275.1 Rhodoferax sp.
CTGCGTACCACCGCGCGAATCAAGGCCATCTACCAAACCATACAGGCCGAACTCGTGCAGTGCGCCGATCTCATCGAGGGCAGCAGGCCCCGTACCTTGTCCACCGTGGGGTAGCCGGTTTGAAACAACAAGGCTTCGAGCGGGATATCGCCGACATTTGGCTACTATGTTTTTGGTAGCTGTCCTCGCTTGTCTCACGGGGCCTATAGGCTGATTTGGTGCTAAATTTAGGCTTATTTGAGGCCAAATCGAGGCTAAAAACGTGCCACGGAGGCTTTTGGGGCGCAGCTGTTGTGCGTTTTTGGTGTTTTTGATATCACGGGTGATATGAAACTGGCGTAGAAACTGGCGTGATGCAACGAACGCATCACTTCGAATCGCACCCTGGCCGCTGATTGCGGGCCAAATGACTGGCAAAATCACCGCCGCCCGTGACCCCGCGCAATGAACAATAACATCCACTCCAACTTTGACATGCTGCGCGCCTATGAGGCACAGCTTTGGCGTTTGGGTGTCTTGGCCGAGCGCTACTTTGCACAAGACCCTAACACCAGCTTGCTGAAACTGCGCCAGTTGTCTGAGCTATTGGCCCAGTCATTGGCCGCGCGCACCGGCCTCTACTTCAACCCGCAAGAGTCGCAGTACGAGTTGATTCGACGCTTGCATGGCGAAGGTGTGCTGCCCAAGGAGGTCAAACAAATCCTGGATCAAATCCGTGTCACCGGCAACGCGGCCAACCACGCCTTGCAGGGCGACCACGCTGCTGCACTGTCCACGCTCAAACTTTGTTGGCAGTTGTGCCTGTGGTTTCACCGCACCTTCAAAGACGCGGCCTATCGATCCGGGCCTTTTGTGCCGCCACAAGCTCCCATTGACGAAAGCGCCGAGTTGCGCGCTGAGTTGACCCGGCTACGGCAAGCGGTTGCCACCTTCCAATCGCAGCAAGAACAAGTCAGCCACGCGTTGCAATCCACAAAAACCCAGCTTTCGTCCTTGAGTGAAGAGCGCGGAATCTGGGAGCAGCTGGCAACCGAGTCAGACAAAGACAAGGCGCTGCTGGCCGAGCAGTTGGCGGTATTACAAGCCGCCGCAGTGGCAGCGCCCAGCACCCAGTTCAAAACCATCGCCCAGTCTGCGGTCACCGCCGCCACCCAGGTTCAGCTCGACGAGGCCGAGACCCGTCGCATCATCGACGAACAATTGCGCCAAGCGCTCTGGGAGGCAGACACCCCAACCCTGCGCTACAGCAAAGGCACCCGCCCGCAGCGTGGCCGCAACATGGCTATTGCCGAATGGCCTTGTGACGGTTATACGGCCGACTACGTACTCTTCCACGGCCTCACACCCATGGCCGTGGTGGAGGCCAAGCGCAAAAACGTCGATGTCTCCGCCGCCTTGCAGCAAGCCAGGCGCTATAGCCGCACGTTCAGCGCCAGCACTCAGACGCAGCTCCATGAGCGCAACTGGGGCGCGCAGACCGAGTACCGCATTCCTTTTGTTTTCTCCGCCAACGGCAGGCCCTACTTGCGCCAACTCGCCACCAAAAGCGGCATCTGGTTTTGTGACCTGCGCCAAACTGAAAACCGCAGCCAGGCTTTGGACGGCTGGTACAGCCCCACTGGACTCAAAAACCTGCTGCAAACCGATACAGAACGCGCGCACCAGCAACTGGACCACGCGGCATTCAACTTTGGCTTCGCTCTGCGGCCCTACCAACAAACCGCCATTCGCGAAACCGAGAAACGCATCAGCCAGGGCCAACGCGAGATTTTGCTGGCCATGGCCACCGGCACCGGCAAGACAAAAACCTGCATTGCGCTGATTTACCGCCTGCTCAAAGCCCAGCGTTTTAGCCGCATCCTGTTTTTGGTAGACCGCTCCGCCTTGGGCGAGCAAGCCGCCAACGCGTTCAAAGACACCCGCATGGAGCGCCTGCAAACCTTTGCCGACATCTTTGGCATCAAAGAGCTGCAAGACCAGTTGCCCGACGATGACACCTCCGTCCACATCGCCACCGTGCAAGGCATGATGCGCCGCGTGTTGTTCCCCGCCGACGGCGTAGCACCGCCCACGGTGGACCAATACGACTGCGTGGTGATTGACGAATGCCACCGTGGCTACACGCTGGACCGCGAAATGTCCGACACGGAACTGAGTTTTCGCGGCTTTGACGACTACATCTCCAAATACCGCCGCGTGCTGGACTACTTTGATGCCGTCAAAATTGGCCTTACCGCCACCCCCGCCCTGCACACCACCGAAATCTTTGGCCCGCCGGTCTACACCTACAGCTACCGTGAAGCCGTGGTCGATGGCTACCTGGTGGACTACGAGCCCCCCATCCAGATTTATACCGAACTCTCGCAAAACGGCATGCACTGGAAGCTGGGCGACGATGTCAAGGTCTACGACACCGGGCGCAACCAGATTGAGCTGTTCAAAGCGCCGGACGACATCAACCTGAACGTCGAAGACTTCAACCGCAAGGTCATCACCCGAGCGTTCAACCAAGCCATTTGCAACTACCTGGCGCAAGAGATGGACCCCACCGGCCTGCGCAAAACCCTGATCTTCTGCGTCAACACCGACCATGCCGACCTGGTGGTGGACGTGCTCAAAGATGCCTTCCAAACCCAATGGGGCAGCGTGGAAGACGATGCCGTCATCAAAATCACCGGCAACGCCGACAAGCCGCTGGAGCTGATTCGCCGCTTCAAAAACGAGCGCCTGCCCAACGTGGCGGTCACCGTGGACCTGCTCACCACGGGCATCGACGTGCCCGAAATCTGCAACCTGGTCTTCCTGCGCCAGGTGAACAGCCGCATCCTCTTTGACCAGATGCTGGGCCGCGCCACCCGCTTGTGTGACTTTGCCGATGGCGAGAAAAAAGAAGCTTTTCGCGTGTTTGACGCCGTGCGCATCTTTGAAGCCATTGGCGACATGACCGCCATGAAGCCGGTGGTGGTCAACCCCGCCATCAGTTTTGCCCAGCTGGAGCAAGAAATGGTGCGCGTGCAAGACCCTGCCGCTCGCGAACTGGTACGCGAACAGTTTTTGGCCAAGCTGCAAGTCAAAAAACGCCACCTGGACGACCAGGCCACGCAAGACTTTGAAACCACAGCGGGCATGCGCATGGATGCCTTCATCCAAAAGCTGCGCACCCTGTCGGTAGACGAGATTGCCGATTGGTTCATCCAGAACCCCCACCTGGGCGAAGTGCTGGACCGCAAGCGCCAAGGCACCGGCCAGCCCGTCTTCATCTCCGACCACCCGGACGCACTGCACCACACCGACCGTGGCTACGGCAATGCCAGCAAGCCCGCAGACTATTTGCAAGCGTTCAAAGACTTCATCACCAGCCACGGCAACGAGCTGCCCGCCCTCATCACCGTGCTCACCCGCCCGCGTGACCTGACCCGCAAACAACTCAAAGAACTGATGCTCGCGCTGGCCCAGGCGGGCTTTACCGAAATGCGCCTGGCCACCGCTTGGCGCGAGCTGAGCAACCAGGATATTGCCGCCCGCATCATTGGCTACATCCGCCAGGCCGCTATGGGCGATGCGCTGGTGCCCTATACCGAGCGCGTAGACCACGCCCTGCAAAACCTGCTGACCAAGCCCCCGAATAGCAAGCCCTGGACGCAACCGCAGCGCGACTGGCTCAAACGCATAGCCGCACAAACCAATGCCAACCTGCTGGTAGACCGCGCCGCGCTGGACGACCCCGACCTGATCTTCAAACGCGATGGCGGCGGCTTTGCCCGGCTGGACAAACTGTTCAACGGCCAACTCCAGAGCGTGCTGGAAGCCTTCAACAATGCCCTGTGGGCCGACGACCAGAAATCCGCCTGACTTTTACCCCGCGCCACCAAAGACCCCATGAATCCAATCAACCCCGCAGCGTCCGACATCGTTGCCAAGCTCTGGAACCTGTGCAACCTGCTGCGCGACGACGGTGTCACCTACCACCAGTATGTGAGCGAGCTCACCTATTTGCTGTTCTTGCGCATGATGCAAGAGACCGGGCAAGAAGACCGCCTGGTCATTCACAAAGCGCCCAGGAAAGGCGAACCACTTGCGCCGATGGACGGTACCCGCTGGGCCGACTTGGTGGCCGCCTCCGCCCCTGAACGGCTGGACTTGTACAAAGAACTGCTGCTGGACTACGGCCTGCACGGCCAGGGCAGCGTGCAGCAAATCTATGCCAACGCCAGCACCTTCATCACCAAACCGGCCACTCTGTCCAAACTGGTGGTGGAGATCGACAAGCTGGACTGGTACAGCGTGCAGCGCGACGACCTGGGTGACCTGTATGAAGGCCTGCTGGAGCGCAACGCCAACGAAAAGAAGAGCGGCGCAGGCCAGTACTTCACCCCGCGCGATTTGATTGACAGCATCGTCACCGTGCTGCAACCCACTCTAGACGATGTGATTCAAGACCCGGCAGCGGGCACTGGCGGCTTTTTGATTGCCGCCAACAACTACCTGCGCGGCAAATACCAACCCGAAGACCGCAGCGAGGCCCAGCAGCGCAAGTACCGCAACAGCACCTTTTATGGCATGGAGCTGGTGCAAGACACGCACCGCCTGGCGCTGATGAACATGCTGCTGCACGGCATTGAAGGCGGCATCCAGTTTGGCGACACCCTGGGCGAAGAAGGCACCCACCTGCCAGCCGCCACGCTCATCCTGAGCAACCCGCCCTTTGGCACCAAAAAAGGCGGTGGCCTGCCCACCCGCACCGACTTTACCTACCCCACCACCAACAAGCAGTTTTGCTTTTTGCAGCACATCTACCGCAACCTCAAGCCCGGTGGCCGCGCCGCCGTGGTGCTGCCCGACAACGTGTTGTTTGAAAGCAATGTGGGTGCCGACATACGCCGCGACCTGATGGACAAGTGCAACCTGCACACCATCCTGCGCCTGCCCACCGGCATCTTCTATGCCCAGGGTGTCAAAACCAACGTGCTGTTTTTTACCCGTGGCAAGACGGACAAGGGCAATACCAGTCAGGTGTGGGTGTACGACATGCGCGCCAACATGCCCCAGTTTGGCAAACGCACCCCGTTCACGCGCGACTACTTCCGCACCGCTGCGGATGCTGCACCCGATGTGCCGCGTGACAAATTTGAAGACGTGTTCGGCACCGACCCCTGCGGCGGCCCCGCTGCCCTGGCGCAGCGCGTAGACACCGGCGAGATAGGCCGCTGGCGCTGTTTTTCACGCGAACACATCAAGGCCCGTGGCGACAACCTGGACATCAGTTGGCTCAAAGACGACAACGCCGAAACGGCCGAGGCCCAGCGCGACGAGCCCGCCCTGGTCGCCCGCCTGGTCATGCGCGAGTTGACCGGCGCCATGGCCGACCTGCGCAGCCTGCTCGAAGAGCTGGGCGAAGACCCGGATGGCGCGCTGGAAGATTTGTTGTTGGATGATGGAGACAGCGATGCCGGGGTGAATGTATGAGCGCGCTTCCAGAGAATTGGATTGAAACCGAAATCGGTAGACTTTGTTCACTCAAAAATGGAAGGGCATTCAAACCCAACGAGTGGCAAACCAGTGGACTGCCGATAGTTCGGATTCAGAACCTCAACAATCCGGCTTCTGCCTTCAACCACTTTCAAGGCGAAGTTGACGAACGTAATCGCTTGCGTGGAGGTGAGTTGCTTTTTGCATGGTCTGGAACACCCGGAACTTCGTTCGGGGCGCACGTTTGGCGTGGTGGTGATGCGGTTCTGAACCAACACATCTTTCGTGTCGACTTTGACGAAGCGTTGCTCGACAAACGGTTTTTCCGTTCAGCTATCAATCAAAAGCTGACTGAGCTGATTGACGTGGCACATGGAGGAGTGGGGCTGCGCCATGTGACCAAGGGGGTGTTTGAGAAAACTTTGGTGGCGCTGCCGCCACGGCCCGAACAGACCCGCATCGCCAACCAACTCGACACCTTGCTCACCCGCGTCCAAGCCTGCAATGACCGCTTCGACGCCATCCCCGCCTTGCTCAAGCGGTTTCGGCAGACGGTGTTGGATGCGGCGGTATCTGGTGCGTTGACATATTCATGGAAAGTGGAACGCGATGCAGCAGATTGGTCTGCGACAACTGTATCGTCGATCTGCCAACAGCGCCGAGTCATAACCTATGGTGTTGTGAAGCTTGGTGACGAAGTGCCAAATGGCACCCCCTGTCTTCGGACAAGTAATGTTCGCTGGCTTCGCTTTGAACTGGACGGTATGAAACGCATTGCTCCGAGTTTGTCGACGGAATATTCCAGAACGATCCTGCGTGGCGGTGAAGTCCTCGTGAATGTGCGTGGCACGCTTGGGGGCGTGGCCGTAGCGGGAAATGAAATGGTGGGATGGAATATCTCAAGAGAGGTCGCTGTTATCCCTATAGACCAAAGCGTTGTCGATCCGCACTTCGCCGCGTATTGGGTCGCCTCCGATGCAAGTCAGAAATGGCTGGCAGGCATGGAAAAAGGGATCGCGTATGTTGGCATCAATATTGAAGACCTAAGAAATCTGCCTATTCGACTGCCGTCGCTGCCAGAGCAAACCGAAATCGTCCGCCGCGTAGAAGCCCTGTTCTCCTTGGCCGACCGCGTAGAAGCCCGCTGCACCGCCGCCCGCGCCCAGGCCCAACGCCTGACACCGCTGGTGCTGGCCAAGGCATTTCGCGGCGAATTGGTGCAGCAAGACCCCAACGACGAACCCGCCAGCGCGCTGCTGGCGCGCATTGGGTTGGCAAACACTGCTGTGGCTGGAAAAAATAAGCGGAAATCGCCTGTATCCCCCAAGGAACGTGCACAAACAGCTATTAAATTATGAGTGTCATCCAACATGAATTCCGGTGATCTGACCTTATTGCTTGACCGACTGCTGGCCCAAGCGGGTGAACACGAGTGGCTGGAGTTCAAGCACAACGATGATCCGCACACCATTGGCGAGTACGTCTCTGCCCTGGCCAATGCGGCAGCGTTGGACGGTGAGCCTTTTGGTTACATGGTCTGGGGCATTGAAAACGACACCCGCCGGGTACTGGGCACCCGTTTCATACCCGGCACAGCCAAGGTGGGAGCACAAATTCTGGATTTGTGGTTACATCAATACTTGCGTCCCAAGCTGGATTTCCGTTTTGATGCGTTTGCCTACCAAGGCCAGCCCGTGGTGCTGCTGCGCGTGCCTGCGGCAGTGGCGCAGCCGGTGAGTTTTCATGAGGTGGAGTACATCCGCATTCACAGTGCGAAGGTCAAACTTGCCGGTCACGCCGACAAAGAGGCTCGGCTGTGGGCAAGGCTGAATACGCGGGCCGATTGGTCAGCCGAACTGGTGAGCACCGTCACCGTGGCCGATCTGGACGCGTCCGCACTGGCCGTGGGGCGGCAGCGTTTTGCAGAGAAGCATCCGCATCTGGCGGGTGAAGTGACAGGCTGGGACGTGCCCACGCTGCTGTCCAAGCTCAAGCTCAGTCGGGGCGGACAATTAACGCGGGCAGCGCTGCTGTTGTTTGGCAAAGACGAGTCGGCGCAGTTTCTGCCGCTGCCGCCGCAAGTGTCGTGGGTGCTCAAGGATGCCGATGGCACGGTGCTGGATTACCAGCACTACGGCTTGCCCCTGTTGCTGGCTCCTGACGCACTGTTTGCGCGGGTTCGCAACCTCACGGTGCGCTACTTGCCGCCGGGCACGCTGTTTCCTACCGAGGTGCCTCAATACGATGCCTGGGTGATTCGTGAGGCTTTGCACAACGCCATCGCTCACCAGGACTATGCCGTCGGTGGGCGGGTCAATGTGATTGAAAAGCCAGACGAACTGATTTTCAGCAATGTGGGACGCTTTTTGCCGGGCAAGGTGGAGTGCCTTTTGACACAAGACCAGTCACCAGAACAGTACCGCAACCCGTGCCTGACACAGGCAATGGTGGCTTTGAAATTGATTGACACGGTGGGCAGTGGCATTCGGCGAATGTTCATCGAACAGCGCAAGCGGTTTTTTCCACTGCCGGACTATGTGATTGAGCCAGAGCAGCAGCGGGTGGAGGTGCGTATTACCGGGCGAATTTTGGGTGAGCAGTACACCCACGCACTGATGCAGCAGCCGGATTTGTCGTTAATGGACGTGTTCTTGCTGGACAAGGTGCAAAAGCGCTTGCCGATCAGTGCGGAGGATGCGCGGGCACTGCGCGCCGCCAAGTTGATTGAAGGCCGTACACCCAATATCCATGTGTCCGCCAAGGTCGTGCGGGTGATGGGTGAGCAAGCCCCGCACACCTTGAACAAGGGGTTGGATTCAGCCTATTACCGGGAACTGGTGTTGCAGCACTTGCGCAACTTTACGGCGTGCAAACGTGAGGAGCTGGAAGCGGTGATGCTAGCCAAATTGCCCGATGTATTGAGCGATGCACAAAAGCGCAACCGGGTCAAAAACCTGCTGGCAGACTTGAGTCGCCGTAACCTCATTGCGCCAGAGCGCAAGGGGCCTGGCGCACGTTGGCGGCTGGTACCTCAAAAATAGGATAGCTCGGTGTGATTAGCCGTTGGTTAACTTTCTTTTTATCCTATTAGGTTAGGCTAATCCTGTTTAAGCTATTGATTTATATAGATTTTATATAGGATAGAACGCCCATGCCACCCCGTGGCTCCAGGGTAACTCCCAAAAACATAGCTGCCCCCGCTCGCCACACAAGCGCCACAAGCCAAAACGCCATCAAACCCTCAAACCCTCACGCCTCGCACGTCAAGCATCACGCATCACGCATCAAAGCCGTGGCAGCACCACCCACTGGTCGGCCAGCGCATGGATGGATAGGCGCTTGTCGAACACCTGTTCAATGGCGGCGTGGGTGTCGGGCGCATGGGCGGCGCCGTGGTGCAGTACGCGACCGCCCGCCATGACGACCATGTCGTCGGCGTGCAGTGCCATGGATAGCTCGTGCAGCACGCTCACCACGGTCATGCCCTGTTGCACCAGCTTGCCTACGATGCCCAGCCAGTCGGACTGGTGCGGCGGGTCCGGGTTGGCCAGGGGTTCGTCCATCAGCAGTACGGGTGCTTGCACGGCCAGGGTGCGGGCCAGCAGTACGCGCTCGCTCGCCGCTGGAGAGATGGCCCAGGGGTCGTGCGTGCCAGTCCCAGGTTGGGTGGCGCGCAGTGCCCGCTCCACCGCCATGTGGTTGGTCGCGCTGGGGGAGTACAGCCAGGGCTGGTGCGGCAAGGAGCGGGTCATGCCCGCGATGCGGATGCGGGCATGGCCCGCTTCTACGAAGTTACTATGTTTCTAGTAGCTGCTCCCGCTTGTCCCACGGGAGATAGAGGCTGATTTGATGCCTGATTTGAGGCCAAATCGAGGCTAAAAACGTGCCACGGAGACCTGCGGGGAGTTCCTGTAGTGCGGCTTTGGTATTTTTAATATCACGGGTGATATGAAACTGGAGTCATGCGTGGCACATCGCGAGGTGTACATCGAAGCGTTGACAGGGTTTGCTGGAATCCCGGTGTGTACCTCCCCGCTGGTGTGAACGTGCGAACATCAGGTTTCAACCCGTACCCGATAGCCACCGCCCAGCGGCTCCATTGCAAACTGCAGCGGCAGGAATTGCGCGATCACCCTGGCGTTGGTGCGGGTGTGTTCCGACAGACTGGTGGCCCAATACTGGCCTGGCTTGCCCTGCATCGCGGCCAGGGCCATGGGAAGCATCAGCTGATCCGCCAGGTGTTCGCCCACCGGGGCGCGGTGGGCCAGATAGGCCTGCGTCTCACGCAGCACCGTGCGCGCCACCTCTTCGGCGCTGACACTCTTCTCGCCAAAGGCGGTCAGCACCTCGGTGATGTGTTCAAACTGCAAAATCACCTGTAATGCGTTGCCAGGACCCTCGTTGCTGCGCAGGGCGCGGTCACGCAATTGGCTTTCTGCCCAACCCAGCGCACGGCCCAGCACGTCCAGTTCGCGGCCAGCAACGCCCTTGGGAATGCCGGCATGCAAACACTCCGCCCACGCTTGGACAAGGGCGCCGCGTTGCGTCAGGTTGATGGCTGCCAGCCCGTCGGTCGGTGGTGCAATGCGCACGCGCACCTCCCCACCTCCTGCGGGGTAGAAGCCATGGCGCTGCAATTCCAGCACATAGACCGCCTCTCCACCACCAGAAAAGTACGGTGCCATGCGGCTTAAAAACGTGGCCGACGGTGCCATCGGGTTATGCGTGCCGCCACGCAGCACCACGGTAGACGCCTGCGCCGCCAGAGTCAGTGGCCACAGCACGGTTTGCAGCACCAGCATGCAACTACCGGCCGAACCCACCGCAAACACGTAATCACCACCGCGCACGGGTCCAGGGGTGAAGCTGAGTTGGCTCGCGCCAATCTGCATCGCGTTGCCATTGGCATCCAGTGCCTGGCAATGATCAGGTCCGCCACCCACAGCAACGGCAGCCTGCACGCAGGCCAGATGCTGGCGCATCAAGCCGGGCTTGGGGCGCTTGGCGCGGATGTTGACCAGGTTGAAGGACTGGCCGGTGATCAGGCTCAGGGCGAGGGCGGTGCGCAGGATTTGCCCACCGCCTTCGCCTTGCGAGCCGTCGATTTCAATCTTCATTTCAACCCTTCACACACACCACCTGTTTGAGCGTGTAGACCACTTCCACCAGATCGCTCTGGGCCCGCATCACGGCGTCAATGTCCTTGTAGGCCATCGGGATCTCGTCAATCACGTCGGCATCCTTGCGGCATTCCACACCGGCCGTGGCGTTGATCTGGTCCTGCACCGTAAACAGCTTCTTGGCTTTGGTGCGGCTCATGGTGCGCCCGGCGCCGTGGCTGCAACTGGTAAAGCTATCCGGGTTGCCCTTGCCACGTACGATGAAACTCTTGGCACCCATGCTGCCGGGAATAATCCCCAGCTCACCTGCCTTGGCACTCACGGCGCCCTTGCGGGTCACAAACACCTCTTGCCCAAAGTGCGTTTCCTTTTGCACATAGTTGTGGTGGCAGTTCACCGCTTCCAGGTGCGTCTCGAATGGCTTGGTGATGGTCTTGCGCAGCGCACCAATCACCGCCTGCATCATCACCTCGCGGTTCAGGCGTGCAAATTTCTGCGCCCAACCCACACCACGCACATAGTCGCCAAAGTACCGGCTACCTTCTTCGAAGTAGGCCAGGTCCTGGTCCGGCAGGTTGCGCTGGTGCAGCTCGGCGTCCTTCTTGGCCAGATCGATAAAGTGCCGACCAATGGCGTTACCCACACCGCGCGACCCGCTGTGCAGCATGATCCACACGCTGCTGGCTTCGTCCAGGCAGATTTCCACAAAGTGGTTGCCCCCACCCAGTGTTCCCATCTGGCGGTGGTTGTTGGTGTTCTTCAGGCGTGGGTAGTCCACGCACAGCGCATCAAACTCGGTCACCAGTTGCGCCCATGCGGCATCGACAACAGCGGGGGTGTTTTCCCACGAGCCCTTGTCGCGGTTGCTCCCCTCGCGACGGTACTGCTTGGGCGACATGCCGTGTGGCACTGCCTTTTCAATCTCGGTACGCAAAGGACCAAGGTTATCTGGCAAGTCGCTGGCCACCAGCGTGGTCTTGCAGGCGATCATTCCACACCCAATATCCACCCCCACCGCAGCGGGGATGATGGCCTTGATTGTGGGGATCACGCTACCGATGGTCGCGCCAATGCCGTAGTGCACATCGGGCATCACGGCCACGTGGCTGAACACAATGGGCAGCTTGGCCACATTTTCCAGCTGGCGCTGGGCACCGGCCTCCACCGGCAGGCCCTTGGTCCACATCTTCACCGGCACGCCGCCCTGGACGTCGAGTTGTTGGTAGTTCATTTTTTCTTTCTCTTTCAATAGGCTGGATGACTAGGATTTGTGAAATATCCGTTGCTTGATGCTTCCCTGGAGCAAACTCCAGACCCACTGGTCTTGCGACGAGAGAGTGCTTCCGCATGACGGTTCCTGTAATTTCACGGGCATTCATCCAAAACATTTTTGATCACCAGCAACAACAAAATTGTTGAAATGGAGACGCGCTCTACCAGACTGAGCTACGGTGCTGCAATGGGCCCGGACATGCAAGCCCATTGCAGCATCGACGGGATTCGAACCCGTGACCTCGGCATTGACAGTGCTGTAGTTCCAACCGCATTTGCCACTGGCAATCAAAACTTTTTGCTCTCTCTTCAAGAGCTTTCAAAAGCGCGACAAGATCGGTGGGATTTCATGTGCATTCGGTTGTCCGTGATGCACACGGTCGGGGTCGAACCCGACAATTCCAATGTAATCTCACCAGCATTCGCGCTTTTGAAAACCCTCCTTTCCTCTACCCCCAGGCGAAGACGCTCAACATACGAGAAAGGCATGGCTTACCAGGCCAACTCGTCAATCAATCCGACCCAGTGGTCGGCTCCCAACGCACCTGCTGCGAACAGGGCCAGCACCTTGAACACCTCATCGGTAAATCCACCGATGTTCAGGATGTCAGACCGTTCCGGCGCCTGCGTATGGGCATAGGGCTGGATGTCGATGCACACCAACCTGGCTTGCGGGTTGCGTTGCTTGAACACACCCCACTCACGCAGGGTTTGCGTAGCACCGGCACGTTTGTTATCCACCCACGACTCGTTGTCCGACACCAGCACCACCAGATTCGCCTTGGCCTTATTGGCATTCAGCAGGGCCAGCGGCGCCGAGCAGTTGGTTCCACCACCGCCCACGGCGGCCAGTTTCTCCGCATTGCGCATCACCGAGTCACGGGGGTTCAGCGACAAGCGGACAACATTTTGCTCAAACGGCAACACCACGGTCGTCGGGTTCTTGCGCAACAGAGCTGCGGCCACCAAGGCAGCCACATCAACACAGCGCACCGCGCTGGTGGCAGAACCACGGTGCCCGGACACCGCCGTGCCCATGGAGCCCGACACATCAGGACACACCACCACATCACCCTCCAACGCCGGTACATTCTTCAACGCAATCTCCATCGCGTCTTGCAGTGCCTCACGCACCTGCTGAGGAACAGCCTCATCCGTAGCCTTGTAAGCCGCCATCAACTGGTAGGGCAATACGCGGGCTTTCTCGATGCTTTGTGCATCACGCAGTTTGGCGGCAATGGCCTTTTCGGCCTTGGTCGTACCAAACACACCGTGGCGTGCAAAGGTGTTCAGGTTCTGACGCACCATTTGCCATGACCCATTCTTCGCAATCTGCGTCCACTGGTTGGTCGTCAAATTCAAGGCGGTCAGCATCTGAAAAGGCACGTCGGGCGTCACGCCGCTACGGTCTTTCTTGTAGGCTTCAAAAGCACGCGTCGCCTCGGGCAACACATGTACATCGAAGTCACGACCAATCAACCAGGCAAACCAGGCGGCACGCCAGGCTTCTGTCGGCTTGGGATGAACCATCTTCACCACGTCGGCCAAGGAAGGGCTGTTTCCCACACTGGCGTTCAGCAATTGCTTTTCACTTGCGTTACACAGCCAGGCTTGCACCAGTTTCTTGGGACGTGAACCCAGCGATTTACGACCCACCTGGCCGCTACGCAGAATCTGCACCACGTTACGCAGCATCTTGCCGTTATCCACCACACGGGGAAACGCCTTGGCAAACAGGGCCACATCGCGGGTCGCCAACGAGGCCAGCAACAAGGCAGGCATATCTTTCATATAGCCACGCTCACGGGCATAGATGGCCGTTTTGGCCACGAAGCCTGCATCGACTTTGGCGGCCAGCTCCAGCACATGGTCCAACTGCTCGGCAGCACCGGCGTAGTACACATTGTTCAGGCAGCCGGTCACGGCCAACTGCGCCAGGGCATGCTTCGGTGCCAGGGCATAAGCCACGCCACCAGCCTCATTGGTCGTGTTGGCTGCGGGTAAGAACTTGCCCTTGCTGCTTTGAAATAGTTGTGTGTTTGCCATGTTCTTGCTCCTTGTTTGCCTGCACCGTTGTGGTGACAGGATATGTATTGCAGGCAACGTGCCAAGTCTCGCATCACCAGGAAAATATTTGTAACTTGTTGATTTAATTTTGTATTTTTCTTTGTCCGACAAACTTCAGCATTTCCAGCAGCAATGGAATTTGCAATTAATATCTTTTTAGCTAGTAAACTAGCAAAATGAAGAAGATCGTCGTCATCGGATTTCTCGGCACCCAGCTTGACTCTGGCCTCAGCCCCACGCGCTGGGAAAAGTGGCGGCCCACGGTTTCGCTGGCCCAGCATGAAGACCTGGTCATCGACCGGCTGGAGCTGTTCCATGACGTGCGCAGCACTGCGCTGGCGCGGCAGGTGCAAAGCGACTACATGCAGCTATCGCCCACCACCGAGCTGCGATTGGTGGAGATGAACCTGAGCAACCCCTGGGACTTTGGCGAGGTCTACACCACGCTGTACGACTGGGCGATGGCCTACCCGTTTGACCCGGAGCACGAGAGCTACCAGGCCCACATCACCACCGGCACCCACGTGGCACAGATCTGCCTGTTTTTGCTGGTGGAAGCGCGCTTTATTCCTGGCGTGCTGCTGCAAAGCGCTCCGCCCCGAGGCCGCCAGGGACGTGGCCCCGGCAGCCACGAGGTAATTGACCTGGACCTGTCGCGTTACGACGCCATCAACCAGCGTCTGCATGTGGCGCAGCAGGACGCCGTGTCCTTTTTGAAGAGCGGCATTGCCACCCGCAATACCCGATTCAACACACTGATCGACGAGGTGGAGCGCGTGGCAGTGCAGAGCAAAGCGCCCATGCTGCTGACCGGCCCCACGGGCGCGGGCAAGTCCATGCTGGCGCGGCGTGTGTATGAACTGAAGAAAGCGCGCCACCAGATTGATGGCGATTTTGTGGAGGTGAACTGCGCCACGCTGCATGGGGATGGCGCGGGCTCCACGCTGTTTGGCCACAAAAAAGGCGCCTTTACCGGCGCCATCACCGACCGCCCTGGCCTGCTGCGCACGGCGCATGGTGGATTGCTGTTTCTGGATGAGATTGGCGAGCTGGGCCTGGACGAACAAGCCATACTGCTCAAGGCCGTGGAAGAAAAGCGCTTTCTGCCCATGGGCGCAGACCGGGAAGTGCACAGCAACTTCCAATTGATTGCCGGCACCAACAAAGACCTGCGCGCAGAAATTGATGCCGGGCGATTTCGCGAAGACTTGTTTGCCCGCATCAATTTGTGGACCTACATCCTGCCCGGTTTGACCCAGCGCCGTGAAGACATTGAACCCAATATGGACCACCAGCTTGCGCTGGCCGCGCAAGAGTTGGGCAAACAGGTGCGCTTCACCACCGAAGCACGCACCGCCTACGTGCGCTTTGCCACTGCGGCAGACGCCAGTTGGCGCGGAAATTTCCGCGATTTGAGCGCCTCCATCACACGTCTGGCCACGCTGGCAGACCATGGGCGCATTGGCATTGCGCTGGTTCAGGCGGAGATACAGCGCCTGCGGTGGCAATGGCAGTCACCGCAGCGCGATAGCCCCGCAGGCATGGGCTTTAACGCACCCATTGCAACATCAACGACTGCCCAGGCTGTGGCCACGGCGGCGCCATCCCTGGAAGATTTGCTGGGCGAAGCCGCCGCCGCACTGGATACCTTTGACCGCATGCAGTTGCAGGCGGTCATCAATGTGTGCCGACAGCACGCCAGCATCAGTGATGCGGGTCGGGTGCTGTTCAATGTGTCACGCCAACAGCGCAGCGTCATCAACGACGCAGACCGCTTGCGCAAGTATTTGCTGAAGTTTGGTTTGGAATGGGATACCGTTTTGGGCCGAAAAGACCTACAGCGGTCCATTCCGGGTTCGCATTCCGGCTGAGGTGCATCGCGCTTTGGCGCTGCAGGCAGCCAAGCAGGGGCATCAGCCTCAATCGCCTGGCCAGCGCCAAGCTGTCCAGCCTGTGACTTTGCCGCGCCGCGCGCCACGGCAGCAAATCGGCCAGAACTTTGAGCAGCGCCGGTTTGGAAAGCATGGAATGCCTCTTTTATACGTCCGAAGCGTACAATTGCCGCGATGCAATTTGAGTTTATCGAGTCCAGTGTGTTCTCCAAAATGGTCTACGACTATTTCAGCGAAGACGACTACACCGCGTTTCAGCAGTTTTTGTTGGAACAACCGGACGCAGGAGCGGTCGTCAAAGGTTCGGGCGGCGTGCGCAAGGTGCGTTGGGCGCGCACTGGCAGCGGTAAATCGGGTGGTGTGCGGGTGTGTTATTACGCGCGCACTGCAGCGGGCCAAATCCTGCTGTTGGTAATTTACGCCAAGGGGGCGCAATCCAGCATCCCAGGCGCGATGTTGAAACAATTGAAGGAATTGCTTGACCATGATGACTGATGCACAACTGAAGCAACGCGATGCCACACGCAACATCGGTGCTGAATTGCTGGAGGCCGTGCGTGAACTGCGAGCTGGAAAAATGGGGCGAACCACGACGTTTGAACCTTTGCCAGATGGCAGTGTGCGGCGCACCGTGACGGCCAGCGACGGCACACTGGAAAAGCAGGAAGTGCTCACCGGCCCCAAGTGGCAGCTTATGGCGGCGCGTGCGCGCTCCGGTATGTCGCAAGCCGAATTTGCCCGTGCCACCGGCATTTCAGTGCGCACGCTACAAGAGTGGGAGCAAGGGCGCAAGGTGCCCAGCGGCGCGGCACAAAGCCTGCTCAAACTGGTCAGCCGCCACCCGGAGCTGCTGGCGGAGTTGGCCTGACGTTTCCTGAGCTGAAAAACCGTCAGTGCCAACTCCCAGAGCGCACTGACGGTGCACTTACACTGTCAGCGAAACAATCCGCTCTTCACCCAGCATGTCGATGACTTTCACGGCGACAACGGCCCCAATCGGCGGCGCTGCCAATTCATAGCGTCCAGCCACGAGGTCTTGCTTACGCTCAGGCACATCAGCAAGGGTCACGTTGAAAACGGCTCCATCGTGATCAGCGTCAATCAGAATGCAATCCACCACTGCACGCCAGTCCGGTATCTGCGCCCGGAAAATACCCTCGTGCAAATCCAGCCGCGCGATGATGCTTGGCGAAACCACGTCGGCAATCGACACTATCAGCTTGTCACCTTCACGCCGAGCGCTTGCCTGCACCGACATCGGCTCGTGCTTGATAAATCCCCCTGCCTTGCGGTCCGTGCGCAACTCAATCAAGTGGATTTTGTTGATGGGCCGGTTGTGGTTGTAGTGCTCCACCCATTCGCGCGCCTTGTGCTCTTGCCCCAGGCTCACCACCAACAGGTCACGCTCTTCTTCGGGCCGATTCTTGAGTTCGGTGCGCAGAGCTTCCAGGTCCAGCGGCGTGAGCGGATGGTTCAAAGGGATGATTTTGGCCAGCATCGTGCCGCGCGTGCCGTCAAAGAACGGGTCGGTTCGTGTGCGGGTGATACCCAAGTGCTCACATGCCAATTCAACGGCCTCATTGTGCTGAATGTGCAGGTCGTAATCGTTCACGCGCCAAGTGGAGAACATCAACTGGCAAGGCGGCGGCGGTGCATCTTCACGGGCAAGCAATTCACCTTGTGTAGCGCTGGATAGCGCAATTGCTTGTTCCTGCATCACCCCTTGCAAACGCTTGGCAGTGGTTTGAATGGCGCCCTTGTTGATGTCGCAGCCGATCCAACGGCGGCCAAGTTTTTGCGCAACCGCTGCAGTGGTGCCAGAGCCGATGAAGCAATCCAGCACTAAGTCGTCAGGATTGGAGGACGCAGAGATTACATGTTCAAGCAATCGTTCTGGCTTCTGCGTTGGGTAGCCACTTCGTTCGGTAGCAACAGGGTTAATGATTGGGATTGTCCAAACGTCTCCCAGACTTCGCTCAGGACTGCTCTCTTGATAAAGCCGCTTGCCATCATCATCGCGCAGCCACACCCGTTTACTGTCAATTTTCTGGGTAACCGGCTGCATTTTCATCACTTTGACTTTGACCATTAACGTGTTATGCGTCCATGACTTGCTCTTTGTGTACACAAGCAGGCTGTCATGAAAACTATCAAACGTCTCCCCACCTGTGCCAAGTTTGTTTTCGTAAAACCAAACAATATCATTGCGGAAAAAGTCTGCTCCAAATATTTCGTCAAGCATGCATCTCAGGAAATGACCCTTAGAAGAATCACAGTGAACATATATTGTTCCATCCTCGTGCAATAGCTCTTTCAACATCAACAGCCGTTCATACATGAACTGCAGATAGTTGTCATTGCTCCAGATGTCGGTGTACTGCACCTGCTCACCCAGCGCATAGTCTTCACCATCAATCTTGAGCGTGCCCTTGGGGCCACGCAACTGCACTTTGCGCACGTAGTCTGCGCCGCTGTCAAACGGCGGGTCTATGTAGATCAGCTTGACCTGTCCTCGAAAGCCATTTGCCAACAGGTGCGCCAAAACCTCCTTGTTATCCCCGTGATAGAGCAAACCGCCCTGCGGCAAGTCCTTGGGCCACTTGGACCAATCGGCGGAACTCGGGGGCAGTGGGTGTGCGGCATCTTCCGCACTGAAACGCTCAATATGCTGGGCGGGGAACGCAGTGACACGGCCCAGCGGCTTCTTGCCTACCCAACTGAGCATGGGGCGGCCTTTGGCGCGGCTTACCGTTACATCGGTGGGTTTCTTTCTGGAAATGGGCATGTCGGTCATAGTGGATTTCGAATGACAGTTATTGCAGGGCGGTGTAAGCCAGTTGCCGATGGTGTTTCAGGGCCAGCAACACGACTTCCGAGTCCGAATGTGCATACAAAACAAGGTGTTGTGTCAGGACGTATTCGCGTAGAAAAGGCAGCCCCGCTTGCGAGGCCAATTGCGCGACCGATGCCGCTTTGATGCGGGCTTGCACGGAACGCCCGTTCAAAAAACGGGCGGTACGTCCGCAAGCGGGCGACCAAGCCAGCAGGGCGTTCATTTCCCGCAATTCAGCTTTGAGCCGGGCCATGCGTTCAAGCGCAGTCTGTGCATCTTGCGCTTCAAAAAAAGCCTGTACCTGTTGCAGGTTGGTAGCGAAATTGGGCGCAGCGCTCACTTGCGCATGGACGGGCAAGGACATCAGAATGCCAACAGTGCGTCAAGGTCTGCCGGTGCAATTCGCTGTCCGGCCAAAATTTGCTGCAAGCCCGTTTCGGCCTCTGCCAGTAAAACCAGGCTGGCGTGCTCCTCTTCCAATGCGTGGTAATAGTCCAGTTTTTTGGCATCCACAATGGCCACGTAACTGGCACCATTTTTGGTCAGCACTTTTTCCGACCCACCCTCCACCACTTCCTGCGCCAGTTCGGTTAACCGGGCACGGGCTTCGCTGATAGGAACAACATCACTGGTACGCAGATTCATGGCCAATCCTTAATGAATGCATTAATGTTTATTGTACGTTTTGAATTTATGCCACACCCAAAATGAAGTTTTGAACGGCTTTCTTGCCAGCATCGAGCAAGGCGGTATCAGCAAACATGACGTGGTAACTGAGGCGGTCGGGGTTGAGTTGTTCCCAGCGTTTCAGGGCTACGGCCTTGCGGCCTTCCAGTGTTTGCGCGGCTTCGCCTTTGGCATGGCGGGCCATATCTGCATTGATGTCCGGGCTGAGCTTGTCGTTTTTCACTTCAACCACGAGGTGCTTGCCGTCTGCACGGCGCAGCACGAAGTCCGGCGTGTAGGTGTGCCAACGTCCATCGTCGCCCAGGTACTCGGCGCGCAGGTCGGTCTTTCCGGCATCGGTGAGGCCGCCCGTGAACCACAGACCTTCAATCTGGTGGGGGTGGGCCTGCAGCAGGCCCAGCGTCCAGTCCAGAAACTCCGCCTCGGGGTTGGAATCGAAGTTGTAGCCTTCATAGTGAAAGCTGCTACGCAGTGCATGCGCGGCGTCGGCGGTCTCGTTGGCTATCTTGTAGAGGTGCTGGTTCTTCTTGTCAAAACTGATGCGGGCGGTATAGAGCGGCTTGCCGTTGACCTCGGCAACATCGAAACCATCGGCTTTGACCAATGCCACGGCCACCTCGATTTCGTCCCATGCCTCTTCATACTGGTTGCGCTGCGCCTCAATCTGCTGGCCTAGGGCATCCATGTGGTGGTCGGGCACTTCCTGCATTTCGTAGGCCTGGCGAAGAGCGGATAGCAGTTCAGTGGTGGGCAGGTGGTGGCATGCCGCCAGTCTGGCGGCAGCGGTGTAGCAATCCAGCACGGGCGTGAACGATTCCAGTAGCACATCAGCGGCATCAAGCCGTTGCATGCGGGTGTCACCGCTGGCGGTGAGCACCGGGCTCCATGTCTGAACCACTGGGCCAACGGGTGCAGACACATCGGGCAAGGTGAATACCAATGGCGCGACATCGGCGGAGACGGCCCTGCGCTGGATTCGGAGCACTCGCTTCTTGATCAGCAGAGCTGGCAAGTGCGGCTTGTGCAGGTGAATGGTCTTTTCGACCCGCTCGGCTTGCTGGGTGTCCAACGCCTTGAGGCTGGTGCCGTAGGTCTCGGTCAACTGGTCTTCCAACGTCTTTTTGTTGCTGGCTGTCAGGTAGACACGGGCGGGCTTGGTATTGCCGGGCACCTGGCGTAGGCACCGGGTGGCGGCCTGCAGCACAAAGTTGTTGCTGGTTGCCAGCTTGCGCACCAGTGCGCAGGCAAACAGGCTGGGGCAGTTCCACCCCTCTGTACCCATGTTGACCAACAGCATCACGCGGTGCGGTGCTAGCGGGTCGCGCGCCACGGCTTCAAAGCTGCGCCGAGTCGCCTCGCTGGATTTGTTGTCAACTGCCAGCAAGGTGTCTGGGCCAATGCCGTGGGCCAGCAGCGCGGATTCGATGCTGGGGCGTAACTCGTCGCGGGTTTCGAGGTTGGGGAAGTACAAGGCCAGTCGTGCGGGTGCCCCGTTCTCCAAGGATACGGGCCAATAGTCCGTCACGAAGTCATCAACCACGCTTTGCACCATGCGCTCGGCATCACCATCCCCCAACTCCAGCACTTTTATGCCGTTGGCTAACTCTTTCAGCACGCCGTCACGGATGCCCTCGCCCAGTCCGTACCAGACCACCACATCCCGCAAGGGTTGTCGCTCGAAGTACGGCGTGCCGGTGGCGTTGATGGTGACGATAAGGTTGGTCTCCTGTGCCAAGTAGTCGATAGTGCGGCGCACCTTCTTGATTCCGTCGTCCTTGAACACCAGTTCTCCGGATTCCTTGTCCTTTTCCCACTTGCCCAGCAGCTTCTGGCCGTAGGTGTGGTGGGCTTCGTCGGAGAAAACGGCCAGATGGGGCAATGAGGCAATGGCTTGTAGGCGCAAATTGGCCATGGCCGTCTCTTCTTCGTCCTTGGTGCCCGCGAACAGCCGACCCTGCGCGGCATTGCGCAGGGTTGGTTTCTGGATACGTATTTTCTCGGTGTTGGTGACGATGACGTTAAAGCTGCTGCCCAAGGTAATGGGAATTTGCTTGTCACCGTCGCGCGTGAAGGTCAGCTTCAGGCTGGCCGCGAACGGCTTGTGCAGGCGGGCAGGTAATAGACGCTCAAATGGGATATCTGCCAGTTCCCTCAGGGCACTGAGGATGGTCTTGCCTGGGGCAAAGATCAATGCGTTTTGCACAAACGGGCCATCCGGGTACTCCAGCGCCATGGCGAACTCGGTCGCAACAATGGAACCCATGAGGATGGTCTTGCCCGCGCCCATGGCGAGCGCCAGGATGTAGCTGGGGTAATCCAGTGAGAAGGTCTCGCGCAGGCTTTCCAGTCCGTGTTTTCGGACAAACGCATTGTCGGTTTGAACCAGCTCCAGTACAGCTTCCAAGCCATCGTCGGCAATCATGTCCACGATATCACGCGAAGTCAGGCCTATGGCTTCACGCCGGTCTTTGGGCTTGGGAAACAGAGTGGCGTACAGCTCAGGAATGCGCGGAGTGTTCAGCACCAAACGCAGATACCAATAAGTCTCCAGTGCCCGGAACTGCGCTCGACGCAAGTAGCGCAATTGGTCTGTAGCCGGGTCTTCCAGCGCGAAATCCAGAATTTCACCGATTGCGGGAAAGTCCGGGCACTCGTATCGGGCCTTACGCCACTCGTCCACACGGACGGTCAAGGCTTGAAACAGGTGGTTCATTGGAGAAAAATAGGGTTTTTACTGCGTAGCGGCGAGTATCGCACTTGCCTAGACGTAAGGCGGCCATTGCTGCCTACACTCCTCCCAAAAACATAGCTGTCCCCGCTCGCTACACAAGCGCCACAAGCCAAAACGCCTTCAAACCTTTATCTTTCCGCCTCGAACGCCAAGCATCAAGCATCGAAGGCATCAAGTGCGTGGCAACACCACCCACTGCCCAGCCACCGCATGGATGGACAGGCGGTGATCAAACACCTGCTCGATAGCGGCATGGGTGTCGGGTGCATGGGCGGCGCCGTGGTGCAGTACGTGACCGCCCGCCATGACGACCACGTCGTCGGCGTGCAGTGCCATGGATAGCTCGTGCAGCACGCTCACCACGGTTGTGCCCTGCTGCACCAGCTTGCCTACGATGCCCAGCCAGTCGGACTGGTGCGGCGGGTCCAGATTGGCCAGGGGTTCGTCCATCAGCAGCACGGGGGCTTGCACCGCCAGGGCGCGGGCCAGCAGTACGCGCTGGCGCTCGCCGCTGGAGAGATGGCCCAGGGGGCGTGCGCGCCAGTCCCAGGCCTGGGTGGCGCGCAGTGCCCGTTCTACCGCCACGTGGTCGGTCGCGCTGGGGGAGGCCAGCCAGGGCTGGTGTGGCAAGCGGCCCAGCATGGCTACGTCCCAGACGCTCAGGTCGTCGGCGCTGGATTCGTTTTGTCCCAGCCAGGCCAGTTGCTGTGCACGGGTGCGGGCACTCAGGCTGTGCAGCGGCTGGCCCAGCAGCGTGACGGAACCGCTGTGCGGCAGCAAACCGGCCAGCACCTTGAGCAGCGTGGACTTGCCCGCGCCGTTGGGGCCGACGATGCTGGTCCAGTGTCCGGCGGTGATGTGCAGGTCAATACCGTGCAGTACCTGGGCATTCCCGAGGCTGGCGCTGATGGACTGTGCGAGGACAGCTATTTTTTTCATAGTGTTCCCCGCATCACACCTTGTCGGTGCATGAGCCACAGCAGATAGCCGCCGCCCAGCAGCGCGGTCAGTACGCCCACGGGCAGCTCCTGCGGGGCGAGTAACCAGCGCGAGAGGATGTCGGCGGCCATCAGCAAGACGCCGCCCATCAGGCTGCTCAGGAGGATCAAGCGGGCATGGCTGGTTCTGACCACCGAGCGCACCAGATGCGGCGCGGCCAGACCGACAAAGGCGACCAAGCCGGTCTGCGCTACCGCCGTTCCGGTTGCCAGCGCCAGCACGGCCACCAGGGCGCGGCGCAGCTGTGCAAGCGGTAGCCCCAGGCTGGCGGCGGTGGCTTCGCCCAGAACCAGTCCGTCGAGTGCGGGGCTCAAGGCCCAGGCGGCAGCCATGCAGACCAGCCAGGTGCCAAGCATGATGCTGCACGCACTCCAGCCCACATAGCCCGTGCTGCCCAGCATGAAGGATTGCATGGATTGTAAAAAGTCGGGTCGCGCCAGCATGATGAGTTCCTTGGCCGCACCCAGCACCACGCCGACAATCACACCGGCCAGCAAGAGGCGCAGGGTGTGTTGTACGCCTTTGGCCAGCAGCAATGTCAGCAATACGCCCGCTATGGCACCGGCAAAGGCGCCAAAGGTGACGCCCAGGCGCAAGAGCCATTGCGTGGCAAAGGGCGAGACGCCAAACAGCACCAAGCTGAGTGCCACGCCCAGCGACGCGCCCGAGGCGCTGCCCAGCAGGTAGGGGTCGGCCAGCGGGTTGCGAAAGAGTCCCTGGGCCACCGCACCCGCCAGACCCAGCAGGGCACCGGCCACCCAGGCACCCAGGGTGCGCGGCAGGCGGATGTCGCACACGATCTGCCAGGCCACGGGATCGTTGGCTGCTTGCAGGACGTTCTCGAACCCGGTGCTGCCCACGCCCGCACCCACGGTCGCACAAGTGATCGCCAGCAACAGCAGCATGCGGGCGATGGCGTTGGCGCGGGGGTTCATCATGGCTTGCTTGGTGTATTGGTTGCCAGCTTGTCGGCGATGCAGCGTGCCATCAGCCGTGCGCCATCGGCCATGCGCGGGCCGGGGCGCGCGAGCATGTCGGTCTCGTCGCGGTTGAACAGGCACACGCGCTTGTCCCGCAGGGCGCGCATGCCGCTCCAGCCGGGGCGCTGTTCCATGCCGATGTAGTTGTAGTCGCCCACCATGATAAGGTCGGGGTTGGCGCGCACGACGAATTCGGGGTTGATTTTGGGGAAGGGTCCCAGGCTGGCCGGAACGATGTTCTGCACGCCCAGGCGCGCCAGCGTTTCGCCGATGAAGGAGGCTTCGCCGGCGGCGTAGGGGCCGTTGTTGACCTCGAAGTACACGCGCGCCGAACGTGCCGCAGCGGGCAGAGAGCGGGCTGCGGTCGAGATGTCGGCGTCTATCATGCGCCAGATGCGCTGCACGTCATTCACGTCCAGGAGGACACCCAATTTTTCCAGCACGCGGCGCACGTCGGCATGGGTTTTGGGCTCCAGCGCGACGACCTTGAGGCCCAGGGCCTGCAAGCGATCACCGGCGCGCGAGCTGGTGGACATCAGCACCACATCGGGCTTGAGCGCCACGACGGCTTCGACGCTGGGGTCCAGCCCGCCGCCGACCTGTGGCAAGGCGCGCACGCTAGCCGGAAAGTTGGAGTAGCGGTCCACGCCGACCAGGCGCTGGCACTGGCCCAGCGCACAGACCGTCTCGGTCAGCGAGGGCAGCAAACTGACGATGCGCGTGGGCGGCGCGGGCAACGTGACGGTCACACCACGGTCGTCGCTCACCTGCAAGGCGTGTACGGCGTTGCCAAGCCCCACCAACCCAATCAACCCAATCCGTCTGATCAACCACAGGGCCAGGGTGTATGACCACTCACGCATCCCCGCCCCCCAATTTCCCGCTCAATTCCGCCTCAATCTGCTCGATGGTGGGCAGGCTGCCCGCCAATTCCTGCGGCAGTGCGCGGGTAAGCTGGGTTTCCCATTCGGCCACGCTGATAGGCTGGGTGCTGCCTGCCAACGCATACTCCACCAGCACACGATTCTTCTCACGCACCAGTAGCAGGCCCAGGGTGGGTTTGTCGTCGGGGTGCGCCAGCAGGCGGTTCACGGCGGTCATGTACATGCCAAGCTGTGCACCATCACCAGGTTCGAACTTGCGCGCTTTGAGTTCAATGACCACGTAGCAGCGCAATTTGAGGTGGTAGAAAAGCAGGTCGAGGTAAAAATCGTCATCGCCAATTTCCAGATGCACTTGGCGGCCCACAAAGGCAAAGCCCTGGCCGAGTTCAAGCAGGAACTTCTGGATGTGGTCAATCAGGCCCTGCTCCAGTTGCTGCTCGCGGCGCGGGGCATCGGTGCCCAGAAAGTCGAACAGGTAAGGGTCTTTGAAAACTTGTACCGCCATGTCGGATTCAGGCGGCGGCAGGGTGGTGGGGAAGTTGTTTTGTGCCTTGCCGTGGCGCAGGCGGGCCTGGCCCTGAATTTGGAGACTTAGGATATTGCGCGACCAACCGTGCTCAATGGTCTTGGCGGCGTACCAGAGGCGTTCTTCGGTGGTGTTCAGTTTTTCCAGCAGGGTGAGGTTGTGGTACCAGGTCACTTGTGCAAGCGACGCTTGCACAACTTCCCGATCCGGCCAGGCTGCCGCGAAGGCACGCATGTACTTGAGGTTGCGTGGCGAAAAACCCTTCATGTCAGGGAAGGCTTGGCGCAAGTCGGCTGTCAGGCGGTCGATCACCTTGGTGCCGTAGCCTTGCTCGGCTTGCTTGTGCAGGATGCGTTGGCCAATGTCCCAATACAACAAAACCATGACGCTGTTGCTGGTCAGCACCAGACGCAGGCGTTCGCCATGGATGCGGCCCTTGATCTCGGCAAGCCAGGCGCCATAGTCGGCGGGCATGTCGCCAGCCGGTGCGGCTACCGGGAAACTAACGCTGCCGTCCACGCGGCCACGCTGTTTGCGCGCTGGGGCCGCTGGTCGGGTATGGTTTGAAGGGAGGTTTTTGGAGTCAGATTTCATAACACAACCTCGGCCTCTTGCATTGTTGTTCTTCCGTGTTCATGCGTTTTTTTGCATTCCATTGCGGCGATGTCAGGCCGTAACTTCGAAGCCGCAGTATTGCACATCCAACACCTTCCACTCCCCCCAGGCGGGTGCGTCACGGGGCCATGAACGGGCCAGCGTTACCTGGCGGATTCCCTGTGCCAGCAGGTCGGCGGCACGGATCACCCCGGCGTGGGTTACCCACACCGCATCCTGCTGGCGTGTGCGGGCGGCATCCCATACGGCGCCGATCCGCTGCATGAAACCATCCACCGATTCGGCGCCCCCGCAGCGGTACGGGCCAAAGTTGTCGCTCCAGTTTTGCAATTCGGCAGGGTCCAATGCATCCCAGCGCTGCCCCTCCCAGTGGCCAAAGTCCATCTCGGCCAGCCGTGCATCGGTTTCCCAGCGCAGATCGGGTCTGAGCGCCTTGAGTTCACCGGCCAGGCAGGCACACCGTTGCAGCGGCGAAACCAGCGCGTGCAGGTTTGCTGGCAACACCTGGGCCAGCGTCTGGGCGGCGACGCGCGTGGCCTGGGCGTCGGCGGGCACGTCGAGCGCGCCATAGCAAACCCCTGCGGGCAGCACAGGCCGGGCATGGCGTGCCAGCCAGAGTTTCATACTGGCAAGGCCACGGCCAGGCCGAGGTAAAAAGCCACTTCGCACACCTGCTGGGTGGCACCCAGCCCATCTCCGGTAAAGCCCTGCAGACGCCGCCACAACAGACGCCCCATATAGGCCCAGGCCAGAGCGCTGGCAGCCAGTCCGGCCAGCAGTGGCCGCAGTCCATTTACTCCTGTAAATATAGCTGTACCCGCTTGTCCAACAAGGACCACAAGAGATAATGCACTCAAACACCACAGGCCGCCAACCAGCAAACCAGCGGTGCTGATCTGGTCTGCCAGGGGTTTGGATTTGGAGCCGGCTGCGTCGCCCACGTGGGGCATGAGCCGGATCAGCAACAGTGGCCAGGTGCGCGAGACCACGTGCGCGGCAAAGAGACCGGACAGCATCCAGTGGCGGCTGAGAGAGCCAATCAGTGCCAGCAGCGCCACCTTGGCCAGCAAGGCCAGCACCACGGCCAGCACGCCAAAGGCGCCGACGCGCGAGTCCTTCATGATGACCAGGGCACGTGCGCGGTCATAGCTGCCACCCAGTCCATCGGCCACATCGGCCAGACCGTCTTCGTGAAAGCCGCCGGTGAGCAGCACGCTGAACACCGTTCCCAGCACGGCAGCTACCAGCGGTGTGAAGGGGCCAGGCGGCAGCCAGAACAGTAGCGCCGCCGTCAGGGCAACGACCAGCGCGCCGACCACCACGCCCACGCCAGGAAAATGCGCGGCACTGGCGCGCAGCATCGCCGGGCTGAAACCCACCCACGCGGCCAGCGCCCCGGTCACCGGAATGCGGGTAAAGAACTGGATAGCCAGCAGAAAGTGGCGCAACGCCTGCATGTTGCATGTGAGCGCCCTGGGAAGCGCGGGGCTATGTGGTTAAAGTGAAGCCGGTTGCCCGGTGGTTTTCTCGGCGAGCTGCCGATGGTATTGTGCCTGAGCTTCGGCGGCTGTCCCGGTGCCCCTATTGCGTGGCTTAGACCGTAGAATGATTTATTCTTCGGCACATGACGCCCGTACATTCAAGGAACCACCCATGAAAAAACTCCTGCTTGCCATTGCACTTGGCTGCGTTTGCACACTCACGTTTGCGCAAGGTAAAGATTTAAAGGTAGCCGTTGACCCTACCTACGAACCCTTCACCTTCAAAGCGGATGGCAAACTCACCGGCTTTGACGTGGATATTGCCAATGCCCTCTGTGCGGAAATCAAGCGCAAGTGTGTGTTTGTCGAGCAGGTATGGGACTCCATGATTCCCGGTCTGCAAGCCAGGAAGTATGAAGTGATCATCAGCTCGCTGTCCATCACGGAAGACCGCCTGAAAACCATTGACTTCACCGACAAGTACTACAACACACCCAGCAGGGTGGTGGTCAAAAAAGACGTCCAATACACTGGCCCTGCTTCCATCAAGGGCAAGAAGATGGGTGTTCTGAAAGGCAGCACGCAGGAAAAATACGCCATGGGCGAACTCAAAACCGTGGGTGTGGACGTGATCCCCTACGAGGCACAGGACCAGGTGTATCTGGACATCCGGTCCGGTCGTCTTGACGGAACCGTGGCGGACTCTGTGGAAGTGACGGGCGGGTTCCTGTCCAAGCCTGAAGGTAAGGATTACCAGTTGGTCGGGCCTGAGCTTTACATTGAAAAATACTTTGGCGTTGGTATGGGCATTGGTTTGCGCAAGGGCCAAACCGCTTTGAAGGACGAGTTGAATGCCGCGATCAAAGCCATCCGTGCCAATGGCGTGTACAAGAAGATCAATGACAAATACTTCAAGTTTGACGTGTACGGAAAGTAATCCGGCCTGAAGGTTGACGTACCCATGAACGCTTACTACGTCGCCATCTTGCAAGGCTCGGTGCTCACCGTGGGAGTATCCCTGTCGGCTTTGGCGGTATCCGTACTTCTGGGACTCTTGGGGGCTGCGGCCAAACTCTCCAGCCACCGCGTACTGGTGGCGATTGCCACGGTCTACACCACGATCATCCGTGGCATTCCCGAGCTGGTGCTCATGCTGCTCATTTTTTATGGTGGCACCATTGGTGTCAACAATTTCCTGGAGTGGATGGGCAGTGAAGCCACTGCCGACATCAATCCGTTTTTCGCAGGGGTATTGACCATCGGATTCATCTACGGTGCCTACATGACCGAGACTTTCCGGGGAGCTATCTTGTCCATACCCAAAGGCCAGACGGAAGCCGCCGTGGCGTTTGGCATGGGCACGATGCAGGCTTTTGTCCGCATCACCATGCCGCAAATGGTGCGTTACGCTCTGCCCGGTTTCATTAACAACTGGCTGGTGCTGATCAAGGCCACAGCGCTTGTGAGTCTGATCGGACTGCAGGAGATGACCTATCTGGCCAAACAAGCCGGTGCAGCCACACGTTCGCCATTCCCCTTCTTTTTGTTTACGGCGGCGCTGTTCCTGATCTACACAACGGTGTCCCTGTTCGTCCTGAGCAAGTTGAATGCGCGCTACAGCCTTGGAGCAAAACGGGTTTCTTTGTCATGAATTGGGCGGTCATCTTTGAGCCCCAGAACCTGGCGCTTTTTGGCACAGGAATCATGACCACCCTGGGGCTGCTCTTTTCCTCGCTGGCCATAGGCGCTGTACTGGCACTGTGTTTTGCACTGGTGCTGACCGGCCCGTGGGCCTTTCTGCGCTGGGTGGTCAGTGCGTATACCTACGTCATTCGCGGCACGCCGCTGCTGATCCAGGTTTACCTCATTTACTACGGCCTTGGCCAGCTGGAATGGATTCAGGCCCGTTGGGACGATGTGTGGCCCTGGACCCACTTCAAGGAGCCCTTCTTTTGTGCCTTGCTGGCGTTCAGTCTCAATACTGCCGGCTATACCGCCGAGATGCTGGCAGGCGCGATCCGCGAGACCCCTGCCGGTGAAATTGAAGCCGCACAGGCCTATGGCATGAGCCGGGTCCAGGTCATGACGCGCCTTGTGCTGCCCAGCGCCATGCGCAGAACGCTGCCTGCCTACAGCAACGAGGTGGTGATGATGCTGCAAAGCACCAGTCTGGCCAGCGCAGTTCCTTCCTTGCTGGATGTCACCGGGGCAGCCAGCCGTATTTATTCGGACTACTACCTGCCTTTTGAAGCGTATCTGGCGGCAGCCGCCATTTACCTGGTCGCAACGTTCGTACTGATCGGTTTTTTCAAGTACAGCGAAAGCCGATTACTGGCCCATCTGGCACCCCGCAAGCACTGATCCCATGAACCATGAACCATGAACGCACAGATACTCAAATTGCAGGTAGAAGACATGCACAAGCGCTTTGGTTCCAACGAAGTGCTCAAAGGCGTATCGCTCACGGCACATGCCGGTGATGTCATCAGCATCATTGGCAGTTCTGGTTCAGGCAAGAGCACTTTGTTGCGCTGCATCAACCTGCTTGAAAAGCCACACCAGGGGCGCATTCTGGTTGCGGGGGAAGAACTCCGGCTCAAGGCCGACAAGAAGGGGGAACTCCATGCGGCGGACCCCAGGCAATTGCAGCGTCTGCGGACCAAACTGGCCATGGTATTCCAGCATTTCAACCTCTGGGCGCACATGACGGTGCTGGAAAACATCATCGAAGCGCCGGTCCATGTGATGGGTATCCACCGCAGCCGCGCCCTGGATACTGCGCGCATGTATCTGGACAAAGTGGGCTTGCACGGCAAGGAAGACAGTTACCCGGCCCATTTGAGTGGCGGCCAGCAACAGCGCGTGGCGATTGCACGGGCATTGGCGATGGAGCCGGAAGTCATGTTGTTTGACGAACCCACCAGCGCGCTGGACCCGGAGCTGGTCTCCGAGGTGCTCAAGGTGATGAAAAACCTGGCCCTGGAGGGACGCACCATGGTGGTGGTGACGCATGAGATGGGTTTTGCCCGTGAAGTCGCCAACCATCTGATTTTTCTGCACCAAGGCCTCATTGAAGAAGAAGGCGTTCCGGCAGAAGTGCTTGCCAAGCCCAGGAGTGAGCGACTGGCACAATTCCTCTCGGGTAGTTTGAAGTAGGCTGGCCGGAAATGGCACGCCAGGGCACGCGCGCATCCGTAGCTGCCACCCGGTTCACGTCGGTAACGTCGGTAACGTCGGTAACGTCGGTAACGTGACCATTGGGTCAACGCAGGCCACGCCCAGTGGCTCGAAGTGTTTGAGGTTGCAAGTCAGCAGGAGCAAACCCGCGTTTTGGGCCAAAGCCCCCGCAGCGGCGTGGTGTCGCGCCTAGTAGATCGTTTCGTTAAAACAGAAACAAATAGAGCAATAATCGCCGTGCTTCTTTTTTACCTTCTGGAGACGGTATTCATGGCAAGAAAATCTCAAAAGGCTGCGTTGGCACTGACAACTGAAGAACGAGCTATGCTTA
>JAYRRD010000038.1:0-1774 GCA_041910275.1 Rhodoferax sp.
AGTATGAATGGATGGCCTTCAAATCGCGTGATGCACAAACACTGGAGGCTGATGTAGATGAAATACTGGAGGGGTTCGGCGAGAAATACAAGTTGGACTTTTGTTAAATCATTACGGAAAGACTTTCCGGTGAGCGCTTAATGCGCGCCAAATTCTGAGATTTCTTGAAAGAAGCTCGGGAGCGGTTGAAGCAAAACAGTCGCAACAGTTCGTTGCCACCAAGCCGGGATGAATGGATGAATCGGATGAGATGTGCTTTTGCGCTTGGGATAGTGCGGCTCAACCATATCGGGCCGCGAAAGCCAGCTCTTGGCTGTGTTTCTGGAAAGCTGCAGCCTTCATGCCGCTTCGCGCACCGATACGTTCTCACGTAACACCATACGCCTAAGTTTGCTGAGGGTTTTTACGTTTATCACTCCTTTTTATTCCTGCTTAAAAAATCAGCAGGATATGTGGATAACGTGGCTCAGTTTTGGATCGGAGTCAACAGTGTTGAAGGTCCTGGAAAAGTACTGCCCACAAGCAACACATCACAACCCCTCTCTGCTGCCGTGGCGCTCAGTCTCATAGTGTGTGTCGTTTCGTATCACCACCAGAACAGTGCGCACTGCGCTCAACGCTTGCCCCGCAGTGCTGCCCTGGCCCCCACCAACAAGGCATCAAACAAATCCAGGGGGACGCTGTAGCGGATGTAACGGATCAGCGGTTGGCGAATGCGCCGTTTCGAAACGGTGTGCGCTGCCATATCGAGCTTGGCAAACTCCGCCGCCAGTGTGCGGGCACGCGGCATGAGTTCCGATGCATCGACCAGTTCATTGAAGAAACCCGCCTTGAGCGCATCCTCGACCGGAAAGTAGTGCGCCAACGCTACCGCCGACTGGTAATCCGTCGGTGTCAGGCGGTGCCGCAGCATCGCTGCAGCCACACGCGGCATGGGCAGACCAATGGCGACTTCGTTGGCGGAGATGCGAAACGCACCCCTGGTGCCGATCACGTAGTCGGTCGAGAGCATCAGAAACACGCCCATCGCCAAGGCATGGCCGTTACAAGCGGCGATGACCGGATAAGGATAGGCCATCACCCGCGCCGTCAGCGAATAGCCGGCACGCAGCATGCGCAGTGCGTTCAGCGGAGATCCCTTCATCACCTTGAGGTCAAAACCGGCGGAAAACACCTGCTCGCTGCCGGTGAGGATCACGATGGCGCGATCCGCTTCGGCACGTTCAAAGGCGGCGTAGATTGCCCGCAACATCTGCGGAGACAGTGCATTGCGCTTGCCGTCATTGAGTTGAACGGTGGCAATACCGTTGGCGAGGCTGTAGTGGACGATGTCGGTCATGGAAGGAAATTTTAGCCCGAAGCCCATCCACAACAGCGTCAGGATGTGGCTATGGCGCTCGGCGGCTGCGATGAAGTGGAAATCCAGCTATGCTTAATGATAAGAATTGACTGGAGAAAAAAATCATGAATATTTCAAGTTGGAAAGTCCGCACGCGGCTTGCTGCCGGGTTTGGCGTGGTGTGCGTGCTCCTGGTGATTGTTGTGCTGATTGGCTTGACCTCCATGGCACGCATTTACCACGGCACCACCGAAATTGTGGACGAACATGTACCCACACTTGATGCATCCCACACCATATTGAACCAGACCGACACCATTACCATTGCCTTGTGCAACCGGCTGCTCGCGCCGGACGCAGGGGATAACCAAAAGCAGCTGGAGGTCGTTGCCCAGTCACGCCAGGTCATTGACAAGAACATCGAATTGCTGGAAC
>JAYRRD010000039.1:0-3003 GCA_041910275.1 Rhodoferax sp.
CCAATCCCGGCAACAGCTTTGCAGGATTAGCTTTTTAGTTCCACATCGCTCTTTATACCAGTTGCGCCTGGACTAGTCCGGTCTTATCGGCTAATCATTTGATTTTTATAAGTTTTTTAGCATTGGACAAATTTACCCTGTTGGCTTTGCCCTTGGGCCTGATGGTAACGGCGGATTCTGGCAAGGTGTGGACATGGATCACCTGCCAGAACACCCCGAGCTGCAAACCATTGCAGACACGCTACCGGGCTACACCGAACGTTCCCCCAGTGGCACAGGGCTGCATGCCGTCGGTTACGGGCGCAGATTCGATGCCCTTGGATCGAACGCGACCGGGATTGAAGCCTACAGCCATGGCCGGTACTTCACGGTTACAGGCGACAGCGCAGGAGGGGGCGACGTGTGCGACCTGGCCGACTTTGTGGAGGGCGTTCTACGTCCATTGCATGACGCGAAGTCACATACCACCAATTCGTGCGATGTGAGAAAACCTGACATCGGTACAACCACGGCCACACATACGGAGCCCGAGCATGTGCGGCTGCGTGATGATCTTGAAAGCGCATTGCGGGTCATCAATTCGGACGATTACACGACGTGGGTCAATGTGGGGCAGCGGCTCAAGAAACTGGGCGACGTGGGCCGGGCGCTGTGGTTGAACTGGTCAGCGACCAGCCAAAAGTATGAACCCCGTGAGGCGGCGCGCAAGTGGGCGGGTTTTGATGGCGGTTCCACAGGCTACCAAGCCATCTTTGCCGATGCACAGGCGCTGGGCTGGAAAAACCCACGTGCCAAGGTGGCCACAGAAAACCATCCGGCTTGGGACTATGGCAGTTTTCCCGATGATGATGGCATTGATTTCAGCCAGCCCCCAGGCCCGGCACCGGATGAAACACCCCAGGAATGGCCCGAGCCGGTAATACCTGGCGTGCTGCGAACACCAGAAATACCCTGTGACATCCTCCCAGCCGGGCCATGGCGTGACATGGTGCAAGCCGTAGCGACCAACACGCAAACACCACCGGCAATGAGTGTACTGACCGCGTTGGCTGTGCTGTCCACGCTGTTGCAAGGCCGGTATGAAGTTGATCTTCAAACCCATAGAGAGGTGTTGGCTTTCTGGAGTCTTACCGTCAGTGCCTCTGGCACGCGCAAAACGGGCGTACTGGGGGCATTCACAGCCCCATTGCTCTACTGGGAAAAGTTGCTAAAGGATCGAATGCGCCGGGACATTGCACGTACCGAGGCCATACGTTCAACCACCCAGAAACGCATTGAAGGATTGAGGCAATCGGCTGCCAAGGCAAAAGCTGAGGAATTACAGGCCATCCGTGATGAGATGGAGCGTGAAGATATGGGCATGCCCGACGAGCTGCGAGCGCCTGAGCTGTTTTGCGAGGATTCGACGCCCGAAACCTTGCAGCGCCTGGTGGCAGAAAACGGCGGGCGCATGGGCGTAATTTCAGATGAACCGGGACTATTCCGCACGCTGGGCGGGCTCTACTCCAAAGGCGTGGCCAGCCTGGACGTTTTCTTGAAAGGGCATGTGGGCAGTGCCTTGAAGGTGGCGCGGGCCGGGCGCAGCGTGTTTGTACCGCGCCCGTGCATCTCGTTGTGCCTGGCAATCCAGCCGGACATCGTGGCAGACCTGGCAGGATCGAACCAGTTCCGGGCATCGGGACTCATGGCCCGATTCTGCTATGTCATTCCCGTGTCGAACGTGGGGCGGCGTGATGTGCGGGCGAGGCATCCCATACCGTCCACAGTGCGCGATGGCTACAAAGCCGCAGTGCTGGCCTTGCTGGAGGGATACCCACCGCCGGTAGGGGCAGACAACGAGCCCAGGCCGTTGCCGCTGACCAATGAAGCCGAGGAACTTTATCTAGATTTCGCCCAGGAAATCGAAGACAACCAAGGCGACGGCGGGGAATACGGGCCAATCACGGACTGGACAAGCAAGCTGCCGGGCGCGACGGCACGCATTGCGGCATTGATCGAGATTGCGGCGGGCGGGCTGAATGTGGCAATGATCGGGCAGGAATCCATGCGGGCGGCAATCCGGCTAGCCCGGCTGCTTATCACCCACACCCAGGCGGCATTCGGGCTGCTGGGTGCGAACGCGGAGGAGTCAGACGCCAATGCCATCCTGAAATGGGCGATAGGCAAACAACAGGGAGAGTTCACGCAGCGGGAGGTGCACCGGGCGCTGGAGTATCGGTTCAAGGATGTGAAGGTGTTGCGCAAGGCGCTGGAGTCGCTGGCAGAAAGGGGCTGTATCCGCTTTGCAGACCGGAAAAAGGCAAATGGCAGGCCATCTGTGGTTATAGAGGCGAATCCGGCAGTTTTGTCGGTTTTGTCACCCTTTTACTAGAAGTGATTTTTACCTTTTTATTTATTTATTTCAAACACTTACCCATGAATACCTATAAGTCACACGACAGCACGACAAAACCGACAAAACCCCCAAAAGGCGGTTACATGCCGATACGCCAAAACTGGCGCATCGGGGGTTTTGTCGGTTTTGTCGTGTTGTCGTGTGGGTATGGGTGTGTGTGAGGTAGGACAGTCGAACCAAGGGAAAAGGACATGCTCAGGTCACGTATGAATAGCAAAAAATGCAAAGGTACTCCAAGAGAAAACCATGGCGCGGAGGCGAAGCGGCGCGAGGAAACGCTAATTTTCTGGGTGGCCCAAGGGGGTGATAAATGATCGTTGATCTTGATGCACAGGTTACACAGGGGCAGTTTGGCTACCCCCCTATAGGTACTTCCAGAGGAATTGCTCCGTGCGAGTAATTCGACCCCCGACCGAGCGCTAGAAGGGCGGTGTTTTGAAATATTCGGTCTTGAATACGATTTTAGGAAAGGCTCATATTGGGTTTTGAGGTCATGTTTCCGGCTGCAACAGAATTTCAAGGAGAGACCCCAATAGAGCGCGTCCACGCCGCCTCGCGTTGTGAACGAACTCAAAGAAGCTCAGATAAATGGGCAATTTTTCTTGGGA
>JAYRRD010000040.1:0-1829 GCA_041910275.1 Rhodoferax sp.
CTGACGGGGACAACGCTGGCGGTTGAATGAAGGTTGCGGTCATCGGCGGCGGGATCAACGGAGTCATGACCGCCTGGGCTTTTGCCCGGCGCGGCGATACGGTCGATCTGTTTGAAAAGGGCCAGCTCATGTCGGCCACCAGCCGGTCCTCCACCAAGATGCTGCACGGCGGGTTGCGTTACCTCGAACACGGGCGCCTGGGGCTGGTTCGCGAGGCGCTCCAGGAGCGCTCGTGGTGGATCGCGCAGGCGCCGCAGCTGGCCAGTCCGCTGGAGTTGCTGATCCCGATCTACCGGAATGGTGAGCGCGCCAGGTGGCTGGTCGGCGCAGGCATCCGGCTCTACGACCTGCTGGCGCTCGGGTCAGGTTTCCCGCGTGGCCGCTGGTACAGTGCCGATCAGGTGGTCGAACGCTTTCGCGGTCTGAGATGCGACGGGTTGTTGGGCGCCTACGGTTACTGGGATGCCCGGATGGATGACTACCAGCTTGGCCTGTGGGCCGCAGAAAGGGCCAGGGGATCGGGGGTCAACATCCACGAACGGACGCGCGTTCTCCGGATCGATCCTGCGACAGGCGCGGTTTACACTGCCGGGGCGACTGCCTGTTATGAGCGCGTGGTCAATGTGGCCGGACCCTGGGCAGAGAAACTCCTCGTGGGATCCGGTGTTGCCAGCGCCTACCGGCTTGACCTGATCCGCGGGAGCCACATCGTCGTGCCCGGCAAGCTGGAGCAGGGTTGCGTTCTGCAGGCGCCGGGCGAAAGACGCATCCTGTTCGTTCTGCCGCACGGGGAAAATACCCTGCTCGGCACCACCGAAGTCAGCCAGGCCGACCCCGATCAATGCGCACCCAGCGACGAGGAAATCGAGTATCTGATCGCCAACTACAATCGTTGCTTTTTTGAGGTTGTTGCGCATCAGGATATAATCTCCAGCTTCGCCGGCATCCGGCCGATTGTCGCCAGCAAGTCCGATTTTTCCGCCGCCAGCCGCGAATCGGTCATCGAGCGCCAGGGAAGGCTCATCAACGTCTTCGGCGGCAAGTGGACCACCTCGCGGGCCCTTGCCGAAGCGGTCGTCAGGAAATCGCGGCATTGAGAGAAGCCTTGAAATCCGGTTCATTGACCTGAAACAGCCATAAGGAGGAGTAGTCATGCGTGCGGAAATCTTGATTCAACTAGGCCAAGCCAAATTGCTGAATCCCCTCTACCTGAAACCCGATGCACCCACCCATTACCACATTGAAGTGCCTGATGATGCGCTCCTTCATGCGCGCGACTACCTTGAAGAACAGTCCCGGCCGGCCGATAGTGCAAGAGTGCCTGCAGCCCGACCGGGCAGCCTGCAGGAGCGGCTGAACCAGTTACTTGGTCCCCTGGCAAAGATCAGACCCAGCGCGAGCATTGGGGATGATTATCAAACAGTTCAAGATGCACTGGAGGACCGTTATTTTGGCCGTTGATACACACAAGCAGGCTGACATACAGCTTGTATTCGACACCAACATCCTGGTGGATGCGCTGGCCGCGCGCGGGCAATATTTTGCATACGCAGTCGATTTGCTGGAGATGGTGCGCAATGGCAAAGTCACAGGCTGGTATGCGCCCCATACGCTTGTCACGGTTTGCTACTTGCTGGAACGTGCGTTTGCGGCAGAAACGCAAGACCGCAAGACCGCGACAGATCTGGCGCAAACTTTGATGCGCGAATTGCTCCAGTTTCTAAGACCCTTGCCGCAAGTCGGTGACGAGTTGCTGCACATTCAATCCATGCCCGGTGATGATCTGGAAGACCTCCTGATTGTTCGTCTTGCAAGCAGCTATCTACCCA
>JAYRRD010000041.1:0-4578 GCA_041910275.1 Rhodoferax sp.
GCACCGCATACCAGCGAAGGGCAACGCCCTGGTGGATGATGATGTTGGAGAGAGATTGCGGCATGGTTTATTTTCCAACGATTTGATACCCCAACGTGGCATGGAATTCGTGCCCCAACGGGGCACCGCATACCAGCGAAGGGCAACGCCCTGGGAGGCTGGGAGGCTACGCCCTACGCCCTGGGAATGGGAGCGTATGCCCGATAAATCCAGGCTGCGGCAATGGTGCACACCGCGAAGGCAGTTGTCGCGTAGACCACCACACGGAACACAAGAAACTGGCCAGGGACTCCGGTGGCAAATGCAACAAGAAGTGCCATGACGACTGAAAGCACTCCGCAGCCCGCAAGGATGGCCAGTCTGATGCGCTCTGCGCCCGGCTGCGTGACCAACACCGAGGGTTTCCGTCGCAGCCAATGGGTATACGCCCCGATGAGAATTGCCACACCGAGCACCGTACTGGCGTGTTGCAGGATGTGGAACAGGTGCAACTCACGGCCAGCCATGTGCACCACAGGGATGCGAAGCATGGCAATGGATTGCACTGCATAACCCGTCACGTGGGTGAACGAGTCCCAGATGGTGTGCGTCGCAGCCCCTGCCACCAGGCCCGCAGCCTGGAGCAGGTAAGCACGGCCCTGGTGCTGCCCGTCGTGGTTTGTCGCGTGCTGGATCGCGTCGCGGTGTGGTTGCGGCAGGAGGTTCAGAACCGGCCCGCGAACAAGGTAAAGCAAGGCCAGGCAGGCTGCGCCCATGGGCAGGCAGACCATGAATATCCCGGCGGTCGTATGTGCAAATTTGGCAACGCCGAAGATGCCGAAGTAGTACAGCATGTCCGGCGAAATGCTGCCAACCACAAGCGCGCCCATGGGTAGACGCAGCGATCCGATTTTTCGCAGAGGCAAGATCGCAGCGGGATGGGCAAAGGTCCAGGGCATGATGTGCGAAGTCTAACGCAATATTTTTGATAGTGGACCCCGCACATCCCATAAGCGTTTTAGCCAGATTTGCCCCATAAAAAGCACTGGTTTTCGGGGCGATTGCCAGGTTTTTGGCCAAATCCATGCCGGAACAGGCTGCCGGATTCGACTGGATTCGGCTGAATGTATGCCATTTCGGGCTGTAGCGCTTGCAGGACGTGCGGGAACAGCTTCTGAATTTATAGCGTTGCTGTGCATCCTGCTTGTTTTCAAGCGGTTTTTACCTCGTCGAGCAAGTCGGGATGGCGCTCAAGCACTTTGAGCAATTTCACCAAGGCTAGCGGCGGTTTGGTCTTGCCGTTTTCATAACGCGAGAATGCATTGATTCCACCGCCGAATATTTCGGCGGCTTCACGTTGGCCGAGATCGAGTTTCTTGCGCACACTGGCGATAAATCCGGGATCAACAATTGCCGCATTCACCTGCTTATTGAACGCCTGCATTTCGCGCATGACGCGCTCGGTTTCAGCCATGTCGGTGATGGACTCATCGCACGCAGGGCAAAAGTCAGCCGTAACCGCAGGAATGGTTGTGGTTTCGCCTTTGTAGGTGTAGGGCAGGTCGCGGGTGTCGTGAATCAGTTCCGCCTCGCCGCAAACAGGACATTTCATGGTCATAGCTCCTTGAAGGACACGATTAACACGTCATTGATAACGGTCTGCCTGCCTCAACCAAGGCTTTGACCTCGGCCAGCCTGCAATGGGGTGTGCGTTTTTCCATGGGTGAACTATAACCTGGTTGGTTAGTTTTGAAATCCTCTGGGTTCCGTCTTGCATCCCAAACCTGCGATTTCCACAAATCGACGCATGGAGTACCGATGTAACTCCCGATTTAATAGCTGCCCCCGCACATCCCATAAGCGTTTCAGCCAGATTTGCCCCATAAAAAGCACTGGTTTTCGGGGCGATTGCCAGATTTTTGGCCAAATTTATGCCGGAACAGGCTGCTGCATTCGGCTGGATTCGGCCAAATTTATGCCATTTCGGGCTGTAGCGCTTACAGGACGTGCGGGAGCAGCTTCCGAATTTATAGCGTTGCTGTGGTTGACGTCACAAAGTGGACCAAACAGTGGCCGGGCATGGGCATGCTGTCGGTTTCCTGTTTTTGACCCTGTACTCTCGCTCGTTCAAGCGATGCCAGCACCTGCTGCAACGTCAATGAGCACCTGCTCGCGGGCCTGCAACATCTGCTCCTTGAACGAAACCTTGGGCACTTTGGAAGTAACCATGATACGAATACAGTCTTTACGGTATAAACATGAACTGATTGGTATAAAAATATACACTTCGTATCAATTAATGACGCTTTGTTTATTTTGTAGGCAATAGGAGGTTCGTGTGTCACTACGCGTTGCAATCGTTGGTTCCGGCATTTCCGGTCTGGCAGCCACACACCGCCTGGCATGCTGCCCAACTACTTAACCCTTTAATTTAACCCTTTGTTTATCGCCCGCATCCTGGAGAACCCCCATGCATACCGCCACAACCATCGCCCCCCACTTTGCGCAGCCCAAAGATGCGCCGCTGATGGCGCGCACTGCCTTGCGCGCGCTGCAAAACCTGCGCCACGGTACCTTGACGCTGCATTTGCCCGATGGCTCGCAACGCCGCTTTGGCGCACCGGCGCAAGCGCAGGACGGTCACTCGCCACTTGCCGCCAGCATGACGCTGCACAACTGGAGCGTATTCGGTATGGCGCTCAAATCCGGCGACATCGGTTTTGCCGAGAGCTACATTGCTGGTGACTGGAGCACACCTAACCTGTCTGCACTGCTGGGGGTGCTGTGTGCCAATCGCCAGCATCTCGATGCCATGATTTTTGGCACCTGGTTGGGTCGGCTGCTGTACCGCGTCAAACATGTGCTCAACCGTAACAGCCGCGCGGGCAGCCGCAAGAACATCCATGCCCATTACGACCTGGGCAACGCCTTTTACCGATTGTGGCTGGATGAGAGCATGAACTACTCCAGCGCCTGGTTCGACGGCGACTACAGCCAACCGATGCCACAGGCGCAGCAGGCCAAGGTGCGCCGCGCGTTGGACATGGCCGGTGTCCAGGCGGGCGGTCGCATACTCGAAATTGGCTGCGGCTGGGGTGCGCTGGCCGAGCAGGCCACGCTGCACTATGGCGCGCAGGTGGTGGGCGTGACGCTCTCCACCGAACAACTGGCATGGGCCATCGCGCGTATGCAGCGCCACGGCATCAGCACCGGACCGGGCGCACGTGCCGACCTGCGCTTGCAGGACTACCGCGACATCACGGATGCGCCGTTTGATGCCATTTGCTCCATCGAGATGGTCGAAGCTGTGGGCCAAGCCTACTGGCCGCAGTACTTTGCCACAGTGAGCCGGTTGCTCAAACCCGGCGGGCGCGCGTGCGTGCAAAGCATCGTGATTGACGACAAACTGTTCGACCGTTACGTGGCCAGCACCGATTTCATCCAGCAATACATTTTCCCCGGTGGTTGCCTGCCATGCCCGCGCGAGTTTCGTCGCCAGGCGCAAGCAGCCGGGCTGGAGGTGGTGGATGCGTTCGCCTTTGGCGCCGACTACGCCGAGACCCTGCGCCGCTGGCGCGATGCCTTTGTTGCCCGCAAGGCCGAGGTGGCCGCACTCGGTTTTGATGCACGCTTCATGCGTATCTGGGAGTTCTACCTGGCTTACTGCGAGGCCGCGTTCGATGCCGGTGACATCAACCTGATGCAGTACACCCTGACCAAACCGGTTGCCAAAATATTATGAAATATATAGCTGTCCGCGCTCTACTGGTAAGCGCAATCGGACTTTTTTGCCTTTTTGGCCTACTTGGCACACAGGTGCAGGCCAGGCCTTTGCCTGCCGAGCTGCGCGATACGGTGCCTGGCGTCCAGCACGCAGGTCACAGCACCATGAAGGTGTGGGGCTTTGCGGTGTACGATGCCTCGCTGTGGGTGGCACCGGATTTTGTGGAAACGGCCTTTGCGCAAAGCCCGCTGGTGCTGGAGCTTACCTACCTGCGCGACTTCAAAGGTTCGGACATTGCCCGGCGCTCCGTACAGGAGATGCGCCGCCAGGGTGGCATGACCTTCGCGCAGGAGACTGCCTGGGAGACGCAGATGCGTGTTCTGTTTCCCGACGTGCGAAAAGGCGACCGCATCACCGGCGTGTACCAGCCCAGCGGTGTGGCCCGGTTCTGGCACAACGGGCGCTGGCTGGGTGAGGTGCGTGACCTTCAGTTTGCACGCCAGTTCTTTGGCATCTGGCTCAGTCCGCAAACTTCGGCGCCGGATTTGCGCCGTGCGCTACTGGCGCAGCGGACTGTGGCGCCGCACACCACCAAGGCCGCACCATGAGTACCCACGCCGCCCGCAGCCCTGCGTTTGCACCGGATTGGCGTATGGTTGATGGCCTGCGCTACGGGCTGCTGGGTTTGCCGCTGGCGTTTTGTGCGTTGCCGCTGTATGTGCTGATGCCCAATCTCAGATTTCCTGATCCCGACCCCAATTTCGCGGCGCAAACCGGAAATGGCTAATTGCACTTTCGGGTCGTTCAGAGCAACTCGTAGATCATCTTCGCTCCAGTTTCTGGATGGCAAAAATGTGCGTCGGTGAGTTCTTTGA
>JAYRRD010000042.1:0-5357 GCA_041910275.1 Rhodoferax sp.
CTAAAGTGAAACTCCCCCGGCGCGCGGATGGCGTCTACGCTGACGTGGATGGTTTGCTTGGGGGCGAACTTGCCTTCGAGCAGCAGCCTAGACAGCGGGTTTTCGATGCGCTGCTGGATGGCGCGCTTTAAGGGGCGGGCGCCGAATACCGGGTCGAAGCCTACCTTGGCCAGTTCGGCTACGGCGCCGTCGCTGACTATCAGCGCCAGGTCCATCTTGGCCAGGCGGGCGATCAGCACTTGCAGCTGGATTTTGGCAATGTCGGCGATGTGGCTGGCGTTGAGCGCGTGGAACACCACGGTTTCGTCGATGCGGTTCAGGAATTCCGGGCGAAAGTGGTTTCTCAGCTCGGCGGTCACGGCGTCCTTGATGTCCTCGCTGTCCTTGCCCACCATGCTCTGGATCATCTGCGAGCCGATGTTGCTGGTCATCACGATCACGGTGTTCTTGAAGTCCACGGTGCGGCCATGGCCGTCGGTGAGGCGGCCATCGTCGAGCACTTGCAGCAGGATGTTGAATACGTCGGGGTGGGCTTTTTCGACTTCATTGAGCAGCAGCACGGCATAGGGTTTGCGCCGCACGGCTTCGGTCAGGTAGCCGCCTTCTTCGTAGCCCACATAGCCGGGTAGCGCGCCGATCAGGCGGGCGACGGAGTGTTTTTCCATGAATTCGCTCATATCGACGCGGATCAGGTGGTCGTCGCTGTCGAACAAAAAATCCGGCCAGCGCCTTGCAGAGTTCGGTTTTACCCACGCCGGTGGGGCCTAGGAAGAGGAAGCTGCCGGTGGGGCGGTTCGGCTCGGAAAGTCCCGAGCGTGAGCGGCGGATGGCGTTGGAGACGGCGGCGATGGCCTCATTCTGGCCGACCACGCGCTGGTGCAGCCTGGTTTCCATTTGCAGCAGCTTGTCCTTTTCGCCCTGCATCATCTTGGCAACCGGAATGCCGTGGCGCGGCTGATCACGCATGGCGATTATGCTATATCTAGCATAGCTTTCCCCGCTTGCTGCATGGGCCTTATAGCCTTGATGTGAAAAACTCCCGACAGCGAAACCTGCTGAACCGACAACCGAACGTGCTTACCTGTCCGTGCCAGCACCAAAGGTGCGGTTTCATACCAGCCTGGGGCATCGCCCCAGGTAGCGATCCGACGCATCCCGGATGGCGAGGTCGGGCATCAATTGCGTGGCATCAGGAACATGATCCGCCACGCAATGGGCCACCGAATCAGCCACGGGATGAGACGGGCTTTCGACCTGGGGCGTTGCCCCAGGCTGGTATGGCTTCGGGCCTTTGGCCCTCCAATCCTCCGACTCTACGACCCTCCAGGGCGGGCAGTACATGAATTCTCCAAAGGCATGCACCAGCGTCTGGGTTTGCCCAGGCTCTGCTGGGCAACCCCAGCTGTACTGGAATTTCATATCACCCGTGATATGACAAATGCAAAAACTGCGACGCAAAACCCGCCTGCAAGCCTCTGTGGCACCATTTTGGTCGCCAATCAGGCATCAAATCAGTATCGAATCAGCCGTCAACCCCCGTGGAATGAGCGAGGTCCACTATCAATAACGCAGTAACCATACATGGCCCGTACTATTGCTTGTCTTTCAAAATCTCGGGCATCACCGCGCGGTGAAAGCCGTTGAAGGCTGTGGAGCGGGCTTTGGTGGGTGTCGGGAAAATGGCGCTGCCCAGCGAGGCGCCGCCGTCAATTTGCAGCGTCACGCCGGTGATAAAACCCGCGCCGGGTGAGAGCAGAAAGCAGATGGCGGCGCTGACCTCGGCCTCGTTGGCCAGGCGGCGCATGGGAACGTGGTTTTTCAGTGTGGGGATGAGGCGTTTGATCGGCCCTTCGTAGGTGTCCAGCCCGGACGATGCGATCCAGCCTGGTGCCACGGCATTCACCCGCACCCCGGCATAGGCCCATTCCACGGAGGCCGTTTGTGTCAGATTGGCCATACCCGCGCGCGCCGCGCCCGAGTGCGCCATGCCGGGCATGCCGTTGCGAAAATCCGCCGTCATGTTCACGATGGCGCCGCCGTGCTCTTGCATGGATTGCAGAAAAACCTCGCGCATCATCAAGAAGCCGCCCGTCAGGTTGTTCGACACCACCACCTCAAAGCCCTTTTTGCTGATGCCTTCCATAGGGGAGGGGAATTGCCCACCGGCGTTGTTCACCAGTCCGTGAATGCGCGGATGCTTCGCCAGCACCTCGGCCACCGCTGCCTTGACACCGTCTTCATCGCGGATGTCGAACGCCTGCGGCTCGGCTTTGCCGCCGTCGGCACGGATTTCGTCACACACCCCGTCCAGCCTGTCGCCCTTGCGGCCCGACACGATGACCGTCGCGCCCAAGGACGCCAGTTCATGCGCCACACAGCGGCCAATGCCACTACCGGCACCCGTGACCCAATGCACCTGGTTGGCGAATAAATCCGGGCGGAAAATGCTGGCATAGTGGGTAAGCTGGGCGGGTTGGTCAGGCATGGTCATGGGCGCGGTCTCCAAGGTGTTGATGTGATGGTGTAGTATGCTAGTGCATAGTTTACGTTAACGTCAAATTGATTTCCATAAAGATAAGTTGTTACGATGCAGCCTGTCTTTCATGAATGTGCAACCTTGTATGACGGAATTGCCCCCTTTGCCCAAATCCACCACTGAACCCTCCACCGACGCCAGCGCACGCGCCGAAGCCTTTGTGGCCACACACCGCGAGGAAGAAACGGGGGAGTTGTTTGGCATCACCGAGCTGGCGCGCGAATTTGACCTTTCGCCGCGCGCCATCCGCTTCTACGAGGACAAGGGGCTGCTCGCACCCCGGCGCATCAATGGCGGGCGTGCCTATACCCGCCGTGACCGCGTGCGCCTGGCCTTGATCCAGCGCGCCAAGGCGATGGGCTTTGCCCTGGCCGAAATACGCGAATACCTCGATCTCTATGGCGATAAAGGCGAGGGGCGGGAAAAGCAGTTGCTGTTTGTCGTCGAGCGCACCGACAAGGCGATTGCGGAACTCGAAGCACGTCGCGCCCACATCGACGCCACGCTGGCGGAGCTGCGCGTCATCAATGTGGGGGTCAAGCGTGCGCTGGAAGAGCGCAAACGGCGTCCGCCGCCGGAATGAAACCTGATCGAAACTTAGTTGATCAAACCCAGTTCGGCCATGAACTGCGTCATGGCGATGGCTGCGGCCCCCTTAGGAAAGGGGTGGTCGAGGTTGGGTGAGCCAAAGCGCATGGTCTTGGGGAAGGGGCTGTACGACAGGTCCCAATGGTGGCCATGCAACATGGCCAGGTCGGTGGCCATGGGCATGTGAATCTTGGCGCAATGTTGCGTGACCTGCATGTCGTTGTTGGCGTCGTACCTATTGAGTTCCAGCACACCTTGCACCTGAAAGTAGGGCACTTCCAGCGCTGACGTGGAGCCGGTGATGTTGAAAATCGGGATGTCCATGGCATCCAGCGCGGCATTGTGCAGTTTGTTGAACTCGGAGCGCGTGGGCATGGTCAGGTCCTTGATGGACTCCTTGATGTCAAACTCGTGCATGCGCGACATGACCGGCCCGAGCTTGATGGCGGGCGACACCAGCCGCAGGAGGTCGGACAGGCGTTCTTCCACCGCTTCCGTGGGCAAGCCCTTGAGGGCATCGTAGATGTTGTTGGCTAGATGCGAGCCGCCGGGTGCGCCAGCCCAGTTGATGAAGCAGCGCGTGCGCGCCTTCAGTTCCGGGTGCGCCACCAGCAAGGTCAATACATCCGGCGCGCCCTTGCTATAAGAAATAAAGAAGAGGTCACCGGGGGGCTTGGCGTTTTCGGGTGCAATCAGGTTACCCAGGGCATCATGGCCTATACCTTGTTCAACGGCCCGCAGCAAGTCCGCGATATTGGCTTCACACCCCCGCATGGGGTGCGAATCGGCCCGCAGTACCCGGATGCCAAGTTCTTGCTCCAGTGCCGGAAAAGCCTCGCGAAAGGCCTGGACCGGCAGCATGCCGGTCAGCAGACCCGGCGCGAAAATCAGGCTGGTTTTCTTGATAGGCGCCACCTGCGCGCCAGGCATTTCGGTGCGCCACTCCGTCGGGTCCTGCAGGCGCATGAAGCGGTCGGCTATCTTCTGTCTGGCTGGGCGGGTATCGCGGAGCTTGATCCCCACCAGTTTCTTGCTGGCCACCTTGACCGCATGCGGGTCTTTGGCCGCTGCGGTGATGAACAGGTTACGCCAACGCCGTCCACACCACTCCTTGATGTAGTGGTCGGTAAACACACGTTTATCCTGTTTTACGAGTTTCTTCAACTCCTGGATCAAACCCAGGTAGTCCTGTTTGTGCTCCAGCGCGCGCAGTTCGTGAAATTTTGTCATGCTTGTGTCTTCCTCTATTAATCGTATAAACCAATAAAACCAACCAACCAAACCGATCAGACTTTACCTAATAACTGACCTTACGCAGGCAAAATGCATTTCCCCAATGGAGAGAGCTTTTTGTTAGAACCTGCTCCTCCTTGGTGAGTGCGTAAGGTCAGCTAATAAATCCCACAGCTCCAGCGGAAAACTGATCTGCGCATGCGCACCCCACTGCTGGATGTCTGTCTTGCTCCCCAGGTAGCCGTAGCCTGCCGCGACGGTTTTCATACCAGCAGCCAGGCCCGCAACCATATCACGTTCATCATCCCCGACGTACAGGCAATGCATCGGCTCCACCTTCAGGCGCCGCGCGGCTTCAAACAAGGGTTCAGGATGGGGTTTTGCATAAGGCGTTGTGTCACCACTCACAATCGCACCCGCGCCATGAAACAGTGGCATGGCAGCAGTCAGTGGCGTTGTGAATCTGCTGCTCTTGTTCGTCACCACGCCCCAGGGTATGCCCTTGCTCTCCATGCGTTCTATCAGCTCGGGAACGCCGTCAAAGGCCACCGTGCGCTGCAAAAGGCCATGCGCATAATTGGACAGGAATTCCTCGCACAAGGCCGCATAGGAGGCATCATCCGCACCGATACCAAACGCCACGCCCAGCATGCCACGCGCACCCGCGCCAGCCATCGGGCGGTATACATCCAGATCGAGCGATGGCAATCCGCGATCCACACGCATCTTGTCGGCTGCAGCGCCCAGGTCGGGAGCGGTATCAACCAGGGTCCCGTCCAGATCGAACAGGACTGCGGAAATATTCTGAAAAACCACGGTGGGCCACCTCATAAGATTTTCGGTGGATTCTACTGTCCAGTCCGGGCTGCGGAAAATCGCAGCGCCAACCGTTAGAATGCAGGCCTCTCGCTGTAGTTCAATGGATAGAACGAGTGCCTCCTAAGTGCTAAATACAGGTTCGATTCCTGTCAGCGGGACAGAAATTGCATTTCACACCGTA
>JAYRRD010000043.1:0-15500 GCA_041910275.1 Rhodoferax sp.
CATGAGTTTTTGTTTGTGCATGTGTAGGCCCTTCTGTGCGGTAAAACGTCTGCCTGCCAGACCAGAAATCTTACCGCTTAGGTGCTTTTTATAGTTCCTGTTCCAGGTCAAATAAAGGGCTCGGGATCAGGAAATCTGAAGTTGAGTATCACAAACAATCCCGAGGTGGCCAAGCAATTCGATATGGAGGGCAACGACAAGGCGCGTGAGGCATTTCTGGCCGCCCTGGATACCCAGGTGCTCAACGGAACCCCCAACGGGGATGCTGCAGCCTTGTTGGCATTGGGCAATGCAGCCGTGGAGCGCGAGCTTGCGCTGGATCAGCAGGTGCGCGACCGTCTGGACATGGTGTTGAGCGAGCGCATTGCGCGCTTGCAGAACACTTTTCGTCTCCAGATGCTCATGTCAACTTTCGCTGTTCTTCTGGCGCTGTACTTCATGCTCTCGTTTTATAAGGTGACCATGGGCGGCTTGCGGGAAGTGGCGGGCCATCTGGAGGAAATCACCAAGGGTAACCTGACCACGGCGCCGACGCCCTGGGGTTCGGACGAGGCCGCCGCCTTGATGTTGACCATGGGACAGATGCAAAACAGTTTGCGGCATATTGCCAATGGTGTGCTGGATAGTTCGAGCAGCGTGCGTGTTTCCAGCATGGAAGTCGCAGGTGTTGCGCAGGAAATTTCCAGTCGCACCGAAGCCAGTGCCCTTGAACTGGAAAAAACGGCGTCCAGCATGGAGCAGATTGCATCCACCGTGCACCGCACTTCCGACATGGTGCAAAGCGCAGCGGGCATTGCGCGTGAAAACGTGACCTTTGCCACGCGAGGGGGCGAAGTGATAACCCAGGTCGTGCATACCATGGAGGACATCCAGGCCTCGTCGAACCGGATTGGTGAAATCATCGGTGTGATTGATGGCATTGCCTTCCAGACCAATATCCTGGCCTTGAACGCAGCGGTGGAGGCCGCGCGTGCGGGCGAGGAGGGGCGCGGGTTTGCGGTGGTCGCCAGCGAGGTGCGGGCGCTGGCCGGGCGTTCGGCGGCGGCGGCCAAGGAGATCAAAGCCCTGATTTCGACCAGCATGCAACAGGTGGAAACGGGCAACCGCGTGGTAGCCGATGCGGGTGCCACCATGCGCGCCATCGTTGACAGTGCGACCCGGATCGGGGACATGATGGGCGAAATCGCAACGGCTACGCGCGAGCAAAGCATAGGCGTCGCCCAGGTGGGGGGTGCGGTGCAGAACCTGGACCAGGGGACGCAACACAACGTTGCGATGGTGGAAGAAACCGCCGCCGCCGCCCACGCGCTTTCGGAACAGGCCGAAAACTTGGCACGCGAAGTCAGTTTCTTCAAGCTCCAGTGAAATTCGGTGGGCCGTGGTGTGCCCTTCGGCTCCGCTCAGGGCACGTTTGGGAGAGTTACCACGCAATATCAGATGCGGCGGACTTGGTAAGCGGCAGCAGGCGGTCCAGGTTGATGTGCACTTTCACATTCCGGTGCGGTACGCTGGCCGTGATCTTGTATTCGCGCTGGCTGGTATCGCGCACGATCATCTCGCCCGTTGGCATGCCCTCGCGGTTGACCAGGACGGCTACCTTGGGCATGGTGGTGTTCACACCGCGCTGAATGACCGCTGCGATCTCGTTGGTGGCGAGCCTGACAAACGAGCCCGGCGAATAAATGCCGACGGTTTTTATCAGTGCCGCACCGGCTTCGTCCATTTGCCCTGTCTCGTCAAATAAACAGGCCTGCATGGCCGAGGCGGGTGGCTGCGGTGTGCGCGAGGCACGCGGTGCCAGGCGTGCGGCGAACATGTCGGCACGCTGGATGAGCCGGGCCATGCGCAATCCTTCTGGCCGCTCTGCCAGCGGGCCTGGGCTTTTGGTGTGGTGGTTGGCCACGGCTTCAAGCCATGTTGTCTGGGTGATACCACGTCGTTGCAATTCTGCAACAGAACGGGAGGGGTGTTGGTCAATATGGTGTCTTTGTTCCGGGGTGACGGCCCCTCTTTGCAGCGCCAGGCGGTCTTGCAGATCGGTCATCCCGAGGTTCATGGTCAGTGCGGCCTTGCCAAGCAGCGTCTGGGTTTCGTCGGGCCACTTGAGCATCTCGCGCGCCGCAAGGCTGCACATGACGCTGACCAGCATGCTGTGGGTGGCACTGTAAAACCGCACCTCGCTGGCCGAGAGGTAAATCAACGCGAACAGCGTGCCGTCGGGATTGGCGCGGGCGCGGCGCGCCAGTTGGCGCTGTAGTCTGCCGAGTCTGGCTTGAAAACGCTCCGGGTTGGCTTCGTGCAACATGGAGCCCGCCAGGGTCTGGAGGTCGAGCCAGTCGGCTGCGTCATCATCAACTTCATTGTGGCTGTCGTCTATATCCTTGGAACTGAGCTGCGCATCGGCGATGTTCCCCAGGGAGCGGTCCTCGCGCACCATGTCGTGGAGCTTTGCAACGTAGGCGCGCCGGTAGTTGTCCGACTCATCAACGTCGATATAGAGTTCCCCGCGCCCCCCCGCCACCACTTGCAGCGACTCCATGCTGCCCACGACAAAGCCCTTTTTGGCCAGCAATTTGCCGTCCGGCCCGCGCAAGGAAAATGGTAGCGGTTGCTTGAGGCGGATCAAGTCCAGGCTGATGGCGGCGAGGTTCATAATGGAATAGGAATAGTACTGCCGTTGTATTATTAACCGTCATTAACCGTCATTTAATCAGAACAGGTTGGCTGCATGGCAATTTCTTTCTGGGTTTTGGGCTGGCGCACCTTGTGGCGCGATGTGCGTTCAGGCGATTTGCGTTTGCTGATTCTGGCGGTCAGTCTGGCCGTGGCTGCCTTGACGGCGGTAGGTTTTTTTGCCGACCGGATCAAGGGGGGCTTGCAGCGCGATGCGCGGCAGTTGCTCGGCGGAGATGCAGTGGTGGCCAGTGACAATCCGACTCCGGCCATGTTTCTGGACAAGGCGCGTGCGCTGGACCTTGCAGTGGTTTCCACCCTGGCTTTCCCGACCATGGCGCGTGCCGAAGAAGCGCAAGGGGGCGCCAGCAAACTGGTGGCGCTCAAGGCGGTGGAGCCGGGCTATCCGCTGCGCGGCACCGTGCGCATCGCCCGTACCGCCGACGCAGCGGATGAAAAAACCACCGCGATCCCCCCACCGGGCCAGGTCTGGGTGGATGCCGCGCTGCTCGAAATGCTGGGGCTGCGGGTGGGGGACAGCCTGCTGCTGGGCGCGCTGCGGCTGGAGATTGGCGCCATCCTGCGGTTTGAGCCGGACCGGGGCGCGGGTTTCATGAGTTTTGCTCCGCGTGCGCTCATCCACACGCAAGACATTGCGGCAACCGGCTTGATTCAACCGGCCAGCCGCGTGACCTACCGCATGGCGGTGGCGGGTGCGGACCAGAAGGTGCAGACCTTCGTAAGCTGGGCAGACGGCCAGATCAAGCAGGCACAAAGCAATGGTTTGCGCGGGGTGCGGATCGAATCGCTGCAAAGTGGCCGCCCGGAAATGAGCCAGACGCTGGAGCGCGCGGACAAGTTTCTCAATCTGGTGGCGCTGCTTGCCGCCCTGCTCAGTGCGGTGGCCGTCGCCTTGTCGGCGCGTTCCTTTGCCAACGCGCACCTCGATGACTGCGCCATGTTGCGCGTGCTGGGGCAAAGCCAGCGCAGCATTGCCGCCAGTTATACCTTTGAATTTACCCTGGTCGGCTTGTTTGCCAGTGGCCTTGGTGTGCTGCTGGGTTATGGGGTGCACTACATATTTGTCGCCTTGCTGGGCGAATTGGTACAAGTCAGCTTGCCGGGCGCTTCGCTGATGCCGGTGCTGCTGGGCTTGGGTGTGGGGCTGACGCTGCTGCTGGCATTTGGCCTGCCGCCGGTGCTGCAACTGTCCCAGGTGCCCGCCTTGCGCGTGCTGCGGCGCGATGTGGGCAACCTGCGTCCGGCCTCGGCGGGCGTGCTGGCGCTCGGGATTCTGGGTTTTGCCGCGTTGTTGCTGGTTGTCAGCAGCGATTGGAATCTGGGTCTGATTGCGGTGGCGGGTTTTGGCGCTGCGGTGCTGCTGTTTGCCGGCTTGAGCTGGCTGGCGGTGCAGCTCTTGCGCCGCTGCGTCAACGAACGCCTGGCGCCGCACTGGATGGTATTGGCCACACGCCAGATGGCGTCGCGGCCTGCATACACCGTGGTGCAGGTGAGCGCACTGGCCGTTGGCTTGCTGGCCCTGGTGCTGCTGGTGCTGCTGCGCACGGACCTGATCGACAGCTGGCGCAAGGCGACGCCGCCGGATGCGCCCAACCGTTTTGTCATCAACATCATGCCCGAGCAGGCGCAGGATTTTCAGCGCATGCTCGCCCAGGCGCAGCTTGCGCGCTATGACTGGTATCCCATGGTCCGGGCACGTCTGGTGGCGGTCAATGGCCGTGTCATCGTTCCCGAAGACTATGCACAAGACCGTGCCCGGCGTTTGCTGGATCGGGAGTTCAACGTGTCGTTCAATGCGACTCTGCCCACGCACAACGACGTGGTGGCAGGGCGCTGGAGCGATGAAGAGCCCGATGCCGTCAGCGTCGAAGAAGGCATCGCCAAAACCTTGAACCTGCAACTGGGCGACAGGCTGCGCTTTGACATCGGGGGCATGCAGACCGAGTCCCGCATTACCTCCTTGCGCAAGGTGGATTGGGGTTCGATGCGCGCCAATTTTTATGTGCTGTACCCGCAAAGTCGTCTGAACGATGTGCCCACCACCTATATGGCCACTTTCAGGGCACCCGCCACCAAGGGCTTTGACAATGCCCTGGTGCGCCAGTTTCCGAATGTGACCAATGTCGATATGAGCGGCACCCTTGTCCAGGTGCAGCGGGTGCTGGACCAGGTGATACGGGCCGTGGAATTCCTGTTCGGCTTTACCTTGGCCACGGGGCTGGTGGTGTTGTTTGCCGCTATCAGCGCCACACGCGAAGCACGGGCACGCGAATTTGCCATCATGCGCTCCCTGGGGGCTTCGGCTGTTCTCTTACGCCAGGTGCAGCGTGCGGAATTGGTGGGGGTGGGATTGCTGGCCGGGTTTCTGGCATCCATGGCCGCCGCCGCCGTGGGGTGGGCATTGGCGCGCTACGTTTTTGAGTTCGCCTGGAATGTGTCGCCGTGGGTGCCGCTCCTGGGGGCGCTTGCCGGTGCGGTGCTGGCATTGCTTGCCGGTTGGTGGGGCCTGCACGAAGTACTGCGCCGCCCTGTGATCGAAACCCTGCGCCGCACCCCGGTATCATGACAACATGACCCTACGTTCTTTCCTGCGCCGTCTGCTGGTTGTGCCGATGGCCGTGTTCTCATTGACCGTATTGACCGTATTGACCGCGCAGGCATCCCAGCCTATCGACGAAGAAGCCGCACGGGCGCTTGCCAAGAAAAGCGACTGTTTCAAGTGCCATACGGTCAACGAGAAAAAGGATGGCCCTGCCTGGCGTGAGGTGGCGAAGAAGTACCGTGGCAAGCCCGATGCCGAGGCCAAGCTGTACAAGCACGTCACCACCGGCCCCATCGTCAAAATTGATGGTGAAGAAGAGAACCACCAGATCGTCAAATCGAAAAAAGACCCCGAAATTTACAACCTGATCCGCTTCATCCTTTCGCTTCCCTAGGTAAACCTGAAGTAAACCTGAAACAACCATGCAGACAAAGAACTGGCGGCCCCTGCGGGCCATTCTGGCGGGATTGTGGCTGCTCGCAATGCTGATGATCGGTAGCGGCAGCGCCCTGGCAGCCGATGGGGAGGTTGAAAAACGTGTGGTCAGCGACCTCCTTATGCCAGGCGATGCCCGTTGCACCCGTTGCCACAGCGACGTCAACGGCGACGAAATCGAGAACTATCCCATCCTGCCGATTGGCAGTACCAAGCACGGCACACGTGCCGACAGCCGCACGCCAACCTGCGTGAGCTGCCACGGCGACAGCGAAGCACACCTCAAGCGCAAGGGCAATGTGCGCCCGGCACCGGACCAGGCCTTTGGCAAAAAAGCTGCTGCCAACGCACAAGCCAGCAACGCCGCCTGCCTGAACTGCCACGAAGGCGACAAACTGATGCACTGGGTCGGCAGCATCCACGCGCGCCGCGATGTCCCTTGCAGCGACTGCCACAAGATGCACGTCTCCCACGACCCGGCGACGACGCGCGAAAAGATTCCCGATATGTGCATGTCCTGTCACAAGGAAAAACGCGCCCAGTTCGCCCGTCCGAACCACCACCCGGTACCGGAAGGCAAGATGGTCTGTACCGACTGCCACAACCCGCACGGCTCGGCTGGCCCGAAGCTGATGAAGAAAGATAGCGTCAACGAAACCTGCTTCACCTGCCACATGGACTACCGGGGGCCGTTCCTGTGGAGCCACCCTGCCGTCCTTCAGGATTGCACGCTGTGCCACAACCCGCATGGCACGGTGACTGCGGGCCTGCTCAAGATGCGCCCACCCTTTTTGTGCCAACAGTGCCATGAACCGGCCAACCACCGGGGCAATTTCCCGTCGGTCGGTGGCGCAAACGTCAACAGCAATGCCGTCGGCGCCAACGGACTCGTGCAGGGCAGGGGATGCATGAACTGCCACACCAACCTGCATGGCGGCAGCAATTCGACCGACTCGCCCAGCGGAACACGCACTTTCCGTCGTTAGGTCATCAGTTCGTCAGGAGAACCATGTGAAAACCCTTCCCTACGCGCTTTTGCTCATCTTCGGCTCCGCCTCGGCACAAACACCTGGCAATAATGCCGAAGCGATCCGCAAGGATCTTGCCACACCGCAAAGCAGCATCGAAGTCGGCATCGGACATCTGCTGGACGATGCCAGGCGTTTTGGTGCATTCCGTGGCATGAACGCCCAGGGTTCCTACGGGCTGGTCAACATCGACCTGATCCAGCGCGACGACGACACCGGCTCCTGGCTCAAACTCAAGGGCAAGGAGCTTGGTCTCGACACCCGCGACATCCGGTTTGACCACGAGCGCCAAGGCGACTGGAGTTATTTTCTGGAAGCCGGACAACAGACCCGTGACGAACCCTGGATTGCCAACACCGGCCTGAGCGGCATCGGCACGCCCTTTGAAACCATCAGCAGCACGGCCCCCAAACACAAGCTGGACCTGAAAATCCAGCGCGATACGCTCGGGCTGGGCGTGCGCAAGTTCATGGTGGGCGGCTTTGACGTGCGCCTGAGCTTCAAGCAGGAAGAAAAGCGCGGCGACCGCATGTACGGCGTTGGCACGGTCAACAACCAGGATTTTCTTACCGAACCGCTGGACCGCACCACGCGCCAGTGGGATCTGCTTGTGGGCTACGCGAACAAAAAGTTCCAGCTATCGGGGGGATACAGCGGCTCTTCGTTTGAAAACCACAATCCGGCACTGAACCTTGCCACCACCGGCACGCCCGCCGTCCCGTTCCCACTCCTGGCCATGCCACCTTCAAACGAAGCGCACCAGCTGCACCTTGCTGGCGGCTATAACTTCTCGCAAACGGTGCGCAGCAGTTTCAAGTTTTCGCGCCAGCTTGCATTGCAGGACAGCCGGTTCGCTGCACCGACCGTCAAACCCGCGCTGGGTGGGCGTATGGTCACCACCCTGGGATACGCCGATGTTGCCCTGCGGCCACTTGCGCGCGTCGATCTGCACGCTTCGCTGCGCTACCAGGACCGTGACGACCAGACCGACATTGCGCGCTACATCAGCAGTACCAACGTCCCGACCGCCACCAACGCCTTTGCCATCGCGGGCGTGAGCGGCTTTAACGTTCCACGCGCGCTCAAGCAGATCAAGGGCGCGCTGGAGGCCGGTTTGCAGCTTGACGACGGTTACCGTCTGATCGGCACGCTGGAGCAGGAGCAGAGCCAACGCACCGTCCCCTTCCAGTACCGCCGCGTGGGCTATCGGGAAAAGACCGACGAGACGCTGGGGCGCATCGAGCTCAAGCAACTGCTCTCGGAAACCCTCAACGGGTCACTGGCGTACCTGCATGCGGACCGTGGCGGTTCCGAATATGCCAACGACACCTATGCCCTGGTGGCCAGTTCCCCGACCAACCAGATCAACCCCCTCATCTGGGCCGACCGCAGCCGCGACAAGCTGCGCTTCACGGCGGACTGGGTGCCCGAGGAAAACTGGTCCATGCAGTTCATCGGTGACGTTTCCAGCGACAAGTACGCAGGCCGCAACCTTGGGCCGCGCAAGGGCAGCGCCTTCTTCTCGTCGCTTGATGTCTCCTACACGCTGGCCAACAACTGGAAACTCGGCGTATGGCTGGCGCAGGAATTCACCCGTGCCGAGCAGACGACCCATACGGACTACAGCGTTGCCGCGCCCAACCAGGCCATTCTCTGGGATGCCGACATCCGCAACCGCAACACCGGCTGGGGCATCAGCCTCAAGGGCAAGCCACGCCAGAATCTGGAAGTCGGCGCCGAACTCAGCAGCTCCATCGACAACATGGAATACTGCATGGGGCGATTGGGCAGCGGGGGCATTCCCGGCAGCACGATTGCTCCAGGAGCGGCAAGCCCGGTAGCGCTGCCAGAGTATTTCTACCGCCAGACCACGCTCAAGCTCAACGCCGACTACGCGCTCGACAACCGATCCGGTGTGCGTGGCCAGATCATCATTGACCACCGCAGCACCAACGACTGGTCCTGGGCCGGTTTCAACTACACCGACGGCACCACCGTCAGCCAGCCCGATCCGCAAAACACCAGCTTCATCGGCGCGACCTACTACTACAAGTTCCGGTAGGCCTCACCGCATATGTGGAATCGCGCAAACCTGGTCGAAGCCCTGATGCAGCTTGGCGAGCGGGAGTTCATCGAGACGATACAGGAGGTGTTGCAGACCAAGGCAGACGACAGGGATTTCGCGGGCGGCGACTTCGAGTATGACCGCTGGTGTCTGGCATGCACGTCGTACGGTGCCTTCCGAGGACAGTTGGACGAAGAACCGTATGTTCAACTCATTGGCGCATGTGCTCCCGAGGTCGCGCACGTTGACTGGGAGCATCTCTGTCAGGACGGAAAGTGCCCAAAGTGCGGAACCCTCGTCCTCTCTGTAGCCAAGCTCGCTCTTTGCCCGGTCTGCTCCACAGAGGTCGAATGCACATAGGCGGTGACGCCATCATCCCATAACACCCTGGGCGGGACGCTGGCGTCGGGCCTGCGTAGGCCATGAACCCGACGATAAACGGCCCGCACCCTTCTCGCCATTACTCGCCAATTGATAGCTGTCCTCGCTCATTCCATAAGGGATACAACCAGATTTCCCCATAATTTCCCCATCATTTCGGCCCATCCTGGCCCATAACGCCCCCATCTTGGCCCATCTGGCGGCCAGTTGCGGGTGAAATAGCAGGGTTTTTTCGTACGAATCGGCTTGCAAGGCTTATGGAACTAGCGGGAGGCGCTATTAAAAAATGATACACCACGAAATGAGGCGGGCTTTCAGCCCTTTGGGAATTTTGCGACCTGCCCTGGGGCGATGCCCCAGGCTGGTATCAAGCCGGGCCTTTGGCCCTCCAATACCGGACTTACACGCCTTACGCGCCAACGGCGCAACCCCATACCAGCCTGGGGCATCGCCCCAGGAACTCGATGCCACAGTGCGGCCCGCCCTCCATGCCACAGTCCAACGGCATCGCCTTCACAACGGTACTGATCGTCGTGGCCACGCTGGGTCTGGCAGCGCTGCTGGGCACCCCTGCGGCACGCAGGCCATGAAGCCGGTTCGCACCTGTACTCGCCACATGGCATCAAACCGTTCCACTGGAACGTTCTATGAATTCAGGCCTGTCTGAGGCGCCGCGTGGCGGCAAAAAATGCGGGGTAGCACAACAACTGCAATGCCTTCATCACCCAGGTGAAGCGCTTGGGAAAATGGATTTCAAACGCCCCTTTAGCCCAACCTTTGAGGATTTCCTGCGCTGCTTGCTGCGGGCTGATCAGGGCCGGCATTTTGAACTGGTTCTGCCGCGTCAGCGGCGTATCCACAAAGCCGGGGTTGATGAGCGACACGCCCACCCCCAGGGGCCGCAGATCCAGGTACAGCGTTTCGCTCAGATTGATGAGCGCGGCCTTGGTCGGGCCATAGGCCAGGCTGTTGGGCAGGCCCCGGTAGCCCGCCACGCTGCCCATCAGGCTGATGTGGCCGCGCTGGCCGCTGCGGGGATCGCCCCCCTGCGCCAGCAGCTGTGGCACCAACGCATCGAGCAGGTACAGCGCCCCCAGATAGTTGATCTGGTTGTGGCGCAGCAGGTCGGGCATGTCCATGTGAGCGGCGTCCATGGCGTGGTAGTAGCCGGCGCAGTACACCGCGCAGTCGATTGCACCTTGCCCTGCCAGGGTCTGCACCGCCGCCTTGACGGCCTGTGCGTCGGTGACGTCCAGCGGCAGGGCCTGTGCGCCGGGGTGCTCCTGTACGAAAGCGGCCAGGGCTTGCGCGTTGCGCGCCGACACCACCACGCGCGCACCCTGAGCGTGCAGGGCGGATGCCGTGGCGCGGCCAATGCCGGTGGAGGCACCCACCAGCCACACGGTACGGCCACGCCAGTGGCGCATGCGCGGATTCAGTGCCATGGTTGCAACTCTCCCATCGTAGGCGCAGTAGCTACATTATTCATAGCTGTTTGCGCACGTCCAGAAAGCGTAAACGGCATATTTACCTCTTGAAAAAAGAAAGGGTCACTTCACCCAGGCTCACACCCCACTTGCGCATGGCGGCCTTGTTGAGCATGACCTTGTCGCTCATCAGGAACATCCAGTCGTCGAACTGCACCTCCACCACCCGCCCGTCCACCGGCAGCGCCAGCGTGTAGGCCCAGTGGAAGGCATTACCGCTTTGCTGGCCCTGGGCCGTGCCCACCACGTCGTCGGCTACACCGCTGTAACGGCCATCCGCGTGGCGCGTCAGCCGCCAGACGCGCCGCTGCGTGCTGCCGTCGGAATAGGTAAAGGCCTCGTCCAGCACGCCACTGTCGCCCGTCCAGGTGCACTGCATCACGACGGTGAAGCGCTTGACCACCTTGCCCGAGCGGTCAGTGAAGATGCCGTAGGCGTCGAGCGTCCCGTTGAAATAGTCACGCAGCTCCAGCACCGGGTGTTCGGCGGCGTAGTCCTGAATCTGCGGCGTGCTACAGGCGCTCAAGAGCAGCGCCGAGGCCAGACCGGCCAGCAACCGTGTGGGAAAAGACAACAGGGATTTCATGGTCATGGTCATAGTCATGGTGTATGCGGCTGTGCCGTCAGTTGAATGATGAAAATTGCATATTCCGGTGAACGTGACCGCTGATTCCGGCATCGTGACCGGCGATTCCGGCGAACGTGACCGATGGTCGGTGTTGCGCAGTTTCATTCTATGCCGACTTGTTTTTTCGGCGGATTTCCTTTCCTGGCATTGGGTTGTTTTTCAATTTTTTCCCCGATGGCAGTCCCAAACTGCCTCGGGCAGTACGGTCAGATCGCGGGTGATCGGGGATGGTTTTCTGGCTTTCATGTCTTTAAAAAATTATTAAAAATAGTGGTAGATGCCTGTGGAGCTTGTGGGCGAAGGGGTACGCGGTGGGCAACTCGAAGAGTTGTCCACGGCAAGTGCCCCGGTGCGCGGCACGCGCATCGTCCACAAATCCACAGGCTTGCCCCCTGATTTCAGTTGGCGTATTCTTTTGCCGTTGTGCCTTTCTTACGCAGCGATTCCCCCGTGAGTACGAAGCGGTGATGGTTTTGCATGAGTCGATCAAGCATGGCGTCGGCCATTGTCTGATCTCCTATCCATCCGTGCCAATGCTCGATTGGCAGCTGGCTGGTAATGATGGTGGCGCGCTGGTTGGCGCGGTCATCAATGATCTCCATCAGATCGGCCCTGGTTTGGGCATCCATGGCGGCCAGCCCCCAGTCATCCAGTACCAGTACGTTGGTGTTTTTGAGCGTATCAAGCCAGTGTGTAAACGTACCGTTGGCATGGCGAATACGCAACTCCTCGCCCAGACGAGGCACGCGCAGGTACAGCGCACTATGGCCGCGTCGGCAGGCATATTGAGCCAGGGCACACGCCAACCATGACTTGCCCACACCAGTGGCGCCAATGATAAGAACGGCGTGCCCGCATTTGACCCATTCTCCCATGACCAGGCTCATGACAGTACTGCGCTCAATCCCGCGTGTGCTGCGGCTGTCCAGGTCTTCGATAGTGGCCTGCGGATATTTGAGTTTGGCGCATTTGAGCAAACGCGCGCAGCGCCGATCCTGCCTGCCATGCACTTCACGGTCAACCAGCAACGCCAGTCGCTCTTCAAAGCTCAGGGCGCTGATACCGCTTTGGCTGAGTTGTTGCTCAAGCGCCTGGGCCATGCTCTTGAGACGCAGGCTGCGCAATTGGTTCAAGGTATGCATCATCATTTTGGAACTCTCTTCATTGGTAATAGTTCGGGCCGCGTACGTTGGCATGCACTGGGCTGTTCCACTCAGGGGTGGCCTGGGTTTGCACCAGGTCGCGACGGTTGAGCAAAATGTCGCGGATATGCGTGTATTTGCTGGTGCCCAGGCCCAGCGCCAGGGTGCACGCGGCTTCCAGTCGGGAGGCGCCATAGCGCCTGGATAGCGACAATAGACCCAGGCAGGCACGGTAGGCGTGTTCAGGATGGGGTTGGTTTTGCAGCATTTTTTGCACCGTGGCTGCACAGGCCTCGCCGATACGCTCACCCCAGGCCACAAGCCCCTCGGGCGTCCACTGCGCCTGATGCTGGTGGCGCTCGGGCAAGTGCTCGATTACCGTGGTGAATCCTCCCTTTTGGGCGTTGCGCATGTGGCTGGCAACGCGCTGGCCACGGTTGAGTACTTCCACAGTATGCTGTGTCACCCGCAACTCCAGCGCCAAACCCACCAGTGCGTGGGGCACGCTGTAGCTGTGGCCTTCGAATTCGACATGGCTGTCGATGTGCACACGCACCGTTTTGAACACCGACCACTGCCAGGGCTGCACGGGTAAGGCCATCAGGGCGGGAGCGTCAATCTGGGCAAACACACTGGCACGGCTGCCAGGCAGCTTTTGAAATGCGCGCTGGTTGAGCCATTGCAGCAAGGGCTTTATCGCCGCGTTGACCTCGGCCACGCTGGCAAAGCGCAGTTTGCGCAACCGCGCCAGTATCCAGCGCTCTACCAGTTGTACATTGAACTCGACTTTGGGTTTGTCCTGCGGGTGCTGGGCGCGCGCGGGCAGCACCGCACAGCCGTAGTGGCGGGCAAAGTCTTGCACCGTATCCGTGAGCTTTGGCTCATAGCGATCCGCTACGCACACCAGTGCGCGAGGGTTATCGGGCACGATGAGCTGGGGAACGCCTCCATAGAATTCCAGGGCCTTGGCCGTCGCATCCAGCCAGTCGCATGCGGTTTGTGCAGGTGTGGCCCAGGCAAAACAATAGCCTGATACGCCCATGGCAGCCACAAAGATGTTGGCCCGTCCCACCTCTTTGTCACCATCGAACAGTGCAATCGTCGGGCCTGCAAAGTCGATGAACAACTTCTCGCCAGCACGGTGCACCTGGCGCATGGAGCGTTTGAGCCGCTTGGCAAACTTGCGGTAGTTCTTGCAAAACTGGGAATAACGCCAGGGTTTGACTGGATTGTCCGCACTGTACTGCTCGCCCACCTGGGCACAGTATTCCTCCCACAAAAGCGTGAGAGTCACGCCTTTATGGCTCAACTCCTGGTGGATGCGGGCATAGTCGGGCTGGACGTAGGCCTCGGGGGTTCTCTCACATGCCAGTAGCCTTCGCTCCAGCTCGGCTTCATCCATTGCCTCAATGGCCTTCCAATCCAGCTTGGCCGCCATCGCCAGGCTGATGTATTTGGTGACAACACCCTTGGAAATGTCTAAAGCCGTCGCAATGTTCTGGTAGGGCTGTTTACCTTCGAAGTTCAGACGCAGTACGTCTTTGATTTTGCGCATATTGATCCTTGATGCGGGCATAGGGGTTCCTTTCAAAAGAGCAGGAAGCTACCCCATAACCACAGATTTCATTTACGCGCAACACCGTTCCGACAACGTATACCGTCGTGCCGATTACCGTGGCCAAAGGCGTCGGTCACGTTCACCGGAATCAGCGGTCACGATGCCGGAATCCGCGGTCACGTTCAATCGGAATCAGCGGTCACGATCCCGGAATCGCCGGTCACGTTGGATCGGAATACGCAAAAATTTGCAGCGCGGCAGCGGCCAGCGCCTTGAGCGCGCAGGGCAACAGGCAATACGCTGCCGTGAGCACGGCCAGACCCTGCGGCTCGCGCGTGCCGGGCACATAACCCAGCCAGGCCAGTAACGGCAGCGCTACACCCGCAGCCAGAGCCAGATTGAGCTTGGTGGCAAAGTTCCACCAGCCAAAGTAGGCGCCCTCGGCGCGGCCCTGATCGCCGCCCTGGGCAATGGCACCGGCCAGGAGCGCGCCGGGGATGGCCAGGTCGCCACCCAGCGCCGCTCCCGACAGGGCGCACACCAGCAAGAACCATGGCGCATCCCCCGCGCCCAATGGGCTGGCCCCCACGAAGGCCGCAATCGACAGCAGCATCCCCAAGCGCCAGCTGCGCGCCAGCCCCCAGCGGGCTACACCACGCAGCCACAGCGGCATGGACAAGGCTCCACAGGCAAAGTACAGGCCCAGCGCGCCCGACTGCAGCGCCGCACCGCCCTGCAGGCGATCCTGCACGAAAAACAGCACCAGCGTGGCCGGGATGGCACTGGCAATGCCGCCCAGCACATACACCGCCATCAGGCGGCAAAAATACGGGTTGTGCCACGGCAGCCAAACGGGGTTGGGAGCGTTGGGGGCCATGGACACAGGCGTCTGCGCGGCAGATGCAGGCAGCTTCGGTTGCGGTGCCTGGCGCCATGCCCACCAGCCCGCCAGAAGACTGGCCCACAGCAGCGCCAGCATGGCTGGAACGCCCCAGAGCACGGGGGCCACCGCCGCCAGCAGCACGCCCAGCAGCCCTAGCCCCTCGCGCCACGCCACCACACGGCTGCGGTAGTGCGCGTCACCGCCCAGCCGTGCGCCCCAGGACTGGTGTGCCACCGTCACCGCGCTGTAGGCGGCATAAGTCAGCACCAGCCAAAAGCCCGCCCACCACAGCAGCGCCTGCGGGTCGTGCACCAGAGGCATGAACAATGCAGCAAAGCCAAACGCCAGCACCGCCGAGGCCACTGCCCCTAAAGTCCACACGGCTGCCAGCGAACGGGCAAACATGCGGTCGCTCAGGCGACCCAGCAGCGGATCGATCACCGCGTCGAGCACCCGCGCCCCCAGCAATACCGCCCCCAGCGCCGCCAGCGACACCCCCCACTCTCTGGCGTACAGATTCAGATTTCCTGATCCCGAGCCCTTTATTTGACCTGGAACAGGAACTATAAAAAGCACCTAAGCGGTAAGATTTCTGGTCTGGCAGGCAGACGTTTTACCGCACAGAAGGGCCTACACATGCACAAACAAAAACTCATG
>JAYRRD010000044.1:0-4880 GCA_041910275.1 Rhodoferax sp.
CCGGCCTGGCTTACCAACTCGCACCGCGCAGCATCATCCACAGTTGGGTGGAAGTGTGGTCCGGCGCGCATTGGGTTCAGCTGGAAGGCTTCATTCTGGATCGCCAGTACCTGAGCGCGCTCCAAAGACGATTCGCTGACCATCGCGGTGCATTTTGCGGGTATGGAGCTGCAACTTCTGACTTGCAGAATCCGGATGTGGATTGGCGTGGGTCAAACACTTACATACAGAGAGACGGAATCAATCAGGACTTTGGATTGTTCGACTCGCCAGACGCGTTCTACGCGCGCTTTGGTGTTAATCTGAGTGGACTTAAACGCTGGATATTTCTGAACATCGTGCGTGACCGCATGAATATGAATGTGATGAAAATCCGATCTGGCCGATAGACCGCCGCTCAGGTTGCGGCTGGCTGCCGCCAGTAGGCGCTGCACCCGTCATGTTGTAGCCATTGCTGCCTGGCATGTATTGTTCAGGTGTCCAGGTAGTTGCTTGAATCGCGCCATGGCATTTGGTTTGCCCCTGGAAAAGTTGCCGATGCGTTCTCCTTCGACGGCGTTCCAGTACCTTTGGCTTTCATGGTATCTGCCATCTGGTCGCACGCATTGGACTGGACCCTGCGAGTGCAACGCAGTACATAGGGGGCGCCATGCGAACAATCGAATACGAACGGTAAGAACTTTGCCATCCAGAAACTGAAATCTGCTTGGCCATTCAGTTCGTCATACCGACGCCGGTCAACAGGTGGCTCGACACCTGCTCTTGGCAAAAATCCAGATAGGTCCGAACGATACTCGACGGGTGACGGTGGGAAGGGTAGAGAAGGTTAATCATTTGCTCGGGCATCGGATGATCCGGCAGCAATTCGCGCAACCGGCCTCTGGCGATCTCTTGGTGCGCGAGAAAAGGTGGCAGCTCCGTGAGTACCTGACCTGCTACTGCACGGCTGCGCAACAGTGCATAGTCATTGGTGTTCAGCACCACTTTGGGCTCGAACACCTGTTCGCCCAGTCGCCAGACGCTATGGGCGTTGAAATCGGTCGTCCAGACGGCGCACGGATGGCCACGCAGATCATCCACGGACTTCGGCTCACCAAGCCGCTCCAGCAGGGACGGCGCTGCCACCAGCACATGGCGATACCGAATCAGCTGTCGCGCCACCATCGACTCATGCACGATAGCGCCCACGCGCAGAGCCACGTCAACGCCGTCCTGCACGAGATCAACACGGCGCTCCGTCGCAAACACACTCAATGTGATTTCGGGATAGCGTTGCTGGAATGCCCCGAGCAGTTCCCACCACGGCTCAAAGCTAGGTGGAAGTGACAGGCGAAGGCGCCCCTTGAGGCGAGCCTCATCACGCATCACCGCCTGCTGCGCATCGTTCAGGGCCTCGATGCCGCGGCTGGCGTGTTCGTACAAACGGCTTCCGGCCTCGGTGAGCTTGATGCCACGCGAGGAGCGCTCCAGCAATTGGACCTTGAGCGCGCGTTCCAGCGCGCGAATGCGCCTGCTCAGGGTCGGCAGTGGCACGTTGATCTTCAAGGCCGCCGCCGAAAGACTGCCGGCCTGCACCACGGATACGAACATATTGGCTGCGTTCAAGTCCATTTATGCCTCTCATTTATGAGACCTAGGTTACCACTTTTATGCATTGCAAATCAATATTGATATCTATAAAGTTCCACACACCGACGCAATCACCCGTCGATCTATCCAACTGCCCATCAGGAGAACCCGTATGAAAGCCTATGTCATTGAACAAGCCGGTGGCCCCGACGTTTTGCAACTGCGCGACATCCCATCGGTCGCCCCCAATGCGCAAGAAGTGCGCATGCGCGTACACGCATTCGGTCTCAACCGCGCCGAGGTGTACCGCCGCTCCGGCAAGATGGGGCCGATCACCGGGCAGGTTGTGCCCGGAATTGAAGCGGTGGGTGAAGTAATTGAAGACCGATCCGGGACCTTTCGCACGGGTCAGCGTGTGGCGACCGCGATGGGTGGACTACAGTTTTCCCGCAATGGCAGCTATGCCGAAGAGGTCACCGTACTGCGCAGCAACGTGATTGATCTGGACGGCACGGGCTTGCCCTGGGAAGAACTGGCAGCCTTACCTGAGAGTTACCTCACCGTGTGGGGCGCGCTAGGTCGGTTGATCGACACCGTTCCTGGGCAAACGGTGCTGGTACGCGGTGCCACCTCATCGGTGGGACAAGCGGCAGTGGTCTATGCCAAAGCGCGCGGGCAGCGCGTGATTGCCACCACCCGGTCGGCAGAGAACGCGGCACGCCTTGCCACCATCGGCGCCGATGCAGTGATCATTGACACAGGGGAAATTGCCGATCAAGTACGCGCAGCGGCGCCAGAGGGTGTTGACGTGGTACTGGAAGTGGTCGGCGCCGCCACGGTGCGCGACAGCGTTAAAGCTTTGAAGCCCTTTGGCACGGCAGTGGTGATTGGTCTGTTGGGCGGCGCCCCGACTTTGGACAACCTGCACCTGATGAACGACCTGCCCAATGCAACCCGTCTGGCGTTCTTCGGTAGCGGCCTTTTAGGAACCCCCGCATTGCCTTTGACTGCTGCGCCATTGAAATGGATTGCCGACCAGGTGGCCAGCGGCGCGATGCCATCGTTGCGGGTACAGACCTTTGACTTTGACGACGTGGCGCGCGCCCACGGCTTGATCGAAAGCGACCGTGCCTTGGGCAAGCTGGTGGTGCGGGTCTGAATGCGCCCTCAACCTGTTTTTGAAAGGTAAGCCATGAAAATTCATTCCATCCATTCCATCTACTCCGGCTTGGCACTGGCGCTGGGCCTGGGCTTTGGCGCTGCGACCTTGGCACAAGAACTCGACAAGCTGCCGAGCTATGTGCCCGTGCTGCCTCAGATCAAGGCGCGCGCGCTGGCGGTTGACCCACAGAAGGGCTACTTGGTCAAGCAGGTCAAGCCGGATGTGTACGTCATCACCGACGGCATCTATCAATCCGCTTTCGTGACCACCGGCAAGGGCGTGATCCTGTTTGATGCGCCAGAATCTTTTGCCCAGCATATCGTCAAGGCGGTCGCGGAGGTCACGAAAGAGCCCATCGTGCAGCTGGTCTATTCACACGCCCACCTGGACCACATCGCCGGTGCCGGCCTGCTCGTCAAGCAGGTGCCGAAACTGATGATTGTGGCCGAGGCCGACACTGCGGCGTTCCTGCGCGACAAGAAGGATGCGCGGCGGCCGCTACCCACCAACACATTCAAGAACCAGCGCACGCTGAAGCTGGGCACGATGACGGTGGAGTTGAAGAAGGGCCAGTGGCACTCCCCCGAAGGCGATCTGTTCGTCTACCTGCCGGAGCGCAAGTTCCTGATGGCGATTGACACCCTCGCCGCCGGCCATGTGCCGTTCATGGACTTTGACCTCAGCACCAACATGCATGCCTACCTGAAGGTGTTTGACCAGATGCTGGCCTATGACTTCGATGTGTTGGTGCCCGGCCATCTCACCTATCTGGCTGATCGCCAGGATGTGCAGATGTCCAAGGACTATGCGCTCGATGTCTACAAGACCGTCAAGCGCATCCATGACGGGACCGATCAGATGAAAGTGATGTCGCAGGCCGCGCAGAAGTACAGCTGGGACAACAAGTTCGCGATCTTCCGCACACTGCTCGATGGCGTGGTCGCGCAATGCGCCGCCGAGATTCAGGGACGCTGGATCGACAAACTGGCAGGCGTGGACGTGTTCGGTGCGAGCCATTGCCGCGCCGCGTTGATTTATGCCCGTTGGGATGATTAAGCCAACGCCACTGACACGCGCACGCACTTGCGCCAGGATGCACCGGGAAACACGCCTGGGGCAAGTCATGGTCCAAGGCATGTGGCTGTTTTGAGTGTAGCGAAAGCCGATGCATCCGGTGGTCAGTGGGTTGTCGCCGTGTGGGTGATGGGTGGCATTTGTTTACTATATTCTTGATAGCTGTCCCCGCTCGGCTGTCGGGGGCTGTGGCCACAAATGGCATCAAAAATCGGCATCTGGAGCCGTTCAGGCAGGCTGCGCGCGGCCTCTACACCGTCCCACGGCGTGGTTGTGGCAAGGGAATCAAGGCAAAAACGGACTGTAGAGCATGTGGGGCAAGCGGGGGCAGCTATTAAAAAGTAAGCAATAACCTGCCGATCCGTTGGTCTGGTATCACTGCGGGTGGACCCCTTGCGGCAACTGCGCGCGCACCGGGGACAAGCGCGCGCCCACCATTGGGTGGGCGCGGTAAATGTCGGTCTTCCAGTGCGCGTGTTACCCACGACCTACGACTGAGCCTCATCCAAGATGGGTGTGGCGCTCGGGTCTGGCGGTCGTTTCCATGGCAGCTAGTCCTTGCAGGATGCCGCAGGTGTCTGCGGCTTGCACGGTATGGCATTGCCCTCGTAAAGTTTGCAGTTGCACTTTCAACTTGTGCAACTCTTCAATGCGCGCGTTGACGTGGGCAATGTGTTGGTCCAGCACCGTGTTGATGGCACCGCAACCCGTCTGCGGATGGTCAGCCAAACCCAGCAATGCGTGAATTTCCTCGTGGCTCATGGCCAAAGCACGGCAGTTGCGGATAAAGCGCAGCCGATCCACATGATCTGGCCCATACACCCGGAAATTACCCGCAGTGCGCGCCGTTTCCGGCAGCAAACCGGCTTTCTCGTAATAGCGCACCGTCTCTACCGTGCACTGGGCTACGTGGGCTAGTTCGCCGATTTTCATGTTGCGCTCCAGAAAAGTCTTGACTCTATAGTAACTTCAGGTTGTGTAATTGGGCAACGGCTTACGCTTACTGAGGAAATAATCACCATGCGAAATCATCCCATCCCCATCAGTCTGCCTTCGGGCACACGACCCAGTGCCC
>JAYRRD010000045.1:0-2156 GCA_041910275.1 Rhodoferax sp.
AAGTCTGGCGCTGCTGTTGTCCGTACTGGCGCGTGAGCGTACGCGCGCCTCCGGTCTGGCCATCGCCTTGTGGTTTGGTTTTGTGCTGGTGTTCGATTTATTGCTGCTGGGTGTTCTGGTGGCCAGTGGCGGCGAGTTCGGCGGAGCGGCACTGGCATACGTTTTGTTGCTCAACCCGGCAGACGTATTTCGCATCCTGAATGTTTTTTCACTCGACCAGATGCGCAGCCTCTACGGCCTCACCAGCATCGTACCCCCCGCTTTGGCCAACCCCTGGCTGATGGGCGCAGCCATGCTGGCCTGGATTACCGCCCCCCTGGCAATCGCAACCTGGAGATTTCGCACATGACATTCTTTCATTCCCCCCTTCTGGCATGTCTGCTGAGTGCCGCAGCCCTGCTGGTCGCCTGCGGCGAGAAGGCGCCCGCTCCTGTGGTGGCGGTGGAAATCGATTCCACCACCACCTGTGAGCTGGATGGCATGTTACTGGCCGATTTTCCCGGTCCCAAGGCGCAGATCCATTTCAAAGACGAAGCCAAGCCCAGCTTTTATTGCGATACGGTGGAGATGTTCAACATCCTGCTCAAACCCGAGCAGGTCAAAGTTGTTCGGGCGGTGTTGGTGCAGGACATGGGCAAGACCGACTGGGATCGACCGCAAGGCAACTGGTTCGATGCGCGCACCGGCATTTACGTGCTGGGCAGCAAGCGCAAGGGTTCCATGGGGCCAACCATCGCCAGTTTTACACAAGAGGCCGACGCACAAGCCTTTGCCGCCAAGCACGGTGGCAAGGTGCTGCGTTTTGCACAGATCACCCGTGACATGGTGGACCTCAGCGGCGGCGCCCAGCAAGACACCCGGATGTGATATGCCGCAGCGTTTTAGCAAAACCCACGGTAAATCGGGCTGTACACCTTATCAAACAAGCGGGAGCAGCTATGTTTTTTGATGGTGCCACCACCGGCGTTGCGCGCTGTGATGCTGTTTCTGATCCTGTTCTGGCCTTCGATGGCAAGGTCTTTGCGAATGCATGTGCTCGTTGGCGTCCGCCAGTATGACCGACCGATCCACTGTGCTTACCTGTCCGTGCCAGCACCAAAGGTGCGGTTTCATACCAGCCTGGGGCATCGCCCCTGGTTGCGAATCGACCCACCCACCGAAGGAGTGAAGGCCCAATCCGATGCATCCCGGATTGCGAGGTCGGGCATCAATTTCGTGGCATCAGGAACATGATCCTCCATGCAATGAACCACGCAATGGGTCACCAAATTAGCCATGCGATGAGACGGTCTTTCGACCTGGGGCGTTGCCCCAGGCTGGTATGGCTTCGGGCCTTTGGCCCTCCAATCCTCCGACTCTACGACCCTCCAGGGTGGTCAAGCGTTGCAAGACGCAGACGTGCTGCCCTCACAAGAAACGAAACTCCCAAAGACGTGACCAGATGCCAAACGTTTGAATCCACCAGCCTTGCGCGGCTTTATGCGCAAGGTGGCCCGTTGGACGGCGCACATCCTGTCCACACCGGAACGCAGTGCGTGCGCCGGTTCAGGCCCAAAACCCAACTACTCCTTATTCAGGAGCTGTACCCGCTGATTCCATAAGCCTTGCAGGCCGATTTGGCAGCTAAAAACACTCGGTTATGGCTTGTCACGGCAGGTTTTGACGCCTGCAGACGGGTTGGTGCAGCGTTTTGACCGGCTGGGCGGGGCAAAATCCACGGCAAATCGGGCTGTACGCCTTGTGTACCAAGCGGGAACAGCTATGCTTTTTGATGACTTATCCGTGACCGGGGACTTTGCGGCCTGCGGTTTACGGCTGGCACCGTGGCGCATGGTTTCAGGCGAAAGGTGGCCAGTCGTTCAGGCTGTCAATTTCTTTCCACGCCCGCACGCAGGCGTTGGTGGCGTCCAGGCCGACAAAGATGGCCGCTTCCGCCCAACGGCGGCGCAGCAGACCGACCAGGGGCTTGCCTTCGTGGTGAATCCACTTGCGCATTTCGCCGGGCACATCGGCCTTCTGGTTGGCGTTGATGCGCGTCAGCAGGGTGGATTGCCCAGACTGCCAGCCCCCAGGTTGTACGTCCACGAGATCAGGGCTGCGGCCTCGCATTCCAGCAGCGGAACTTTGACGCGCAGTTTGACATCGCGGGCGGCGCC
>JAYRRD010000046.1:0-2232 GCA_041910275.1 Rhodoferax sp.
CACCCAATGCCTCTCGAACTTGCCCGATCAGCACTTCGATCTCCATGGGCTTTTCTTTAGGCGGCGCGACACACTCGTCCATTCGAATTCCTTTTAAAAATATTGTTCAGGAACAACATGTTACAAATTTGGAATTGCTGGTTCAAGATGGCACGGCCAAGCAAAACCGCAGCAATTGACTACAAGTCAACCCACGACCTGACGCATGGCCTGTTAGAGCGTGCCACCTGCCCGCCTGAACTGCCGTTCGTTCTGGTGCGTGATGCTGACAAAAAGGGCTTGCGCTTGCGCGTGACCAAGACCGGGGGCAAGGCATGGCAGTTTGAAACCCGAATTAGTGGCAAGCTGTTCACCCGTGCGCTGGGTGGCTGGCCTGCCGTGTCAATTGAAACCGCCCGGCAAGAGGCACACCGACTGCGTGGCCTGACCGAGCAAGGTATTGACCCGCGAGAGATAGAGCGCCTGCAAGATGCCGAACAGACTGCCAGCAAAGCCGCCGCCGCCGTTCAAGCTGTGACTGTGGGCGAAGTTTGGATTGAGTACATGGCTGCACGAAAACAGCATTGGGGCGTGCGTCACCATGCCGACCATGCAAAGCTGGTTCAGCCCGGTGGTGAGCTTGCCAAACGTGGCACACGTGGCAGGGGAGTGACTGTTGCGGGGCCGCTGAATTCCTTGATGGCCCTGCCCCTTCGTGACCTGACAGCGCCAGTAATTGAGGCGTGGGCCGCAACTGAGGCAATGACCCGCCCAACATCCGCACGGCTGGCTTGGCGCTGCCTGAAGGCATTTCTCACTTGGTGCACCGAACAGCCAGAATATGCGCCAGCGATGCCAAGTGTGAACCCTGCCAAGACAAAGAAGGCGCGCGAATCGCTGGGCAAGGCTGGCATCAAACAGGATGCACTCTTGCGCGAACAGTTACCAGCGTGGTTTGCTGCTGTTCAAAACGTGTCAAACCCAATCGCCGCTGCCTACCTTCAGACTTTGCTGCTTACTGGCGCGAGGCCGGGCGAGGTGCTGGGGCTGCGCTGGGACGACATAAACACCAAGTGGCACGGTTTGACCATCAGGGACAAAGTAGAAGGCGAACGGGTCATTCCCTTGACTCCGTATGTATCGCACCTGGTGCACTCATTGCCGCGCCGTGGTGAGTGGGTGTTTTCCAGCTCCAGCAAAGACCCCAAAGCCCAAACCCTGAGCATCCCACGAAACCCACACCTGACCGCCTGCAAAGTAGCTGGTATTGATGGGTTGACCCTGCACGGTCTGCGCCGCTCATTCAAAAGCCTGACGGAATGGCTAGAGATACCTGCCGGTGTGGTGGCGCAAATCATGGGCCACAAGCCCAGTGCCACAGCGGAAAAGCATTACACCGTGCGCCCGCTTGACCTGCTGCGTGTGCACCATGAAAAGATTGAAGCATGGATTCTGGAGCAGGCTGGCGTGACATTCGATGCACGTGCAGTGCCTGGTGCGCTGCGGGTGGTGGCCGGGGGCGCAGTATGAGTTACGAGAGTTTTAACAAAGCATTGGCGATGCAATGGTTTGAAAAGCACGCTTATCCGCATGAATTGAAATATGCAAAACCTGCGTTTGATGGTGACATAGAAGCCGCTTTCAGTCTGGCCTGCGCATTAGAGAATCACAAACGTGGCGCTGTGGCCGTGGCCATGTGGCGCTGCAAGGTGCCAGTAGAAGCGTTCAGAGCCTATTTGAGTGCCACTTGGGCACATGACCACCGTGAAGTTATTGATGCTGCACAGAGCCGCCGCACGCTGGGTTATATGTTTCGTTACGCTGCTTTCCCATTGCCTGCTGCATTGCCGGACGTGGTGACGGTTTGGAGGGGTACTTCATACCTGCCATTCAACGAGGCTAAAAAAGGCTTTGCGTGGACAACCGACAGGGATGTGGCCTGCTGGTTCGCCATGCGCTTTGCTGAGAACAACGGTTCACCGCTGGTGCTGATGGCTGACATTGCAAAAATAGACATTGCCTTATTCACCAATGACCGCAGCGAGAACGAAGCCGTTCTGGTGCGCCCGCCTGTCTCCCGCATTGATGGTGATGTGGGCGATTGGGCCGTGTGCTATACCTTGCGCGGTCACAATCTGAGTTTGTAGGTTGTTGATTTTCGTGGGTAAGAAATCGTAGCATCCCCGGTTTTCATCGTATTGGGGCTGAATGTGATTGATATCGAATTTTCAAATGAATCGATTGCTGAACTGC
>JAYRRD010000047.1:0-3287 GCA_041910275.1 Rhodoferax sp.
GGCATAAAAGTCACGGATGGCGCCGGGGTCCAGACCGCTGCTGGGTTCGTCCAGAAACAACACACTGGGTTTGCCCAACAAAGCCTGGGCAAAACCCAGACGCTGGCGCATGCCCTTGGAAAATTCATGCACCGCCCGCCCTGGAGGGGCGTAGAGTCGGAGGATTGGAGGGCCAAAGGCCCGAAGCCATACCAGCCTGGGGCAACGCCCCAGGTCGAAAGCCCGTCTCATCCCGTGGCTGATTCGGTGGCCCATTGCGAGGCCATCGGGGTCATTGCGTGGCGGATCATGTTCCTGATGCCACGCAATTGATGCCCGACCTCGCAATCCGGGATGCGTCGGATCGGGCCTTCACTCCTTCGGTGGGTGGGCCGATTCGCAACCTGGGGCGATGCCCCAGGCTGGTATGAAACCGCACCTTTGGTGCTGGCACGGACAGGTAAGTACGTTCGGTTGTCGGTCCAGCAGGTTCTGTCGGAAGTTTTTCACATCGGGGCTATAAGGCGCATGCAGCAAGCGGGGAAAGCTATGCTAGATATAGCATAATCGCCATACGTGGTCAGCCGCGCCACCGGCATTCCGGTTGCCAAGATGATGCAAGGCGAAAAAGACAAGCTGCTGCAAATGGAAACCAAACTGCACCAGCGCGTGGTCGGCCAGAACGAAGCCATCGCCGCCGTCTCCAACGCCATCCGCCGCTCACGCTCGGGACTCTCCGACCCGAACCGCCCCACCGGCAGCTTCCTCTTCCTAGGCCCCACCGGCGCGCTCAACGCCAGCCACATCGCCGACATTGCCAAAATCCAGCTGCAAGTGCTGATCGCCCGCCTGGCCAAGATGGACCTTGCGCTGGTAGTCAGCGACGGCGCCGTAGCCGAACTGGTCAAGGTAGGCTTCGACCCGGTATTCGGCGCACGCCCCCTGAAACGCGCCATCCAGCAGCGCATCGAAAATCCGCTGTCCAGGCTGCTGCTCGAAGGCAAGTTCGCCCCCAAGCAAACCATCCACGTCAGCGTAGACGCCATCCGCGCGCCGGGGGAGTTTCACTTTAGTTGATGGGGTGATTGGTGGATGGGCCGCAGAGTGGCGTAAGCCTGCGGCCCGGTGTGATTTTGGCGGGGTGCTGTTTAATGGGTAAATCGGGCTGTGGGGCTTGTGGGATGTGCGGGTACAGCTATGTTAGAAATAGCAAAATAGGCCCACCCCGTGGCCCCGTGTCGCGCGGATGCTTCAGTCGGTGAAACCGGATGTAGTTTTGGCCTCGGTAGACGTAGGCAGACGCAAGCCCCTTCGGTTTTTTAGGCTATAGTTTGCTGGCAGCGGATTTGCTCACGTAACTGATCCAGCGACCGGGTTGAATTGCGAATTGGTGTGCTGGTTTTTCTGGGGTGTTATGACTGTTCATTTATACAGCATGTCGGTTGCAAGCCTTATTGCAAGCGGGTTTGCGGGGATTTCGTCCAGCCATGTTATAGAGCAGCCGCCATGTTAGGAAGACTTCCAGGAGTCTCTGCATTAGAGGTTAGCCCTTTCCCGTTACATCACTTATTGAGGACTCTTCATGAACAAGAAAATCAAAATCGCATCATCACCGTTCATTCCGTCAATGGAGGTGGCTGACAAAATTGTTGTCAAACTGCACGTGCCGTATTCCGATCAGAGCGTCACTATTCAGGTTTGCCCGAATATTCAGGAGCACATCGAAAATGCCGATACCGAGGGCGCTGCAATTCGCCAACTGACAATCACCACACCGACCGATCAAACAACAACACTCGCGTTTGACCTCGGAAAGAACAGAAAGAAATCGGTTGCTGCCGAAGGTACAGACTACGAAATCGAGTTGCTGAATATCGGGAAGGAAGAAGTTCAAGGGCAGCACTTCAAGTACTTCGAGTTTAATGTCTCGTGGTGCTAATCTGGCAGTCCACACGGACGCTGCGCGATAAAGCTGCGCAGCGCCGGTGACTTCTAAGTTATACGTTACAAACTACACCACATGGAAATTGAACGAACATGACACAAGCTACCGACAAAGATGAAGCCTATGCAACGCACCTTCAATTTCTTTGGGAACAGTACAACAAGCTCATGGGACTCGGTGTTTTATCCGCCGCAGCCACTCTGGCGTTCCTTCTTCAAGGTATTTTGTTCAATAAGGATGCTCGAGAAGTTATTACCACGCTCGGGCGTCCCCTGAATACGACTTGGCTCATGTTTGCAATTATTCTTGCGGGTGTGTCCGCAATTGCTTTTATTTTTGCGAGATGGTGTTCTCAAATACTGATGGAAAGACAGATTTACGGCAATCGTGATCACGCAATGGCGTACTTTACGAAGACTCTCGGCGGAGAAACGATACTACCGACGGCCCTAGAGCCAAAGTGGTATTTTGGCGGTCGCGTTGACCACTTGCGACTCCTTGAGCTTATAGGCAAATTGAATGAGTACGCAAAGTACGCAGGAATTTCCCTTATTCTTTTTAGTTGGCTTTTTTGCTTTGTTTTTGCCTGGCCACTTATTGATCCACTCTCGACAGTTCTCGTCAAGAAATAGCTTGCGCGTAGTGCCGTATATTCGGGTAGCCGGGAGTTTCTAGCTCCCAGCCCCCACGCCTCCCACCGTGCGGGTCCACAGTGGGCGGAACAAACAAGTTGGCACACTCGGCGAAGTTGGTGTTTTCTTTATCGTTTAACCTTGTGCGCCGGTCGCGGAACCATCAAAAAACATAGTTTCTCCCGCTTGATGTGTAAGGCGTACAGCCCGATTTGCCGTGAATATTTCCCCGTCCAACGGATCAAAACGCCGCTCCAACCTACCAGCAGGCGTCAAAACCAGCCAAAACCTGCCGTAACCGGGTGTTTTTACCTGCCAAATCGGCCTGCAAGGCTTATGGAATCAGCGGGAGCAGCTCCTGGATCAGGAGCATTGTGGTGTTGGGCGCATGCCGTCCCACCCGTGCCGCCATGCCGCTGTTCCGTGGCGCGAACTGGCACCGAACTGGCACAATGGGAAGCCGCGCCCGGCGTGGGCGCCGCCATGGAATTCTGTCTGGATGGAGACCAAGAGATGGCCACAGTGCAAAAAACAACCGCATGGTCCAAAACCCAAGGCACCACCTGGAACGGTGCGGTTCCGACCGCCGCGACGGCGGTGGTCAAGCGCATTGAAGGATTTTTCAGCGCTCCGTACGATGACAATGGCGCATTGCCCGGCGGCACCTGGACGATTGGCTATGGCTCCATCGTGGACGCCAACGGACATCCGGTCAGCCCGGCGACTCCGCC
>JAYRRD010000048.1:0-30281 GCA_041910275.1 Rhodoferax sp.
ATTCTCACAAGTGCCTACTTTGACCGCCTTGGAGTACCCCGATTCTCATGACCTCAACTTCTCGAACCGCCCGGTGCGGACCCGCATGCCGGGTGGTGTGGCAGGGGCGCAGTCAGCGATGGCTGCCCCCTATGCCGATTTGAGCCGGCCAATGCGCACCAGCAATTTGTCCATGCTCTTTTCGCCCGATTTACCCAGACCATCGACTATTTTCTGCAAACCTGCCTCAAAGGCCTTGCAGAAACGCTCCACCATAGCCGTCTCCTTAAGTTCACGTCCCGTCGAGTGACAATACAGTTCGACCTCCTTGCCGTCCTGGCTCAATTTTTTGTGCAACTGCAGCGTCTCACCACCCGTAGTTTTGGTCGAAACTGCCTGCGCCGCATCAAACTCGCGCACACCGCCACGCCGCACTACCAGATAGCGGTACTTGTTCTCGATCAGCCAGTCAACGTTGGCCTGCGAGTCGCTGCGTTTTTCCTTGGAATGCCCCCTCTGGGCTTTGTCATTGCATTCGGCCTGCCCCTCGAAGTAGGTGTTGGTCAGGTCGTACAGAGTTACCGTCTCCTGCAGGGAAAACAGCGATGTGACAGCTCCAAAAACATGTGTCTCTATTGCATCGCGATGCTGCATCAAGGCATCCGAGGCCCGGTACAGACGCATGTGCGACAAACCCTGGAAGTCCACGTCAAGCAGCTCGCCCAGGGCGCTGCGTGTTTGCAGCCACTGCCAAGTGGCCAGTTCTGATGCCGGTTCCGCAATGCGGCCAACCAGGTTTCCCAGAGTTTTCGGTCAAGCACTATTTACATCGCCTCACCCATCTTTGTGCCAACCAAATTCCTATTACCAACAGCACGAAGATGAGCATCGCCACGATGCCACTACGCGAGCCAGGGGTGCGGATTGCTTCGAGTATTTTGTCGATGAACAACGCAATCACCAGAGTCCCTGGCGCCATTCCAAGCAAAGTACCTAGCAACAGATCACGTAATCTAATGTGGGAGGCTCCCGCAACCATGTTGAGCACCGCAAAAGGAGCTACTGGCACCATGCGCGCCGCGATCACGGCAAATAGACCATGCCGGGCAAGCTTTTGACTGACAGAGTTTACCCGCACACCACCGAGTTTTCGCACAATGTCTCTGCCCAGTATCATCCCAAGAACGTAGCTGCACAGGGCACCGATTTGGGCTCCTGCCATGGTGCAGACAAATCCATATGTCGGACCATACGCCACCATCACCACCAGCGTCAAGAAGGTCAATGGAACCGCAAGTATCAGTGCGCAAGCGATCGCTAATGCGGCAATGAGGGGGCCATACCCGTCTGCAAAATGGCGCAATGCCGAAACAATGCGGTCAATGTCGAGCCACTCACGTAACGACGAAAAAGACCAAGCAAACGACAGTATGACTATCGATACCACGACAGATATCAGGATAGCCAGCTTGTAGCGCAGTCTGGCGCTGGATGCATGCGCGGGAGAGTCGGGAAAGATATGCCCCATAGCCTCAAAGGCTTTTGACCACATCTCGAAGCACCGACGCCAACTCCGAAACCTGTTTCGATTCAAAAATAGACCCGTGCAGTCCAGGTATGAGTTGCTCAGACAAATTGTTTTGTAGCAGTTTTCTCCAGGGTGCAAAAAACAACCTATCCCAACGCGCCAAGCCAGAAGTTCTGATAAGAAGCGTTCGGCCAACAAATACACGTGGACGGTACCCGGACATGGCCTCCACCTGCCCCACCAACGCGGAGTCATTCACCAGCGCGTCCAACCGTCGCCCATTCATAATCAACGCACCCAAACGAAATTTCCTGACCAGCCAGACGAACAACCTCCAAAACAAGGTCCCACCCCATATCACCCTGGGGTACAGGGTGTCGATGAGCACCAACCCCTGAACAGGAAGGGACCGCTGCTGCAGTAAGCATGCGGTTTCCAGTGCAGAGATTCCTCCCACGGAAAATCCGGCGACAAAACCAGGAAGAAGGCCTTGGGACTCAATCAAATCCGCATAGAAATGGGCCAGATCGGAAATCGTCGTAATGGGTTGGCCCATGGGGGGTTGCAACATACGAACGTCACAGGTATCCCGCAGCGCTTGTGCCAAAACCTGAAACCGCATCAAATCACCATGCCCCGATGCAGCAATGTAAATTGGAACGCGCGTTGAATTCGTATTGAAACTCACAACCGGGCCAGGCGTCGCAATGGGACGCTGCAAGGCCTGGGCAAACTGCTCAACCGTAGGATTCTCTGTAAGAAAAAACAGTGGTATGGGCGCTGCCATTATTTTTTCCAAACCCGCCAAAATGGTGACAGCAGCCAGGGAATCGCCGCCCACGTCAAAGAAATTGTCACAGACCCCGAGAGGGCGAACACCCAATGCATCTTCCCATATGGACAACAATTGACGTTCCAGATCGTTCTTGGGTTGGCGCACCTCCTGATGCTGAAAAGCAAACGATGGCTCCGGCAGGGCATGGTAATCAATTTTCCCCGTGCTGTTCGTCTGCAGCTCTGGCAGTACGCTGATTCCGCTGGGAATCATGTAATCTGGCAAGTGCACTCGCAGTGCCCTCTGCAAGCTGTCAACCCCTTGCGCTACAGAAATGGCAACCCAGGCATGGAGCACCGGTTTATCTTTGCTTTGCAAAACTTTGACTGCCGCCTGTGTCACTCCATCCACGTTCAGCAGAGCAGCTTCGATCTCACCGAGTTCAATCCGGTATCCGCGCAATTTGATCTGTCGATCCAAGCGCCCTGAGAAGTGCAGGTTTCCGTCTCTGCCAAGCCACCCGCAGTCGCCGGTGCGATACAACCGAGCCCCCGGCTTAAAGGGATCTGCAACAAAAACCTCACTGTCCAGGTCAGGACGGTTGACGTAGCCTTTGGCGAGTGCACCACCACCAATAAAAATCTCACCCGCAACACCCGGTGGTAATGGAAGGAGCTTCGAATCCAGCACATAAATACGGGTGTCATCCACTGGTAAGCCCAAGGGCAACGCACCCCCCGCTGGGCTGATCTCACACTCCCACGCAGTCGCAAAGATGCAGGTCTCTGTAGGACCATACACGTTGAACAATCGAGATCGGGTAACGTTCAAATAGCGGTTAACCAATTCCGCTGGCAGCACTTCTCCGCCACAACATGCAACGCGAAGCATCAAATCGGGATGACCCTGTGCTCTATCCAGGAATCGGGACAATGTAGATGGAACGAAGGCGATCACCGTGACGCTATGGCGAATCGCGAAATCAGCCAGCGACTCCGGGATCATGCGTCCGGGGGGAGGTAGTGCCACGCTGGCACCACTTATCAGTGGCAGACACAACTCAATCAGTGAGGGGTCAAAGGTGATCTGGGTACTGAGCGCCGACCGGTCTTTAACGCTTATTTCGTAGGTCCTGGCCAGCCACAGCAGCCTTCGGGACAGGCTGGAATGGGCCATCATCACCCCTTTGGGACGACCTGTAGATCCGGATGTAAACAAAACGTAGGCCAGAGATTGCGGTGACACCCGACCCACAAGGGAGGTTTCGATCTCTTCGTTAACCGTATCGTTCGAGGATACGATCACGGTTTTGGGGTGTATGGGTGCCAGACGCTCCAAGCTTTGCTCATGTATCAACACCGCCAAAGCCTTGCTTTCCTCCAAGATGACGGACAAACGCGCAAGCGGAGCATCTGGATCAAGCGGCAGGAAGGCAGCCCCTGTTTTGGATACGGCCAAGATGGCGACCACGAGGTCTGCCGTTCTGGGCATGGCAATTGCCACGATCTTTTCTGGCTCTGCACCAAGAACCAGCAAACGGCGCGCTAGCCGGTTGGCGTTCTGGTTCAACTCAGCATATGACATGGAACCACCGTCCCACACCAACGCAATATTGGCAGGCATCCGTTGCGCTTGCAACTCAAACTGAGTGATGTAGGGCACGGTCTCGTCATGCCAGATCGTCCTCGAGTGCAGGTCTTCAACTGCTACGCGTTGTGATACCGTCAGAAGGGACAAAGTGTCCAACGGTGCACCCGGTGCGGCCGCCATGCATTGCACAAGATGCCACAGCCGTTGCCCCACCTCGACAATCTCAAGTTCGTGGAAGCATGCAGCGCTTCCTTCGAGCACCATGTCCAGATCCTGGTCAGGCTGAAACTCGCAAACGGTGACACTCAGAGGGTACCGTGCCTTGCCGCAAAACAATTGCCTGGACTCGGCCATTTTGGCATCGCCGAAAGCTACATCGTAGTCCTGGCGCTCGAAAGACAACAACACATCAAACAAGCTGCTGCGGCCATGGCGCATGACTTCCAAAGCCCGTCCAATCTCACTCAACGGGTAGCGCGCATGGCGCAATGCGCCGCGCATGACCAATCCGATATGTCTTAGCAATATCTCAACTGTCATGTCTGCCGTGACCGTTACGGTTACGGGCATTACCCCGACAAATATGCCCAAGGTGTCGCGATAGCGCCTTCCGCTCCGATTAAGGCTCGGGACCCCAATAACCACCGTAGGCTGGTTGCTTACCCGCGCAAAATACACCACCATTGCCGCGAGAAAGAAGTTGAAAGTCGTGCTATTGTGCAGAATAGCGCACTGTTTTAGGTTCTCATAGTCAGCCACGGGCACCGACACATGGCCCATACGCGCCGTTGGCAAGACTGCTACACCTGAACTACGCTGGTCTATCAATACCGGTGGCAAACTTGGCATTTGCTCGCGCCAGTAGTCGCCATCCTTGGTGAATGCTGGGGATTTTAAATATGCGCCAGACTCTTCAATAAAACTGCAATAACTTGCAGAGGTAGATGGTGCCAATTCCTCACCGTCTGCACAACGATTGTAAAGTTCGCTCCAACGTTGGATGAGCCGCGCCGTACCCCATCCGTCCATGACGAGATGGTGGTACTGCATGATGATCGCATGGTGGTCCTGCATGCCGCATAACACAGCAAAGCGCCAGGGGGGGCGGTCTCCCCAGGCAAAGGGTACCTGAAGTCTCTCAGTCCACCACGCATTGACTGCCACATGCAGGTCAGCCTCGGTATGCAGGCTGGTAACCTCAATGGGCAAGGCAATTTGGTTGAGCAAGATTTGCGAGCCGTCTTCTTGCGGCACCAAGCGCAGTGCATCGCTTTCCATCACCAACAACTCCAGAGTCGCGACCAGGCGTTTGATGTCCAGTGCGCCCTCCAGGTACGCGACCCCACCGATGTACAGGTGCGTGCTGGTTGGCCAGGCGCGCTGGTCAAGCCAGACCTCACGCTGGCTAGCCGACATAGCCAGAGTCACGCCCCCTGCATGGATAGGCATCACTTTTTCCACTTGCTCATTTGTCCGAGGTGAGGCGCATCGGCAGATCACTCCATGCTGACGTTGACTGCGTAGCCATGCTTCCTAAGCAAAGCATGCTGCTTGGCCTGCGCCAGATCGTTGGCGACCATTTCCTTGCACATGTCCTGGGCGGAAATTTCTGGCATCCAGCCCAATTCCTTTTTTGCATTGGAAGGATCTCCCAGTAGGGTTTCGACTTCGGTTGGGCGAAAGTAACGCGGGTCTACCTTGACCACCACATCCCCCACTTTCAGCGCTGGGGCGTTGTCGCCGGTGATGGAATCCACTACAGCTTGTTCATCCACGCCCTGGCCTTCAAAGCGCAGGCTGACGCCCAACGCGGCAGCGGTCCATGTGATGAAATCGCGCACGCTGTATTGCACGCCAGTGGCAATCACAAAGTCTTGCGGTTTGTCTTGCTGCAGCATCATCCATTGCATACGCACGTAGTCCTTGGCATGGCCCCAGTCGCGCAGGGCATCCATGTTGCCCATGTGCAGGCATTGTTCCAGGCCCTGAGCGATGTGGCTCATTCCTCTGGTGATTTTTCTGGTGACAAAGGTTTCACCACGGCGAGGGCTTTCGTGGTTGAACAAAATCCCGTTGCATGCGTACATGCCATAGGCTTCGCGGTAGTTGACGGTAATCCAATACGCGTAGAGTTTCGCCACAGCATAGGGACTTCGAGGATAAAACGGGGTCGTTTCTCTCTGCGGTATTTCCTGTACCAAACCAAACAACTCGGAGGTGGATGCCTGATAGAACCGGGTTTTTTTCTCCAGGCCCAAGAAGCGAATGGCCTCCAGTATCCGCAGAGTACCTAGACCGTCTACGTCGGCGGTGTACTCCGGGCTTTCAAAACTCACGGCCACATGGCTTTGGGCTCCAAGGTTATACACCTCGTCGGGTTGCACTTGCTGGATGATGCGGGTCAGGTTGCTACTGTCACTCAAATCACCGTAGTGCAGTTTGAAACAGGCGTTGTCAATGTGAGGGTCTTGGTAGATGTGGTCTACCCGCTGGGTGTTAAACAAGCTGGAGCGACGCTTGATACCATGCACTATGTAGCCCTTCTCAAGCAACAACTCCGCCAGGTAAGAGCCGTCTTGACCGGTGATGCCGGTTATTAATGCCACTTTTTTGGTAACGGTGTGGGCGAATGGTGCATTGGTCATGTGGATTCAAAGTTTGGATTGATAATCAGCGTAAGCAAGCGCCAAGCCTTGCTTCAGGTCGAATGTGGCACTCCAGCCCAGGGCGTTCAGTCGGGTGCTGTCCATCCACTTGCGGGGGGCACCGTCGGGCTTGGTGGTGTCGAAAGTGATCTGCCCCTGGTAGCCGACCACTTGACTGATGGCCTGGGCTACTTCAGCAATGGTCACGTCGCTACCAAAGCCGACATTGATGTGGCTGCACATGGGACTGGTGTGTGCCTGGTAAGTGGCTAACGGCAGGTTCATGACGAAGACGCTGGCGGAGGCCATGTCGTCGACATATAAAAACTCGCGTCTGGGGGTGCCGGTTCCCCAGATGCTTACCTGGGCAGCTCCGTTGACCTTGGCTGCGTGAAAGCGGCGAATGAGTGCAGGGATTACGTGGCTATTCTCGGGGTGGTAGTTGTCGCCTGGACCATAGAGGTTAGTAGGCATGACGCTGCGGTAATCGCGCCCATACTGGCGGTTGTAACTCTCGCAAAGTTTAATACCAGCAATTTTGGCAATGGCATAGGGTTCGTTGGTCGGCTCCAAGGTGCCCGTCAGGAGGGAGGCCTCTGCCATAGGTTGCGGTGCCAGACGGGGATAGATGCAACTGGACCCCAAGAAAAGCAGCTTTTGTACACCGTGGATGTGGGCCGCGTGGATGACGTTGGCCTGCATCGTGATGTTCTCATAAATGAAGTCGGCCGGGTAGGTATTGTTGGCATGAATACCGCCCACCTTGGCAGCAGCCATGTAGACCTGGGTTGGTCGCTCGGCAGCAAAGAAGGCGCTGACGGCAGCCTGGTTGCACAGGTCCAGCTCTGCATGTGTGCGTGTGACAATATCGGTCGGTGGTACGCCCTGATGGGTGAGTGTACGAGCAATGGCGCTACCAACCATGCCACGATGGCCTGCAACGTAAATTTTGGCAGAATGCACAATGATCACCTTCTCGTGTGGATTGATAAAACAGTTCTTTAGTAATCTCTTCTGCCTTGATGTATGGGACAAGTCTACCTGAAACAAGTCAGGGTCACTGGTTCAGCCAGGAGCATGTCGGGCTTGACTCGAAAGTACCAAAAATATCGGAGAATTACGCCGCTTTTGTCATAAATCATCGGGTTTTTGGTAACCACTCAGGTACCCTGGGCAGAAAAATTATTTATGTGAATCAAAGAGTTAAAAAACATGCTGGATTTCAATCATTTTTAATAGCAAATGCCCTGAAATTCAATAATGAATGTAACTCATTGTTTTATATTGGAAATATTTTTTACAAGGGTGCCTGAGTAGTTGCCATCGCGCCAAGACGGCGCCCACCACAGACTTCAGGCAGCGTCATACCCGTTCGGATTGGCGCTCTGCCAACGCCAGGCATCAGCACACATGGCGTGCAAATCCCGGATGGCTTGCCAGCCCAGCAGGTTTTTGGCAAGCTGGGGATCGGAGTAGCAAGCGGCCACATCACCTGCTCGGCGGGGCTGCACGGTATAGGGCACAGGGCGTCCACTGGCTTGCTCAAATGCGCGCACCATGTCCAGCACACTGTAGCCCACACCGGTGCCCAGATTGATGGCGGTGCATACACCCGAAGGGGCTGTATGTAAAGCCTGCAGGGCGCACAGGTGCCCCTGGGCCAGGTCAACGACATGAATGTAGTCGCGCACGCCAGTGCCGTCTGGCGTGGGATAGTCATTGCCAAACACATTTAGCGTAGCGCGGCGACCCACCGCCACCTGGGCTACAAAGGGCAACAGGTTGTTGGGTACGCCCTGCGGGTCTTCGCCAATGAGTCCGCTGCTGTGAGCGCCAACCGGATTGAAATAACGCAGCACCGCCAAGCGCCAGGTGGGGTCTGCGGCAAAGGCGTCACGCAGCATATCTTCCACCACCAGCTTGGTGCGTCCATAGGGGTTGGTGGACGACAAAGGATGCGCCTCGGTAAGCGGCAGAAACCGGGGCTCGCCATACACCGTGGCCGAGGAACTGAACACCAGATTCTTAACCCCGCAGGTCTGCATGGCCTGCATAAGGCGCAGGGTGCCCAGCACATTGGTATCGTAGTACGCCAACGGCTGGGTCACGGATTCACCCACGGCCTTGAGCCCTGCAAAGTGAATCACCGCTGTGGCCCCGCTGGTGCGCAAGGCTTCCTCCAGCGCAGCGCGATCACGCACATCGCCCTGCACACGAGCGAGTGTTTTTCCGGTAATGCGCTCCACCCGATTCAAGGCTTCTGGATTGCTGTTGCAGTAGTTGTCATACACCGCCACCGCGTAGCCCGCATTGAGCAACTCTACACAGGTGTGGCTACCGATGTAGCCAGCACCGCCGGTAACGAGAATAGCTCTCTTCATATTCAATGTTCCTCCTGTCCCAGGCTAATAGTAACCGTTCAAAATTTGCACGCGCAAAAAAGCCCGCCGAAGCGGGCTTTTTAAGGCAGTAAAGAGAACCGACCGTTCCGATTACGCCTGTTTGCGACGGCGTGCTGCAGCCAGACCCAGGAGACCCAGGCCAACGAGGGCAAGGGATTCTGGTTCGGGGACGGAATTTCCGTTAAATGTTGCCACACCACTCGCAGTCAAAGGCGAATTGGTTGGGAAATTGGTAAACGAAGAGGAAAAAGATAGATCAGCACCATCAAATTTGGTATTTGTGTCTAGATTACTTTGTGCCAACCCAGCTACAACATCCAGCAATCCACCGCCTTGTAGTAGTGCTGGAAAAAAGTTGGTGCCAGTCAAAGAGATCAGGCTAGTACCAACATAATGAGAGACAAGGCCAGCCCACAAAACTCCGTCGCCAGTGTTTGCAGATGTCATCGCGAGTCCACCCATCGTGTCAGGAGTGTTATCTACAAACATGTTGATCCAGCCACCCGTGTACTGGATTTGTGCTCCACCACCACCAATGCCAGGAATTGCAGCACCTCCAATTGGTGTGTATCCACCGAATTGGATTGTCAACTCACAACCTACACAGAAGGTCGATTGGAAGGCATTGTTCAAGACTGTCACATTTCCATAGCCAGTGAGTTCACCGGTTATTGGGTTAATGTTTTGAACTGTTGTAGCACTTGTACCACTGAAATCAAACGCTGAGTCCGGATCCCAAGACACACCGCCAACATTGATCACACTGGCATTTGCCGACACCACTGCAGCTGCTACGGCAACACCTGCAAGCACTTTTTTAAACAATTTCATGATATTACTCCTTGAGGTTAGACACTGGTAGCAGTCTTCTATATTCTGCACGACCAAACATAAGCAGCAACTGTGCCAAGTTTGGTAATGCTTTTTAACTGATTGAATTAAAACAATTTTTTCTTTTCAAACGGATCAAAGCGCCATTTTCAGAAATCGTGCTGTAAGTTTTGCCGACAGTCGTATGCTTGGATGGGACGTGGGATTGGCACGGATGAATGAAACCCCTGTAAGTTGAGCTAAACCGCTGATGCGGTGGTTGGCCACCGAGGCCGCCACCGCTTTTTTGTTTGCGCCTGAGTCTCTTGCAAAATTTCACCCAAGATACGTGAACGTGCAGTTCGCATGGTGCAGGAAAGCCGAGGGCAATATCCATCGTTATGGTTGACGGTGGGGTCAATTGCGCCCAAGATTGGCTGTTCAGCGATGACCTTGGTGGGATGGGTAAAACGTCAAGGGGTCGATACTGGGGGTGGGCGATTCAGGTTCAGGTTACGCAGCGAACACAGCGTCCAGACGGTCTATGTAGCGTTGGCGTAGCGGCGCATCAATGAAACTGGCTTCAAAACTGTTGCGTGCCAGGCGGTAGGCGTGCTGTGCCGTCATGCCCAGTGCGGCGAAGGTCTGGGTGAAATTCTCATTGATATAGCCACCAAAATAGGCCGGATCGTCGGAGTTGACGGTGGCCATGATGCCCGCATCCAGCATGCGTAGCAGGTTATGCTGCTCCAGTGTGGGAAAAACGCGCAGCTTGATGTTCGAGAGCGGGCAGACGGTAAGCGGGGTCCGGTTTTGTGCCAGACGCTGCATCAGTGCGGCATCGTGAATGGCTTGTACGCCGTGGTCAACGCGCTCTACCCGGAGCACGTCGAGCGCGCTCCAGATGTAGGCCGGTGGTGCCTCTTCGCCGGCGTGGGCCACCAGGCGAAAGCCGAGTTCGCGGGCACGGGCGAAAACGCGCGCAAATTTCTCCGGCGGGTGGCCGACTTCGCTGGATGCCAGGCCAATTCCCAGAATCTTGTCGCGCAAGGGCAGTACCTGCTCCAGGCATTCAAAGGCCGCATGTTCATCGAGGTGGCGCAGGAAACACATGATCAGTGACGCCGTCATACCGTAACGTGCCGGGGCTTCCACGCAGGCACGGTGCAGGCCATTGACCACATTCTCTGGGGATACGCCGTGCCCGGTATGGGTTTGCAGGTCGAAAAATAGCTCGGCGTGCAACACATTGTCCGCCTGTGCCCGCGCCATGTAAGCGCATGCCATGTCAAAAAAATCCTGCTCGGATTTGAGCACCGAAGTGCCGGTATGGTAGATGTCCAGAAAGCTTTGCAGGTTGTCGAACACATAGGCTTGGCGCAATGCCGCTACGCTGGGGTAGGCGAGTGGGACGCCATTGCGTTGCCCCATGGCAAAAATCAGCTCGGGTTCGAGCGAGCCCTCGATGTGGATATGCAATTCAGCCTTTGGCATACGGCGTAGCAGGTCTGATATATCTGTCTGGGCGGGCGTGGGTATCATTGTTGTCGGGCTCCCATTAAAACTAAAGAGTGTGCATTATGAACAAATCAGACCACCGCGTATCGGTCGCGCCCATGCTGGACTGGACGGATCGCCATTGCCGGTATCTGCACCGTTTGCTCTCACGCCGTGCGATGCTGTATACCGAAATGGTCACGACCCAGGCATTGTTGCATGGGGACGTTGCACGCCATCTGCGTTTCAATGTGGAAGAGCATCCCGTGGCCTTGCAACTGGGGGGCAGTGAACCCGATGCGATGGCGGCGTGTGCGCGTCTGGCGCAGCAGTGGGGGTACGACGAGGTAAACATCAACTGCGGTTGCCCCAGTGCGCGTGTGCAGCGTGGTGCCTTTGGTGCGTGTCTGATGCAGGAGGCGCCACTGGTGGGGGATTGCGTCAAAGCCATACAAGATGCCGTTGGCCTTGCCCTGCCGGTGACGGTCAAGCACCGCATCGGCATCAATCGCTCAGAGAGTTACGACTTTGTACGTGATTTTGTCGGTACGGTGGCCGAAGCCGGTTGTCGGACGTTTATCGTGCATGCGCGCAATGCCTGGCTGCAAGGTCTGAGCCCGAAAGAAAACCGGGAAATTCCCCCCTTGCGTTATGCGGTGGCGCACCAGCTCAAGCGTGATTTCCCCGAACTGACCATCGTCCTTAACGGCGGCATCTGCACCAATGCGCAGATCGCCGAGCAATTGCAGCACGTCGATGGCGTGATGTTGGGACGGGAGGCTTACCACAATCCTTGGGTTTTGAGCACGTGGGATGCCGCGTTTTATGGCTGTGCGCAGCAGGAGCCATCACAACCGTCACAACTGTCACAACTGTCACGGGAATGGGTGGAAGAACAAATGTTGGTCTATATGGAACGTGAAGCTGCCGCGCACGGTACACATTGGTACGCCATTGCGCGGCACATGCTGGGCTTGCGCCACGGACTGCCGGGGGCAAGGGCCTGGCGCAGGGTCTGGAGCGACCATCGGCTCAAGGGCTTGCCCGCACATGCCGTCATGGCGCAGGCCCGTGGGGCGGCTATTTCTACCTCTACTCCAGCCAGGTGGTGAACTCCTCCACCGGCACACGTGGCGTATGGAAGGTGTTCACTGTGGCCTGCGTGTCGGCGTAGCCCAGTGACATTGCGCACACCTGCATTTCACCCGGACCCGCACCGATGTGGCGCATCACGATGCTACCGAAAGTGTTCCATGCGGCTTGTGGGCAGGTGTGCAGGCCGTGCCCGCGTGCGCACACCATGATGTTTTGCAGGAATGTTCCATAGTCGAGCAAGGAGCCGCGTCCCAGTACGCGGTCAATGGTGAACACCAGTCCCACCGGGGCGTCAAAGAAGCGGAAGTTGCGCTGTTGCTGCGCGTGCATCTTGTCCCTGTCGGTCTTGCCTATCCCCAAAAGACCATACAAACCCCAACCGTTTTCGCGCCGCCGCTCTGCGTAGGGACTGACCCATTGGGTCGGGTAGTAATCGTATGCTTCCTGGTACTCGGCCAGCAAGGCCGGGTTGGCACGCAAGGCATCATGCGCTGCGCACACCTGTGTTATTAGACGCTCACGGCTGGCTCCTTGCAAGACATACACCTTCCAGGGTTGGGCGTTGGTGCCCGAGGGCGCGCGGCTGGCGACGGCCAGAATGTGTTCCAGCATTTTCCTGGGGACTTCCTGGCTGCTGAATGCCCGGGTCGACATACGTGACGTGATCGCCTCATCAACTACCGAATACTCTACCGAAGAATGCATAAGGGTTTTCCAAAAATAAATTTTTTACTGTGCAACGAAGCTGCCCGACTTGCCGCCGTGTTTTTCCAACAGGCGCACATCGGTGATGGACATGCCACGGTCCACCGCCTTGCACATGTCATAGATGGTGAGCAGCGCGACCTGCACGGCGGTCAGCGCCTCCATCTCGACGCCCGTAGGCCCCACGGTCTCGGCGGTGGCGCAGCACACCACGTGGGCGCCTTGCAGCGCATCAGTTGGCACGATTCTAAAATCCAGCGACAGGTGGCTCAAAGCCAGAGGGTGGCATAAGGGGATGAGTTCGCTGGTTTTCTTGGCGCCTTGTATCCCGGCGATGCGTGCCACGCCCAGCACATCGCCCTTTCTGGCGTTGCCGGCGGCAACCATGGCCAGGGTTGCGGGCTGCATCACAATACGCCCGCTGGCTATGGCGATGCGGTGCGTGGCGGGCTTGGTGGCAATGTCCACCATGTGGGCCTGACCAGAGGAATCAAAATGGGTGAAATGCGTGGAATGTGTGGGGCTGGACATGTGTAGACTTTACCTCAGCTTTACTGTAAAGCGTCTGTGTGGTGTATGTGTACTGCAAAGATGAAAGAGAATCCGACTATGTTATCGACAGCATCTTCTTTTTGGCACGACCGGATCAAGGCCAGTGTCGTGCACCTGGGCCTGAGTCTGGCTGTGGCCTTGCTGGCTGCATTGCTGGTGTTCGGGCTTTGGTACCCTTATCCTTACCGCGAGTTGTCGGGCGGGCGTGAATTGTTTGTCCTGCTGGTCAGCGTGGATGTCATTGTGGGGCCATTGATGACCCTGGTGGTGTTTACCCGTACCAAACCTTGGCGCGTGCTATTGCGTGATCTGACGGCCATCGGCTTGTTGCAGCTGGCCGCTTTGGGCTACGGCTTGTGGAGTGTGAGCGAGGCGCGTCCGGTACATCTGGTGTTCGAGTACGACCGCTTCCGTCCGGTGCACGCTGTGGATGTGCCGCAGGAGTGGTTGTCCAAGACCCCGGCGGGGATTGAGGCTTTGCCTCTGGGCGGTCCCACACTGCTGTCGCTGCGCCCGTTTCGGAACCAGGAGGAGAAAATTGATGCCACGACGCTTGCCGTGCAAGGCTTGTCGCTGGCGTTTCAGCCTGAGTTGTGGCAGCCGTATGAGGCGGCAAGCGCCGAAGTTCTCGCCATGGCCCGACCAGTTAGTGTGCTCAAGACACGCTTTCCCGATCAGGCGGCGGCCATCGACCAGGTGTTGGGTGGCCTGGGACCCGACCCGAAAACCATCGTCTATCTGCCGTTGGCAAGCCGCAAGACATTCTGGACCGTGTTTCTGGACTCCAGCAATGCCCGGATTCTCGGTTTCATGCCCCTGAACCCGTTTTGAAGTTATTTTTAAAGCCCAATTGCGCCCTGGCGCCCGTGCTATTAGCGGGGGCAGCTATTTTATCTATAGCATTGACGCATGTGCCGACGCACGCGCAGTCTGCGGCGCAACCCAATCTGCCGCATCTGGGGGAGGGCACCGATATGGGCTATAGCGCCGAGCGGCGTCTGGGCGACCGCATTGTCCGTGAGTTGTACCGTGACCCGGACTACATTGACGACCCACTCCTGGTGGAGTACGTGCAGGCCATCTGGCTTCCCTTGCTGGAGGCAGCCCGGCAACGGGGCGAATTGTCCGCTGAACTCGATGCCACCTTTGCCAAGGAAATACTCTTGAGCAAGGAGCGCAGCGTCAACGCTTTTGCCCTGCCTGGGGCCTATCTGGGTTTGCATCTGGGGCTGGTGGCTGTGGTGACCAGCCGCGACGAACTGGCTTCGGTTCTGGCGCATGAGTTGAGCCACGTGACCCAACGCCACATCGCACGCATGATGACACGGCAAAGCCAGCAGGCTCCGTGGCTTCTGGGTGCCATGATCCTGGGGCTGCTGGCCGCCAGCAAGAGTGGCCCGATGGCTGCCAATGCGACCATTGTGGGTGGGCAGGCTGTGGCCGCGCAAAGCCAGCTGAATTTCTCGCGCGACATGGAACGCGAAGCGGACAGAATTGGTTTTAGCGTGGCGACCCAGGCGGGTTTTGCACCCGAGGGCTTTGTCTCGATGTTTGACAAGTTGCAACAATCGGCTCGGTTGAACGACAGCGGCAACTTCCCCTACCTGCGCAGCCACCCCTTGAGCACCGAACGCATGGCCGATATGCAAGGGCGGATTGGGGTTGGGCTCGATGTACCCGAATCCACGCCATCGTCCGGGAAGACATCGCGTCGGAATGTGCCGGAATTCGATCAGACCATGCTGGCAGCGCGTGCCCAGCTTATCTCCCATCCGACCGTGGATGCCCTGCGCGCCTGGGCACAGGAGGTGGAGCCCGAGGCTTTGCGCCGTTTGACACCCGCACGCCAGCTTGGTGCACTGTATGGCGCGACCCTGGCGGCGATCCGCTTGCACGAGTACGCCAATGCACGCCAGCTATGGCAGCGTCTGAACGCCAAGGTGGGTAATGATGCCCCGGCGGCACGTCTGGCGCGTTTGCTGGGCGTGGAGCTTTACTTGGCCCAGAATGACGGCGTGCAAGCCGCTGCGTTGCTAAAAGGAAATGGCGGCAAGACAGGCCAACTCAGCCGCGCCGAACTGTTCCTGAGTGCCCAGGCTGCACTGCATGGCGCGCCCAGATTGCCGGTGGTTGAGAATTTGCAGACCTGGGTTGCCAGCCACGCGCGCGATGCCCAGGCCTGGCAACTGCTGGCCTTGCTCTACACGGCGCAGGGGCAGACGCTGGGGGCGCTGCGGGCACAGGCCGAGGTCCATGTGGCACAGCTTGATTTTCCGGCAGCCCTGCAGCGCTTCAAAGCAGCGCAGGAGTGGGTACGAAAAAATGGTACGAACAGCAGCAAGGGCGACCACATCGAAGCCTCGATCATCGACACCCGTACCCGGGAGATGGAGTCACTGGTCCGGGAACAGACGCTGGAGCGCTGAATCAATCACCATACTCATCAAGGAGTACAGCAGCGACCCGACCAGAGCCGCACCAAAACCATCCACCGTAAAGCCGTCCAGAACACCCGACGCAGCCCAGAACATCAAGGCATTGATGACAAACAGGAATAAACCCAGGGTCAGCAACGACACCGGCAAGGTCAAAATCACCAATACCGGGCGCAGAACAGTGTTGAAGAGGCCGATCACCAAAGTGGCAATCAAGGCAGCCGAAAAACTGGTGACTTTCACGCCATCGTAGACATAGGTCAGGGCCAGCAGGGCTGTGGCGTTAAGCAGCCATTTGGCAATCGTTTTCATGGGGCAAAAAAGAGCAAGTCGAGAATTCGGGACGGGCCAGTTTAGCTGAAAGGACAGAGCATGACCACCATCACCCACATCGAAGACCTGCGCGTTCTGGCACAGAAGCGGGTGCCGCGCATGTTTTATGACTACGCCGATTCCGGTTCCTGGAGCGAGAGCACCTACCGGGCCAATACGGCGGATTTCCAGACAATCAAATTCCGCCAGCGCGTGGCCATCAATATGGAGCAGCGCAGCACCGCCAGCACATTGCTGGGGCAGAGCGTGCGCATGCCCGTGGCGCTGGCGCCGGTGGGCTTGTGCGGCATGCAGCATGCCGATGGCGAAATCCTGGCCGCACGCGCTGCCAAAGCCTTCGGTGTGCCGTTTACTCTGTCCACCATGAGCATCTGCTCGATTGAAGATGTGGCGCAGGGAACGGGAGGACATCCCTTCTGGTTCCAGCTGTACGTGATCCGGGACCGTGGCTTTATCGAACGTCTGATCGAGCGTGCCCGCGCCGCCAACTGCTCCGCTCTGGTGCTGACGCTGGATTTGCAAATCCTCGGCCAGCGCCACAAGGACCTCAAGAACGGCCTGAGCGCGCCACCCAGGCTGAATGTGGCCAATCTGCTCAACATGATGGGCAAACCGCGCTGGGCACTGGGCATGCTGGGTACCAGACGGCGCGGGTTTGGCAATATCGTTGGCCATGTCGGCGGCGTGGAAGACATGGGATCGCTGTCCGAATGGTCCGCCCGACAGTTTGACCCGACGCTGAACTGGGCCGATGTGGAATGGATCAAGAAGCGCTGGGGCGGCAAGCTGATCCTCAAAGGCATTCTGGACGTGGAGGATGCCAGGCTGGCCAGAGACAGTGGGGCGGATGCATTGATCGTGTCCAACCACGGCGGGCGCCAGCTCGACGGCGCCGAGTCGTCTATCCGAGCCCTGCCGGCCATCGTGGATGCGGTGGGCCGGCACATCGAGGTGCATATGGACGGCGGCGTGCGCAGCGGCCAGGACGTGCTCAAGGCCATCGCCCTGGGCGCCAAAGGCGTGCACATCGGGCGTGCCTACGTTTACGGGCTGGGCGCGATGGGGGAAGAAGGTGTGCGTCTGGCGCTGGAACTCCTTCACAAGGAGATGGACATCACCATGGCATTGTGTGGAAAAACCGACATCAACGCCATCGACAAAAGCCTTTTATTGCCAGGAACTTATCCGGCCTGAACGACATGAGCTAGGGTGCGATTCAATGTGGTGTCTGTAGGCAGGTTCTTGTTACTACGTTTTTAGTAGCTGTCACCGCTTATCCCTCGGGGGCTATAGGCTGATTTGATGCTAAATTTAGGCTCATTCGAGGCCAAATCGACGCTAAAAACGTGCCACACAGGCTTACGGGGAGCACCTGGAGTGCGTTTTTGGTATTTTTAATATCACGGGTGATATGAAACTGGCGTGATTCCATGTGATGCAACGAACGCATCACTTTGAATCACACCCATGAGGTACCCAATCCCCATGGGATTGCCCTTGGTCTGCAAAAAATGCTGATTTTTGCGTTACGATGAACTTTTTATTCCTACCCGCCAAGCAAAAAAGGATCCCCCTATGAGCCAAAGCAAGTTCCGTCTGGTTACCCGTAGCGATTTTGACGGTCTGGTTTGTGCCGTGCTGCTCAATGAACTGGATCTGATCGACGACATCAAATTCGTTCATCCCAAGGACATGCAGGACGGAAAAATCGATATTACCAGCCGCGATATCACCACCAACTTGCCCTATGTACCCGCTGCGCATCTGGCTTTTGACCACCATGAGTCAGAAACCATCCGCAATGTGGGCGCACACCCCAACCACATCATTTCGGCGCATGCCCCGTCTGCTGCGCGCGTGGTGTATGAGTATTACGGCGGCGCCAGCGCCTTCCCCAATATCAGCTTCGAGATGATGGAGGCGGTGGACAAGGCCGACTCGGCCCAATTCAGCCACGAGGAAATTCTGGAGCCGACCGGCTGGGTGTTGCTCAATTACCTGATGGATTCGCGTACCGGACTGGGGCGTTTCCGGGAGTTTCGCGTCAGCAACTACCAGCTGATGATGGATTTGATCAAATACTGCCGCAACCACGGCATCGACGACATTTTGCAGCTGCCCGATGTGGTGGAGCGCGTGGACCTGTATTTTGAGCATGCCGCCAGGGCGCGTGAACAAATTCAGCGTTGCGCCACGGTGCATCGCAACTTGGTGGTGCTCGACTTGCGCAAGGAAGAGACCATCTGGGCCGCCAACCGCTTCCTGATTTATGCCCTGTATCCGCAGTGCAATATCTCCATCCACGTGTTGTGGGGCGTGCAAAAGCAAAATACTGTGTTTGCCACTGGCAAATCCATTCTGGACCGCAGCAGCAAGACCGACATCGGTGCCTTGATGCTGCAGTACGGCGGCGGCGGCCACACCGCAGCTGGCACGTGCCAGGTGGAAAATGAGCAGGCAGAGGATGTGTTGGCGGCGTTGATTCACCAGATCAATGCCGATGGTTGATGCGCTATCACGGCCCTCGCGGGTCGGATGCGCCACCTGACTCTGCCCTCACCCCAGCCCAGCCCCGTTCAGACTGGGCCACCCTGCGGCGCTTGTTGCCCTACCTGTGGGCGTACAAATGGCGCGTCGTGCTGGCGCTGGCCTTCATGGTCAGTGCCAAATTGGCCAATGTGGGCGTGCCAATGCTGCTCAAGGACCTGGTGGACCGCATGAGCTACCGGCCCGGCGATCCTGCTGCGGTGCTGGTCGTGCCCGTGGCACTGCTGCTGGCGTACGGCGCGTTGCGGCTTTCCACTTCGCTGTTCACCGAGTTGCGCGAACTGGTGTTCGCCCGCGCCACACAAGGTGCTGCGCGCAGCATCGCCCTGCAAACCTTTGCGCACCTGCACGCCCTGAGCCTGCGCTTTCACCTGGAGCGCCAGACCGGGGGCATGACGCGCGACATCGAGCGCGGCGTGCGCGGCATCGAATCGCTCATATCGTTTTCACTCTTCAGCATTGTGCCGACGCTGCTGGAAGTGGCGCTGGTGCTGGGGATTCTGGCGGTCAAATTTGACATCTGGTTTGTCTGGATCACGCTGGGGGCGCTGGTGCTGTACATCACGTTCACCGTCTTGATCACCGAGTGGCGCACCAAGTTCCGCCGCGAAGCCAATGCCTTTGATTCCGCCGCGCACTCCAAGGCCATCGATTCCTTGCTCAACTACGAAACGGTCAAATACTTCAATAACGAAGCGTTCGAAACCCGGCGCTACGATGAAAGCCTGGAGCAACTGCGCCTGGCGCGCCTGAAAAGCCAGACCACGCTGTCGATGCTGAATACCGGGCAACAACTCATCATTGCCGTTGGCTTGGTGGCCATGTTATGGCGCGCCACGCAGGGTGTGGTCGATGGGCGCATGACCCTGGGAGACTTGGTCATGGTCAACGCCTTCATGATCCAGCTCTATATTCCGCTGAATTTTCTGGGCGTCATCTACCGCGAAATCAAGCAAAGCCTGACCGATCTGGAAAAGATGTTCACCCTGATGGAGCGCGAACGCGAAGTGGCCGATGTGCCGGGGGCGCAGCCCTTGCAGCTGGGTACAGCAGTCGCATTGGCATTCGAGGATGTGAGTTTTCACTACGATCCGAATAGGCCCATCCTGCAACACATCAGCTTTGAGGTTCCGGCAGGCAAGACCGTCGCCGTGGTCGGGCCTTCGGGCGCAGGTAAATCGACCCTGGCGCGCCTGCTGTTTCGCTTCTACGATGTAACCCGCAGCAGCGACAACCCCGCCAGCCTGGGCCGCATCCTGATTGCCGGGCAGGACATCAAGCAGGTGACCCAGTCCAGCGTGCGACAGGCCATTGGCATCGTGCCGCAGGATACGGTGCTCTTCAACGACACGGTGGAATACAACATCGCCTACGGCAAGCCCGGTGCTAGTCGGATGCAGGTGGAGGAGGCGGCTGCATCAGCGCACATCCATGACTTTATCCGCTCGACCCCCAAGGGTTACGACACCATGGTGGGCGAGCGTGGCCTCAAACTTTCCGGCGGGGAAAAACAGCGCGTGGCGATTGCCCGCACGCTGCTGAAGAACCCACCGATCCTGATTTTTGATGAAGCCACCTCGGCACTCGACTCGGCGAATGAACGTGCCATCCAGGCCGAGCTGCGCAGTGTGGCGCGCAACAAAACTACGCTGGTCATCGCGCACCGCCTGTCCACGGTTGTCGATGCCCATGAAATCCTGGTGCTTGACGCAGGCCACATTGTTGAGCGCGGCACCCACAGCGCCTTGCTGGCAGCCAAGGGGCGTTATGCCGAAATGTGGGCGCTGCAACAGGCTGGTCGCGAAGTTTCCCCAGAAAGGGACTTCGAGTAGGTCAATCAGGCTGTAATCCTTGTTTGATGAGCGGGGGTGGCTATCAAAAGGAGAGTTGATACACAAGTTAGCTCGGAGCCGCTCCCTGTGCGATCAAGGGGATTGCCTGGGTTAACAAGGTCGTCACTTTTTGCGCATTGGCCTGGAAGACTTGCAGGATTTCGTTCCAGCTGACGGGTTCCTCGTCGGTCTTCCAGCAGTCGTAGTCGGTACTCATGGCAACGGCGCAGTAGGGGATGCCGGCTTCGTTGGCGAGGGCTGCCTCGGTTGCGGTGGACATGTTGATGATGTCTGCACCCCAGGAGCGAAACATCATGGACTCGGCACGGGTCGAAAAACGCGGTCCTTCGATGGTGATGACCGTGCCTTTTGCGTGAAAGTCGAAGCGATTGCGTTGGCATAGTCCGATCAGGATGGCACGCAGATCGGCATTGAAAGGTTCGGCCATCGCGGTGTGGACGGGGTGGTGCGGCGCAAATGTCTCAAAAAAACTCATGGCACGCTGTTTGGTGAAGTCAATGAACTGGTCAATGATGACCAGGTGCCCCCGGCCAATGTCCTCACGCAGCGAGCCCACAGCGGTGCTGGCCAGGATGTGGCTGCAGCCCGCGTCGCGCAGTGCCTGGATGTTGGCGCGGTAGTTGACCTTGCTCGGTGCCAGTGTGTGCTCCCGACCATGCCGGGCCAGCAGAAGCACTTCGACACCGGCAATCGTTCCATGCTTGAGCGGTGCCGAGGGTAAACCCCAGGGGGTATCGACGGCCCAATCCTGCGGATTTTCCAGAATGTCCGGGTTGTCCAGGCCACTGCCGCCGATGATGCCGATCTTGGTCATGGTGTACCTATCCTTTTCATGGTTGCGAGTACTACATTTTGAACGGAATCCACATCCGTGCCGCAGGCAATGATGCCTTCGTCATGTCCGGCCATGACAAACAGCAAAGGGAGGGTGGTCGAGCGTTGTACCAAGGTGCAAACGGCTTGGGCCATGGCTGGTGTGCCGTAGGGGACCGTGGCCGGTGTGGCGGGGTGGTTTTGATGCAAAAGGGTATCGAATAAAACCCGGCTGTGGACGTGTATGACGCAGTGGATGGCTGGATTGGCGGCATATACGGCGCCGTGGGTCATGGATTCGGAGGATGCGGCGATAGCCCCGCGCGCGCGTACCCAGTTGTGTTTTATCGAAAAGGCTTCAACCAGGCAATACTGGGTTGGTTGTAATGTGCGTTGGGCGCCGGTGGCGCTGCCGGTGATGACAAACTGGTTGCCTTGATTGCCTTCATCTCCTGGCACCCGCAGGCTGAGATTGCCGTAGCCTACTCCGTCGGGGTATACGCCTATGAGTCCGAGGTCAAATAGTGTGGTGCGCGCACGGTTCAAGGCTTCCAGCCGGGGTCCCCAGGGGACGGCGCCGGCGTGGCGTTCACTGGCAAACTTGATGACGCCGTCGGTTGCATCCATTGCAACTTCAACCATGGTCTGCGTGTTCTGGAAACAGCGCCAGAATCCCGGCTTCACTGGCCGAACAAATGCCGCGTTCGCAGATCAGATGCGTTATTAAACGCGCCGGGGTCACGTCAAAACCCCAGTTGCGTGCTGTGGTTGCAGATGGGCAAATGCGCACGGTCTCCAGGCTGCCGTGTGCATTCTGTCCGGTAACAAAGCGCACTTCGTTGGCATCGCGCTCTTCGATGGGGGTGTTGGCGACACCGTTGCGCAGGGCAAAATCGAATGTCGAGGAGGGCAGGGCCACCACCATCGGGATATGGTTGTCATGCGCCGCCAGCGCTTTGAGATAGGTTCCGATCTTGTTGGCTGCATCGCCGTTGCGGCTGACGCGATCAGCGCCGGTCAACACCATGTCCACCAGGCCATGCTGCATCAGGTGGCCCCCTGCGTTGTCGGCAATGAGCGTGTGTGGTATGCCCTGCTGGCCCAGTTCCCACGCCGTGAGTGCGGCACCCTGGTTGCGTGGCCGGGTCTCATCCACCCAGACATGTATCGGAACGCCTGCGGCATGGGCGGCATAAATCGGTGCCGTGGCGGAGCCGATGTCCACAAAAGCCAGCCAGCCGGCGTTGCAGTGCGTCAGGATATTGACAACCTGATCGGGTTTGCGCTGGGCAATCTGGCTGATAAGACCTAGCCCATGGGAGCCGATGCGTTCGCAGTGCGCGACATCTTCGTCGGCGATGGCCGTTGCAGCCTCCTTGGCCAGCGTGCGTGCGTGGGCCGGGGAATGGGCACCAGCAATCTCCCGCAGCATCCGGTCAACGGCCCAGGCCAGGTTGCTGGCAGTCGGTCTGGTCGCTTTGAGCGTTTCACCGGCTTGTAATATAAACCTATCAAAATCGGCATCGGGTGCTTCCAGCGCGGCCAGATACATGCCATACGCGGCGCAGGTGCCTATCAGACCCGCACCGCGCACCAGCATGCCACGAATGGCCGCACACACATCGTGCACATTGGAGAGGTCCGTGACTTCAAAGCTGTGGGGCAGCTGGAGTTGGTTGATGACTTGCACCACGTGCTCATGCCCGGGTTTGAGCCATATTGTGCGGTAACTGCGACCATTGACCTTCATTTGCAGCTTGCCAGATGCCAAAGACAAATAACCGCGCATTATCGCACCCAAATGGTGCTTGGCGCGCGGACACAAGGTAAGTATCTGCCCTGCATCAATAGGAGATGTATTACTCTTATTTAGTCTTAAAAAAGCATTGCATTTCCATGCATTCAAGGGCATAGTGGCCTGACGGAAATCAAAATTCGTGGAATTTTCATTTCTGTTCTCGTCGCCCATGGCACGAGACCCATTAACCTCAATAGCAACTGGAGGCTATTTATGAACTTGACGATCAGCGGTCACCACCTTGAAGTTACCCCGGCTCTACGCAGTTATGTCACGACCAAGCTTGATCGAGTTATTCGACACTTTGACCAGGTAGTGGATGTCAAGGTGTTACTTACCGTGGAGAAACAAAAGGAAAAGGAAAAACGGCAACGTGCTGAGTGCAACATCCATGTCAAGGGCAGCGATATGTTCGCCGAAAGCTCACACGAAGACCTGTACGCAGCGGTGGACGATCTGGTCGACAAACTGGACCGGCAGGTGGTGCGCCACAAGGATCGTTTGCAAGACCATCACCACGCAGCTCCCCGACGCGTGATGTAAGTACAGGTCCGCTACATTGGTATACCAACCGCCCGGTCAACGGGCGGTTTTTTTGTGTGCATAATCTGTTCCTATGAACCGACTAGCCAGTATCCTGTCGCCTGCGCAAGTGCTTGCGCAAGTGGAAGTCACCAGCAAAAAACGCGCCTTTGAAGAGGTGGGTTTGTTGTTTGAGAATTTGCATGGACTCAACCGCGCATTGGTCACCGATAGCCTGTTTTCGCGTGAACGGCTAGGGTCGACCGGCTTGGGCCATGGCGTGGCCATTCCGCATGGGCGCATCAAGGGCCTGAAGTCTCCGTTGGCCGCAGTATTCCAATTGTCAAGGGCCATTGGCTTTGATGCACCCGATGACCAGGTTGTCAACCTGCTGATTTTCCTGCTGGTGCCCGAAGCTGCAACGCAAAAACACCTTGAAATCCTGTCGGAGATTGCCGAACTGCTCAGTGATGCGGATTTGCGTGAAAAACTGGCATCCAGCACGGACTCCCAGCAACTGCATCGCCTGATTGTCAACTGGCAGTCCGCCCATGTCGCATGAATATGCGTGAAGATGGCTTAATACCGCTTGTGAAATGTGAAACCTACTGCTATTAGTGCTGACGCCCTGTTTGAAGAGTTCCGTTCCCGCCTGCATTGGGAATGGGTGGCCGGTTTGGGGGCATCCGAGCGCCGCTTTGATGAACTCGTGGTCCGATCCGCCCGCTCCGGTGCCGATCTGGTGGGTTACCTCAACTACATCCACCCCTACCGTCTGCAGATTCTGGGCGAACGCGAAATTGCCTACATCACCGAAGCATCCCCCGAAGATTGTGCCCGGCGCATAGCCCGCATGGTGACGCTGGAGCCGCCGGTTCTGGTCCTGGGCGATGGGCAGCAGGCACCGCAGGCATTGTTGTCGATGTGTGAGCGCGCACAGATACCGATGTTTGCCACGCGCGAGTCATCGGCGTTTGTCATCGACGTTTTGCGCGCTTACTTGTCCAAACACTTTGCCGACCGCACTTCGGTACATGGTGTTTTCATGGACATTCTGGGGCTGGGCGTCCTCATTACGGGCGAATCGGGCCTGGGCAAAAGTGAGCTGGGGCTGGAACTGATTTCGCGCGGCAACGGACTGGTGGCTGACGATGCGGTGGACCTGTTTCGCATCAATCAGACCACCATTGAAGGCCGATGCCCGGAATTGCTGCAAAACCTGCTGGAGGTGCGCGGCATTGGCTTGCTTGACATTCGCGGTATTTTTGGCGAGACCGCAGTGCGGCGCAAGATGCGGCTCAAGCTGATTGTGCATCTGGTGCGCAGGGAAACCATGGAGCGGGATTACGACCGCATTCCCTACGAACCTTTGACCCAGGACATCCTGGGTGTGCCGGTGCGCAAGGTCGTGATCCAGGTGGTAGCCGGGCGCAATATTGCCGTGCTGGTCGAGGCTGCCGTGCGCAACACCATTTTGCAGTTGCGCGGCATCGACACCTACCAGGAGTTTGTCGAACGCCACCGCAAGGCCATGGCCCAGGACAATTGAATTTCCTGATCCATGATTGATCTCTACACCGCAGCCACTCCCAACGGGTACAAAATCTCGATTGCGCTGGAAGAGCTGGCCTTGCCGTACAAACTGATTGCACTGGACCTGGCCAAGAGGGAGCAGAAAACACCAGAGTTTCTGGCTATCAACCCCAATGGCCGCATTCCTGCCATCGTGGATCATGACGCCGATGATTTTGCCGTGTTCGAGTCGGGCGCCATTTTGGTCTATCTGGCCGAAAAAACGGGTAAGTTGATGCCTTCGGATGCCAAAGGACGCTCGCGCGTGCTCCAATGGCTGATGTTCCAGATGGGCGGCGTCGGTCCCATGATGGGCCAGGCCAATGTGTTTTACCGCTATTTGCCAGAAAAGATTCCAGCAGCAATAGACCGCTACCAGGGCGAAAGCAAGCGCTTGTTCCGGGTGCTGGATGGCCATCTGAAGGACCACGAATACCTGGCCGGTGGCTACTCGATTGCCGACATTGCCAACTGGGCCTGGGTGCGCACCCACCGCTGGTCGGGCGTGGACATTGGCGACTTGCCTCACTTGCGGCGCTGGCGCGACCAGATACGCGCGCGCCCCGCCGTACAGCGCGGCATCGAACGTCCGCCTGCCTCCCTTGATCTGGATGACAAGGATACGAACAAGGAGCAGCAATTCGCCGCAAGCGCGCGCAGCATGCTCGAAACGGGGCAATCCAATACAACAGGAAATACGCAATGAAACTCTACATCGCCCCAGGTGCTCCCAATCCCCGGCGGGTCATGATGTTCATGGTCGAGAAAAATATCAGCGGCATTGATCTGGTCAATGTCGATCTGAATGCCATGGAGCACAAAAGCGAAGCCTACCGCGCCATCAGTCCGCTGGCCAAGGTGCCGGCCCTGGTACTCGATGACGAGCGTGTGTTAACCGAAACGCGCGCCATCTGCACCTGGCTCGAAGGCCGGTATCCCGAGCCCAACCTGATGGGCATGGACTACGAGGAGCGTGCGTTCATCGAGATGGCCGACCGGCGTGCCGAGTTATACATGCTGGCGGGCATTGCCAACAGCGTGCGCCATACCCATCCGGGCCTTGCCGTGCTGGAGCAGCCGCAGTTCCCGGATTTTGGCCACTCGCAGGCGCAAAAGGTGCGCGAAGTGATGGCCTGGTTTGACCACGTGCTGGAACACCAGCCCTGGATTGCCGGGCAACGTTTCACTGTTGCGGACATCACGGCCTTTTGTGCCATCGAGTTTTCCCGGCTGATGAAATTCAACGCCGACAAGGAGGGTATGCCCGCACTGCAAGCCTGGCGCGACCGTATCGCCGAACGCGCCAGCGCCAGGCTCAGGTAGCGCTGCCGTCTTTCTTCACGGTTTGACGGTCGGGGCAGTTCTCTTTGGTGCAGCTGGCATACAGGCTCATGGCATGGTCCACGATGGCAAAACCCCTTGCCTTGGCTACGACGTGTTGCTGTTTTTCGATTTTTTCATCGTAAAACTCTTCCACCTTGCCGCAATCCAGGCAAATCAGGTGGTCGTGGTGTTTGCCCTCGTCCAGTTCGAAAACGGCTTTCCCACTCTCGAAATGGCTGCGACACAGGATGCCTGCCTGCTCGAACTGGGTCAGTACCCGGTAGACCGTGGCCAGTCCGACATCGGCACCGTCCTGGATGAGCAGACGAAACACATCCTCTGCCGTCATGTGCCGTTGCCGGTGGCTCTGGAACACTTCCAGTATTTTCAGACGTGGGGCAGTCGCCTTGAGTCCGGTGCTTTTCAGTTCGTCGATATTGGTCATGGTTTTTCGGCTTGGGAACACGGCAGGCGGTAAAACCGCAGCCGCTACAATCCTGCCATCATATCTCGCACTGCCATTCATGTCCGACACTCACTGCCGTGGTCTTATTTTGAGCTGGGTCGCTTGCATCGCTGCGGGGCTGACCGCTTGCAGCAGCTTTGACGCAGCCAGCAAACGGGTGGTGACCATGGTTTCGCCGTACCGCAGTGACATCGTGCAAGGCAACGTGGTGACACGTGAACAATTGTCCTTGCTGCAGCCCGGCATGCCGCGCGCCCAGGTGCGCGATATTCTGGGTACTGCATTGCTGACCAGCGTTTTTCACGCGGATCGCTGGGACTATGTGTTCACGCTCAACCAGCAGGGGCTGCCGCCGCAACTGCGCATGGTCTCGCTGTTTTTTACTGGCGATGTGCTGGACCGCATCGAGGCCGATTCGGTGCCCAGCGAAGCGGAGTTTGTTGCCACGCTTAAATCCAAGCGTCCGTCCAAGGACACTCCGGTGCTGGAAGCTTCCGAAGAAATGCTGAAGAAATTTCCTGTCCCTGCGAAGCGCCCACCAGCACCCACTCCATCCACGCCTGTCGAATATCCTCCCCTTGAGCCTTAGCCTCTTTTCAGTTTCTCTATAGGACCGCTTCAAGATGACTTACTCCATTGCCGTAGCAGGTGCATCGGGCCGCATGGGTCAGATGCTCATCGAGGCTGTTCGCCTGGCGCCCGATTGCACACTCGTGGGAGCACTTGATATTGCCAGCAGCCCCGCACTCGGGTGTGATGCGGGTGCATTCGCGGGCCAGTCCACGGGTGTGGCCATTACCGCTGACGTACGTGCGGGGTTGCAGTCCTGCTCCGCGTTGATCGACTTTACCCGACCGGAAGGTACGCTGCATCACCTGGCCGTGTGCCGGGAACTTGGCGTGGCTGCCGTCATCGGAACCACCGGGTTTACTGCTGCACAAAAGGCAGAAATTACCGCCGCCGCGCAAGACATTCCGATTGTCCTGGCACCCAACATGAGTGTGGGCGTCAATGTGACACTGAAGCTGCTGGAAATGGCGGCGCAGGCGCTTGCCACGGGTTACGACATTGAAATCATTGAAGCGCACCACCGCCACAAGGTCGATGCACCATCGGGGACCGCGCTGAAAATGGGAGAAGTCATTGCCAGTGCCCTGGGGCGCGACCTGAAAGACTGCGCAGTCTATGCCCGCGAAGGCGTAACCGGTGAGCGCGATCCATCCTCCATAGGTTTTGCCACCATTCGTGGTGGTGATATCGTGGGTGACCACACGGTATTGTTTGCCGGGACCGGCGAGCGCATCGAAATCAGCCACAAATCCTCCAGCCGTGCCACCTATGCCCAGGGCAGCCTGCGCGCCGTGCGTTTTCTGGCAGACAAGAAAACCGGCTTGTTTGATATGTTTGACGTTCTTGGACTGCGGTAAACGGTGAGTGCGCTGGATCTGTTGCTGCGTGGTGATGCCCTCAGCCGCAGTGTGGCCCTGGTATTGTTGCTGATGTCGGTGGGCAGCTGGATCGTGATTATCTGGAAGGCCTGGCTGGTGCAGCGCGCGCACAAGGACGTGGCGCGCAGCGTGGCCGCCTTCTGGCAAGCGCCCTCGCTGGAGCAGGGCTTGCAGCGTTTGCAGGTATTTGACCGGGAAGACCTGGTGCGCCCCCTGGTGCAGGCCACACAGACGGACACACTGGGCACCCTGGCTGGTGCGGGTGACAAGTCGCAACAGCTTACGCGCTTGCTGCGCGATGCCTTGCATGCCGTGCTGAACAAGTTGCAAGCCGGGCAGGTGTTGCTGGCGACCGTGGGTGCAACGGCTCCATTTGTGGGTTTGCTGGGTACGGTGTGGGGGATCTACCATGCCCTGATCAGTCTCTCGGGTGTTGCCCAGGTCAGCATCGACAAGGTGGCAGCACCCGTGGGCGAAGCGCTCATCATGACTGCCGTGGGTTTGGCGGTGGCGATTCCGGCCGTGCTGGGTTACAACGTATTGGGCCGCTATATCGGACGCATCGAAGCCGATCTCGAAGGCTTTGCTCGCGACCTGCGCGAATTGTTGCTGACGCACGGTGCTGGCAGTCGGCCATAAAGTAGTCCTATGTCTTTTGGCCGACTCGAACGCACGCCTGGCCCGCAGCCGATGAGCGAGATCAATATGACGCCGCTGGTCGATGTCATGCTGGTGCTGGTGGTGATATTCATCATCACGGCGCCGCTGCTGGTGGGCAGCATCCACGTGGACCTGCCCAAGGCGCAAAGCGCAGCGCCCGCCCAAACAGCGCCGTTTGTCGCACTCATAATCGACAAATCAGGCCAGGTCTATGTGGATGAACAACCCATGGAGCAAGACGCTTTGCAGCGCGTTTTGCAAGACGCTGCGCGCAATGATCCCGCAACCGAAGTGCGCCTGCGCGCCGATGCCCACGTGCCTTATGGGTGGGTTGTGGAGCTGATGGGCTGGGTCCACAAAGCCGGGTTGTCGCGCATTGGCTTTGTCACCGAACCGCTTCCTGCCGGGCGTTGATTCGGCGTAACTAACTGACCAGCGTCGGACTCAATATATATCGGCTGGTGCGGTGACTGCTGGCTGCAACTTCGCTTTAGCCTGAAGTTCCGCCTCAAAAAAGCCGAGTTTTCCCAATGAAACCACCTGAAATTTTGGTTCCACGTACTGACTACATTTTTATCTGGGCGATCAATTCAAGTGCGCGTTTCTGTTTTGAATTTGGAGTTGTGAGTATCTCGAAAGTGGGGGTGTCGGCTGGACTACCCAGCGTGCGACACGTGTTGCGGACGATGCCTTGAAGCTCGGCCATCAAGGTCTGGAAACTGTGTGCAGGAGTGCCGTCCTCGAGCGTGTGGGTTTGTACCTTTTTCAGTGCTGCATCGCTGAGTTTGGCCCTGGGTGTGACCGGAATTTGATTAGCGTACTGACTTCTTCCACCCATCAATGTACGTAGACGAGGATCGTCATGACAAGCAAGGTAATAGATCGCAACGGGACAACAATCAAACTGGAAATAACGATTGATATAGACGGTTC
>JAYRRD010000049.1:0-89451 GCA_041910275.1 Rhodoferax sp.
AAGGCGATCCAAAAGCCCACTCAAACAATCGCTTCTTTGATGCGCGAACTGTCGTTCCGCACCCGCCGTGTCTTCGATCTGCTTCGCATGACCAAAAATTCTGCTCCTGGCTGCGCCTGATCGGAGAACAAATTTACCGTGTTTCGCTGGCCGACGCTGGCAAGGCCACGTTGCGGCTCTGGAGCAAGGCCAGTCCGACATCCCGGTTGGCCAGAACGGCGGCTCTGGCCCCGTACACGCTCAGAGCCAGGGTTTTGAACGCATCAAAATTGGTTAATTCGAGCACCACCCGGACATCCTGCGCGTTGCCCACGATTTCGTTCAGCGTCTCGGATGTGCCCGAAGGGCCGTAGACACCGACGGTCATGCCGTTCAGATCGCTTGGCGTCTTGTACTCCCAGGCAGAGGCTTTCAAGGCGAAAAAACTATAGGCTGTACGGATAATGGGATCGGATAAGAAAAATTTCTTTTCCCGGCTTTCCGTCAGCAAAATGGAAAAAATACCATCCGCACGCCCATTCTCCGCCAGGGCAAGCGCGCGGCGCCACGGCATGATTTCGGCGGTACAGGTAAGTTGCGCGATGTTGCAGGCCGCCTGGATGATTTCCAGCATTGGTCCGGCAGGCGCGCCATTTTCCTCATAATTGAAAGGCGGAAAAGACTCGGTTACAAAATGCAGGGTGTCTGTGCTGCCTGTATTGACTGCATTGTCTGCGGCATGGCTGGGGCGCACCAGACACAACAGTGCCAGCAGGAGCCAGGAAAATCGGGTGTATCGGCTGAAAATGTTCATGACAAAAGTGCCAGTCGGCTTTCGGCAATGTAGAAGGCAGCCCCGGCAAAGTAGCCCAACAAGGCCAATCCGCTGATCTTGCGTGCGTACCAAAGAAAATCGATTTTCTCCAGCCCCATGGCGGCCACTCCGGCAGCGGAGCCAATAATCAGGATGGACCCCCCCGTGCCCGCGCAGTAGGCGATGAATTCCCAGATAAAACTGTCCGCCGGGTATTGCTGCAAGTCATACATGCCCATGGAAGCGGCCACCAGCGGCACGTTGTCCACCACGGCGCTGACCAGACCGATGATCATCACGATCACGTCGAGCCGGCCCACCGTGCGGTCCAGCCACTGGGCGAGGGACGAAAGGATGTGGGTGTGCTCCAGTGCCGCCACCGCCAGCAGGATGCCGATGAAAAATACCACGGAGCTCATGTCGATGCGTGTCAAGGCCTGCACCAGCGTGAACTGCTGCTTGTGCTCGTCTTCCTTGTCGCGGTGCACCAGATCGCCCACCAGCCAGATAAACCCCAGGCCAAAGAGTATGCCCATGAAGGGTGGCAGATGGGTGATGGTCTTGAAGACCGGCACCAGCACCAGCACGCCAAGCCCCAGAAAAAACATCAGCCGACGCTCGAAGGCTGTGGTCACCACGCCGTCTTCCTGGTTGGTGCGCTGCGGTGCCAGCACCGGGCGATTGCCCAACAGGTAACTCGTTACCGCCAAAGGTACCAGCAGGTTCAGCATGGACGGAATAAACAAGCCCTTCATGATATTCAAGGCCGTGATCTGCCCGCCGATCCAGAGCATGGTGGTGGTCACGTCGCCAATGGGCGTCCAGGCGCCGCCAGCATTGGCGGCAATGACGATGATGCCGGCAAAAAACAGCCGGTCCTCCCGCCGATCCAGCAGTTTTTTCATCAGCGACACCATCACGATGGCAGTAGTCAGGTTATCCAGGATGGAGCTGAGAAAAAAAGTCACAAAACCCACCATCCACATCAGTGTGGAGAGTTTTTCGGTCTTGATGCGTGCGGTAATCACCTCAAAACCATTGTGGGCGTCCACCACTTCGACGATGGTCATGGCACCCATGAGGAAAAAAACAATCTGCGCCGTACTGGTGAGGGACTCGCCCAGTTGCGTGCTCACAGCCTGGGTATTGGTGCCCAGCATGGCGTAGGTGGTCCACAGCAGACCGGCGCCGAGCAGCGCACTGGCCGATTTGTTCACGCGCAGTGGATGCTCCAGGGCAATGGCCGCGTAGGTGAGAACAAATATCAGGGCCAGAAGACCAAGCATGGGAAAATTTTCTTAAGCCGCGAGCAATTGCCGCTCAAGGGGCTGTTGAATGGCGATGGCTGCAAAAAATGCCGACGGGTACAAATAACTTTCACCCGATTCGTCCACAACTCGAACCATGCCCCGAGCCTGTGCCTTCGGGTCGTCTTGCATGGGATAGAGTTTGCGTGCCTCCAGCGAAGCCTCGTAACCGGTATTTTGGATGCAGACTACCCAATTCATAAGAGTTCCTTGGTTCCCGCCTCAAATCGCCGGTAACGCACGTTTTTGCTGCTTACCACCACAAAACACCCCAACACCTGCGCGGGCATTTTTATCACGGCTAGCACCAGTTCTGCCGGAGTTTCGGGCGCATAGGCTTCCTGACGCAAATAAATGATAGCAGGAGGTGGAGGAAAGCCTTTACGAAAAATCAAATCGCCATAATCCCGGTCAAAAGTGACGATCCAGCGCTGTTGCTGGCACGCGTAGGCAAGCACTTCTTCATCGCTGGCTGCAGGCAACTCGTCCAACACTGTTTTTACATCCACGCCTGCCGCGCGTAGCAAGCGCACGGCAGGCATGGGAAAATTTTCGTTGGCGAGCAGACAAGGCATCATGCCGCAATTTCCGTCAGCGGCAAAATCCCGTCGTCTTGCACCAGTTCGCGTGCATAGGCAAGGGCCGCCAGGATGTCGTCCCGTGTGATATTGGGGTAAGCATCAAGCAACTGTTCAAAACGCCAGTCCGCCGCCAACCATCCCAGAATCAGCTCAACCGAAATGCGTGTCCCCTTTATGGTTGGCTTGCCAAGCAAAATTTTGGGGTCACACACGATGCGTTCGCGCCATTGCATACCGTCCTCCTCATTGTGAAATAAATGGATTGTGCCCATTCACCTGCGCGCGCTTCAATGTCGCTAATGTGCAAAGGTATTGCGATGCTCTCCAGCGCGCTTGATACCGCCTTGACCTGAAGCGGCACATTCAATGGGTTTGCTGTGGATTGCCAGGCACAAAATTGGGAGCCTCTTTGCCGCTGAATTGGTGTGCAGTGAAACGCGAAAAGTACGTCATGCCCGTGCCACTGAGTTGCGTCATGGCAGCCATGCCCTGGTCAATATCCTTGAAGTAGATCAAGGTAGCCATGTCGCGGCCAATATGGCAGGAACCGTGGAAAAAGTCGAACGCTTTCAGTCGGATGATGAGTGACTGCCGCACAGTCTCTGTATGGGACGGCTCTTCTTGGTGGTAGAGCATTTGGCAGACCGTGTGAAAAACCGTCGTCACCCGCGCATTTTGCGAAACGGCTCCGGCATCCATGAAGCGGTCGTCCGGTACCAGGTGGTCCATGAAAAAATACATCGGCTCGGAGAGGTCGGTGGCGTTGGCCACCATGGCTTTTAATTGATCGAGATTTTTCGCCACGGTGTTTGCCTTGAGCGGTTTTTTGCCTGATGCCATGGTAGGAACTCCCTTGCTTGTTTGCGTCCCATTGTTTCACATTACGGCAGGAGTTCTGCGCTGGCTTTGGCAGCATCCAGAGCGGCGCTGTCGAGTTGCATGAAACGGTCTTCGATAAAGTTTTTTTCCACGTTGTTGCGCATGAATTCCTGCTTCATGTCCTCGATCCGCGCCAAGAGCGCTTTTTCGCGGTTGGTGAGCGCATCAATCTGCTCCTGCTGTGACGCAATCAGGCCGGACTGGTCGTGCTGGCTGGATTGGGCGACGCTGGTGGCAAATGATTTTTCCTTGATCTGGGCGTTCAGGTCATCAATTTGCGCCGCATTGGCTTCGGCGCGGCGTTCGGCGACTTTGACACGTTCTTGCGCTTGCTGCAATTTCTGCTCCAGATCGGCGTAACGCTCCTTCAGATGCTCCATGGCAACTTCCTTGGGGCGGCTTTTGGCGGACTCGCCTGGATTTTGTGCAGCGTTATTCTGAGCCAGGGGATCGGGTACCGCCAGACGGGCCAATCCGGTCTTGAGCTGGTCTTGCAGATTCTTGACCTGAAATGACAGCTCGGCAACAGCGCGCCCATTGCTGTCGGCACGCGCCGCCAAGTCATCGGAGTTGCGCTCCATTTCATTGAAGGCGTGGCGCACCATGAGCCGCGCCTGCGTTCCCGTTTCAATGACCGTGCTCGCCGCTTTTTGCAAGTCGATGCTGCTTTTGCCCACCACGTCCAGAATGCGTATCAAGGCCAGTATCGCGCCCACCATGAAGAGCAGATTACACAGGAAAATGAACGCAAACGCCAGGTTGAGCCAGTTCATGGTGCGACCATCACCAAAAAAGCCATATAACCTTCGCCATAGCCCGGAACTGCCAGCCGGAAATCGGAGCGGTTGCCGCTTTGGGCCAACACCTCGGACAAGCGGGCAAAGCTGCTTTTGACAATACTGGCCTTGGCCAGGGTCACCGCTGCGCCAGGGTTGTTGCTGTTGGCAGCCATGCACGGTCCGACGGCACGCAGAAAATCGGTTGCCTTGGAGAGCATGTCGCCGCCGGGCTGTCCCAAAGCCATGGCAGCGCGCACTTCCGCCGGACTTTTTCGGGCACTGCCGCCACCGATGATGCACACCGCATTCGCGTCCATCACGCCGATGGCATACACCCCCCGCAGTTCGTCGCGGCCATACAGACCCAGCAGGTTGTTGAGGGTGAGTTTTTCGCGCGCCATTTTCTGGTTGTCAATCAGACGAAACGGCAGATTGCCAAACCGCTCGGCCAGCAAGCCTTGTATCTGGGGTGCCAAGACCGGATGCGATCCGGGTGCGATGATGGCGGGGGGGGCGGGCTCCGGCTCCGGCGGCTTCACCAGGTCCATGACGGCCGCCGTGACCACTGAAACCAGCTCGGTATCCTGAAATGGCTTGTGTACGATGAACAAGGCACCGTTGACGATGGCCTGCTCCATCAGTGCCGGTGTTTTTTCGGTCGTCACAAAACCCAGGCGCATTTTCTTGTGCCCCAGCTGGCGCAGCGTTTGCAACAGCTCCAGACCGGAGACTTTGGGCATGTGCCAGTCGGTGATGATCAGATCGGGAATGAAGTTTTCGATCAGCTCCAGCGCCTGCTCGCCGTCGGCAGCCGTGCGAATATCCAGCGGCTCAAAGCCACAACCCACAATCGCACGGCGCACGATGGCCTGGATGGCGCGGCTATCGTCAACGATCAGGAATTTCAGCGGTGCCGACAGGGTGGTTTTAGTGCTGTCCATGGATCACGCTAACGCTGTTCGGTGGCCATGACCGGGAGTCCCATTTTGGTGTCGTTGGTTCCACTGAGGTAAAGAATCAATGTATCGGCAAAAATAGTGCAAACTTTGGTGCAGGCATCCTGCAAGGGCCGATTCTTGCAGCTCTGTGGGCATTAGTCCAAATTAGTCCAAACATGTGGCGGGCAACCTGACGGGCATCGTCGCGCTCTACCAACACTGCTCATAAAAAAGGAGAAAAGAAGGAGGCAGCCCTCAGCCCCGCAGTGCCTGCACCTCACCCACAGCCACGCGCAGACGGTGCGCCAGATTGCGCGCCACTTGCTTGATGATGCGCAGCGCCAGCGCAGGGTGCAGTTGTACCAGTTCGCTGAAACCCTTTTTGGACAAGGCGTATACCTCGACATCGTCGATGGCCTGCGCGTCCGCAGTGTGGCCCGAGCCATCGAGAAAGTTCAGGCCCCCGATGATGTCGCCAGGTCCGCAGGTGGCCATGTGGTAGCTTTCCTTCTTGTCCAGTGGCACCGTTATCTTGACCGTGCCACGGCGGATCATGTACAGCTCGGTCCCGCTTTCCCCGGCCTTGAATATTTTCTTGCCCGCTTTCACCAGCCGCAGCTCCAGCCGTTGCTGCAATGCGGCCAGCACGGCTTCATCGTTATCGACAAATGCCAGCATCTCCGGCAGATTGATGCTGCGCTCGACATCTTGCGGTTCTGGTGTATCCGGCTCGAACATGGCATCGGTGCGCTGCTGGGCCTCGACCCACTCCAGCGCCTCATCCTGCTGGCGAAATGCAAAGGCCTTGTTGCTCGGGCGCACCACGCCGGTTTCCTTGAGAAAACGTTTCATTTTCAAGCCGCTGGGCAGATGGCGCGGAATATCGCAAAACACCAGATAGGCACCCACTTCGGAGAGCCGGTCCTTGATCTGCTCCAGCACATGCGTGGCGGTCACATCCAGCGACTGCACCCGGCGCATGTTCAGAATCACATACTTGTGCTTGCCAACCTCCGCTTCAAGCGCGGTGTGCAGCTGGTTGGCGGTGCCGAAAAACAGGCTGCCCTGCAACTCGATGATGACCGTATCAATTACATGGTGCGTGAGCGCCTGGTTGATCCGGGTCATGCGCGTGCGCTTGGTGTAAATCTCGCTGCCTTCGATGCGGTGGCGCACCACGGAGCTGCGGGTTTGTTCGCGGATAAACAAAAGAATGGCAATCGCCACGCCAACACCCGAAGCGGCGATCAAATTGCCAAAAATAGCCACCAGGATGACGGCCAGGATGATGGCAAAGTCCAGGCGGGTTGTGGGGCTGTAGAAAAAATGCAGGCTATGCCGGTCAATCATGCGCGCGCCCAGCACCACCAGAATGCCCGCCAGGGCCGCCACCGGCACCCAGGCAATCAGCGGAACCAGTGCCAGGTAGGCCAGCAGCGAGAAGCCCCCCGCCAGAACGCCCGAAAGCCGGGAGTGCCCGCCGCTGGAAATGTTGACCAGCGAGGCGCCCATGGTGCCCGCACCGGGAATGCCCCCCAGCAGAGAAGCGGCAAAATTGCCCACGCCCTGCCCGATCAGCACCCGGTTGGAGTCGTGCTGGGTGTTGGTCATGGCATCGACCACCAGGCAGGTTTTCAAGGTATCAATGGCCAGCAACACCGCCAGCGTCACCGCAGGAACCGCCACCTTGAGTACGGCATCAAAACCCAGTCCGCGCAGGGAATTCCAGTGCGTGCGGATGGTGTCTTGCAAGGTGGCGTTGCCGGTTGCCAGGGAGCCCACCAGCAACGGGTTATCGACAGTGCGCAGAAGTTGTGCATCCATGACCCCCAAGCCCAGGTAGCACGCCACACCGGCCAATAATGCGACGATGGCGGCAGGTACTTTTTGCGTCACACGCGGGGTCAGCAACATGGCGCCGATCACCACGGCACCCACCAGCATGCTGTGCCAGTCCCATTGCAGCGGCATACGCAATGCCCCCAGGAAACTGGTTCCGGCGGGCGCTCCCACCAGTTTGGGCGCCTGGCTGCTGATGATGATCAGCCCGACACCCGAAAGGTAGCCGCTGACCACCGGATACGGGATGTATTTGATCAGCCGACCCACGCCGGAGATGCCCAGGACAAGCTGGATGCCGCCAGTGAGCACTCCGATGAGGCCCAGCAGCAAAAGCGCCGTCTCCGCCGCCAGACCGTCTTGCATGAAGCCCAACGCCAGCGCCGTCAGGACCGCTGCGGCTGGCGCACACGGCGCCGTAATCAGGCGCGCACAGCCGCCCACAGAAGGTGCGATCAAACCCAGCGCCGTGGCACCCAGAATACCCGCCAATGCACCCTGCGCGGCCAGTGTGCCGCCCAGCGGTGAAAAGATGGTGACGCCAAAGGCGATGGCCGAAGGTAGCGCCACCAGCATGGCCGCAAGTCCCCCCCAGACATCGCCGCCCAGGCCAGGGCGCGTCACAGCGCTGGTGTTGCTGGTACTGGCGTCTGCCATTTCGGTCGATGGGGAAGACATGGGGAAAAGGACTCCTATACCGCCCTTATACCGCAATCGTAGCGCGCTCGAATGACCCCATGGAAGTTGTGGCACCATGCGGCCATGAGCCCTGAACTCCAGCCCCTGATCCAGGCCCTGCGTACCTTCGCCCTTGCGCGCGACTGGGCGCAGTTTCACGCCCCGAAAAATCTTGCCTGCGCCCTCTCGGTAGAAGCGGCAGAGCTGCTGGAGCACTTCCAGTGGCTGACCGAAGAGCAAAGCCGCACGCTGGAGGAGCAACGCAAGCAGGCCGTCGCAGCCGAAGCGGCGGATGTGTTTTTGTACCTGCTGCAACTGTGCGACCAGCTCGACATCGACCTGATGGCCGCCGCCTGGCACAAACTCCAGCTCAACGCCGAAAAATACCCGGTACCCGCCGCACGCGGCAACAGCCGCAAGTACACCGAGCTGTGAGTGATGCGCTATACAAAAAGTAGCTGTACCCGCACATCAAACGGGCGACGGGCGGTGTATGCTTATTTTGCTAGCGAAATAGAATTCCCCTTCATTACCTGAGAAAACACATGACCCCATTTTCCCTTCGCATCTTCGTCGCCGACGGCGATCCCGACGGTCTGCGCATCGTCGAAAAATCCAACTGGATCGGCAAGGCGTTGGTATTCCCGCGTGCCTTGCTGCCGCAGGTCAAAGCCCGGCCTGAGTTGGCGCAGACCGGGGTGTATCTATTGCTGGGGCCGCGCCCGGACGGCGAGGGTGACATGCTCTATGTGGGCGAGGGCGATCCTATCCTCCCGCGTCTGCAGGATCACCAGTCCAAAAAGGACTTCTGGACCCGCGCCATCGGATTCACCACCACCACTGCCGGGCAGCTGAACAAGGCGCATGTGCAGTTTCTGGAGTCGCGGTTGCTTGCGCTGGCCCGTGCTGCCAAACGCATGCCGCTGGACAACGCCAACCAGCCTGCCGAACCCAGCCTGAGCGAAGCAGACCGTGCCGACATGGATGTCTTTTTGGGCCACATGCTGGGCGTGTTGCCGGTGCTGGGTGTCCATGCATTCGAGCAAGCGCCCAAAAAGACTGCCGGCACAGCCGACCCGGTAGTCCTCACCTGCAAGGGCAAAGGCGTGCTGGCTACGGGCTATGAAAGCAGCCAAGGCTTTGTGGTTCAGGCAGGTTCACAGGCGGTGATGGACACTGTGCCATCCATGGCGCAACACGTGCGCGGCATGTTCGCGTTGCGCCAGGAGCTGATCAGCAATGGCGTGCTGGCGCTTGCCGACGGGCTGTACCAGTTCACGCAGGATTACAGCTTTGGCTCCCCCAGTACGGCAGCGTCCGTGGTGCTGGGCCGTAGCGCCAATGGGCGCGTGGAGTGGAAAAACGCCGACGGGCGAACGCTGAAAGAAATTCAAGAGGCGCAGGTGCTTGCATGAAATCACCTTTTAATAGCTGCCCCCGCACGTCAGACGGGCGGTGGAGGCTTATTTCGTCCAAGGATTCACCAGCCGTACACCCGTATGCACAAAGTCTTGCGTGTTGCGCGTGGCCACGGCAAAGCCATGTTCCAGGGTGGTGGCTGCAATCATGGCGTCACGGCGTGGATGCGCATGTCCAGGCACGGTGCGTCAAATTCGATGTCTTCTCCGCCGGAAATCCCGTCCATCACCGCCAGCAGCGAAGGTTCGCCTTGCCCAACGAGGCGATAGTAATCGTCTATCTTCAGCAAAACATAGGCGGGGCGACCTTGGTCCGTGATAAACACTGGACCTTGCGTAGTGGCGCGTTTGGCGGTTGATACGTTTCGGGTGAAATCGTGGCTGAAAAAAGTGCGAACGGGCATGGTGGCCTCCGTTGATAAAAAAACATGGCGTAGAAGGTGCGATTCAATGCAATGTCATATCACTCGTGATATCAAAAACACCCAAGTTGCACTACAGGTGATCCCCGCAAGCCTCTGTGGCACGTTTTTAGCCTCGATTTGGCCTCAAATCAGGTATCAAATCAGCCTCTATCCGCCGTGGGACAAGCGGGGGCAGCTACTGAAAATGTAGTAACAAGGGCCAAGGCATCACATTGAACCGCACCCATCGCACCCTGGCGCAGAACGCCTGACCCTACAATCGAACGCCCGTCCGAAGGGCGTACAAGGCAATGGGGTTTGAAGTGGCTATTGCCAAGTTATCCTTCCTGGGCATAAACGGCTGCCTTCATGTTGGGATTCTCGTTCATCCGCTATAAATACTACCCAGTCCCGCTGGCTGCAGTCCTGGTAGGGCTTGCTGCCGGTTCGCGGGTCTGGCCTCTGGCCGAACTGGGCACCATTATTCCGTGGCTGACGTTTTATCCGGCGGTGGTGGGGGCTGCCGCCATCGGTGGTTTTGTCGTCGGGCTGGGCGCTGCGGCGGCATCGGTGCTGGTGGTGCTCTTTGGCTGGCCTGTGCTGGTGGTGCAGCCTTTCATCAACACCCGCGCCGACTGGATCGGGCTGCTGGTGTTTATCCTCAATTGCGGCTTGATTGCCTGGATTGCCGAGGCCATGCTGCAAGCGCGCGAACATGCCCGTCTGGCGCAGCGGCAGGCCGAGGCCGCCAATAAAGCCAAGAGCGTCTTCCTGGCCAACATGAGCCACGAGTTGCGCACGCCGCTGAACGCGATTCTGGGTTTTTCCAATCTGCTGGCGCGCGATGTGGCCCTGTCGCAAGCGCAGCGGGAGACCCTGGCACTCATCAACCGCAGCGGCGAACATCTGCTCAAGCTGATCAACGACGTGCTCGACATGTCCAAGATCGAGGCCGGTCGCATCGTGCTGGAGCAGCGGCCATTCGAGATCATGGCGTTGATGCGCGACCTGCAAGCGCTGATGGCGGTGCGTGCGCTGGACAAGTCCCTGGTGCTGCAACTCGAACTGCCCACGCAGCGGGAGTGCTGGCTGCTGGGCGACGCTGGAAAGCTGCGCCAGGCACTCATCAATCTGCTGGGCAATGCCATCAAATTCACCGCGCAAGGCACGGTCACATTGCGGCTGCGCTACGCAAACCCCGAGCCGCCTGCGGGGCGCATCGCCATCATCGAGGTGGAGGATACGGGTATCGGCATTGCCCAGGAGGATCAGGCGCGGGTGTTTCAACCCTTCATCCAGGTGGACCATGGCCATGCGTACCAGGGCAGCGGCCTGGGGCTGGCCATCACCGCCAGGATCATTGCCGTCATGCGCGGCAGCATCCGGCTCACCAGCACGCCAGGGGAGGGCTCGTGCTTTCATATTGAAATTCCGTTTGCGACCCCACCGGGGGATATGCCGCACACCACCACCAAGCGCCGCCAGGCGGTGGCACTGGCCCCTGGCCAACGCACACCGCGCATTCTGATCGTCGAAGACCAGAAGGAGAACTGGTTGCTGCTGCAACACATCCTGGAAGGGGTCGGGTGTGCGGTGCAGGTGGTTGAAAACGGCTTGAAAGGTGTCGAAACCTTCTCCTCCTGGCATCCTGATTTCATCTGGATGGACATCCGCATGCCCGTGATGGATGGCCTGGAAGCCACCCGCACCATTCGCCACCTGCCCGGCGGGGACACAGTGCGCATTGCCGCGCTGACTGCATCGGTGTTTCAGGAAGAACATGAGCATGTGCTGCAAGCGGGCATGAATGACTTTGTGCGCAAGCCTTACCAGCCGGAAGATATCGTTGACTGTCTGCGCCGGCAGTTGCATCTGGAATTTGTCTATGCCCAGGATGTGAACCCGGCGCCGTCGGGGGATGCGGCTTCCGGCGGACTGAGCGGGCACAGTCTGGCGCCGCTGGATGCCGCCTGGCGTTTACGCCTGCGTCAGGCGGTGCTGCAACTCGACACCAGCGCAATTACCGCATTGATCGAGCAGGTGCAGGCAACGCACCCGGAAATTGGCCGCACCTTGCAGCAAGCCAGTGCACAGCTGGCCTATTCATCCATCATCCGGGCGCTGGACGCCTGCCCCATGCCGGGCGCAAGTGAAAACAACGAAAAAAGCGAGGAAAAACGATGAGCAAAGGCCGCATCATGGTGGTGGACGATAACCTGGCGTCCCTCAAACTGCTATTGGATACCTTGACCAGGGAAGGTTTCCAGGTACTGCCAGCCGACAGCGCCGAGCTGGCCCTGGCCGCCATGGAAAACAGCCATCCCGATCTGATTTTGCTGGATCTGAAAATGCACGGCATGGACGGCTTTGACATGATCCGTCGCCTCAAGGCCAGTCCGCGCAGCCAGGACATCCCGGTGATTTTCCTGAGTGCCGCAACGGATACCGAACTGCGGATTCGTGGCTTTCAGCTCGGTGCGGTCGATTTTGTCAGCAAGCCATTCGAATACAACGAATTGCTGGCGCGCGTGGGCAGCCATCTGGAGCTTTTTCGTTTGCGCAACGAACTGCGCCAACAGGCCCAGGCGCTGCGCCGCGCCAATGCCGCTACAACGGAACAACTTCAGCAGGAACGCGCGTATCTGGCGGCGATTGTCGAGTCTTCTGCCGATGCCATCATCTCCCGCAACCTGGACGGCGTGATCGCCAGCTGGAACCCGGCGGCACAACGCATCTTCGGCTACACGGCGCAGGAGATGATTGGTCAGTCCATCGATGTTTTGCTGCCGCCGGAGCGCCAGCACGAGGCCACGCTGTTGATCGACAGCGCACGCCAAGGCCAGGTGCTGTTCAATTTTGAAACCGAGCGCATCTGCAAGGACGGCACGCGCATCACCGTATCGCTGACCGTTTCACCGATCCGCGACAGTGCGCAGCACGTCATTGGCGTTTCCACCATTGTGCGCGACATCACGCAGCAGCGGCGCACCGAAGAGGCGCTGCGCGAAAGCGAGGAACGCTGGAAATTTGCGCTCGAAGGCTCCAGTGAAGGGGTCTGGGACTGGAATATCCAGACCAACGAAGTGCTCTACTCCCGCCACTGGAAGCGCATGTTGGGTTACGCCGAAGATGAGGTCAGCAGCACCCTTGATGCCTGGAAACAGTTGGTGCACCCCGGCGATTTGCCCACTGCGCAGGCCACCATCCAGGCGTATTTATCCGGTGAGCGCGCAGACTACCAGCTGGAACACCGGCTGCGTTGCAAGGATGGCAGCTGGAAATGGATACTGTCGCGCGGCATGGTCGTGGCCCGCACGCCCGACAAGCAGCCCACGCGCATGATAGGCACGCACCAGGACATCACCGCGCGCAAGGAGTCCGAACTGCAAATCAGCTTCATGGCCTACCACGACCGCCTCACCGGGCTGCCCAACCGCACGCTGTTTTTTGACCGCCTGTCGCAAAGCATCTCGAAAGCACGCCGCAACCGCAACCGGGTGGCCTTGCTGTTTGGCGATCTGGATGGTTTCAAGCACGCCAACGACCAGTTTGGCCACGACGCCGGGGACATCGTGCTCAAAATTGTTGCCTCTCGCCTGCTCTCCACGGTGCGCGCCATGGACACGGTGGCCCGTATCGGGGGAGATGAATTTGTGGTCATCCTTGGAGACATTGCCGATCCTGGTGAAGCGGTGCACATCGGCAACAAGCTCATCCACGCCGTCGTTGCCCCCATTGCGCTGCCTGGCAACCTGCATTGCAGTGTGGGCCTGAGCATTGGCATCAGCATTTTTCCCGACCACGGTACCGAAATGGACACCTTGCTGGTGGCAGCCGACAGCGCCATGTACCAAAGCAAGACTGCGGGCAAAGGCAAATGCACCTTGTTCGATGGCCCAAGCCCTTCCGTGGCCGTGCACGACAACTGGATTCATCTGGATGCGTCCTGCCATGTGGGCATCGCACAGATTGACCAGCAGCATCAGGAGATGGCCGATTTGATCAATGCGCTCAACCTGGCTGTGCTGCACAAGGACAGCGCCGAGAGCATCAACCAGAAATTCCAGGAACTGGTCGATTGCACCAAGGAAGACTTTGATGCCGAACACGAACTGATGGAGCGCTACCACTATCCCGATCAAGGCGAGCATGATGCGATTCATGGCCGTTTGCTGGCGGATTTGCTGCAATTCAAATCCCGGCTCAACAAGGGCGGGGATTTGTTTGTGCTGCAATCCATCAAGGATTGGCTGCTGCAGCACATCCCCGCAGAAGACAAGCCATTGGGGGAATTTTTGCGGGAACGCAGTCGAGAAGGGGCAGCATAGAATTTGGCTTTAGCCTTGACTGCCACCGCAACCGAAATCGCCCCCATGCACCACTCTTCCTTATCCAAGCAACACCAATTTGATGTCCTGATTGTTGGCAGTGGCTTGGCCGGCCTGTCGGCGGCATTGCATCTGGCAGCCACCCATCGCGTGGCCGTGCTCACTAAACGCGGCATGAACGACGGCTCCAGCGCCTGGGCGCAAGGCGGTATCGCTGCCGTGCTGGCCGAGGGCGACAGTTTTGATGCGCATGTGCACGACACCCTGGTGGCCGGGGCGGGCCTGTCCGATCCTGCCGCCACCCGTTTTGTGGTGGAGCATTCACCCGAAAGCATCACCTGGCTGCGCGGCTTGGGCGTGCCCTTTTCCAAGGAAGACGGGCAGCTGCACCTCACGCGCGAAGGGGGACACAGCGCCCGGCGCATCGTGCATGTGACCGATGCCACCGGAGCTGCCGTACAAAAAACACTGATTGATACCGTGCGCCGCACCCCCGGCATCAGCCTCTTTGAAAACCATACCCTGGTGGATGTGATCACCAGCGGCAAGCTGGGCCTGAGCGCCAATGGAGAGGGCAACCAGTGTCTGGGCCTGTATGCCCTGGACGAAACCACGGGCACGGTGCATACCTTCAGTGCGCCGCATACCATTTTGGCCACCGGCGGCGCGGGCAAGGTGTATCTGTACACCACCAACCCCGACACCGCCACGGGCGATGGCATTGCCGCTGCGTGGCGTGCGGGTTGCCGCGTGAGCAATATGGAGTTCATCCAGTTTCACCCCACCTGCTTGTACCACCCGCATGCCAAGTCTTTTTTGATTTCAGAGGCCGTGCGCGGCGAAGGTGGACGCTTGTTGCTGCCCGCATCCGCCGGTGGCACGCGCTTCATGCCACAGCATGACGCACGCGCCGAACTGGCTCCGCGCGATGTGGTCGCACGGGCCATTGACTTCGAGATGAAAAAGCATGGACTGGATTGCGTCTACCTGGACATTTCGCACCAGCCCTTGTCTTTCATCCTGGAACATTTTCCGAATATCCATGCCCGCTGCCTGGAACTGGGTATCGACATTTCGAAGGAACCCATCCCCGTCGTCCCGGCGGCGCACTACACCTGTGGTGGTATCCACACCGATTTGTCCGCCCGCACCGACATTGCCGGTTTGTACGCCATCGGTGAAGCCACCTACACCGGCTTGCATGGCGCCAACCGCCTGGCCAGCAACTCCCTGGTCGAGTGCATGGTGTTTGCACGTGCCGCCGCAACCGACATCCTCGCAACGGCGCGCAGCGCGCCATCCACATTGCCGATCTGGGATGAAAGCCGCGTGACCGATGCCGACGAGGCGGTGGTCATCTCGCACAACTGGGACGAGCTGCGCCGCTTCATGTGGGACTATGTGGGCATCGTGCGCACCAACAAGCGGCTGGAGCGCGCCCTGCATCGCATCGAACTGCTGCAAGACGAAATCCAGGAGTTTTATGCCCACTTCCACGTGACGCGCGATTTGCTGGAGCTACGCAACCTGGTGCAGGTGGCCGAATTGATTGTGCGCTCTGCCCAGTCCCGGCACGAAAGCCGTGGCTTACACTTCAGCCGCGATTACCCGGACATGGCAGAACAGGCGCTGCCCACGGTATTGACGCCTGCACTGCAAAAATAATGGAGCGTATATGGTAGACAAAGTATTTGAAGAACTCGATCAGGCATGTATCGACGAAATGGCTTCCAGCATCAAGATTCCGCCGCGCCCCGGCGTGTTGCTTGATTTGCAGAAAGAGTTCCAGAAAAGCGACCCCGATCCCCAAGTCATTGCAGGGATTGCCTCACGCGACGTTGCAATATGCGCAGCGGTGCTCAAGGTGGTCAACTCGCCCCTGTATGGAAGCAGAAGAAACATCGACTCGATGTCCCAGGCGGCCATGGTTCTTGGTCTGCGGCAAATTGCCGCTCTCATTACCGGCTTGATTGCCCGCAAGGCGATTGCCGCAGAAGGCCCATCCATGGCCAGATTCTGGGATGTGAGTGCCAAGCGTGCCTTCTCGGTGCGTTTTCTCTCACGAAAATTGCGCATCGGTGAAGCGGATGTGGCCCAGACCTTCGGCTTGTTCTGTGACCTGGGTATTCCACTGCTGATGAAAAAATTTCCAACTTACATGAATACCCTGGCAATCGCCAATTCCAGCGCCGACAAGTCGTTCGTTGAGGTGGAACAAAGCCAGCATCAGACCGACCACGCCCTGGTGGGCGCCATCATGTCCAAGACCTGGGGTCTTTCACCAGCGATTTCCATGGCTATTCGCATCCACCACGAATATGACCAACTGGGAAATCTGCGCGTCCCGGACCAGGTGCGGGATCTGGTGGCGCTTGGGCTGCTGGCCGAAAAAATCATTCAAACGCTGACGGGTCAGAATAAAACACTGGAGTGGGTGCGTGGTGGTGATGCAGCGCTGCGGCAACTGGCCATCAGTGCCTATGAGCTTGACGAACTGTCAGAAGACCTGCGCGATGCCTTGAGCAACGACACATAGCGGGTGGTAGAAGATGGTAACAGGTGCTTATCTTTTTTCCGATGCGCTGGCAGGCGGACTTGGCGAGGATGCGGCGTCGCGTGGCCACGGCACATTTGCCGCTACCAGTGGCTTGCCAATCGGTGCGGTAGCTTGGCCCTTGCTGACCGCGGCCATGTCCTGCGGATTGGGATACTGCCCCAGCAGCCAGTAGTCGAAAACGCGCCGGGCAATGGGGGCAGCTGAGGCGGAACCAAAGCCCGCGTTTTCGACAATCACCGCCAGTGCGATTTTCGGGTTATCCGCCGGGGCAAAGGCGATGTAGAGTGAGTGGTCGCGCTTGTGCTCCTCCATGCGGGCGGCGTTGTATTTTTCCTTGGCACCGAGTCCGACTGCCTGCGCGGTACCCGTTTTTCCGGCACTGAGGTAACCTGCCCCGGCAAACACCCGTGTCGATGTGCCCTCCTGCGTCACGCCAATCATGGCCCGGCGAATGACCTCGATGTGCTCTGGTTTGAAGCCCAGGGACTGCCCTGGCGCCGCTTCCAGCATGGTGCGCTGGTGCGTGGACGCATCCTGCGTGGCAATGACCAGTTGCGGCTTATGTTTCACCCCCGCATTGGCCAAGGTGGCGGTTGCCTGCGCCAGTTGCAGCATGGTGAAACTGTTGTAGCCCTGGCCTATCCCTAACGAAATGGTTTCACCAGCGAACCATTTTTTGTCCTTCGGATCCTTGTAATAGGCACGTTTCCACGCCTGGCTCGGCAGAACGCCGCGCACTTCGCCATGAATGTCGATGCCGGTGATCTGACCAAAACCCAAAGGCTTCATGAAATCGTGCATGGTGTCTACGCCCAGCTCATTGGCCAATGAGTAATAGTAGGCGTTGCTTGACTCCACAATCGAGCGGCGCATGTCCATGATGCCGCCACGTTCATTTTCCGGGCTGCCAAAGCGGTGGCCGCCAAACATATAGAAGCCGGGGTCGTGGATCAGAGTCGAAGGCGAACGGGTGCCCGTCGTCAGCGCCGCCAGCGCCATGAAGGGCTTGTAGGTCGATCCTGGCGGGTAGGTGCCGCGCAGCGCACGGTTCAGCAGCGGTTTGTCTACCGATTCATTGAGCATTTGCCAGTTCTCCTGGTCAATGCCTTCGACAAACAGGTTGGAGTCAAAGGTCGGTTTGCTGACAAAGGCCAACACTTCGCCATTTTTGGGGTCCAGTGCCACCAACGCACCCCGGCGCTCACCGTACATATCCTCGACCAGCTTTTGCAGCTTGATGTCGATGGCCAGCATGACCACGTTGCCCGGTGTCGATGGCGTGCTGGAGAGTTTGCGCATGGCCCGCCCACCCGCCGAGGTTTCGACCCGCTCGACCCCGGTGATCCCGTGCAACTGCTTCTCGAAACTCTGCTCAACGCCCAGTTTGCCGATGTATTCCGTGCCACGGTAATTGCCCTGGTCGTCATCGTCTTCAATCTTGGCCTTTTCGGTCTGGTTGATGCGCCCGATATACCCAATCACGTGGCTGGCCAGCTCGCCATACGGGTAGTTGCGGAACAAACGCGCCTTGATTTCAACCCCAGGGAAGCGAAAACGCTGTGCCGCGAACCGCGCCACCTCCATATCCGTCAGCCGGGTACGGATCGGAAGGGATTCAAAGCTCTTGGACTCTTCCAGCAACTTTTTGAAACGTCGCCTGTCGCGTGGTGTGATGTCCATGACCTGGGACAATTCATCCAGCGTTTGTTCCAGTCCCCTGGTTTTGGATGCGGTGATTTCCAGCGTGTAGGCCGAATAGTTGGTAGCCAGAACGATGCCGTTGCGATCCAGAATCAGCCCCCGATTCGGCACAACCGGCACGATGGCGGTACGGTTGCTTTCCGCCTGCGCGCGCAAGTCCTCATGGCGCGTGACTTGCAGATACACCAGGCGCGCAACCAGCAATGAAAAACACAGCACAACCACCAGACCAGCCACAAAAACCCTGACGCGAAAGCGCGCCAGGTCAATCTCGATATTGCGCAGGGCCGTCATAACGGTCGGTTTTCGTCCGGGTCAGGGGCACGCAGTTGGGGGACCAGCAACACGATGCTGGCCAGCGGCCACAGCAAGGCCTCCAGGACCGGCGCCAGAAAAATATGCATGCCGGGGAAAGTGCCACCGCTGACGATGCGCAGCAACAGTTCTATGGCATGCGATGCGGCAAATAGCGGGAATACTTGTGCCGCTTGCGAAGGCAGGCTGAACCACAGCAAGCGCCGATGGATGGTGGTGGCAAAAAAACTCAGCACGGTATAGGCCATGGCATTCTGACCCAGCAGCCCACCCTGGTGCACATCCATCAAGAGGCCAAACACGAATGCCGCGCCAATGCTGACGCGCAGGGGTTGGTGCACGGTCCAGAACACCAGCACCACCGCCAATACGTCCGGAATCCAGGCGGCACGCCCCCACAAGCCCATGTTCTGCAACATATTGCATAGCATGGCCACGATCAGGCTGGTCCAGATGAAAAGTGGCTTGGCTGGCAGCAACAACTGCTTGCCGGGACGCATGATCATTTCACCGCTCCACGTTTGCCAGTCGGCGTCGGGACGTCTGGCGGTGGCCGTGGAGGCAACTGCTCCACGACGGGCTCCAGCACCATGACATGGCTGGAGGCGGAAACCAAAGCCAGCGGCACGCAGTAAATACGCGCAAAAATGGTATCGACACGCCGGTCCACCTTTTCCACCCGTGCGACCGGAAGACCGGGAGGGTAGACGCCATCAATGCCACTGGTCGTCAGCAAATCACCTGCGGCCACATCGGCGTTGGCCGCCATGTAACGCAATTCCAGCGCATCCACATGGGTGGAAACGTCGCCAAATGCCACCCCCCGGGCGCCGGTGCGGGTATTGAGTACCGGAATGGAATGGTCCCGATCCGTAATCAGACTGACTTCACTGACCAACGGATACACCCGGGTCACCTGTCCCAGAACGCCCGCTTCATCCAGAACCGGAGACCCCAGTTTCACGTTGTCGCTCATACCTTTGTCGATCAGCACCTTGCGACTGTACGGATCGGCGGCATCGTACAGCACCTGCGCTGCCATGGAGGGCGATGGCGTGCGTGCACGCAAATCCAGCAACTTGCGCAAACGCGCGTTTTCCAGCGCCAGCTGTTCGGACTGATTTGCCTTTTGTGCCAACAGGATGTGCTGTTGACTGGCCTGCTCCTGAGCGGCTCTTGTCGCAGTCAGGGAGGCGAAGTACGGCTGCGCCTCCTTCAAGAGCAGCACCGGACGCAAGGCGACCCATTGAACCGGGTACAGGATGGTCGCCAGCACCATGCGCAGGGGCTGTGTGACATGAAAACGGGCATCGGCCACCATCAGGAAAAACGCCAAAGCGCTGCACACCACCAATTTTGACAGCGCGGATGGCCCCTGACGAAAAAAAGGAGGGGGTGCTCCGTTCAGCGTACCCAGTGGCATCGCTGTAAACCCCTTTGCTTATTCGCTGGTAAAAATGGAGCCCAGGCGTTCCATCTGCTCCAATGCCGTGCCGCAACCACGCACCACACAGGTCAAGGGATCCTCGGCCACCAGAACGGGCAAGCCGGTTTCTTCGGCCAGCAAGCGGTCCAGATCACGCAACAAGGCGCCCCCGCCGGTGAGCATCATGCCACGGTCAGAAATATCGGCACCCAGTTCGGGCGGCGTCTGTTCCAGGGCATTCTTGACCGACGACACGATGTTGTTGAGCGGATCGGTCAGCGCTTCGAGAATTTCGTTGCTGGAGATCGTGAAACTGCGCGGCACGCCTTCGGACAGATTGCGTCCACGCACTTCCATTTCCTTGACCTCGCTGCCAGGAAAGGCGGAACCGATTTTTTTCTTGATCGACTCGGCTGTGGGCTCGCCGATCAACATGCCGTAGTTGCGCCGGATGTAGTTGATGATGGCTTCGTCGAACTTGTCGCCGCCCACACGCACGCTGCCCTTGTAGACCATGCCGCCCAGGCTGATGACGCCCACTTCGGTGGTGCCACCGCCAATATCGACCACCATCGAGCCGCTGGCCTCGGACACCGGGAGTCCTGCGCCAATGGCCGCTGCCATGGGTTCTTCGATCAGATAGACATCGCTGGCACCGGCGCCCAGGGCGGATTCACGGATGGCACGGCGCTCGACCTGGGTCGAGCCGCAGGGTACGCAGATGATGATGCGCGGACTGGGCCGGAAAACCCCGCGCGGATGCACCATCTTGATGAACTGCTTGAGCATCTGCTCGGTCACCGTGAAGTCGGCAATCACACCGTCCTTCATGGGCCGGATGGCTTCGATATTGCCCGGAACCTTGCCCAACATGGCTTTGGCTTCCTTGCCGACGGCCTGAATGGCCTTTTTCCCGTGCGGGCCGCCTTCATGGCGTATCGCCACCACCGAAGGTTCATCGAGAACAATCCCCTGCCCGCGCACAAAAATCAGGGTGTTGGCCGTACCTAAATCAATGGCCAGGTCGGTGGAAAAATACCGACGGAAAGATTCAAACATCACACATCCTCAGGAAAATGAAAGGCACTTAGCCCCTCACCACCACGGTTTATCGTTAAAAATGCAAGCTGGTGCCCAACGCCGCGCCCGGTTTTCCTGGGCGCATACCAAAGGCGGGATAATAACCTATTGCCCACGGATGGCACTTATGGCACTTGGGTGCAGCTCTCTAGCCACACGGTTTCCCTTTGATTTCAACACACTGATATTGTTTACCATGTCCTTGACAGCAACTGATATTGCCCGCATCGCCAATCTGGCGCGCCTGGAGCTTGCCCCCCCCGAGAGCGCGCGCATGCTTGGCATCATGAATAGTTTTTTTGACATCGTTGAAAAAATGCGCGCCGTGGACACCACGGGCATCACCCCACTGGCGCACCCCGTCGTCACCCTCACGGACATAGCTCTGAGGCTGCGTGACGATGTGGTCAGTGAACCGGATCAACGTGAGGCCAATCAGCGCAGCGCACCGGCAGTGGAACAGGGACTGTTTCTGGTTCCCAAGGTAATCGAATAATTAATCGAATAATTTTTTTGTTGTGAGCCCACAATGACGCAATCCCCCTCCACCGCACTGCACGACCTTGGCGTGCATGACCTGGCGCAGGCCCTGGCAGCCAGACAAGTCTCGGCCGTCGAACTGGCCCGGCATTTCCTGGACCGCACCACCGCACACGCCGATCTGGGTGCCTTTGTTGCTATCAATCCAGAAATAACCCTGGCCCAGGCCCGCGCCGCCGACGCACGCATCGCCAACGGCACGGCGGGCGCACTCGAAGGCGTTCCGATTGCGCACAAGGACATCTTTGCCACCCGTGACTTCCCCACCACCGCCGGCTCGCGCATACTCTCAGGCTACCGTTCTCCCTTTGACGCCACGGTGGTAGCCAGATTGGCAGCCGCCGGAGCCGTCACGCTGGGCAAGCTCAGTTGCGACGAATTTGCCATGGGCTCCAGCAATGAAAATGTGGCCGTGCCCGCCGTGGGCCACAGCGTGGTGGAGCCTGCACGCAACCCCTGGGATACGGCGTGCGTGCCCGGTGGCTCGTCGGGTGGCAGCGCCGTGGCCGTGGCGGCACGCCTGAGCCCTGCGGCCACAGGCACCGATACCGGCGGGTCGATTCGCCAACCGGCAGCGTTTTGCGGCATCACCGGCATCAAACCGACCTATGGCCGTGCTTCGCGCTATGGCATGGTGGCTTTTGCCTCCAGCCTGGACCAGGCAGGTGCCATGGCGCGTAGCGCCCGTGACTGCGCCTTGCTGCTCAGTGCCTTGTGCGGACCCGATCCCGAGCGCGATTCCACCTCGCTGGATGTACCTGTACAAGACTTTTGCACCAACCTGAACGACTCCATCGAGGGATTGCGCATTGGTTTGCCGCAGGAGTTCTTCAGCGACGGCGTGGCCAGCGACGTGCGCAGCGCCATTGATGCGGCATTGAAGGAGCTGGAAAAACTGGGTGCCAAGCTGGTGCCCATCCGCCTGCCGCGCACCGAACTGTCGATTCCGGTGTATTACATCATCGCCCCGGCCGAAGCCAGCTCCAACCTCAGCCGCTTTGACGGCGTGAAGTTCGGCCACCGCGCCAAGGACTACACCGACCTGGCCGACATGTACCGAAAAACCCGCGCCGAGGGCTTTGGTGACGAGGTCAAGCGCCGCATCATGATTGGCACCTACGTGCTCTCCCATGGCTATTACGACGCCTACTATCTGCAAGCGCAAAAAATCCGCCGCATGATCGCCGACGACTTTCAGGAGGCGTTCAAGTCCTGCGACGTGATTGCCGGCCCCGTGGCACCCACGGTCGCATGGAAAATTGGTGCGCACAAAGACCCGCTTGCCGACTACCTGGCCGACATCTTCACCCTGCCCGCATCGCTCGCCGGGCTGCCAGGCATGAGCGTACCCGTGGGCTTTGGTGCCGGGAACATGCCGGTGGGCATGCAGCTGATTGGCAACTATCTGCAAGAAGCCCGACTGCTGAACGTGGCGCACCGCCTTCAACAGCTTACGGATTTCCATCTCCAGAAGCCCCAGGGGTTTTGATATGCATGGCGCGCGTGATGCATCCGATGAAGCAATTTCCGCGCTGATTGACGCCGGGGAGTCCTATCGGTGCGAGCGCAAGGGTGACCTGTCCAGTAAAGACAACAAGGAAAAAATTTGTCGAACCATCTGCGCATTTGCCAACGACATCAAGGGTACCGATGCAATTGGCGTTATCGCCCTGGGCGTGCGTGACGATGGAACTCCGTCCGGGATTCAAATCACGGATGAACTGGAAAAGAACATTCAGAATATCCGGGGTGAGGGAAAGATTGTCCCGCTCCCCAGTTTCACAACACAAAAACGCATACACCGTCGACACGAAATTTTGTCTATCGAGGTGCTTCCCGCCGTCTCACCACCCGTTAAATACGATGGCCGCATCTGGATTCGTCCCGGCAACACAACCCAGCTGGCCAGCAACGAAGATGCGCAACGCCTCAACGAAAAACGCAGGACCAAGGACCAACCGGATGACATCCAGGTGCTGCAACACTTTCGCCTGAAAGACCTCAACATCAACTACTTCAAGACGCAGTATCTGGTTCAGGCATTCGCCGCAGACATACTGGAAGAAAACGGAAGAAGCGTTGAAGAGCAACTGGCAAGCACAAAAATGATCGGCTCCACCACCGATCCCTATCCAACGGTGCTTGGTATGTTGTGCATAGGCCTGTCTCCGACCGATGCTGTGCCAGGTGCGTATGTGCAGTTTCTCAAGATTGCATCAACCGACATCACCGGAGACATTCTCGATGAGGCCAATGTGCAAGGACATGTCGCAGATGTCATTCAGCAAATTGAAGCCAAATTCAACGCGCACAACCAAGTATCCGTTGATTTCACGTCGCAGGACAGGGAGCGGCGCACAGCACACTATCCCAAGGTGGCTTTTGAGCAATTGTTTCGCAATGCCGTCATGCACCGCGCATACCTGGGAACCCATACCCCGATACGTGTGTATTGGTACGCAGACCGGATCGAAATCGTCAATCCGGGCGGGCCATTTGGCCTGGTTACTCCCGAAAATTTTGGCAGTGGCCCCACCGACTACCGCAATCCGAATCTGGCTGCGGTATTGAAAGACCTGGGGTATGTCCAAAAATTCGGAGCAGGTATCAGCAGGGCACGAAAGGAACTGCATGCCAACGGCAATCCCGAACTGGAGCTTGAGGCCAACGCAAGCTTTGTCACGGCAGTGATGCGCCAAAAAATATGATCCCATGACCAAGCCCGTTTTCACTTTTTTCAACAACAAGGGCGGCGTGGGAAAAACCACCCTGGTCTACCACATCGCCCATATGTTCGCTTTGATGGGCGTATGCGTACTGGTCGTCGATTGCGACCCGCAGGCCAACTTGAGCGCCGCCTTTCTAAGGGATGAAGAACTCCAACAACTCTGGGACGACACAAGTTGCCCACAGACCATCTACCGCGCTGTGCAGCCTATGGTTCGTTGGGGCAACTACAGTACCCCCCGTCTGCAACACATATCGCCACAGCTGTATTTGATTGCTGGCGATCTGGGACTTTCTTCATTCGAAGACCAGTTGTCCGAACAATGGAGCAAGGCAAATGATGACAACATCAACACGTACAGCCGTGCGTTTGATGTCCTCACTGCGTTCTGGCGTTGCGCCCAGGAGGCTGCCCACACGTGCCGGGCAGACGTCATCATTTTTGACATCGGCCCTAACCTGGGCGCCATCAATCGCTCTGTATTATTGGGAACAGACCATGTCATCGTACCCTTGGGGGCAGACCTGTTTTCGTTACGGGGTTTGCAGAATATCGGTCCTGCACTGCGCGAATGGCACAAATCGTGGGAAACGCGCAGCGCCAAGACCTTTTCTGACTACACCTTACCCAAGGGGAACATGCACGTTCTGGGCTATGTCGCAATGCAGCATCAGGAGCGTCTTTACCGCCCGGTGCAAGCTTACAAGCAATGGGTGGATCGCATTCCAGCCGACTACCGCAAATACATCCGGGAGGAAGAAGTTGATCCTGTCAAAATTCCGAAAATTGAAGAAGACACCTACGCCCTGGCCTTGCTGCGACACTACAAGAGCATCATCCCTATTGGCCAGGAAGCGCGCAAACCCATTTTTTCATTGAGAACAGCGGACGGTGTCAGTGGTTCACAAATAGCGACCGTTAAAGCGGCCTACGACGACTTTCAGACACTGGCAGCGAAAATCTTGACCAAAGCGAACCTTTCAGAATTGTTACGTCCATGAAGTCTCCACATCTCATCCAGGGCTACGAAGTCGTCATCGGTTTCGAAACCCATGCCCAGCTTTCCACCCAGTCCAAAATATTTTCGCGCGCCGCAACCGCCTTTGGCGCCGAGCCCAATACCCAGGCGTGTGCCGTTGATCTGGCATTGCCGGGAACGCTGCCGGTCATGAACAAAGGGGCCGTGGAGCGTGCCATCCGCTTCGGGCTGGCGGTGGGTTCGCATATCGCGCCCATGAGCATTTTTGCGCGCAAGAACTATTTTTATCCCGATCTGCCCAAGGGCTACCAGATCAGCCAGTACGAAATTCCCGTGGTGCAAGGCGGCGTGGTCGAGTTTTTTCTGGGTGAGGAAAAGAAATCGGTCCGTTTGGTGCGCGCCCATCTGGAGGAGGATGCGGGCAAATCGCTGCACGAAGATTTCATCGGCCAATCTGGCATTGACCTCAACCGCGCTGGCACGCCGCTGCTGGAAATCGTGACCGAGCCGGACATGCGCTCAAGCGCAGAGGCCGTGGCCTACGCCAAGGAGCTGCACAAGATCGTCACCTGGATTGGCATCTGCGATGGCAATATGCAAGAGGGCTCGTTCCGCTGCGATGCCAACGTGTCGGTACGCAAGCCGGGGCAGCCGCTGGGAACCCGGCGCGAGATCAAGAACCTCAACAGCTTCAAGTTCATGCAGCAGGCCATTGATTACGAGGTGCGCTGGCAGATCGAGCAGCTCGAAGACGGTATTCCCATTGAACAGGCCACCGTGCTGTTCAACCCCGACACGGGCGAAACCCGCGCCATGCGCACCAAGGAGGATGCAGCCGACTACCGCTACTTCCCCGACCCCGATCTGCCGCCACTGCGCATCGCAGGAGAATGGGTTGAACAGGTACGCAGCGCCATGCCCGAGTTGCCGCGTGCGATGGCACAGCGTTTCGTGCGTGACTATGGCCTGCCGGAGTACGATGCTGCGCTTTTGACCCAGAGCCAGGCCATGGCACGGTATTTTGAGGATGCCGCCCAGGCCTGCGGCCAGGCCAAGCTGGCCAGTAACTGGATCATGGGTGAGGTGTCCCGGCGCATCAATCAGGAGACCATCGCCATCGAAGCGGCACCCGTGCAGGCTGCGCAACTGGCGGCGCTGATCGCGCGCATTGCCGACGGCACCATCTCCAACAATGCCGCCAAGCAGGTGTTTGATACGCTATGGAGCGGCGAGGGTAAGGACGTGGACGCCGTCATTGCCGCCAAGGGACTCAAACAGATGAACGACACCGGGGCGTTGGAGAAAATCGTTGCCGAGGTGATTGCCGCCAACCCGAAGAATGTGGAAGAGTTCCGCGCCGGCAAGGACAAGGCCTTCAACGCCCTGGTGGGGCAGGTCATGAAGGCCAGCAAGGGCAAGGCGAACCCGCAGCAGGTCAACGATCTGCTGCGCAGCAAACTGGGGTGATTATTCGGAAGCAGAAGTCTTGCGCGACGCAGCCGGGGCGCTGCCGCTGCCAGGCCCCCACAGTTGGCGCAGACGCACCAGTTCGTCGTCAAAACGCAGCGTCACACGCCGGACTTCCGCTTCCTGGTCGCTAATGAAACGACGCTGTGTCGCTTGATTGTGTGTGTTTTCATCCAGCTGCCGACGCAAATTGCCGGGTGCCTTTTTGGGATCTTTCGCGTAGAACTCCATCTCCGTATCCAGGGCAACACGTTGCTTGATCAGATCATTCAACCGGTTCTTGGCGGTCTGAACCACGATATCAATTTGCTTCAATGCTTCCTGGCGCTCCTGATCATGCACCGCCCTATTCGGGTAGCGTGTCAGCAAGGCGCGGTCGCGCCGTTTTTCATCGGCAATCCGGCTCCTTTCCTCTGCCTCGCGCTTTTCCTTTTGCTCTTGCTCGGCGCGTTCCTTGGCGGTCAGGGAAGGCCCCACCTTGCCCTTGACCGTTCCACTGGGGTTGAGTATCAATTGCTCACGGTCAATGCACTCCGGAATCGGGCGGTCCGAGGTCAATTTGCGGCCATTGGAATCCACACAGGTGTACACGCCGGAGATGATCGGCTCCAAGCCTTGCGCCCAGCTGGATACAGTGACCAAGGCCAGCATCGCCGCCACACAAACGCCATTGTTGATTTTCATAGTTATCCTTGATTCACGCCATAGCGCGCACGGTAGGCCTGCACCCGCTGATGCTCCTGAGCAAAAGAAACACCACCACGTTGCTGTAGATAGTGCATCAAATCGTCCAGATTCGCAACGGCAGCCACGGCAAGACCCAGCTGCTGTTGTACGTACTGTACCGCGCTATAGGCCACATCCTGGCCATTTTCCGTGGCCTTTTCCTGCCGGTCCAGCGCAATGAGTACTGCGTGCGGCACTGCGCCCGCTGCCTTGATGATGGCAATCGACTCGCGTACTGCCGTACCAGCAGACATCACGTCATCGACGATCAGTACCCGCCCTTTGAGCGGCGCCCCCACCAGCACGCCGCCCTCGCCATGGTCCTTGCTCTCCTTGCGGTTGTAGGCAAAGGGCACGTTGCGCCCACGCCGTGCCAGCTCCACCGCCAGCGCAGCACCCAAAGGGATACCTTTGTAGGCCGGACCAAAAACCATGTCAAACTCCAGGCCACTGGCCAGGAGGCGGCGTGCGTAGAACTCGGCCAGGCGTCCCAGTTTGGCCCCGTCGTCAAACAAGCCGGCGTTGAAGAAATAAGGGCTTATGCGGCCAGCCTTGGTTGTGAATTCACCAAAACGCAACACTTGACAGTCCAGCGCAAATTGCACGAACTCCAATGCCAGGGTATCCGGCCCACGGATGTCATTCTGCATGAACAATCTCCTCAAATCTTCTTGTAAGGGCCGCAGTTTAGCCGGTTCAAAAACAATCCATCTTATATTCCTATCCATGACTACCGAACGCCCTCCCGCACAAAGCCCCCAATCACTCTCCGGCTTGCTGCCGTTTTTAAGCCCGTACCGGCTGCGCATCGGTCTGGCGCTGGTTTTTCTGGTGCTGGCCGCCATGGCCACGCTGGCTTTTCCGCTGGCATTGCGCAGCCTGATTGATGGCGGACTGGTACAAACCGACAAGGGTGCGCAGCTGATGGCGCTGCGGGAACACTTCGTGGCACTGTTTGCCGTCGCAGTCGCCCTGGGGCTGTTTTCGGCAGCACGGTATTACATGGTCAGCTGGCTGGGCGAGCGCATTACAGCGGACCTGCGCAACGCGGTGTACGCGCACGTGCTGGAACAAAGCCCGGAATTCTTTGAAACCACGCAAACGGGCGAAGTGCTCTCCAGGCTGTCCGCCGACACCACGCTGGTGCAAACCGTGGTCGGCTCCTCGTTGAGCATGGGCTTGCGCAATCTGGTCATGGGCGTGGGCGCCCTGGGCGTGCTGGTGTGGACCAACCCGTACGTGATGGTCCAGGTCCTGGGCGTCCTGGTGCTGGTCGTGCTGCCCAGCCTGTGGTTTGGCCGACGGGTGCGTCGGCTCTCGCGTGCCAGCCAGGACCGCATCGCCGACTCCAGCTCGATTGCCGCCGAGGTGCTCAACGCCATACCGGTCGTGCAAAGCTATACCGCCGAAGCGCGCGAAGTGGCGCGTTTTACCGACTCGACCCACAAGGCCTTTGCCACTGCCGCGCGCCGCACCCAGGCGCGCGCGCTATTGGTCGCCTTCATCATCATTGCCACGTCGGCTGCGCTGCTGTGGGGTCTGTACCAGGGCACGCAGGCGGTGGCAGCCGGGCGCATCACGGCGGGCCACCTGGGGCAGACCGTGGTGTACGTCATCATCCTGGCCAGCGCCTTTGCCGTTTTGGGTGAGGTGTATGGCGATCTGTTGCGCGCCGCAGGTGCGACCGAGCGCCTGATGGAGCTGCTCCATACCCGCTCGCCAATTGTTTCACCACCAAATCCGGCTGTAGCGCCCGCCCCACGAGCGGGAAGCACTATCAAATTTGAAACAATTCAATTTCACTACCCTTCACGTCCCCAAACGGCGGCGTTGGCGGATTTCTCGCTCGACATTCAGCCGGGCCAGACCGTGGCCATTGTTGGCCCCAGTGGTGCGGGCAAGAGTACGGTTTTTCAATTGCTGTTGCGTTTTTACGACCCGGCCAGCGGCAGCATCGTGCTCGATGGCGTTCCCACGCGCCAGATGGCATTGGGTGCCTTGCGCCAGCGCATCGGCATCGTTCCCCAGGATGCCGTTATTTTTTCCAGCAGCGCGCTGGAAAACATCCGCTACGGCAAACCCGAAGCCAGCGACCAGGAGGTGCATGCCGCTGCCAAGGCCGCCTTTGCCCATGAATTCATCAACGCGCTGCCGCAAGGTTACGCCACCTTTTTGGGCGAGCGCGGATTGCGCTTGTCCGGCGGACAGCGCCAGCGCATCGCCATTGCCCGCGCCATGCTGAAAAACCCGCCATTGTTACTGCTGGACGAAGCCACCAGCGCGCTGGATGCGGAAAGCGAGCGCATGGTGCAAGCGGCGCTGGAGTCGGCCATGCGCAACCGCACGACCCTGGTGATCGCCCATCGGCTGGCAACAGTGCAAAAGGCGGACCACATCGTGGTACTGGACCACGGCAGGTTGGTCGAGCAAGGCACACACGCCGAGCTGGTGGCGCATGGCGGCGTCTATGCCGGGTTAGCCGCCTTGCAGTTCAATGCCTGATCGGCTTGCTCAAACACCGCCATGCTTTCCACATGCGCGGTATGCGCGAACATGTTGACGACACCGGCTGCGACACAGCGGTAGCCCGCCTGGTGTACCAACACCCCGGCATCGCGCGACAGTGTGGCCGGAGTGCAGCTCACATAGACAATGCGGCGCGGCGCGCTCCAGTGCGGCATGGCCGCCCCCCCCGTGGCCTGGCGTTGGCGCAGTTCGGCCAGAGCCTGCACCAGCGCAAAGGCGCCTTCACGTGGCGGATCGAGCAACCATTTGTCCGCACCACCGTCTGCCAGCAACATTTCAGGTGTCATTTCGAATAAATTTCGTACTACAAATTCAGTAGCTGCACCCGCTCGTCTGGTATGGCCTACAGGCCAATTCAGCTCAAAATTCTGCCGCGCACGTGCCACCAGCGCGCTGTCGCCCTCAACCCCCAGGACGGCGCGCGCCTGGGTGGCCAGTGGCAAGGTGAAATTCCCCAGGCCACAAAACCAGTCGATCACACGCTCGTTGCGCCCCACTTCCAGCAGCCCCAGCGCCCGCGACACCAGCACCCGGTTGATGTGGGGATTGACCTGGGTGAAATCGGTCGGGCGAAACGGCATGGTGATGCCGAATTCCGGCAAGACATAGGCCAGTTGTTGCGCAGTATCCGCATCCAGCAGATGGATGGTTTGCGGCCCCTTGGGTTGTAGCCACCATTGCACCACGGGATGTTCCTGGGCAAACTGGCGCAGCCGCTGCAGATCGGCTTCGCTCAAGGGGAGCATATGGCGCAGCACCAGAGCGGCGATCTCCGTGCCGTTTTGCGGGTTGATACCCACCGCCAGCTCGATCTGGGGGCAGGACTCCCGCGCGTCCAGTGCGCCAATCAAGGCACGCAAGGGCAGCAGCAAGGCGCTGACCTGCGGTGCCAGCACGGGGCATTCCCGCATGTCGGCGACGAACTGGCTTTTGCGTTCGTGAAAGCCCACCAGCACGGTGCCTTTTTTGCGCACATAGCGCACCGACAGCCGCGCCCGGTAGCGGTAGCCCCAGGCCGGACCCTCGATGGCGCGCAGGATGGTCTCGGCGCGGACCTTGCCGATGTGCCACAGGTTGTCCTCCAGCACACGCTGCTTGATGGCAATCTGCGCGGACACGTGCAGGTGCTGCATCTTGCAACCGCCGCACGCACCGGCATGCAGGCCAAAATGCGGGCACTGCGGACGCACCCGCTGGGACGATTTCTGGTGAATCTGCGTCACCACGCCCTTGTCGAAACTGCTCTTCGAACGGTGGATCTGCGCGCTGACCACTTCGGATGGCAAGGCACCTTCGATGAACACCACCTTGCCGTCGGGCCTGTGGGCAACGCCTTGTGCCTCCAGGTCCAGCGCCTGCACACGCAGCCACCCCTCGGGCAAGGCTGGTTCGGTCATATTCATATCATTCATGATTTTTATCTCTTCCATCCGCTGCGGGCAACACCTTGGCCAATGCGTCCCACATGTGCCGGGCAATGATGCGCCAATCGCCCTCATCCGCCACGCGCTGGCGGGCGGCTTGTGCCATGGTCTGGCAAGCGTGCGCCTGAGCGGGTGCCAGCATATGCCGCAGCGTCTGGGCAAATACCGGCATTTCGGCGGCGACATAGTGCTCACCGTCGATAAACAGCCCGCCACGCGCACCAAAGGGCGTACTCAGCATGGGCAGCCCGGCAGCGGCGTACTCCAGCATTTTCAGATTGGTGCCCGAGCCGCTGACCACCGGATTAAGGCCCACATGGGCTGCTGCCAGCCAGACACGCAATTCGCTGTCGCTCAAACGCCCCATCAGGCACAGATTGGCGGGCAACTCGGATGCCACAGGCAAAGCCGCTGCGTGGCAAACACTGCCGATGATGACAAACAGCACATCGGGACAATCGCGCACCACCGGCAGCAGCGCCAGCAAGGCGTCAATGTTCGGGCCATGCAGGCTGGCAACAAACAGGGCTATCGGGTGTTGGTCCATGCGCATGCGCTGGCGCAGGGCCTGGCGTTCAAACGCCTGCAACTGCGGGAACGCACGCACGTCCACGCCATTGGGAGCGGTATCGGGCAAGACGGGAAGTTGGTAGAGCTGTTGCATGCGCACAGCGTCTTCCGGACTGCAACACAAGACCAGCGGCGCCTGGCGCGCGCAGGCCTGTTCCACCGAGCGGACCTGCTCCAGAGTGGCGACGGCGTGGCCAAAGATGGCGGCCTTCAGGTCGGCCTCGATGTTGTGGCTTTCGTACACCACTGGCCCTTGCCACACCTGCCGGATGGCGGGGTAGGCATACACATGGCTGGACACCACCACGTCCGCCCACGCACAGGCGCTGGCAATCTCAGCCAGCCAGTCCGGGCTGAGTTCGGGCTGCAACATGGCCGACACGTCAACACAGGAGGCCTTGAGCTGCGCCTTGAGCGCCGTTTCGTGGGCGCGGTGCGCGGCCGTCATGGGCACTACACGCTCTTGCAGGCCGGGTGCGAGGTAGCGCTGCGTGGCTTGGGGCGCATCGTGGCTGAGATTCACCATGCGCACATCCGCCTGGCGCGCCAGTTCCCGGTAGAGATGCAACAAGCGCAGCTGCCCGCCCCCTTGCGCCGGGTAGATGGAAAAAGTATTGATGACCGCAATCCGGGGATAGGGTCGGCAAAAAGCCTGCGCCAAAGCAGGCCAGGCAATATGCGCCACGCTGGACTGCGCCCGTGCCGCCAGGCGGTTGCGCAATTCGGCATCGTTGCTCAGTCTGCGCATGGCAGCTGCCAGACTGGACACGTCCGGCTGGACGATCAGGCCGTTCACTTCGTGCTGCACCAGCTCGGTAACCCCGCCTGCATCGGTACAGGTCAACACCGGCTTTCCGGCTTGCAAGGCCTCCAGCGTGATGAGGCCGTAGTCCTCCCGATCTGGCACAAACGGCACAAACAAGGCACTCTGGTAAGCGCTGGCCAGCTCGGCGTCGGTGAGGCGCCCGACCAGATGGATATGGGGATGGCCATGGGCCAGATCGTTCAGGAGCTGGCGCTGCGGGCCATCCCCGGCAATCACCAGCGGAATATCCACCTTGGCCTTGATATAGGCCTGCACCACTCGGTCCATGCGTTTGGGCGCATCGAGCCGGCTGGCCGTAAAGATGGCGCCGGGAGGGACCAGGGGCGAGCCCAGGGCGGGCAGGGCGCGCACCAGGGTGGGGTGGTGCAACACCTGCACCTCATGAGGCGGTACGTCGGCAGGAAAATAATCCGCGCGGGCGGCGACGGTTGCGGATATGGCGGCGTAACGGCGAATGGCCGTGCGCGCCAGACCGATACCATCAAGCGCATGCACGATGCGGCGCAGGAGTGCGCCAGGCAATGCAAACAGGCCCGTAGGCAAACCGGGGGCTGCGTGCCGCAAGGCGTCAATACCAGCAAAAATATCGTCCAGCGCTTGTCTGCTGTGCGAGGAGCGCTCTAATAACCGGAGTAAATGACTGACTTCCGGCGGCTGCGGACCGGGCAGTTCCGTGGAAAGACCCGTGGGCCAGGTGTCATAAAGACCACGCAAGGTGTGCTGTAGAAAAACATGGTGGTCGGGATGCAACGCCATCCAGGCGGGATACTTGGTGCTGATGATGCGGTCAAAGTGGCGCAGGTCCAGGTAGGCAAACTGCCGGTAACTGGCCAGTATTTCCCAGAAATTGCGCTCCGGGCTGGGCAACTTGATGAGTTCGGCTTCCACGCCGGGTTGCGCATTGAGCGCTGCGAGCCATCCGCTCCACAAGTTCTCCGCCCCCCCGATGCCAAAAGGCACAGGGCTTGGCGCCACGATTGCAATTTTCATAAATTTTTTGGGGAGGTACAAAACTTCATATAGGAGATGTGCTACAGTCGCCGCCGTTCCTATATGAAATTGTACCGTGCAGATTTGTATTTCCCTCACCACCAACGCAGAACAAGTGCAGCGACTCAAGGAGTTGCAGGCCATGTTTGCCCAGGCCTGCAATGCCCTGATGCAGGTGGTGCAACAAACGCGCATCTGGAACCGGGTGGCGCTGCACCATCTGGCGTACAAGGACTTGCGCGCGCAATTTCCGGCGCTGGGTTCACAAATGATCTGTAACGCCATCTATTCGGTGGCGCGCACTTGTCGGCTGCTGTTTCAGCATCCGGGCAGCCCGTTCAACCTGACACGCCGCAGCGACAAGCCACTGCCGCAGGTGCGCTTTGACGCCACCTGCCCGGTGTACTTTGACCGGCACACCTTGAGCCTGCGCGCCGGGCAGATTTCGATGCTGACGCTGGACGGGCGCATGCGCTTTCAACTGGCGCTCAAACCGGAAGACGAGGAGTGCTTTCATACGCTGAAATTGCGTGAAGTCGTGCTCCGACGCGCCACGATGGACACGTTTGACCTGGTATTTTCATTGTCGCAAGCCGACGAGGCCGCGACACCGGCACTGCCGGATAGCGCAGACATTCCACAATACCTTTTGATAGAGGAAACCCCTTGATGCGACCCCAATCCACATCTGAACTCGCCAGCGCCATACGCGCACTCAGACCCCATTTTCTACGTGCCGCGCTGTTCAGTATTATCTCCAGTGTGCTGGTACTGGCATCGAGCCTGTACATGCTGGAGGTTTATGGCCGCGTGGTGGAAAGCCGCAGCCACGCCACCTTGGTGATGTTGACCTTGATGGTGATGCTGGCCTATGCCGTCATGGAGGTGCTGGACTGGGCACGTACCGAAATCATGCGCGCAGCAGCCCATGAATTTGACCACCAACTCAATGCGCGCATCTTCACACTGATTTTTGAAGCCAACCTCAAACGCGCACCGGGCGGCACGACGCAGCCCATGAGCGATCTGAAATCGGTGCGTGATTTTTTGCAGTCCCCCTTTGTACTGGCGGCGATGGAAATCCCGGTGGCGTTGCTATTTCTTGTGCTGATCTTTGCCATCAGTCCGGTTCTGGGCTGGTTTGCCTTGCTTGGGGCCATCGTGCAAACCCTGATCGGCTGGTTGAATGACCGCAGCACCCAACCCCCTTTGCTGGAGGCCAATCGCAGCGCCATTGCCGCGCAGCAGTATGCGGATAACACGCTGCGCAATGCCGAAGTGGTGCATTCCATGGGCATGCTGCACGCCATTCACGCCACCTGGCTGGAGCGGCAGCGCAAATTTCTGGGCCTGCAAGCCACGGCCTCCAGCGCAGCGGGCGCTTTTCAGTCCATGGGCAAGGCATGGCAACAGGTCATTTCCAGCGGGCTATTGGGGCTATCGTGCTGGGCTTTGCTCAATAACCAGCTCAATGGGGGTGGCGGGATGATGATCATGGCCTCGATCATTGGCGGGCGGGTGCTGGCGCCCTTGCTGCAACTGGTCTCCCAATGGCAGCAATTCATCAATACCCAGGTAGCCTGGGGTCGGCTGGATCAGCTGCTGCAAGCCTTTCCCGCAAAAACTGCGGGCATGCCCTTGCCCGCGCCCAAAGGGCATTTGCTGGTCGAAAATCTGGTAGCCGGCGCACCGGGTTCGCCCGTCCCCATCATCAAGGGCGTGGCTTTTTCCCTGCAACCGGGCGAAGTGCTGGCCGTAGTCGGGCCTTCAGCCTGCGGAAAAACCTCGCTGGCGCGCTTATTGGTTGGCTTGTGGCCGGCCAGCGGGGGCAAGGTACGGCTCGATGGCGCGGATGTGTACATCTGGTCCAAAGCTGAACTCGGGCCGCGCATCGGGTATCTGCCACAAAATGTGGAAATTTTTGACGGCACGATTTTTGAAAACATTGCCCGCTTTGGCAATGCCACCGCTGCGGAGGTGGAGCAAGCCGCACGGGCGGTCGGTTTGCATGCCTTCATTGAAGCGCTGCCTCTGGGGTACGCAACCCCCATAGGACGCGGTGGCGTGCAGTTGTCCGGTGGCCAGCGTCAGCGCGTGGCACTGGCGCGCGCATTGTTTGGCCGACCTGCGTTCGTGGTACTCGACGAGCCCAACTCCAGCCTGGACGAAGCCGGTGACATGGCTTTGTTGCAAGCGATTGCCCAGTTCAAGGCGATGGGAACCACCTTTGTGGTGATCACGCACCGCACCCATGTCCTGCAGGTAGCCGACAAGATGCTGATTCTGCGCGATGGCACCGTGCAAGCTTTTGGTCCTACCAAAGATGTCATTGCCGCGCTCAACAAAGCGGCCCAGCAAGCCAATGCAGCGGCGGCCGCAGCACCCGCACCCGCCGCTGCCCCATCCGCAACCCCCCTGATTGCCCAGGCCCAAGCATGAACACGTCCACCGCATCTACCGCATCTACCCTATCCCGTTCAGATATTCGCCCCGCCAATGCTGGAAAAGCTGGAAAAACTGGCACGGTGAGCGAATTACGCCAGGTTCTGTGGTCCTTCCGGCGCGAATTCGTGATGGTGGGTTGCCTGAGCATGCTGGCCAATGTGCTGATGCTCGCCCCCACGCTCTACATGCTGCAGGTTTATGACCGGGTCATGTCCAGCCGCAGCGAATTGACTCTGCTGGCGGTATCGCTTCTGACGGTGGGGCTGTTTGCCGTCATGGGAGTGGCAGAATGGCTGCGCTCGCGCATGCTGGTAACAGCCGGAGTACGCCTGGACAACCAGCTGGGCAGCCGGGTTTTTCATGCCAGCTTCTCGACCCATCTGAACCAGGCCGACGCCAACCCCGGACGGGCATTTGCGGATTTGCTCACCGTGCGCCAGTTCATCACCGGCAACGGTGTCCTGGCGCTGTTCGATTTGCCCTGGACGCTGATTTATCTGGCAGTGCTTTTCTTATTGCACCCCATGCTGGGCTGGCTGTCGATTGTGTTTGCCCTGGTACAAGGGCTTTTGGTGTGGCTGGGACATCGTGGCAGCATCAAGCCCTCCGAAGAAGCGAGCCAGGCCCAATCTGACACCAATTTGTATCTGCAAAGCAAGTTGCGCAATTCCGAAGTGGTCGAGGCTTTGGGCATGAGTCCCCAGTTACAGGCCAAATGGCAAGAAAAACACGTGCGGGAACTGGAACTTCATGCCCAGGCCGGCGGCAAGGTAGGGCGCATGACGGCCATCAGCAAGTTTGTCCGCTACACCCAGCAATCCCTGGCACTGGGTGCCGGCGCCTTGCTGGTCATCAACGGTGAACTCAGTCCCGGAGCCATGATTGCCGCCAACGTGTTGATGAGCCGGGCGCTGGCGCCCATTGACATGCTGGTTTCGATCTGGCGCGGCTTCATTGGCGCGCGGATGGCCTTTGAGCGTCTGGAAACCTTGCTGGGCATGCACCCGGCAGCGCCACCAGCCAAACAGCAAACACCGCCACGCGGCACATTGCAACTCAAGCAAGTGGGTGCCACTGCGCCAGGACGCGAGAAACCGATCCTCAAGGACATCAACCTGCAGATCGAGCCGGGGCAGGTGCTGGTGGTCATGGGGCCATCAGGCTCTGGCAAGACAACCTTGGCCAAAACCATGATCGGCATCTGGCCCGATGTACAGGGCCAGGTGTTGCTCGATCAGGTAGCGCTTGCAAGCTGGGACCGTACTGCGCTGGGGCCGCACATTGGCTATTTGCCACAGGATATCGAACTGTTTGACGGGTCCATCGCCGACAACATTGCGCGGCTGAATGCCGTCAATCCAGACATGGTCATTTTTGCCGCCCAGCAAACCGGCTTGCATGAAGCCATTTTGCGCTTCCCCAAGGGGTATGACACGCCGGTAGGCGAGGCGGGCAGTCTGCTTTCGGGCGGACAACGCCAGCGGCTGGGCTTGGCACGGGCCCTGTACGGCCAACCGCAACTGGTGGTACTGGATGAACCCAACGCCAATCTGGATGATGCCGGTGAGGCCGCGCTGTCCAATGCCATCACAAAGCTCAAAGCCGCAGGCAAAACCGTGGTGCTGATCACGCACCGCCCGGCAGCACTGGCGGTCGCCGACCTTTTGCTGATCCTGCGTGACGGGCAAGTGCTATACAACGGGCCGCGCGATGTCGTGCTGAAAGAACTAAATGCGGCTGCGGCCCGCGCCAATAGTGCGCAAGCAGCTATGTAAGCTATAGAAAAACATTCCTTTCATTTTTCTGATCCGAGTACACCATGAAACCATCCTTACACGCACTCCCGACCGATGTGCAGCCCATTGAAGTGGGCAGCAATGCCCGTCCTGCAAAAAAACTCCAGCCTGGCCATATCGGGTTCTGGGCTTTGGGTATCGGCTTTGGATTATTTTTACTCTGGGCGGCTTTTGCCCCGTTGAACGAAGGCGTACCCAGCGCCGGCTATGTGTCACTGGATACCAAACGCAAGAGCGTGCAGCACTTGAGTGGCGGCATCATCAAGGAAGTTTTGGTCAAGGAAGGGCAGCAGGTCAAGGCCGGGGATTTGTTGCTGCGTATGGACGATGCGGGAGCGCGCGCCAACCTGGAGGCGATCCGGCAACGTTATCTGGGCTTGCGCGCCATGCAAGGACGGCTGTTGGCCGAACAAACCAATGCAAGCGCCATCCAATGGCATCCTGACCTGAAGGAAGCAGCAAAAGATCCCTTGATCCGCCAGCAAATGGCCACCCAGCAGCAATTGCTGAACGCACGGCATGCAGCACTGGCGGCAGATATGCAGGCACTGGAAGAGGCCCGGCAAGGACAAAATGAAATGATTCGCTCCTACGGCAACGTATTAAAGAGCCGCCAGAGCCAGCAGGCACTGGTCCGCGAAGAACACGACAACACCAAAGGTCTGGTAGCCCAGGGCTACGCGCCACGCAACCGGCAGCTCGAACTCGAACGCACCCTGGCCGATATCGGCGCCAGCATGGCCGATTTGCAGGGCAACATCCAGCGCGCCCAGCGCGCCATGTCTGAAATGGGCCAACGTGCCATCCTGCGCCAACAGGAATACCGCAAGGAAGTGGAGACACAATTGGCCGATGTCACACGCGAGGTCTTGGCCGATGCCGAGAAAATCAAGGCGATCCGCGATGAATTCGCCCGTACCGAAGTGCGTTCACCCGCTTCGGGACACGTCGTTGGCCTGGCATTCCAGACCGCCGGTGGCGTGATCCCGCCAGGGCAGAAGATCATGGACATCGTGCCCGAAGACGATAGCCTTTTGCTCGAAACCCAGGTGCCACCGCACATGATTGACCGTATCAGCAAAGGCCAGATGGTCGATGCACGCTTTGCCTCGTTTGCCCATTCACCCCAGCTGGTCGTGCAGGGCGAAGTGCAGTCGATTTCCGCCGATCTGCTGACCGATGCCCACACGGGAGCCCCGTATTTCCTGGCTCGGGTGGCGGTGACACCCGAGGGCAGGAAAAAGCTTGGGAAGCACCAGTTGCAGCCCGGCATGCCCGTGGAGGTGATCTTCAAAGGTGGCGAGCGCTCCTTGCTGACGTACCTGCTGCATCCGCTGACCAAGCGCATTGCCGCCTCCATGACCGAGGAGTAATATGATGACGATGCATTCAAGAACTACACCGCACTGGTGGCATTGCGCGCCCCTGTTGGCGGGACTGCTGGCAGCATCCAGCATGGCGAACGCGCTGGACCTGAGCGCTGCCACAGCCGCTGCACTGGCCAACGATGCCGGCATTCAGGCCACCCGCTTTTCCACGGAAGCCCAGCGCGAACGCATCCCCATGGCCAAGGCGCAACTGCTGCCCAATGTGACGCTCAATGGTTCCATCAACAATAACCAGCTGGAAACCACGACCAATTCTGGCGTCAGTGATGATAACTACGTTAGCCGCAACCTGACCCTGGCCGTGCGCCAACCCCTGTACCGCCCGAACCTGTGGAAGGGGATGGAGCAAGCGCAGTCCATGGTCGAAGATGCCACCGCCGTCTTGCGGGCAGAAGAGCAAAACCTGACGATGAAAGTGGCGGCAGCCTACTTTGATGCGCTGCAAACTGAAGACCAGCTCAAGCTCATTGAAGCACAGCGCACCCTGACACTCAGCCAGCTCGATGCGGCGCGCAACGCCTTGAAAGCGGGCACCGGTACCCGCACCGACATCGACGAAGCACAGGCACGGCTGGACATGGTGCAAGCGCAAGCACTCGAAGCGCGCCAAAACGCCGAATTTACACGGCGTACCCTGTCGGCCATGGTGCAGCAACCCGCCGATGTACTGGCAGCACTGGACCCCAAGCGGCTGGATTTGCAGGCACTCAACCCGACGGACTTGCAGGCATGGCTGGACGATGCCGAACGCAATAGCCCGGAGTTACAGGCGCTGACTGCGCGTGTGCGCAGCGCCGAGCTGGAAGTGGACAAAGCCACCGCAGGCCACAAGCCGACGCTGGATGCGGTCGCGCAACTCTCGTCCAGCGAGAGCGAAAATGTCACGCGGCTCTTTTCCAAATACAAGCAACAGAGTCTGGGTTTGCAGTTCAACCTGCCACTGTACGCAGGCGGTTACGTCAGTGCCCAGGTGCGATCAACCATTGCGGAGGCATCGCGCGCCAGGATGCAACTGGAGGCAACGCGCCGCGACCTGCAATTGCGGGTACAGCGCGAACACCGTGGCGTTACCGAGAATATTGCCAAGGTGCAAGCGCTGGAACAGGCAGAACGTTCCACCGCACAGTTGATTGAATCGACCCGCATGTCACACAGGGCAGGCGTGCGCACCGTGATCGATATTTTGAACGCCGAACAGCAACATCTCCTGGCCAAACGCGATCTGGCTCTGGCGCGCCACCTCTATACCGTATCCCTGATCCGGCTATGGTCACTGGCCGGGCAGGCGCTGCCCGAAAAAATCGCCACCGTCAATGGCTGGCTGGCGCAACCAACGCAGCCATAAACCCGATCCCCATGGCGTGATGCGCAGACTGCTGCTGGATGTAACGCGCACCCTGCAATCGGAACAGCACACCGGCATTCAGCGGGTCGTGCGCCGGTTGTGGCACGCCCTGCACGCAAGCAGCACGAAAAACAGGGATTGTGCGGTAGAGGCCGTTGTATTTGAAGGCGCACGCTGGTACAGGCTCACGCAACTGCCACGCCACGCACTGGAAGGTGATACGCCTGATACACACCCCTCAGCACAGGCCACAACCGAACCCATTCAACCGGGGCAGGGCGATACCCTCTTGCTCGCCGATGCCTCCTGGTATCTAGACCCCTGGCCTGCTGTGGATGCCGCACTGGGCAACGGCGCCGTGCTGGCCGGTTTTGTGCATGACCTGCTGCCGCTACAGCAACCACAATGGTTCAAGCCGGAACTGCCCGCACGCTTTGCTGCGCATCTGCAGCAACTCGTAAAACGCGCCAGTGTGTTGCTGACCCCCTCGCACGTGGTACGCGCAGCGCTGCAAGGCCACAGCACGCGCGCGCCGGTCGTGCGCTTGGCACTGGGCGCAGACTTCCTGCCAACACCGCCACCGACCCTTCCACTGGTGGAATTGCCGGAAAATCCATTCGTCCTCATGGTCGGCACCATCGAGCCGCGCAAGAACCACCAGCTGGTGCTGGCAGCGTTTGAGCAATTGTGGCAACAAGGCAGCCCCTTGCAACTGGTATTGGTGGGCGCTTCGGGCTGGTGCTCGGATGCCCTGCTGCAGCGCATTGAAACACACGCTGAAAAAGGGCGACGCCTGCACCGCTTTATCCATTTGCCCGACGTGCAGCTCCATACGCTGTACAAAAACGCCCAGGCACTGGCATTTGCCTCGCTGGACGAGGGCTTTGGTCTGCCGCTGGCCGAGGCGGCCTACCTGGGCTGCCCCGTTCTGGCAGCCGACATCCCGGTACTGCGCGAAGTCGGAGGCGACTGGCCGAGCTATTTACCCGTGGACAATGTAGCCCCCTGGGTAACAGCCTTGACAGCCTTGATGGCCCTGCAAAATATTCGCCCCGCCCCTACTACCCCTGCGCCGGTACGCACCTGGGATCAGGTCGCAGACGCATTGTGGAAAACGCTGGCTTTTGAAACAAGCAACCGAACCAACCAAAGCATATGAGCAACATGCCGCACATTGACCAACTCATTCAGTCCATCCGGGACGAAGCCGCGCGGCCAGAATACCAGGTAAGCACGGTTCACCCTATGCAATCCGGTAGCGGGAGGTCCGGTGTGGCTACATCCGTGCCGGCATCCACGGCATCCACCCCCATCACCAACCCGGTACAGACACGGCACGCACAGCAACTGGACCATGTCGATGATTTCCTGCTCATCAGTGACAACACCCAGTTCATCGAAACCGCATACCAGCAACTGCTGCGCCGCCCTGCCGATGCCCTTGGAATCCAGCATTACCTGGAAAAGCTCAAGCAGGGCTACGGCCAGATGTTTGTGCTCGCGGCCCTGCGCACCTCGCCCGAAGGCCGCAAGGCCCATGCACGGGTAGCAGGCTTTGGTTTATCTTCCTTGTTTTACTTTGCCAGCGTTGCCGGGCAGCGCATCGGACTGACAGCGCCCACCCGCCTGGCCAGCAAGGCGTATAGCGCCTGGCGCCACCTGCTCCTGGCCGCTTCGGGACGCCTGGGCACGCGCATCAGCCAGGTCGCCGCACACATCCCCGCGCTCGATAACACCCTGCGCACGCACATCGCGCAACAAGGCACATGGAACGCGCATACCCAGCAGCGCCTCGATCAGCAAGGGGCCTGGAACACCTATACCGAACAGAGTCTGGACCAGCAGGAAACCTGGAAGGCACAGACCGCGCAGCGTTTCGATCAGTTTTCTGATCGGCAGGAATCGTGGCAAACGGCTACCGGGCAGCACCTGAATAGCTTGGCGTCACGCCAAGCCGAGCAGGAAACCCGATTCACAGCACAACAGCAAGCGTACAAAAACCTTGAAGAACAGCACCGCTTCGAGTTGCAACTGTTGCAGGCACGGGTGATGACTTTGCAGTTGCGCAACGCAGCACACGCGGTGAGCAATACAACACCCGCCGCACCACCATCACCACCACCACCGCCAGATACACAGCCCGAAATTGACGCAATCGACGACTACTACCTGGCATTTGAGAACGCCATGCGTGGCAGCCATGCCGAAATCACCCAGAAACTCACCCCCTACCTGCCCCATCTGGTCACCGTGGCGCCGGAAGTGCTGGCTTTGCCCATGCTTGATTTGGGTTGTGGCCGGGGCGAATGGCTGGAATTGCTGTGCGCCCAGGGGTTTGACGCCATGGGGCTGGACCTGAACCCGGCCATGGTGCAGCATTGCCAAAGCCGGGGCTTACGCGCCGTGCATGCCAACGCCTTGGAGTGGCTGGCACAACAGGCGGACGGAACGTATGGCCTAGTCAGCGGATTTCACATCATCGAACACCTGCCATTCGAGCAACTGTTCACGCTGATCGCCCAGGCATGGCGCGTGCTCGCACCGGGCGGTGTGCTGGTGCTGGAGACGCCCAACCCGGAAAACGTCCTGGTGGGCAGCCATACCTTCTACCACGACCACACCCACCGCAATCCCATAACACCCACATCCTTGCGCTTCCTGCTGGGCTACCACGGCTTTTCCGCGCAACACTTCTTGCGCCTCAACCCCTATCCGGGCACGGACCGCGTACAGGAATCGGGTGCTTTGGCCGAGCGCGTCAACGGCCACCTGTACGGCCCGCAGGATTATGGTGTGGTGGCACGCAAACCATAAAACATACCCATGAACATCATCGTCACAGCCTGCCACGTTCCATTCATCTTTGGGGGGGCCACGCACCATGTGCAGGGCACGGTTGACGGCTTGCGTGCCCTGGGACACCAGGTGGAACTGATGCGCTTTCCCTTTCAGTTCTCGCCCGAAAAGGCCATTCACGATGTCATGCATTTTGCCGAACATCTGGATTTGACCAGACCCAATGGCCAGCCGGTGGACCGCGTGATCAGCTTGCAATTTCCCGGTTACGGTGTCATCCATCCCCAGCATACCGTGTGGCTGATGCACCAGCACCGCGCAGCCTATGAGCTTTTTGATGCCAGTACGGCAACACCTGAGCAATCCCGGCTGCGCGAAGCCATCACGGCATTTGACAAGCGGGTGCTGCAAAGGGTACACCATCGCTTTGCCAATTCGCCACGTGTTGCGCAGCGTCTGGCGCAATTCAACCAGCTGGAAGCCGAACCGCTGTTGCATCCCCCCGCACAGGCGGAATTTTTCCGCTGTGCCAGCGCACAACCGTACATCTTTTACCCCAGCCGGCTCGAAACACTCAAACGCCAGGAATTGCTGATCCGCTCGGCGGCACTCTTGCGCTCGAACACCAGCATCGTGATTGCCGGCACCGGCGGCCAGGAGCCCATGTACCGCCAGTTGATTGCCGAATTAGGCCTGGAGAACCGGGTCAAACTGTTGGGACACATCACGGACGCGGAAAAAATCGCTTTTTATGCCCATAGCCTGGGGGTGTTTTTCGGCCCCTACGACGAGGACTACGGCTATATCACCCTGGAGGCCATGCTCAGTAGCAAGCCCGTCATCACCTGCTCGGACTCGGGCGGCCCGCTGCAATTTGTCGTGCACCAGGACACGGGCTACGTGCAAGAACCCGACGCACAGGCCATCGCCGAGGCCATTGATGCGCTGGCAGAAAAACCAGAAAAAGCGGCCCAGATGGGGCGAGCCGGTCGCTCGCGCTACCAGGACATGCGCATCAGCTGGCCCCACACCCTTGAGCGCCTACTATCCGTTTGATGCCCGTTTGATTTACCCTTGCAGGGCACTGCGGTAGCGCTGGTGCAAAATCTTGACGCGCTGCACATACACCTGCGTTTCGGCGTAAGGCGGGATGCCGGCATACTTTTGCACCGCCCCTGGCCCGGCGTTATAAGCTGCCGTTGCCAGGCTAACGTTCCCATTGAACTGGGCCAACAGGCCAGCGAGGTACTGCACCCCGCCACGGATATTCAGGCTGGGTACCAGCGCATCCGCAACCCCCAGCTGCTGGGCCGTGGCAGGCATCAGCTGCATCAGGCCGACTGCCCCCTTGCGTGAACGCGCCACGGGGTTGAAGCCCGATTCTGCGTGGATCACGGCGCGCACCAGGGCCGGGTCCAGCCGGAACTGGCGCGCAGTCTCCTCGATCACGCTCCCATACGCATCCAGATGCAGCTTGGTCGAGTCCCACTGGATCGGTGAGTTTACGTTGCACGCATAGCATGAAGGGCTAAAGATGGTGTACGCGCTGCGCAGCGGAGGGATGTCTGAAAAGGAAACGGTTCCGCCCGAAACATAACGGTATATCCTGGGCGCATCCCCCGAAGCGCGCGCCTGCACACCACAGGCAGCGGCCAACAAGAGGAGTGCGAGGACGGGTTTCACGTGCTTTATTTACTCAAGTGGCGCATGGCCTCTTCCAGCCCCTTGATGGTCAGAGGGTACATGCGCTGGTGCATGATTTCGGCAATGATGCTGATACTCTGGCGGTATTGCCACACACCCTGGGGCTCGGGATTGATCCAGGCGAACTTGGGGAACGCATTGGTCAGGCGTTGCAGCCATTCGGCTCCGGCTTCTGCGTTGTTGTACTCCACACTGCCGCCCGTTTGCAATATCTCGTAGGGGCTCATGGTGGCGTCTCCGACAAAAATCAGCTTGTAATCCTTGTTGTACTTGCGGATGATGTCCCAGGTGTCAAACTTTTCGCTATAGCGGCGCCGGTTGTTTTTCCACATGAAGTCATAGACGCAATTGTGGAAATAATAAAACTCCAGGTGCTTGAATTCGGTCTTGGTCGCGCTGAACAACTCCTCCACCCGGGCAATGTGCTCGTCCATGGTGCCGCCCACATCCATCAGCAGCAAGACCTTGACGTTGTTGTGCCGCTCGGGAACCATCTTGATGTCGAGCCAACCAGCATTGGCTGCCGTCGAATGGATGGTGTCATCCAGATCAAGTTCCAGCTCATGGCCTTCGCGGGCAAACTTGCGCAAACGGCGTAGCGCCACCTTGATATTGCGTGTTCCCAGCTCCTGCGTGTCGTCATAGTCCCGGTATACCCGCTGGTCCCACACTTTCACCGCGCTCTTGTTGCGGCCTTTGTCCTGCCCGATGCGAATACCCTGCGGGTTTTGCCCATACGCGCCAAAAGGCGAGGTGCCGCCAGTGCCAATCCATTTATTGCCGCCTTCGTGGCGTTCCTTTTGCTCTTCCAGGCGTTTTTTCAGCGTCTCCATCAGTTCGTCCCAGCCCATTTTCTGGATTTTGGCCAGTTCCTCCGGGCTGAGATGGAGTTCCAGGTTTTTACGCAGCCAATCCAGCGGAATGTCCTTGCTGAAGTCTGCCACCATTTCAACGCCCTTGAAGTAGGCGGCAAAAGCCCGGTCAAACTTGTCGTAGTGCTTCTCGTCCTTGACCAGGGCGGTGCGGCTGAGGTAATAAAAATCGTCAATCGTATACGCGCTGGGAATCGTCCCGTCATCCGGCACAGGCGCTGTCGGCCCGACCACGCCTTTTTTCAGGGCTTCGAGCAAGGTGAGGTATTCGGTGACCGAAACCGGCAATTGTGCCGAGCGCAGGGTGTAGAAGAAATCGAGCAACATGGGGGTTCTCCAAAGCGCAAGGGATGAAACGATTCTAGGACGCAGCTTTGGTTTTGTCGCGCACTGCGCCCTTGACCATATCAAAGCGGAACAGACGGCACTCAATCGGACCATTCCACAAGGGGATGCGACGCGACTCCTTCAGATGCATCTTGCCCGGCAGTTTCAAGTCCGGGGTCAGAATCCAGCCGCTCCAGCCCGCGTAGTGCTTCTTCCAGTGCGTTGCCAGCTGGCTGAAGAATTCGCCACCGTCTTCGGTCACGGCCTTTTCGCGGGCGCTACCGGCCACGCCGCCCACAGCGATACGTTCACCGTAGGGGGGATTGAGCAGCAGCACACCCGGAACGTCGGTGGGTGGCATACGCTGGAGCGCATCGCCCCCCCGGAATTCAATGGCGTCGGCAACACCGGCACGCACAGCGTTGCGCTGGGCAAAATCGACCATGCGGTGCGACACGTCGCTGCCAAAAATAATGGGCTTTTCGCCTGTAGCGCCCATGGATATAGCGAGAGAAGCTTCTGATTTTATAGCATCCCATACGTGTGCCTGAAATGGCAGATAGCGCTCGAACGCAAAGCGGCGCAGCGCTCCGGGCGCGATATGGCACGCCATCTGCGCGGCCTCGATGGCAATGGTGCCGCTGCCGCAGCACGGGTCATACAGCGGGAGCAGCTTGCCATTTTCATCGCCATCGGGCCAGCCACAGGCCATCAGCATGGCGGCTGCCAGCGTTTCCTTCAGCGGCGCATCGCCCTTGTCTTCGCGCCATCCTCGTTTGAACAGCGCCTCGCCCGAAGTGTCCAGGTACAGCGAACAGCTGTCGGTAGTCACATGGGCGTGGATGCGCACGTCCGGCCAGCGGGTATCGACGCTCGGGCGCACGCCCTGGGACTTGGTGCGAAAGCGGTCACAAACGGCATCCTTGATCTTGAGCGCGGCAAAGTTCAGGCTGTTCAGCGGGCTATGCTGGGCCGTCATTTCCACCTTGATGCTGTTTTGGGGGGTAAACCAGATTTCCCAGGCCACCTCGGACGCGATGCGGTACAAATCCTGCTCGCTGCGGTACTGCGCATACGCCAGCTGCACCAGCACGCGCTGCGCCAGGCGGCTGTGCAGGTTCAGCCGCATGGCATCGCGCCAGGAAGAGCGCAGCAGCACACCACCACGGCGCACCAGCAGATCCTCGCCCATCAAGCCGGTGAGGCCATGCACCTCGGTCGCCAGCAGGTCTTCCACGCCAGCGGCACAGGGGAGGAACAGGGTGAGTTGGTTCATAGTTCCTTTCTGAGCGAAGCCGTCGCAATCTTGAGGCCTTCACGGTATTTGGCAACGGTGCGGCGGGCGCATTCGATGCCTTGTTCCTTGAGCATTTCGGATATCTGGTTGTCACTCAAGGGCTTGCTGGTGTCTTCGGCGGCAATAAACTGCTTGATCAGGCCACGCACCGCCGTGCTGGATGCGCTACCGCCCGATTCGGTACCCAGGCCCGAGCCAAAAAAGTATTTCAGCTCGAAGGTGCCAAACGGTGTGGCCATGTATTTGGCGCTGGTCACGCGGCTGATGGTGGACTCATGCAGGCCCAGTTCATCGGCAATCTCACGCAACACCAGGGGGCGCATGGCCATTTCGCCGTGGGTGAAAAAGCCTTTTTGCCGCTCGACTATCGCCGTGCTGACGCGCAGGATGGTGTCAAAGCGCTGTTGCACATTCTTGATGAACCAGCGCGCTTCCTGCAACTGCTGCTGCAAACCCGCGTAGCCAGCGCCATCCTTGCCGCATGTGGAGCGGTGGTTGCGCAGCACGTTGGCATAAATGTCATGCACCCGCAGCCGGGGCATGACGTCCGGGTTGAGCATGACCCGGAATTGGGAGTTGGCACCGGCGTGCAGGCTGGTTTCGGACCTGACAACCGGCACCACCAGCACGTCCGGTACGACCAGATTGCGCTCGATATTGACAAAACGCCGCCCAGGCTTGGGTTCCAGCTGTGCGATCAGCGCCAGCGCCTCACGCACATGGGCGTCCACGCCACCACAGCGCTGCACCAGGGCCTTGATGTCACGCCGGGCCAGCAAATCCATGGGCTGTTCGCAGATGCACAAGGCAAGCTCCAAAAGCATACGCTGATTGGGGTTGGGGACTGCGGATACCTCATTTAACCTGGCCTTGAGTTGCAGACGCAAGCACTCCCCCAGGCCGCGTGCGCCCACACCTGTCGGCTCCAGGCTTTGTAATAGACGCAGGGCAACCGTGAAGTGGTGTTGCAAATCCTCCAGCTGCTGTGTGTCCGTATCCGCACCGGCCAGACCCTGCACCAGATCGTCCAGGGTGTCTTCAAGGTAGCCATCGTCGTTGAGCGATTCGATCAGAAAACTTAGCGCAGCTGCATCCATCGGCCCCAGATGCAAACCCAAGGCCTGGCGATGCAAGTGCGCTTGCAACGACTCGTGCGAACGCGCCCATTCGGTGGCATCGGGATCATCCCCCCCATCCAGGTTATTGGTGCGCGCCTTGGCATCGGTGCCCCACTCGTTGTCATCCGGCGACATGTCCTGCGTGCCATCACCATCCCAGTCGGGGCCTTCATCGCCCGTCAAGGGTGTCACTTCCTCATTATTTTGACCACTATCGCTTGTAGAGCTTGTGGAATCAGCGGGAGCAGATACTGAATTGCTAGCAAGATCAAGAGCACGTTCACCCGTGCTCACGGGCGTGTCGGCTTGCGGCAGGCCGAATTCCTCGCTGATGGCCTCATCCTGGGTTTTCTCCAGGAAAGGGTTCTGGTCCAGCATCTGTTCCACTTCCTGGCTCAGTTCCAGCGTCGAGAGCTGGAGCAGTCGGATGGATTGTTGTAGCTGGGGTGTAAGCGTCAGATGCTGCGAAACACGCAGAGACAGGCCTTGTTTCATACGGAAGTCTCCCCTTTACATCCGGAAATGTTCACCCAGATAGACCCGCCGCACTTCGGCATTGTCCACAATGTTCGCCGGAGTACCCTCAGCCAATACGTTGCCTTCGCTGATGATGTAGGCATGGTCGCAAATACCCAAGGTTTCGCGCACGTTGTGGTCGGTAATCAATACACCGATGTTGCGTGCTTTGAGAAAATTGATGATACGCTGGATTTCTATGACCGCAATCGGGTCGATGCCGGCAAAGGGTTCATCGAGCAGGATGAAACGCGGCTGTGTGGCCAGCGCCCGGGCAATCTCCACCCGGCGCCGCTCCCCACCGGACAGTGCCAATGCGGGCGATTCACGCAGATGCTCGACACGCAAGTCCTGCAAGAGGGCAGTCAGGCGCGACTCGATCTCGGCCCTTTGCAAGGGGCGTCCCGAAGGGTCGCGTTGCAGCTCCAGCACGGCCCGCACGTTATCTTCGACATTGAGCTTGCGAAAAATCGATGCTTCCTGCGGCAGGTAACCCAGCCCCAGACGTGCGCGGCGATGGATGGGCATGTGCTCAATCGACTGCGCATCAATCGTGATGTCCCCCGCGCTGGTGCGCACCAGGCCGACGATCATGTAAAACGAGGTTGTCTTGCCCGCCCCGTTGGGTCCCAACAGACCCACCACCTCGCCGGTACGCACAACCAGCGAGACATCTTTGACCACTTGGCGCTTGCCGTAGGATTTTTGCAAATGCCGCGCCTCCAGCCGACCAATCGGGCCAAAGGCACCACTTTGCGTAGCGGTATTCACTTGGGGGAACTTTCCAGAGTAGTCGAGGAACGCAGCTGCTGTACGCCGCCCGAAGACGCAGCCGTTGCGGGCGGTGTGGTTGTCGACTCAGATTTAGGGGTCAACATGGCGCGTACCCGCCCGCCCTGGGTCGAAGATGCTCCCTTACTGGTAGCGCCACCATCCACCCTGAACGTATCAGTCAGATTCTCGTACACGATCAGTCCACCGCTGATTTCATCGGCAACCGTGGCACCGCGCAGGCGCCGCAATTGCGCGTTGTTCGTGAACTTCACGGTATCGAGCCGTCCGTCGTACTCGATGACCCCGCTTTGTGCCTCAATGTACTCCTCCAGACCTTCGCGCTTTTGCCGGAAAGAAGCCGGCTTATCGGCAGTCCCCGTAATCCACCCCGACTGGTAACCATCCGGGTCCTGGCGCACTTCTATCCGTGCGGCCCGAATCACAATACTGCCCTTGGTCAACACCACGTTTCCGGTGAACACACTGATCTGCTTGACATCATCGTAGCGCAGCGCATCCGCCTCAATATTCATGGGCTTGTTGCGGTCAGCGTTTTCCGCCTGAACCGAAGACACAAGGCCCAGCCAGACGAACAACAAAAATAAACGAAGAGGTGATGAAGTCATAAGAAAGGGCACGAAACTTGCTCTATTGCACGATTCGATTGTACTGAGGCATGGTACCCCACCAGAACGTGTGTGGGTATGCCCACCACACCAGATTTTGCACGCATGAATTAAATGTGCCAAAGAGGCCGAACGCGCCACAAGCCCCTAGAATCCAGGCAAAAATACCTACCACCACTTTGGAGACTCCCCATGATCTGTTTGTTCGAGGAACGCCGCCATGTCCGACGTCCGTCCTGATACCGAGCGCCGCGAAAATATGCTGGTGCGCTCCGTATTTGTGGAAGCCTGTGAAACGTTGCGCCCATTTTTCGAAAGCCATAACCACTGGGAAGGCAAATCCCACGAACACATGGCGTACCAGTCCCTCAAAGAGCATTTTCCGCAACTCAGCACCTCGGACACCATCGTGGTCGTGTCAACCGCGCGACGGCTCTTTTCCTCCGGCAAAAAATACCCGCCCTTACGTTGAACTTCTGAAACATTTCTGAAACATGTTTGAATCCGCTGAAATCGGCCACAAAATTGATAAAGCCACATACCGTGCTGCGGTGCCCGCACTGCGGGCCGCCTTGCTCGAAGCGCAGGTCAATCTGCACGAGAGTAAAAAGTTTCCCGTAGTGGTGCTCATCAGCGGCCAGGACGGTGCGGGCAAGGGAGAGACCATCAACATGCTCTACGAGTGGATGGACCCGCGCTTCATCTCCACGCTGGCGTTTTCCTTGCCAACCGATGAAGAACGCGAACGCCCGCCCATGTGGCGCTACTGGCGCTCGCTGCCGCCCAAGGGGCGCATCGGCATATTTGCCGGTTCATGGTATTCGGACCCGATTCGCGAGCGCATCCAGAACGAGGTGACGCTCAAGGAGCTGGATGCCCGTGCCGAGCAGATCAACCGCTTCGAGTCCATGCTGGTCAATGAAGGCGCGCTGGTATTGAAATTCTGGTTTCATCTGACCAAAGAGGGGCAGGTTCGCCGGCTCAAGGCCCTGGAAGAAGACCCGCGCACGGCATGGCGCGTCACCAAGTGGAACTGGGATCGGCTGAAGACCTACGACAAACTGCAAGATGTCGCCGGCCATCTTTTGCGCCTGACCAACACCCCTTGCGCACCATGGGTGGTGGTGGAGGGGACGGACGACCGCTACCGCTCGCTGACCGTGGGACAGATTTTGCTGGAAGCCTTGCAGAAAAAACTGGGCAACACACAACGGCAGGAGTCGCCGGTGGCGCCCATGGTGCGGGTCAACACCGATAACCGGACCGTGCTGTCGGAACTGAATCTGGGTCTGGAATTGTCCGATAAGGCCTACGACGACGCATTGTCCAAGTGGCAAGGCCGTCTGTCGGAACTGGTCCGCGATCCACGCTTTCAGGGCCGTTCGCTGGTATGTGCTTTTGAAGGCGCCGACGCCGCTGGCAAGGGCGGCGCCATCCGGCGCATTGCCGCAGCGCTGGATGCCCGGCAATACCAGATCATTCCGGTAGCCGCTCCCACGGAAGAAGAGCGCGCCCAACCCTACCTCTGGCGCTTCTGGCGCCAGGTTCCACGCCAGGGCAAGGTGGCCATTTTTGATCGGACCTGGTACGGACGGGTGCTGGTCGAACGGGTCGAGGGTTTTTGCACCGAAAACGACTGGCTGCGCGCTTATACCGAAATCAACGACTTCGAGCACGAACTGGCCGATTCCGGGGCGATTGTCGTCAAGTTCTGGCTGCAAATCAGCCAGGCCGAACAGCTCAAGCGCTTCCAGGCGCGCGAGCAGGTCGCCTTCAAACGCTTCAAAATCACCCAGGAGGACTGGCGCAACCGCGAAAAATGGGACGCCTACCAGCAAGCGATTTGTGACATGGTCGAGCGCACCAGTACCGGCAATGCTCCATGGATTCTGGTCGAAGCCAACGACAAGAACTACGCGCGCGTCAAGATTTTGGAGAGCCTGTGCAAGCGCATCGAAGCCGAACTCGCAGGCCGCGCCACCGATGGCGCAAACGTGCCATCCGATGGCAAGCACAAGTCAAAAAGTAACAAGAAGTAACAAAAAGTAAAGGTCCGCGCACCATGCACCCGAACCAGAGAACCATCATCAAGTTTTACAAGGCATTCGCCGCACTGGATGCCGACACCATGGCCGAGTGCTATGCCGACGATGTGCAATTCGACGACGAAGTGTTCTCGCTACGCGGCAAAAAGGAGGTGGTGGGCATGTGGCGCATGCTGACCGATGTGACACGCAGCCGGGCAAAAGACGATTGGAAGCTCGAATTCAGTGGCCTGCAAGCCGATGCCAGCACCGGCCAGGCGCACTGGGATGCACACTACCGCTTCAGCGCCACCGGACGCTTGGTGCTCAACCACATCGACGCGAGTTTTACATTCAATGCGAAAAAACTGATCACCAGCCACCGGGATCAGTTCAACTTCTGGGCCTGGTCGCGCCAGGCATTGGGCGCACCCGGCTTATTGTTGGGCTGGTCACCCTTGCTGCGCAACAAGGTGCGCCAGCAAGCCAATGCGAGCTTGAAGAAATACCTCGACAAACTCGACAAGCAAAGCCCACCCTGAATGGGCCTCAACCCTTGGCGCGAATTTCCGCGCTCAAGGCGTCAACGATCTCCAAAGCCCGCTCCATGCTGCCAGCCATGGCACCATCGGTAGAGAAACGCCCCGCCACGCCCAGGGCAGGAACGCCCTCGATGCGGTAGGCATTTTGCAGTTGCGCCGCACGGGTGGACTTGCTGGCGATAGTGAACGAGTTGTACTGCTCGGTGAACTTTGCCTTGTCCACCCCTTGGTTGCCAAGCCATTCGATGATGGCATCCCCTGTATTGAGTTTGATCTTTTCGGTATGGATGGCAGCAAACACCTTGGAATGCAACTTGCCAATCAGACCCAGCGCTTCGAGCGCATAGTACAAGCGCTGCTGCGGAACAAAGTCATCCCGAAACGCTATCGGCGCACGCCGGAATGCCACGTCCTTGGGCAAGCGTTTGATCCAGGCATCCAGGGTCGGCTCAAAGGCGTGGCAGTGCGGGCAGTTGTACCAGAAGAACTCCACCACTTCAATCTTGCCAGCCGGTGCCTCCACGGGCGCGCGCGGGTCCAGCACCTGGTAGTCCTTGCCAGCCACCCATTTTTTTGCCTGTGCAAAGGCCACAGAAGATAAGCCCACGGAGCTGGCGGCAGCACTCACAGCCACACCACGGGAAAACGCTCGACGATTCAAATGCATGTTGTTTCACTCCAAAAAATTCACACTTAATGCAAGCCCTTGCGCATTAACGTTGCACGACGCGCACCAGGGCCGCTTCCAGGCCGGATTTTTCCAGGTTTTCCTTGTTGCGCTCGGCGTCCTCGCGCTTGGCAAACGGCCCCACCCGCACACGAAACACAGGACGACCGGATTGTTCGCGTTCGCTTACCTTGGCCTCAATGCCACTCAGGGAAAGCTTGGCGCGCTGCGCTTCTGCATCTTCTGCCGTGCGAAAAGCACCCAGTTGCACAAAAAAGGTAAAAGGCTCCACATCCGCCGCACCCGCTTTCGCTTTGGCCAGATCACCCAAAGGGTCTGCCGAAACCGCTGGCTTGGCTTCATTTTTTGCTTCCTTTTTGGGTTCAGGTTTCGGCTCCACCTTGGCATCGGTCTTCGCGTCCGTCTTGACATTGGCCGCTGCTTTGGAGGCCGCAGCAATAGGCACCGATGCCGCCGCCGCCGTTGCTGCTGCTGCAACACTTGCAGAGCTTGGCTTGGCCGGGTTCTTGCCATACAAAGGCGCGTTGGGGTCCCAGTCCTTATTTTTCCTGGCCTCTGCTTCGTCCTGATCGGCAGTGCGGCTTTGGCCTTTGTTCATGAACGGCACCGGCACCTTGGTCACGTAGACCGCAACCGCCAATGCAGCGCCCAGACCAAACACCACACCAATGATGAACCCCAGAATCGTCCCGCCACGCTGCTGCTTCATACGCTACCCTTACCCCTTTACGTCTTTACGCCTTTACATTTTCTGTGGAGCATCCACACCCAATACCGCCAAGCCGTTGCGCAGCACCTGCGCCGTGGCAGCCACCAGAGCCAGCCGTGCCAGCCTGATCGGCTCTTCATCCACCAAAATCCGTTCCGCATCGTAGTAGCTGTGGTAACAGGCCGCCAGTTCGCGCAAGTAGAACGTGACATCGTGCGGGGCAAAATCCGCCGCCGCCGCCGCCAGCATGCCGGGATACTTGGCCAGCAACAGCATCAGCGCCAGCGCTTGCGGGCTTTGCAAGGGTGCCAGATCCGCTTGCCGTAGCCCGGTGGCATCGCCACCCCAGGCCGCCAGTACCGAACAAATGCGGGCATGTGCGTATTGCACGTAATACACCGGGTTGTCGTTATTCTTGGCCACAGCCAGGTCCACATCGAAGGTGTACTCGGTGTCGGGTTTGCGACTGAGCAGGAAAAAACGCACCGCATCCTTGGATGTCCACTCAATCAGGTCGCGCAAGGTTACGTAGCTGCCCGCACGCTTGGAGATTTTGACCTCTTCACCGCCGCGTACCACACGCACCATGGTGTGCAGCACGTAGTCCGGAAAACCGGCTGGAATACCCAAGCCCGCAGCCTGCAATCCCGCACGCACGCGCGCAATGGTGCCGTGGTGGTCGGTGCCCTGGATATTGACGACCTTGTGAAAACCGCGCTCCCACTTGGTGATGTGGTAGGCCACGTCGGGGACAAAGTAGGTGTAGCTGCCGTCCCCCTTGCGCATGACCCGGTCCTTGTCGTCGCCATAGTCGGTCGAACGCAGCCACAAGGCACCCTCATTTTCATAGGTCTTGCCCGCAGCGTGCAGACGCTGCACTGCCGCATCGACCTTGCCACTCTGGTACAGGCTGGATTCCAGATAGTAGTTGTCAAAATGTACCGCAAAGGCCTTCAGGTCCAGATCCTGTTCGTGGCGCAGATAGGCAACCGCAAACTGGCGGATGTCATCCAACGCCTCCACATCGCCAGAGGCCGTGTACTCCCGGTCATCCGAGCGTACCGTCTTGCCATCCAGAAAATCAGCGGCAATGTCGGCGATATAGTCCCCGTTGTAAAAATTCTTGCTCAAGGGGTTGGCTTCGTCCGTCGGCCAGCACGCATCGCCCGGTTTGAAGCCCTTGGCGCGCAATTGGGTGCTGGTCGCCAAGGTGTTGATCTGTACCCCGGCGTCGTTGTAATAAAACTCGCGGTAGACCTCCCAACCCTGGGTCTGGTACAGATTGCAAATCGCATCGCCCAACGCCGCCTGGCGCCCATGGCCGACGTGCAGCGGCCCGGTCGGATTGGCCGATACAAACTCCACCATCAGGCGCTGGCCATTGGCAGCCTGCATGCCATACCCATCACCTTGTACCAGTACCTCGCGCACCACTTGCTGCTTGGCCTCGGGTTTCAGCCGGAAATTGATGAAACCCGGCCCGGCGATTTCTATGGAATCGACCCATTTTTGGTAAATGGCTTGCGCCAGCAAATCCGTGCGCAGTTTTTCGGCCAGTTGGCGGGGATTCTGTTTGAGCGGCTTGGCCAGCTGCATCGCCGCTGCCGTGGCCAGGTCGCCATGGGCCGCCATTTTGGGCGACTCGAATACCGCTTTGGCAGCAGCACCGGGAGACAAGTTTTCAAGGGATGAGGCAAGCGCCTCCAGAAGTTGGGTTTTTACAGACAGCATGGCGGGATTTTACGGGGGCGGGCGTTGCATCGTTGTGTATCTGGATTCGGTTATATTGTCACCGGCTACTTGACTGCCACATGACTTTAATTACTTTAACGTGAGGACAACTGATGAATATGATGAAAAAACTGCTCGCTCTGCTGGCTCTTGGCTTTTCTCTGTCCATGGGTTCAGCCCAGGCTGCCGATGCAGCCGATGCCCCCAAGGAAAAAACCCCGCAACAGCTCAAGATGGGTGAGTGCAACAAGGAAGCCGCTGGCAAAAAAGGCGAAGAGCGCAAAACATTCATGAAAGAATGCCTCAGCGCCAAAGCTGCCGCTGCTCCCGCCGCCGCCGCCAGTGGCACTGGCACCCCTCAGCAGGAAAAAATGAAAACCTGTAACGCAGAGGCCAAGGACAAGGATCTCAAAGGCGCCGAGCGCAAGAAACACATGAGCGAGTGCCTCAAGAAGTAAGCCGGAATAAGCCCCGAACCCGGACGGGGGTGCGATTCAATGTGATGCATTGGCTCTTGTTACTACGTTTTCAGTAGCTGTCTCCGCTTGTCCCTCGGGGGATAGCGGATGATTCGATACCTAAATTGAGGCTAAAAACGTGCCACACAGGCTCGGCGGGAGCATCTGTAGTGCGGCTTTGATGCTTTTGATATCACGGGTGATATGAAACTGGCGTGATTCACGATGTGATGCATGTAGGGGTACCCCCGTAGCTGCCCCCGGCCCGGCCATGCGTCGGGCTTTTTTATAGCGCAATCCCGGCGAACAACGCAAAGCCTACCCAGTGGTTCATGCGAAAGGCTTTAAAACAATCTTCGCGCGAACGCGAGCGAATCAACTGGAAATGCCATACAACCTGCGCCGAAGCGGCAGCCACACCCAACCACCACCACACGGATGTGCTCGATGGACTCGATGTGCTTGCCACAACCCCGCACCACAGCGCCAGATACGCGCCATAAAACACCATGATTGCCGCCACGTCCCATTGCCCCAGCGTGATGGCCGAGGTTTTGATGCCGATGCGCACATCATCGTCCCGGTCCACCATGGCGTATTCGGTGTCGTAGGCCAACACCCAGAACAGGTTGCCAAGCAGCAAGCACCAAGCCTGCGCCGGAATCGCGTCACGTACCGCAGCAAAGGCCATCGGAATGCCAAAACTGAAGGCCACGCCCAACACCGCCTGGGGCATGGAAACAAAGCGCTTGGCATACGGATAGGCCACCGCCAGCAGCAAGGCGGCAAACGACCAGCTTATGGTCAAGCGATTGGTAGTCAAAACCAGGGCAAACGCGGCCAGGGCCAACACCGCACCGAACGCCAGCGCCTCGCGGGAAGACAACGCGCCCCTTGTTACAGGACGCATCGCCGTGCGCTTGACGTGTCGGTCGAACTCCCGATCCGCCACATCGTTGATGCAACAGCCCGCGCTGCGCATCAGAATGGTTCCCAGGGTGAATACCAGCAGCAAGTGCCAACCGGGAAAGCCCCCAGCCGCCAGCCACAACGCTGCCAGAGTCGGCCACAGCAGCAAAAGCCAACCCGCAGGGCGATCCCAGCGGATCAGGTCAAGATACAAGGCAATTTTGCCGCGCCAGCGGCCACTATTCATTTAATAGCTGCTCCCGCTCTATCCATGGGCTATACAGGCTGATCTATCTCCTATAGAGCTTGCACAGCCCTTTGAGCCGCTCCGCAGGACGCGGGCCTACCTGTGCCCAGGTGAAACGCCACTCCCAGTTGCCCTCAGCCTGGCCAGGCACGTTCATGCGATGTGCTTCGCCCAGTCCCAGGATATCCTGCATCGGGTAAATCGCCGTGTTGGCCACACTGGCGCACGCGGCACGGATCAATTCCCAATGAATCTCGTCACCGTCATCCAACCCTAAGTAGCTGCACACGTGTTGGTGCATCGCCGGAGAAATCTCGTCCCACCACCCACACGTCGTGTTGTTATCGTGGGTGCCGGTATAGACCACCGTGTTGGCCTCGTAATTGTGCGGCAGGAAGGTGTTGGTGTTATCGTCCGCCCGGCCCTCACCAAACGCAAACTGCAAAATGCGCATACCGGGAAGCTCATAAGCCAGACGCAAGGCCTCCACATCCGGGGTAATCACGCCCAGGTCTTCCGCAATGATGGGAAGCCGTCCCAACGTACCCCGGATCGCGTCCCCCAGCGCCTTCCCCGGTCCCGGCATCCAGCGCCCCTCGATGGCGGTCTCGGCGGCAACCGGAATCTCCCAATACCCGGCAAATCCCCGGAAGTGGTCAATGCGCACAATATCGACCATGGAAAAGACGCTGCGCACCCGCTTGATCCACCAGGAGTAGCCCTCGGCTGCGTGGGCGCCCCAGCGGTACAGCGGATTGCCCCAGCGTTGCCCGGTCTCGCTGAAAAAGTCTGGCGGCACGCCCGCAACAACGGTGGATTTTCCTTGTGCATCCAGTTCAAAGAGTTTCTGGTTGGACCAGACATCGGCACTTTGGTGCGCCACGAAGATGGGCGCGTCCCCAACGATTTTTATTCCACGCTGATGGGCATAATCCCTGAGTTTTTTCCACTGGGTAAAAAAGCACCATTGGCAAAATTTCCAGAAGTCGATATCTGCCGCATGCTCTCTTCTGGCCTGCCCAAGAGCCAGCGGATTGCGTTGCGCCAACGCTTCAGGCCATTCGCTCCAGTCGCCACCGCCGTGCACCCTGTCCAATACCATGAAGAGCGCGTAATCATCCAGCCAATCGGTCTGGTGCAGGCAAAAGTTTGAAAAATCACGTCGGTCCGCTGTGTTGCCGTTTTTCAGAAAACTTTTTGCCGCGCGCTGGAGCCGCTCCATACGCCAAGGCGCCACGCTGGCGTAATCCACCCGCGCATCGCCAAACGCCACGTCGGGCACCAAGTCGGCTTCCCGCAGCCAACCGCGCCGCTGCAAGTCGGCCAGATCAACCAGCAAGGGATTACCGGCAAACGCCGAGCTGCTCATGTAAGGGGAATTGCCAAGCCCCAGGCCACCCAAGGGCAACATTTGCCACAGGGTCTGTCCGGCGGTTGTCAGCCAGTCTACAAAATGGTAGGCGGCAGGGCCAAAGTCACCACAGCCATGTGGCCCCGGCAAGGAGGTGGGATGCAACAGCACACCACTGGCGCGTTCAAGTATCATGGCAACAAGTTCCTTTCAATGGGCGCGGCGGCCCCTAGAATGCAATCGAGGCGCCCGCCGCAAGCAGCACGGCCATACTGCGCGCGCGCAAAGGGAAGTCGGCCTTGCCTCCTTGTTCGACCCAGCGCGTCAGCCCACGTGGATCGGTGGTATCCAGGGCGACGCGCCACCCTCCTGGCGGAAGCTTGAAGGCGCAATCGGTGATACCCGGGTTGAACAGCAACAATACTGGCACCTTGGAGCGGCCAGGAGTGCCAATCAGACAACCCAATACACAGTCGGACGGATCGTGCCAGGCATTGTCTGGTATGAACTGGCCATCACTTTTCAACCAAGCCAAGTCGCGCTTACCGGAAGCATCCGGCAAGCCCTGGTACCAGTGGTTGCCAAAGGGCAGGGCCTGGCGGCGCACGGCCAGCACCCGAGCCGTGAAGTCGATCAGATCCTCGTCGGCATCCAGCCAGTCGATCCAGGTGATGGCATTGTCCTGGCAGTAAGGGTTGTTGTTGCCATCCTGCGTGTGCCCCAATTCATCGCCCGCGCACAACATCGGCGTACCCTGCGCCAGCAGGGTCACCGCCAGCATGACCCGCTGCAAGCGCGCACGCAAGGCATTGATGACGGGGTAGGTACAGTCCCCCTCGACCCCACAGTTGTAGCTGAGGTTGTTGCCGTGGCCATCGCGGTTGTCTTCGCCATTGGCCAGGTTATGGCGCTCGTTATAGCTCACCAGATCGCGCAGCGTGAAACCGTCATGCGAGACCACGTAGTTGACCGACTCGACTGGCATGCGCTGGCGACGTTGGTGGTGTTGGTACAGATCGGCTGACCCGCACAAGCGCATGGCAAAATCGCCGCGCGTGCGCCGGGGTTGTCCGTCGTGCAACCAGAAGCCGCGCACGGCATCGCGAAAATGGTCGTTCCACTCCAGCCAGCCGTGCGGAAACTGCCCGACCTGATAGCCGCCGGGGCCAATATCCCACGGTTCGGCGATCATCTTGACACGCGACAACACCGGGTCCTGTGCAATGGCAGTGAAGAAGGCGCCTCCCCGGTCAAAGCCGTGGTCACCGCGCCCCAGCACGGGGGCCAGATCAAAGCGGAAGCCATCCACGTGCATCACACCGACCCAGTAGCGCAAACTGTCCATGACCAGTTGCAAGACGCGCGGGTTGCGAATGTCCAGCGTGTTGCCGCAGCCACTGAAATTTTCGTAGTACCGGTGAAGATCGGGGCGTAGGCGGTAGTAGCTCACATTGTCAAGCCCCTTGAAGCTCAGGTTGGGGCCTAGCTGGTCCGATTCAGCGGTATGGTTGAACACCACGTCCAGCAGTACCTCGATTCCTTGCGCGTGTAAGGCCTTGACCATGGAACGGAACTCGTTGCGCGCCGTCTGCGTATCCGCCTTGGACGCATACTTGGGATTGACAGCAAAAAATGCCAGCGTGTTATAGCCCCAGTAGTTGGACAGCCCCATCGTGACCAGGCGTTCCTCGTCCAAGGCATAGTGCACTGGCAGCAAACTCACGCTGGTAACACCCAGACGTTTGATATGGTCAACGGATGCAGGATGCGCCAGACCGGCATAGGTGCCACGCAGGTCTTCGGGAATCTTCGGATTCATGCGCGAGAATCCCTTGACGTGCACCTCGTAGATCACCATATCCTGGTGCGCAACCAATGGTGGCCGGTCATCCCCCCAGTCAAACTGCTCATCCACGACCCGCGCCTTGAGTGCGTACTGGGCGTTATTGCGCGTATCCAGCGGTTGTTGCGGGTTGTTGCGGCTGGTCGCAAAATGTTCTTCCCGCCACTCGAAATGCCCCACTATGTCTTGCGCGTAGGGGTCCAGCAGCAACTTGTGTGGGTTGAAGCGGTGGCCCTGGTCCGGCTGCCACAACCCGTAGGCACGCAAACCATAGACCAAGCCAGGCTTGGCGCCCGCAAGATAGCCGTGCCAGATGTCGTTGGTATGGCTGGGGAACTTCAACCGGGTCACTTCCACCGTGCCGTCCTCGTTGAACAGACACAGCTCCATGCCCTGCGCGTGGGCGGAAAACACGGCAAAGTTCACACCCTGACCGTCCCAACTCGCGCCCAAGGGCCAGGGGTTTCCAGCTTGCAGTACAGTTTTCATGCTTTCCATTCGAGCATCACCGTGGCCAACGGTGGCAAAGTCAACACAATGGAATGCGCCCTGCCATTCCATTCCTTGGGTTCGGCAACGGCCCGGCCCAGCGGAGTGCCCACGTTGCTACCACCGTAGTAAGCAGAGTCGGTATTGAGGCATTCGCGGTATTCGCCGGGTTGCGGCACACCCAGACGAAAACCGTGGTGCACCGAGGGAGTGAAATTACACACCACCACAATGAAAGTGGCCAAGTCCCTGCCGTAGCGGATAAAACTGAACACCGAACGCGACGCATCGGCGTGGTCTATCCATTCAAAACCCGTCGGCAGGAAATCCAGCTGGTACAGCGCAGGCGTGGCCTTGTACAGATGGTTGATGTCGCGCACCAGACGCTGCACCCCCGCATGCATGGGGTCATCGAGCAAATGCCAGTCCAGGCTCTGGTCATGGTCCCATTCGCGCTCCTGCGCAAACTCACAGCCCATGAACAACAATTTCTTGCCGGGGTGGCCAAACATGAATCCCAGGTAGGTGCGCAAGTTGGCAAACTTCTGCCACCGGTCGCCGGGCATCTTGTTCAGCAAGGAGCCCTTGCCATGCACGACTTCATCGTGCGAGATGGGCAGAACAAAATTTTCGTTAAAGGCATAGATCAGGCCGAATGTCATCTCGCCATGGTGGTATTTGCGATAGATCGGATCGCGCTTGATGTACTGCAAGGTATCATGCATCCACCCCATGTTCCATTTGAAGTGGAAACCCAGGCCGCCCGCATAGACTGGCCGCGATACCGCCGGAAACGCCGTGGACTCCTCCGCCAGGGTAATGGCTTCGGGCCGCTCGATGCCCACCACCTCGTTCATGCGCTTGAGGAACGCAATGGCTTCCAGATTTTCACGGCCACCGTGTTGGTTGGGAATCCACTGGCCCGCCTTGCGGCTGTAATCGCGGTACAGCATGGAGGCCACCGCATCCACGCGCAAGCCATCAATGCCATGGCGCTCGATCCAGTACAGACCGTTGCCAATCAGAAAGTTGCGTACCTCGGTGCGCCCCAGGTTGTAAATCAGGGTGTTCCAGTCGTTGTGGAAACCTTCACGCGGATCGGCGTACTCGTATAAATGGGTGCCGTCGAAATGGCCCAGGCCATGTGGATCGGTGGGGAAGTGCGCCGGCACCCAGTCCAGCAACACACCAATCCCGGCAGCGTGGCAACGCGCCACCAGACGCCTGAGCCCGTCGGGATGGCCAAAACGTGCGGTGGGCGCGTAGATGCCGACCGGCTGGTAGCCCCAGGATCCGTCAAACGGATGCTCGTTGACGGGCAACAACTCCAGGTGGGTGAAGCCCATGTCCTGGGCATAAGGGACCAGCAAATCCGCCATTTCATCCCAGGTCGGCCAGCGCTGCGCGCCCGTTTGCGGGTCCACGATGCGCCGCCACGACCCCAGATGCACCTCGTAAATGCTGACTGGCGCGTCCAGCGCGTTGGCCTCACGGCGCTGCATGGAAGACGGCAGCAGTGGCGGCATGGGCGCCACAATGCTGGCCGTCGCCGGGCGCAACTCCGCTTGGCGCGCGTAAGGGTCGGAGCGCGCAGGCAGGACATGGCCGTCGCGCGTGCGAACCTCAAATTTGTATTTGGTTCCCTGTCCAACCCCTGGCAAAAAAATCTCCCAGACACCGCACTCCCGCCGCAAACGCATGGGATGGCAGCGGCCATCCCAATGGTTGAAATCCCCCACCACACTGACACGCGAGGCATTGGGCGCCCAGACGGCAAAGGAAGTACCACTGACGCCATCCATCACACGCTGATTCGCCCCCAGCATCTCATAGGGCCGCAAGTGCGTGCCCTCTGCCAGCAGCCACACATCCATATCACCCAGAACGGCCCCAAAGCGATAGGGGTCCTCGAGCGTGGCCTGAAATCCCCCCGACCACTGCACCTTCAGCTGGTAGCGTGGATAGTGCGTATCCGACTCCACGGGCAAAGTGGCCTCGAAGAAGCCGTCCGGGTGGCGCATTTTCATGCTGCCAAGCACCGAGCCGGTGCCTGCAGCGATGACATCCACTTTTTCTGCCGTGGGCAAAAATGCCCGGATGGAAACCTTGCCGGCACCCGAGGCGTGTGGCCCCAGGATGGAGAAAGGGTCTCCGTGACTACCGTGACAAATCTGTTCAATAACGCGGGATTTCAACATGAAGTTACTTGATTTACTCAAACCTTGGGAGGAGTGATATGCCATATCTGGCTGGCATATTCACGAATTGTCCGGTCAGACGAAAATACGCCCATACCGGCCACATTGGCAATGGCGCACTCACACCAGCGCGTAGGCTGGCGATAGAGATCATCCACTTTATTCTGGGCTGCCACGTAGGATTCATAGTCTGCCAGCAACAGGTAGTGGTCTCCACCCCAGGCCAAAGACTCCATCAACCCACGGTAGCGTCCCGGATCACCCGGCGAAAACTCACCGGCAGAAATGGCATTGAGCACGGCCTTGAGCGCGGGCAGGCTCTCATAGTAACGCATCGGCTGGTAGCCAGCGACCCGCAAGGCACGCACCTCGGGTGTTTTCAGACCAAAGATGAAAATATTCTCGTCGCCGACGTTTTGCCGGATTTCGATATTGGCGCCGTCGTCCGTGCCAATGGTGAGGGCACCATTGAGCGAAAGCTTCATGTTTCCGGTGCCGGAAGCCTCGGTGCCGGCAGTGGAAATCTGCTCGGACAAGTCAGCCCCAGGCATGATGATTTCGGCAACCGACACACCGTAGTTCGGGATGAACACGACCTTGAGCTTGTCGCCCACCTTCGGATCGTTATTGATGACCTGGCCCACATCGTGAATCAGATGGATGATCGACTTGGCCGAGTGGTAACTGGACGCTGCCTTGCCGGCAAAAATCACCGTGCGCGGCACCCAGTCGGCCTTGGGGTTGGCCAGAATGGCTTGGTAACGTGTCACCACATGCAACACATTGAGCAACTGCCGCTTGTATTCATGGATCCGTTTGACCTGGACATCAAACAGGCTGTCCGGATTGACCTTGACGCCGGTGGTGCGCTCAATGTAGTTTGCCAGACGCACCTTGTTCTGACGCTTGGCGGCCATGAATTTCTTCTGGAAAGCCGCATCCTTGCGATGCGCATTGAGACCTTTAAGCAAATCCAGGTCCAGCCGCCAGTGGGTTCCAAGTGTTTCATCGAGCAGCTCGGACAAAGCCGGATTGGCCTGCGCCAGCCAGCGCCGGGGCGTGACACCATTGGTCATATTGGTAAAACGCTCTGGCCACATTTCGGCGAAGTCATGGAAAATGGTCTTCACCAACAAGTCCGAGTGCAAGGCCGAAACGCCATTGATCTTGTGGCTGCCGACAACCGACAGGTGTGCCATGCGCACGCGGCGCTCACCACGCTCGTCAATCAGTGACAGACGCTCCAAAAAGCCGTTGTCATAAGGACGGAAGTACGATGCCGCCTCCAGGAATTCCTTGTTGATGCGGTAAATGATGTCCATGTGGCGCGGCAACACGTGCTGGATCAGGCTGACGGGCCAGGTCTCCAGTGCCTCGGGCATCAGGGTGTGGTTGGTGTACGAGAAAGTCTTGCCGCATACAGCCCAAGCCTTATCCCACTCCATCTGGTACTCGTCGCACAGCAGACGCATCAACTCCGCAACGGCAATCGCCGGATGCGTATCGTTCAGATGGATGGCTACCTTGTCGGCCAGATTGTCGAGTGTGGGGTTTTCCAGCAAATGGCGCGTGATCAGATCCTGCACCGAAGCAGCAACAAAGAAATACTCCTGTTTCAGGCGCAGCTCACGCCCGGCCGGCGTGCTGTCATTGGGATAAAGCACCCAGGAAATATTTTCAAATTCATTCTTGGTGTTGGCCGCACGTGCGTAGTCACCCGTGTTGAAAGCGCTCAGGTCAATGTGCGCGGGTGCTGCGGCCTTCCACAAGCGCAAAGTGCTGACATGCTCGGTGCCGTGACCGGGCACCACCATGTCATAGGCCTTGGCCGCAACCTCGCCGGCATGGCGCCACACGGGAGCGCCATTGACCTGTTCGACCCAGCCACCAAAGCGTACCGGATAAGAAATATTGGGGCGCGGAAACTCCCAGGGAGTGCCATCTTGCAGCCACGGATCGGGATATTCCACCTGTGCGCCCTTGTGAATGGCCTGCGAGAACATGCCGTATTCGTAACGGATGCCGTAGCCAAAAGATGGCAAACCGATGGTCGCCATGGAATCCAGAAAACACGCAGCCAGCCGTCCCAGGCCACCATTGCCCAAAGCGGCATCGGGCTCCCGGTCGGAAACATCCTCCAGCGTCTGGGCATGCTGCGTAAGGCCTACAGCCGCGCCACTGGTCAAATTCAATGCTGCCAGGGCATTGGAGAGACTGCGGCCCATCAGGAATTCCATCGACAAATAGACCACACGGCGTGCTTTTGCGGCGCGCTCGACGGCCTGTGTCTCGACCCAGCGCTGGGAAAGTTGTTGCCGCGCTACCTGAGCCACTGCCTGCATCAGGTCTGTGCGGGTTGCATCGTCCGAGGCAACCCCCACGGTATTGAGCAAATGCTCTTCAATCAGGGCAGCGAGGGCATGTTTTGCAATTGGATGGTTTGATGTCACGTAAGTCTCCTTCGGTTGTGTTCATTCATTATCAGGTCAAGGGGAGCGCCAGCGCTCGGCCAATTCGGGGGAAATTCTCGCACGTGTTGTGCCCACTGGAAATTACTTGCTGAAATATTTGGTGTTTTGCTTCGGAGTGTTCGTCTTAATCATTAAGATGTAGCCGCAGTTGAGATGTGGTCTTTATCTCGCTGCAATTTAATTGAAAAGGATACACCATGAAACCGCAAGAATTAGCGCAAAGTCTTGAACTTCCCAAACGCACCATTGCATTGGTGCTTGCTGGCGGACGCGGTAGCCGCCTGATGGGCCTGACTGACCGCCGGGCCAAACCGGCGGTTTTATTCGGGGGGAAGTTTCGCATTGTCGACTTCGCGCTCTCCAATTGCCTGAATTCCGGAATTCGCCGCATCGGCGTCATCACCCAATACAAATCGCACAGCCTGTTGCGGCATCTGCAACATGGCTGGGCTTTCATGAAACCGGAAATGAACGAGTTTGTCGATCTGCTTCCGGCCCAACAGCGCAATGATGACGAGAGCTGGTACGTGGGCACAGCCGATGCGGTGCGGCAAAACCACGATATTCTTGAAAGCTACGGACCCGATTACATCCTGGTTCTGGCCGGTGACCACGTCTACAAGATGAATTACGCCCTGATGCTGGCTGACCATGTGGACAAGGGGCGGGAATGCACGGTGGCCTGCATCAAGGTGCCGCGCGCCGACGCCACCGCCTTTGGCGTCATGGCCGTCGATGAAAACAGCATGATTACCGACTTTGTGGAAAAACCGGCCGAACCACCCACCATACCAGGCGATCCGAACCATTCGCTGGCGAGCATGGGCATCTACATTTTTAATGCAGAGTATCTTTACCGTGAGCTTGCCAGGGATGCGCTGGATGACCAATCCAGCCACGATTTCGGCAAGGACATCATCCCCCATGCTGTTCGCAATAACCAAGCCTCAGCCCACCCCTTCGAATTGAGTTGTGTCTCCGACGCAGAAGACGGAGACCCGCCGTATTGGCGCGATGTGGGAACCATTGATGCCTACTGGGAAGCCAATATCGACCTGACCGCAACCCGTCCCTTGCTCAATCTGTATGACCGGCATTGGCCAATCTGGACCTACCAATCGCAAGTCCCCCCCGCCAAATTCGTGCACAACATGGGAGACCGTGTAGGCGTTGCCATTGAATCCCTGGTTTCGGGCGGCAACATCATTTCTGGACATGTCAATCGCTCGGTTTTATTTTCAACGGTTCGGGTCAATTCATATGCCAGAGTAAATCTGTCCGTGCTGCTACAACGCGTCAGCGTCGGGCGCGGTGCGCGGCTCACACGTGTGGTAGTCGATACCGGCTGCTCCATTCCGGAGGGTATGGTGATTGGGGAAGACCCGGCAGCAGACGCTGCACGTTTTTTTCGTACTCCCAACGGCATCACATTGGTCACTGCCGACATGTTACGCAGGATCACAGGATGAAGGTACTGCACGTTGCAGCGGAGATATTTCCGCTTGTCAAAACCGGGGGACTGGCCGACGTGGTTGGCGCCCTGCCCCAGGCGCTCATTGAGCAAGGTGCCGATGTGCGTCTGTTGTTGCCCGGATTGCCCGCGATCATCAAGGGTGTCGAGAGCCTGCTGCCCGTTTGTGACATTGGTCCCATTTTTGGTGCGGGCCAGGTCACTCTGCGCGTAGGAAACATGGTCAACAGCGGCGTCATTGCCTACGTCATTGATGCCCCTTATCTCTACCGTCGATCCGGCAGCCCCTACCAGGCTCCGGATGGCAGCGAGTGGTCGGACAACGTGCAGCGCTTTGCGCTACTGGGCTGGGTTGCAGCCCACATGGCCGCAGGTGAATTCGATCCCGACTGGAGTCCCGATGTATTGCACGCCCACGACTGGCACGCCGCCATGGCCTGCGCCTACGTCAGTTGCCGTCCCGCCAGCAGTGCCGCCACCATCTTCACGGTGCACAACCTGGCATACCAGGGTGTTTTCTCCGACGAAGACTTCCACTTGCTGCATCTGCCCTCGCGCCTGATGGTACCCGGTGGCCTGGAATACCACGGCCAATTCTCTTTCATGAAAGCCGGCCTGAAGTTTGCGCACCGCGTCACGACGGTAAGCCCGAGTTATGCGCGTGAAATTGCCACCAGCGAATTCGGCTGCGGACTCGATGGCGTCATACGTTCACGCGGAGCCAGTGTGTCAGGAATTCTGAATGGTGTGGACGGCGTGGTATGGAATCCGGCTACGGACCAGTTTCTGGCACAAACCTACTCAGCCGACGCGCTGGAAGGCAAAGCCGCCTGCAAAGCCGCACTGCAACGGGAAATGGATTTGCGTGTCAATCCCAACGCCCCGCTGGTGGCCATGGTGAGCCGTCTGACCTCGCAAAAAGGACTCGACATTTTGCTAGGATCCCTGACTGCGGTTGCAGAAGACCCACGCGCCCAGGATGCCCAGTTGGTGGTGCAAGGAACCGGCGATCCATCACTCGAGGCCGCGTTCAGGGCGGTGGCCAAGGGCTACCACGGGCGCGTGGCCGTGCATTTGAGCTACAGCGAGGCATTGGCACATCGCGTGATTGCCGGAGCCGACGCACTGGTCGTGCCCTCACGCTTCGAGCCTTGTGGACTGACACAGCTCTATGCCCTGCGTTACGGCACTGTGCCCATCGTTCGCCGGGTCGGCGGCTTGGCTGACACGGTTGTTGACCTGAATAACGAAACCCGTGAGGCAGACACGGCAACAGGCTTCGTGTTCGGTCCACCCACCTCGTCTGCGCTGACGCAAGCCTTCATGCATGCGGTAAGCACCTACCGCGACCACGCCGCCTGGCGTCGCCTGATGGTGCGCGGCATGGCGCAGAATTTCTCGTGGGCAGCGGCAGCCAGACAATACATGACCCTGTACGAAGACGTCCTGAGAGAATACGGAGCGCACTGAATCAACCAAGACCAGCCAAGGTCAGCTCAAGGTATACAGGGGAATGTCTTTTTCCAATGCCAGCTGATCAAGCTGCTGCCGCGTTTGGGTCAGCAGAAACGCTGCCACCGCTTGACGGGTGTCGGGGGCAAACATGGTCGTGAACTGGAATCTGGTCATGCCTATGGCCTCGGCCAGCGCAGCCGCGAAGTGTGGCTCCAGGGCCGCGAGCGCCACCCTGCCATCCTTGCAAGCGTAAACACGGTATCCCGCATGCCCACCGCCCACGGCTGTGCCTGGAGTGGTCAGATTCCAGGCACGGGGCAGTGCCAGGTATGTTGCCGCCTCCGACAGAGCCACCGTATGGCGCACACCTTTTCCGGTCTGAAACTGGTGCAAACGGGCGGCAAGTACCGCTTCGGACACCATTAGCGCACCGCTCATATCGGCAAACAACGTTGTCGGCAATTCCAGTCCGCACACCAATCCCGCCTCGGCTTGGTACGTCAGGTCGTGCCCAGGCTCTTCGGAGCGCGCACCTGGCGCACCCACAATGGCCACCAGTGACAGTGCGGGGTAGAGACTATGCAATGTTTTCCACTCCAGTCCCAGCTTGCGCAACGCCGAGGGGCGAAAGGACGTCAGCAACACATCGGATCGGGCCAGTTCCTTGTGTAAAAGCTTTTGCCCCTGTTCCGTTTTCAGGTCGGCACGCAACACACGCACGCCCTGGTGCAGCACGTCGTAAGCCGCCCGGTTATACAGACCCAGAGGATCACCCGGCGTGCCCGGTGGCGCCCCCGCAGGTGCCGGTGGTTCCAGCTTGCTGCAAGTCGCCCCCATTTTCTGGCAACGCATCAGTGCCACCGGCCCAGGCACATTCAGCGCCAGGCTCAGAATGCGAACGCCTTTGAGGATGCGGGAGGAGGATCGGATAGTAGAAGTTGCCATTGCCAGGTTCCAACGATAATGCGCCCCATGATAGCTTGCGTGCCCCACGGAGGACCCATTGAACAACGAGCAACAGCAGATCGAATTTGCATTTGTGGCCGAATTACCTACCGCGCCCACGGTAAAGAAAACACGGCGCAAACGGATCGTGGCGCCCGTGGCGCCTGCGGTCTTACCTGCTGAGACCGATAACAACGCCGAGGCCATGGCCCGTGTGCTGGAAGCGCACCCGGATTACCGCGTACTGCGCCGTTTGCAGCCGCGCCTGCATTGGCCAGAACCTGTGCCGGGACAAACCATCCGCCACGTTTTGCTGCTGGATACCGAAACAACCGGACTGAACCAGGGCAAGGACAAAATCATTGAACTGGCCCTGTTGCGTATGGATGTCGACATCGCCAGCGGCCTTCCCGTGGGTCTGGCACAGGTTTACGATGGGCTCGAAGACCCCGGCATTCCCATCTCCAGGGAGATAGAAACGCTTACCGGCATCAGCACGGCGATGGTACGCAACCAACGGTTGGATGAAACCCGCATCGCCGAACTGCTGGCCGATGTGGACTTGGTGATTGCGCACAACGCCGACTTTGATCGGCCTTTTGCCGAAGCCCGCATCCCCGAATTCTGCGATCTGGCGTGGGCCTGCTCCCTGGCCGACATCGACTGGAGAGCGCAAGGACGCAACTCTGCCAAACTCGAAAGTCTGTCTCTGGAATTGGGTTATTTTTACGATGCACACCGTGCCGAAATGGACTGCCACGCCTTGCTGGCCATTCTGGCGTGCCCCCTGCCACGTTCAGACAGCACCGGATTGGCACACCTGATGGCCAAAGCCGAACAACCCAGCTACCGCCTGTACGCCAGCAACGCCCCCTTTGACGCCAAGGACAAGCTCAAGGCGCGCGGCTACCGCTGGAATGTTGAACAAAAAGTCTGGAGCACCCGGATCGACGGCGCGCCTGCATTGCAAGCCGAATGCGACTGGCTCAAGGAAAACGCCTACAACCGACTTGCTGCCATGGTGCAGTTCGAAGAACTCGACGCCAAGCTACGCTACGCCAACCGACCCGCAAAAATGGTCCAGCGGCAACTTTGACCCCCGTTTCAGCCTGCAATCCCCATGAAATGTGCGGGGGCAGCTATTGAAATGGGAGCGCAAACCTACTTCCCAGGCGCCACCCCGGTTGTTGCGTGGTTGCGCGCCTGGATAGCAGGCGTCAGACTGTCCGGGTTATCCGCCAATGTGCGATTGATTTCAACCCCCTTGCGGTAGTAGTCTTCGTCAACTACCGGGTCTTTGCCCACCATGGCCAAGTACAGGGTCACCAACGATGCAAGCACCACCACCGCAGGACCGGCCAACACCAGCCACACGTAACCAAATTTCCACCAGGGGGCTTTGGAGTCAGCAGGTTCTGGGTCGGGCATACAGTTTCCTTGCTTACTTGGCCTTGCCGCCGTTTGACAATCCCCAGACATAGGATGCCAGCACCTGAATCTGGCCTTCGGTCAGGCGTTCGGCCTGGGCCGGCATCTGGTTGACCTTGCCGCCATTGACCATGGCAATGATGGCGTTCTCGCCAGAGCCATGGAGCCAGATGGTGTCAGTGAGGTCAGGCGCTCCCAGGGCCTGATTGCCCTTGCCTTCAGCGCCGTGGCAGGCAGCGCACACCATGAACTTCGCCTTGCCCAACTCCGCCCGTACCGTGTCATGCGGGCTTTTGGAAAGGCTCAAGACATAATGGGCCACGTTCTTCACATCGTCGGCACTGCCCACTGCGGCGGCCATCGGTGGCATATTGCCGGTGCGGCCCTTGGCAATCGTTTCCTTGATAACTTCCGGTGTGCCACCATACAACCAATCGGCATCCGTCAGATTGGGGAAACCCTTGGAGCCGCGTGCATCGGAGCCGTGGCATTGCGCGCAGTTGTTCTGGAACAAACGCTCACCAATCCTCTGCGCCTGCGGATCGCGCGCAATGTCTTCCGGCTTCATCGAGGCGAATCGAGCGTACAAAGGCGCAATCTCGTCGTTGCCTTTTTTGATTTCGGCGTCGTATTGTCCCCGCACAGTCCAACCCAATGTGCCGTTGTAAGCACCAAGGCCAGGATACAAGACCAAGTAGACCAGGCCGAACACCAGCGTGATGACAAACATCCAGACCCACCACCGTGGCAACGGGTTGTTCATTTCACGCAAGTCGCCGTCCCACACGTGGCCCGTGGTGTTGTCATTGGCCGTCATGGCCCGCGCCTTTCCACTGAACCACAACAGCAGGAAGCAGACAAGGATACTGACCAGGGTAATGCCGGCCACGTAAAGCGACCAGAAACCACTGATAAAGTCGTTGGTAAAGTTACTAATGTCACTCATTTGTCACTCATTTCTTATCCTTGGGTATCGGGGGATCAATCCTGCTCAAAAGGCAAGTTGGCTGCTGCGGTAAAGTCGGCGGAACGCCGCCTGGACCAAGCCCAGCGCAGGATGCCGACAAAGATTGCGAAACAGGCTACCGTACCCAGGGATCGCAGGGTGTTGATATCGATTTCCATAGCAAACTCCAGGACACTTATCACTTATTTCAACGCCAGGCCCAGGACCTGCAGGTAGGCAATCAGCGCCTCCAGCTCCGTCTTGCCTTGCACATCGTTGCCTGCCTTGGCAATCTGCTCGTCGGTGTATGGCACGCCCACTGTGCGCAAGGCCTTCATGTGGGCAGGCATCACCGCCGCATCCACCAGGGCTTTTTCCAGCCAGGGGTAGGCAGGCATATTGGATTCAGGCACTACATCTCGCGGATTGATCAGGTGCACCTGGTGCCAGACATCGCTGTATTTGCCCCCAACCCGCGCCAGGTCCGGTCCGGTACGCTTGCTGCCCCACTGAAATGGATGGTCATACACCGACTCCCCAGCCACCGAGTAATGGCCATAACGCAATGTCTCGGCCCGGAACGGGCGAATCATCTGGGAGTGGCAGTTGTAGCAACCCTCGCGGATATAGATATCACGGCCCGCCAGTTGCAAGGCGGTATACGGCTGCAAACCCTTGATCGGCTGCGTGGTCGACTTCTGGAAAAACAGTGGAACAATTTCAACCATGCCTCCGGCCAATAAAGTCAGCAGGATCAGCACAATCATCAAGAAATTGCTGGTTTCCACCTTTTCATGCGAAAAACCCGTCTGGTTCGTGTTGTTTGCCATGTTTATTCCTTCTCACGCATGCGCCACGACGGCAGGAACATTGACCACAGGCGCCTGCCCGTTGGTCGCCGTCTTCAGGGTATTCCAGAGCATGATCAGCATGCCCACCAGATACAGCAAACCACCCAGCAAACGCAGGACATAGAACGGGTAGCTGGCTTTGACCGACTCGACAAAGGTGTACGTCAAGGTGCCATCGGGACGGATGTCACGCCACATCAGCCCCTGCATCACACCGGCAATCCACATCGCCGCAATGTAAATCACGATACCGATGGTTGCCGCCCAGAAGTGAATCTCGATGGCCTTGACGCTGTACATCTGCTTTTGACCAAAGAGCTTGGGAATCAGGTAGTACATGGAACCCATGGTCACCAGCCCCACCCAGCCCAGGGCACCCGAGTGCACGTGGCCCACCGTCCAGTCCGTGTAGTGGCTCAAGGCGTTGACGGTCTTGATCGACATCATCGGACCTTCAAAGGTGGACATGCCGTAGAAGGACAGGGATACGATCAGGAAACGCAGGATCGGATCGTCACGCAGCTTGTGCCAGGCACCCGACAAGGTCATGATGCCGTTGATCATGCCGCCCCAGCTCGGCGCCAGCAGAATCAGGGAAAACACCATCCCCACGGACTGTGTCCAGTCAGGCAAGGCGGTGTAGTGCAAATGGTGCGGACCCGCCCACATATACGTGAAGATCAATGCCCAGAAGTGGACGATGGACAAACGGTAGCTGTACACCGGGCGACCAACCTGCTTGGGAACAAAGTAATACATCATCCCCAGGAAACCAGCGGTGAGGAAAAAGCCGACGGCATTATGGCCATACCACCACTGCACCATGGCGTCCTGTACACCTGCATAAGCCGAGTAGGACTTCATCAGCCCGGCGGGCACCGCAGCGCTATTGACCAGATGCAAAATGGCAACCGCCAGAATGAAGGCACCAAAGAACCAGTTGGCCACGTAAATGTGTTTTACCTTGCGCGTACCGACGGTGCCAAAGAAAACCAGGGCAAAGGCAACCCAGACCAGGGTAATCAATATATCAATCGGCCACTCCAGCTCGGCATACTCCTTGCCGGTGGTGTATCCCAGAGGCAAGGTGATGGCAGCTGCCAGAATCACCAGTTGCCAACCCCAGAAGGTGAATGACGCCAGCTTGTTGCCGAACAACCGCACCTGGCAGGTACGCTGAACCACGTAGTAGCAAGTCGCAAACAAACCGCAACCGCCAAAAGCAAAAATGACCGCGTTGGTATGCAAAGGTCGCAAGCGGCCATAACTGAGCCACGGAACGCCAAAGTTCAATTCAGGCCACGCGAGCTGGGCTGCGATGACCACGCCTACCAGCATGCCAACAACGCCCCACACCACGGTCATGATGGCGAACTGGCGCACAACGGTATCGTTGTAAACCGTCGCCTGTTGATTTGCAAACGCCATTTTTTCCCCTTCTTCTATGAAACCCGGCGGATTCTCCGACAGCACATGCGCTTTGGGATTGACTTCCATCAAGTCAATTCGAAAGACACGCAACCTGTGCTGTACGAGTGCCACATTAATGCTGCGAATTCCTGAAAATCCGCTCGCCCTCTGCCTCGATGTCCTCAAACTGGCCTCTGTGAACGGCCCACCAAAGCCCCCCGAGTATAAAGAACACCAGCACCACGGATAAAGGAATCAACAAATACAAAATGTCCATCGCATTACCTTCAATCAAGCTGTACCAACTTTTCACGGGTCACGAAACGGGTTAAACGCAAGGCGTTCAGCACAACCAGCAAGGAGCTGGCAGCCATCCCCAGGCCCGCAAGCCAGGCGGGTAGCCATCCCATCACCGCCAAGGGTACGCACGCCGCGTTATAAACCAGCGCCCACCATAAATTCTGCCGCACGACGGCAGCCGTTCGCTGCGACAGCAAGAGCGTCTGCGCGACACTCCACACCTGCCCCCCCAGAACAACAAAGTCGGCCTTGGCCTGCGCCAGCGGCACCGCCTGCCCCAGGACAAACGACACATTCGCACCCGCCAGCACTGGAGCGTCATTCAAGCCATCCCCCACCATTGCCACCACGCGACCCTGCGCCTGCAACTGGCGTAGCGCAGCCAGCTTGTCGTCAGGCGAACAGCCACCGCGCACATGCGCAGCAGCAATGCCTACCTGCAGTGCAACCCGTTCTGCCGCATCCGCACGGTCGCCCGAGAGCATATGCACATGCACGCCCGCCTTCATCAGTGCCGCAACGACGGCGCGAGACTCGGAGCGAATATCTTCCTGCAGTGAAAAAGTCGCCAGCCACCCCGCCGCATCGCTGAGATAGGCATGCAAACCGTCCCCTTGCTCGGGCGGCACGCCACAAAAAGCCGCCGACCCCAGACGCAGCACAGCAGCACTACCAGATGCCGGTGTACCAGTCTGTGTGACCGTACCAGTAACACCTTGCCCGACCACCTCCGTCGCCGTGGCGCATGTCCAGACATCCACGGACTCATGGTCATGGGCTACCGTATCCAGTGCCCTGGAGACCGGATGCAATGAATGCCGCGCCAGCGCGCCCGCCATCGCCAATGCCTGCGCGTCCGACACACCAGAGCGTGCCCGTACGGAAACCAGCACCACCGCATCGCGCGTCAAGGTTCCGGTCTTATCAAACACCAGGGTATCGACCGCCGCCAGTGTCTCGAACGCCTGCAATCTGCGCACCAGCACACCACTGCGCGCCAAGATCCCCGCAGCGGCCAGCACCGCCGCAGGCGTTGCCAAGGACAATGCGCACGGACAGGTCACCACCAGCACGGCAACGGCCACCATCACCGCATGCCCCGGATCGCGGCTCCACCACCAGACACAAGCACCCGCAGCCGCAACCAGCACCGCCAGGAGAAAGGGTTTGGCCAGACGATCTGCCAATTGCGCTGACAGGGGCTTGTTGACCGATGCATCCTCCATCAAGGCCACAATCTGGGCAAAACGTGTGTCCGCACCCACGCGCTCCACCCGCACATCCACCGTACTGCTGAGGTTGTGGCTGCCAGAAAGAACGTGCGCGCCCAATCCACGCACCAGGGGCCGGGACTCCCCGCTCAATAAAGACTCATCCACCAGGGTTTCGCCCTGGACAATGGCACCATCAGCAACAAAAGACTGCCCCGGATAGATACGCACCAGATTCCCCACGGCCACACGGCGCAAGGCCACGCGCTCGCTGCTTCCGTCCGACTGCAAACGCTCCACGCTGTCCGGCAGACGGTTCATCAAGGCTTCCAACGCACCCGCCGTACGGTCACGCAAGCGCAACTCCAGCCAGCGCCCGCTCAACAGGAAGAAGACGAACATCGTCAGCGAATCAAAATACACCTCATGGCCGAAAATGCCATCGGGCTCAAACGTTCCCGCCGTACTGACCACGAAAGTGATGAACATGCCCAAAGCCACCGGCAAATCCATGCTGATGCGCATACGCACCACATCACGCCAGGCATTGCGAAAAAATGGCCCGCACGAGAAGAAAACCACCGGCAGCGTCAACACCCACGAGGCCCAGCGCAACAGCTGCTCCATCTCGGCACTCAAATCACCCGGCTGTGCGGTGTAGGCCGGATAGGCGTACATCATGACCTGCATCATGCAAAAACCGGCCACCAACCAGCGCCACAGCGCCTGGCGCGTCTCCAGTTTGCGGCGCTCGCTGGCAAATACATCATTGGCCGGTACGGCACGGTAGCCACTATCCTGCACGGCCTGCATCCAGGCCGAAGGTTTTACCTGCGTATCGGACCAGACCACCCTGGCCCTGCGGCTGGCCAGACTTACCTGGGCACGGTGTACGCCCGCAGTCCGCAGCAAGGCATCTTCCACGGTCAGGGTACACGCCGCACAGTGCATACCCTCCACCACCACACTGGACTCCCACAACCCGCCCGGCTGCGCCAGAGGCCGACTGAACGCACTCCATTCCTGTGGATCATCCAGCAACTGCAAGGCAGCAACCGGGTCAAGCTGCATCGAAGGGGTAGGCGAAGGTGGCAACATAAGACACGCGGAAAACCGTATCCGCATGCCGCAAGTATCGCACCGCGCCCTGGCAGAATAAGTCCCACAGTCAAAAACAGTCAAATTGGGCTGCAACGCTTATGGAACGAGCGGGGGCAGATATTTATTTTGTAGCAAATTGTTGACAGGCAAAACACCCTGGCGCTGTCGAAGAAATGGCAGGTGCGGTACGCTGGCTGGTGGCGTGAGGAAGGATCAGTGCCCCCCTTTACCCTTGTGCTTTTCGTCACTGACTTTTTCTTCGATGATTTCTTCGACCTTGGGCGGTGGCGGAGGCGGTGGGGGCGGTTTCAGGCCTTTGGGTTCAATGCCGTCGATCTTGTTTTCGCGCATGTACTGGTCCATTTCCTTCCAGCCCTCGAAGATGGCCGCCTTGGACGCTTTTTCATTGAGGGAATAACAGTCTTCAATGCTGCGCATGCCATGGCGGCAGGCGTTGCCAATCGCCTTGGCATCGGCTGCCTTCTGGGCCGCCTTGGGGTCGGCCAGCAAGGCGCTGACATCGCACCCGGCCAGTAACGGCAAGAGCAGCAAGGGCAGGGCAAGCAGGACGGGGCGTAAGGATTGGGGGAGCATGGTGGTGGTGTTATAGCAGGTAGTTGCTCCATTGTGCGGAAATACGCGACCGGGCCAGACAGGAAAAAGGCCCATCTTGTGGGCCTTTTTCAGATTGCCGAGGAGGTGTCTCAGTCGCGTTCGCTGCCGAAAATGCCCAGCAGCGCCAGCAGGTTCTGGAACACGTTGATGATGTCCAGGTACAGCGCGAGTGTTGCGCTGATGTAATTGGTCTCGCCACCGTCAATGATGCGTTTGACGTCGTAGAGCATCCAGGCGCTGAAAATGCCGATGGCGGCCATGGACAGCGCCATCATGCCAGCGGTGGAGCCCACAAACATGTTGATGATGCCGCCTACCAGCAAGACCATGGTGCCGACAAACAGCCACTGGCCCATGCCCGACAGGTCACGTTTGATTACGCTGGCCAGACTGGCCATGGCAAAAAACACGCCCGCCGTGCCGGCAAAGGCTGTCATGATGAGTTGTGGACCGTTCTTGAAGCCCAGCGTGGCTTGAATCAGGGGCGAGACCATCAAACCCATGAAAAAGGTGAAACTCAGCAAGACGGGAACGCCGGTGGCCGAATTTTTGGTGCGCTCTATCGCGTAGATAAAGCCAAAACCGACGACCAGCAGCAGAATCAGTCCCACGAAGCCGCGCATGACTTGTGCCAAGCCAAGCGCTACGCCAGCCCATGCGCCCAGCACGGTGGGCAGCAGGCTGATGGCCAGCAACCAGTAGGTGTTGCGCATGACACGGTTGCGCTCCTCACTGGAGCTGATGTAACCCTCATTGGGGTACAAAGTGGTGATGCGGTCAGACATGGCGATCTCTCCTTGGAAGGGTGTGTGCGTTGTAGATGGGGCAATTTTAGGGATATTCAAGATTTGTGCAATTTTTGTCCTTGCATGAGTACGTGTGCAGTGTCCTCTACGGACTGGTTCGCCGTTGATAACCAGCCAATTCCGTAGCGTTGCAACAGGGCTTCGGCGGCACGGATCTCCTGGCGGCAGTTGTCGATGGCGGCGTACCACGAGCCGGGATGGCGTTGGTTGCGCATGGCGCTCAGGCGTTCGGGGGTAGTCGTTAACCCCACGATGCGAGAGGTCATTTGTGCCAGTTGTGCCAGGAGAGGGCGGGGCAGGTGGCGGCGTTCGAAGTCTTCCGGGGTGAGCGGGTAATTGGCTACCTTGAGCCCGTGGTGCCTGGCCAGGTACAGCGCGGTGGAGGTTTTTCCACTGCGGCTCACGCCTACCAGGATAAGGTCCGACTGGTCCAGGTCGTGCTCCGATTGCCCGTCGTCGTGGGTTTTCCAGAAGCGGATGCACTCGCTGCGATGTGGGTGAGGGTGGTGGTGGGTGGGGGCAAACTGTTGCATGGCTTCATGGCACCTACAATGCGCGCGTTTAACCCCGCTATTCTCGCTAACCCCGGGACATCCCGCGCCATGGCAGTGCCATCCAGTTTCATCTCAAACAGATTTGTCGTGCCCTTTGAAGGCTTGCGCGTGGGCGACGGTGCGACAGTGGGTTTGAAAGTCGCCCATCTGTGCGAGGTCATGGCCAGTTTGTCCGCGCACATCAAGGTGCCGCCGGGTTTTGCCGTGACCGTGCATGCGTGCCGGGAATTTTTCCACTCTGGTGGCTTGGCAGACAGAATTGGGGAAAAACTGCTGGGTGTTGGCCGTGCCCCGGAGGATGCGCGTGCACTGGTGCAGGCCGGGGCGGAAATTCGTGCGCTGGTGGCGGAACAGCCTTTCCCGCCGGAACTGGAGTCAGACATCCGCGCGGCGTTTTCCCGCTTGTGCTCGGATTGGCCCGATGCGCCCTTTTCGGTGCGCTCCTCCGCTACGCCCGAAAATCTTTCCCTTCTTGACGGTTGCCAGAATACTTTTTTGAACGTGGTCGGCGCGGATGCCATCCTGTGGGGCGTGCGTTCGGCCTTTGCTTCCTTGTATAGCGACCATGCCATCCGGCTGGGTTTGGGGCGCGGCCTGGGCAGCATGCTTCCCGATCTGGGGGTAGGTGTTCAACGCATGGTCCGCTCCGATGTCGGTGTGGCCGGCGTGATGTTTACCCTCGATCCCGAGTCCGGGTTCGCGGATGTGGTGTTTATCACGTCGAGCTACGGGCTGGGCGAGGCGGTGGAGCAGGGCGCCGTCGATCCCGACGGGTTTTATGTGCACAAACCGATGCTGCGTGCGGGCAAGTGCGCCGTGATCCGGCGCAATCTGGGCAGCAAACTGGTGCAGATGCAGGCTGCAGCCCACGGGGGTCTGGTGCGCATGGGCGACGTGCCCACCGAGCTGCATAACCGCTATTCATTGGTTGATGCCGAGGTGGAACAGTTGGCGCGCGATGCCTTGTTGATCGAGGCGCACTACGCCTGCCCCGTGCGCATCGAGTGGGCCAGGGATGGTGTTGACGGGCACTTTTACATTTTGCAGGCGCAACCGGAGCTGCGCACCAGCAAGCCCGGCAGCCGGACCCGGTACAGCTACCAACACAAGCAGGCTGCCGAGGCGCTGGTGCGGGGCCGGGCCATAGGGCAAAGGGTTGCCACAGGTACAGTGTGTGTGGTGCACCACGCCGACGAACTGGATAGGCTGCAAGTGGGCGATGTGCTGGTGGCGGACAGGACCGATCCGGCCTGGGAGAGTGCCATGCGGCGCGCTGCGGCGCTGGTGACCAACCGGGGCGGAGGCACCAGCCATGGGGCCATCATGGCGCGGGAACTGGGCATCCCGGCTGTGGTCGGGTGCCACGGCGCCACCCAGGTGCTCAAGGACGGCATGCTGGTCACGGTGGCCTGCACGCCCCAGGGGGATGCGGGTTTTGTCTACGACGGCCTGATGGAGGCGGAGGTTGCCGAGCCGGTACCTGCATCCATGCCCGCGTGCCCGGTGCAGATCATGGTGAATGTTGGAAATTCACAACAGGCCTTCGACCACTGCCAGTTGCCCAACGCCGGTGTGGGCCTGGCCCGCCTGGAATTCATCATCCACAAGGACATTGGCGTGCACCCCAGGGCGATTCTGGACTATCCTAATGTCGATGCCGGTCTGAAAAAAGCGGTGGAATCCGTGGCGCGTGGGCATGCATCGCCACGCGCGTTTTATGTGGATCGCGTGGCCGAAGGCGTGGCGACCATTGCAGCGACCTTCTGGCCCAAGCCGGTCATCGTGCGCTTGTCCGACTTCAAGAGCAACGAGTACCGCACCCTGATTGGCGGCAACCGCTACGAGCGCAAGGAAGAGAACCCGATACTCGGGTTTCGTGGCGTGACGCGCTACCTGAGCGCCGAATTCGGCGAGGCCTTTGCGCTGGAATGTGCGGCCTTGCAGCGTGTACGCGACGCCATGGGCTTGGTCAATGTGCAGGTCATGGTGCCGTTTGTGCGTACCCTGGGTCAAGCCCAAAAGGTGACCGAACTGCTGGCCTCGCATGGCCTGCGTCGTGGCGAAAACGGGCTGAAACTGGTCATGATGTGCGAACTGCCCAGTAACGCGATCCTGGCGGACGAGTTTTTGCAGTACTTTGACGGCTTTTCGATTGGCACCAACGATTTGACCCAGCTTGCACTCGGGCTGGACCGTGACGCCGGTATGCCGCTGCTGGCTGACGATTTTGACGAACGCGACCCGGCCGTCAAGGCGCTCATCAGCCTGGCCATTGAGGCCTGCAAGCGCCAGGGCAAAAGCATCGGTATCTGCGGCCAGGGACCCAGCGACTACCCCGACTTTGCACGCTGGCTGGTGGCCCAGGGAATTTCATCCATTTCGCTGGACCCGGATTCGGTGCTGGCCACTTGGCGGATGCTGGCCGAATAACACGGGTTGGGCGTCATCATGAGACCTCTGCTTACGGCGCTACTGCTTCTGCTGCTCGGTATCGCATGCGCAGCCGAAGCTAATCCCCCTGTTGCACGTTGGACAATCAGTGCGCAAGGCTATGGTTCCGTGCGAATTGGAATGAATGTCAAACACGCGGAGAAGCTCTTGGGCACTGCTCTATTGCTTGAAGAGAGTCCCATGGTCGGGAACTGCTTCGTTGCCACGCCCAAGAAGGGGCACAAAGGGCTCTACCTCATGGTTGATAGCGGCGCCATCACGCATGTCGGAACAAGTGCTGGCACCATCGCTTCTGACACTGGCTTCAAAGTCGGAGACCTAGCTAGCAGACTGAGGACACGGTACGGCAAGCAACTTGAGATAGAGGATCACAAGTATCAGGACGGCATGTACTACTACGTATGGGAGCCCAATAAACAGCGAGGAAAGCGTTACGTAATCGACTCAAAGCTGGTGGTCATCGAGATTCGGGGTGGCGATGAGTCAATTCAGCGAGTGGAGGGTCCCTGCTCATGACACACAACCCTTCCATCGAGCGGACGTCCCAAAGGCTGCGCCTTTGTGCCGCCGCTCATATCGAACATCTGCACCCCACTTGAACTGATGGAGGGCTGATATGTGGCAAGACCCTATTGTTTCAGAGACCCGCGCACTGCGAGACGAATATGCACGGCAGTTCAATTACAGCATTGGGGCTATGTGCAAAGACTTGATGGCGCAGCAAGCTACCCATCCTGAGCGTGTCGTGTCTTTTCCGCCGCGCAAGCCAGCGGTCAGCGTAGTCGTTCCCCAACAAGGCACTCCAGCCGACCGTTTTGCCACCGCTTTGCTGCGGCAAAACGGTGGATGAGTCGTTTGGATGCTTGTGTTGTTTGCTTTGTTATTGATAGCTGTTCCCGCACGTCTCATAAGTGTTACAGGCTGATTTGGCCTATAAAAATCGTGCCACGGCAGCCCGGCGCCCGCTTGTATCGGGCATTGCGTCGCACACACCCCGACCTGCTCTGTTTTTTGCGGTGTTTTTCATATGCAAAATCGGCACTTTGCGCTTGCCATACGTGCGGGAATAGCTCTTTATTCAATAGCGGACCAGCCCTTGCGGAAATCCTCGTCGCAAGCCTGCAAGCCTTGCACGCGCTTCCCGCCGGGCCGTATCCATACCAGTGAACAAAAAACTCACCCGGCACAGAGATCAGTCGCTTCTGTTTGGGCGCGGCAGAGCTATATCGTTATAATCGCGCGCTTTCGCCTTGCTGCACCCCAATGAGACGCTGGGGCAGCTTTTATCCATAAGGAGTATCAATGCGTCATTATGAAATCATCCTCATGATCCATCCGGATCAGAGCGAGCAGGTTCCCGCCATGCTGGAGCGTTACAAGGGCATGATCACCGCAGGCGGTGGCAAGGTGCACCGCGTAGAAGACTGGGGTCGGCGCCAGCTGGTCTACATGATCAACAAGTTGTCCAAGGCCCATTACCTGTGCCTCAACATCGAAGCCGGGCCGGCCATCATGGCGGAGCTGGAGCATGCCTTCAAGTTCAATGACGCTGTGCTGCGCCATCTGACTGTTTCCAGGAAAAAGGCCGACACCGGGCCTTCCATCATGATGAAGACCGTTGAGCGCGAAGACGCGCGCAAGACGCAACAGGCCGAATACCAGGTCTAAGGCGTTTAGTCGCTTGGCTGCCAATGCACTGGTTCTGGGTGCGTGCATTGCCGAGATTGATGTGCTGCGCTACACCCCGTCCGGTTTGCCTGCTGTGAATCTGCGGCTCGAACACGAGACAGAGCTTCAGGAAGCAGGCCAGGCCAGGCAGGTGAAGGCCACAGTCAAGGCGGTGGCATTCGGAACCCTGGCCGAGCGGCTGGTGCAGCAGGCCGTTGGCAGCAGTTGGAGGTTTCATGGTTTTCTGGCAAGCCCCAAGGGCGGCAGAGGCCTTGTGCTCCATATCCAGGAATTTTCGCAAGATTCGCAAGATTAATTTGATTGATTGATTTTTCAGGAGGCCCCCATGGCCACGTTCAAAAAGTTTAATAAAGACAAGCGCCCCAAGCGTCCGGCACAAAACCTGTTGTTCAAACGCAAGCGCTTTTGCCGCTTTACCGTGACAGGCGTCGAGGAAATTGACTACAAGGATATCGACACCCTGCGCGATTTCATCGCCGAAAACGGCAAGATCATCCCCGCGCGCCTGACGGGCACCCGTGCCATTTTCCAGCGCCAGCTCAACACGGCCATCAAGCGTGCGCGTTTTCTCGCCATGTTGCCGTACAGCGACCAGCACAGAATTTAAGGAGTTCAACCATGCAAATCATTCTGCTCGATAAGGTGGTGAACCTCGGCGGCCTGGGCGACATCGTCAAGGTCAAGGACGGCTACGCGCGCAACTTTCTGATTCCCTCGGGACGCGCGCGCCGCGCAACTGCCGAGGCCAAGGCGGCCTTTGAAGCCCGGCGTGTGGAGCTTGAAAAAGCGGCGGCTGCCAAGCTGGCCGAAGCACGTGCCCTGGGTGAAAAACTGGCTGGCTCAACGCTCAAGCTGACCCAGAAGGCCGGGGTCGATGGCCGTTTGTTCGGCTCGGTGACCAATGCCGACATTGCCGAAGAACTGGTGAAAAACGGCTACAAGGTTATCAAATCCCAGGTTCGCATGCCCCACGGCCCCATCAAGATGGTCAGTGACAGCACGGTCGGTGTTGCCTTGCACACCGATGTCGTGGTCGAAGTCACCGTGTCCGTCTACGGCGAAACGGCCTGATACGAGCACAAGCCTCGGGCACAGGGCATAGCGGTGTTGGTGCCAGACAGTAAAAGCCGCAAGGGCCATGCTCTTGCGGCTTTTGTGCTTTTTTAGAAACATCAGAACCTACCATGTCCGCTGAATTTCCTCCCCTGGATGGCCAAGGCCAGGACCGCCAGATTGCACAGCTGCGTGTGCCGCCCCACTCGATTGAGGGCGAATCGAGCGTTCTGGGGGGCTTGTTGCTGGACGAGACGGCCTGGGACCGGGTGAACGATATCCTGGTGGACAGCGATTTCTACCGCTACGAACACCGCCTGATTTACGCCGCCATCGGCGCATTGGTCAATGCCAATAAACCGGCGGATGTCATCACGGTCTTCGAGCACATGCAAAACCAGGGGCGCGCCGAGGATATTGGCGGCCTTGCTTACCTGAATTCCCTGGCGCAGTACGTTCCCAGCGCCGGCAACATCCGCCGGTATGCCGAAATCGTGCGTGACCGCGCGCTGTTGCGCAAACTGGTGACGACCAGCGACGAGATTTCCACCAGCGCCTTCAACCCCAAGGGCCGCCCGGTGGCGGATATTGTGGATGAGGCCGAGCAGAAAATCTTTCGCATCGGCGAGCAGGGCAAGCGCAGTGGCCAGGGGTTTCAGGCGATGGAGTCCCTGGTGGTCAAACTGCTCGACCGCGTGCAGGAGATGGCCGACAACCCCAACGAAATCACCGGGGTGGCCACCGGCTTTTACGACCTGGACCGCATGACGGCAGGCTTTCAGGCGGGGGATCTGATTGTGCTGGCGGCGCGCCCCTCGATGGGCAAGACCGCCCTGGCGATCAATATTGCCGAGCACGTGGCCTTGAACGAGGGCTTGCCCGTGGCCGTTTTTTCCATGGAAATGGGCGCCACGCAGCTGGCGGTGCGTATCGTGGGCTCCATCGGGCGCATCGACCAGGGGCATTTGCGTACCGGGCGACTGAGCGACGAAGAGTGGTCGCGCCTGACCGAAACCATCGAAAAACTGCGTGTGATTTCCTTGCACATTGACGAAAGTGCTGGATTGACATCCAGTGAACTGCGCGCCAGCGCACGGCGCCTGGCGCGCCAGTGCGGCCAGCTGGGCCTGATTGTGGTGGATTATCTGCAACTGATGAGTGGCAGCAGCGGCAACGATGGTGAAAACCGTGCCACCGAGCTGGGGGAAATTTCCCGTGGCCTGAAGATGCTGGCGCGTGAGCTGAAGTGTCCCGTCATTGCCCTGTCCCAGCTCAACCGCAGCGTCGAGCAGCGTCCCGACAAACGCCCCATGATGAGCGACTTGCGCGAGTCCGGCGCCATCGAGCAAGATGCCGACATCATCATGTTCATCTACCGCGACGAGTACTACACCAAGGACGCCTGCAAGGAGCCGGGTGTGGCCGAGGTCATCATTGCCAAGCAGCGCAACGGCCCCACGGGCGTGGTCAAACTGGCCTTCATCAAACCCCTCACCAAATTTGAAAACCTGGCCCACGGCAGCGCCGGCGTCTTGTGAAAACCCAACTTACCTTGATACCTTGACCATGTCACTTTCCTTTGCCAACCGTTTGAATAACGTGGAAACCTCCGCGATCCGTGAGCTTTTCAAGCTGCTGGGCAAGCCCGGCATCATCAGTTTCGCCGGGGGCTTCCCTGACAGTGCCTTGTTTGACGTGGAGGGCATCCAGGCCGCAGTGAATGCCGCCTTGCGCGAGCAGCCTGGTGCGGCGCTGCAATACGGTGCCACCGAAGGGTATGGCCCCTTGCGCGAGCAACTCGCCGCGTTCATGGGCAGCAAGGGCTGTGAGGGAATCACGTCCGAACAGCTGATCGTCACCACCGGCAGCCAGCAGGCCCTGGACCTTTTGGGCAAGACCATGCTTGGCCCTGGAGACAAGGTGCTGGTGGAGGGGCCAACGTTTCTGGCCACCATCCAGTGCTTTCGCCTGTACGGCGCCGAGTTGATCAGCGTGCCCATTGACGCCCATGGGGTGCAGACGCAGGCGCTGGAAACCCTGATGGCCGAGCACCAGCCGAAACTGGTCTATCTGATCCCCACCTTCGGCAATCCCAGTGGAACCTTGCTCAGTCTGGAGCGGCGCAAGCGCGTGCTGGAGTTGGCGTTGCAGTACCAGACCCTGGTGGTGGAGGATGATCCGTATGGTGATTTGTATTTTTCTGCCGCACCGCCCCCCAGCCTGCTGGCACTGAGTGCGCAAGTGCCAGGCAGCCGCGACTGGCTGGCGCATTGCGGGTCTTTGAGCAAGGTGCTCTCACCGGGCCTGCGGCTGGGCTGGCTGATTGCCCCGCCCGAGCTGCTGGCCAAGGCGACCATGTGCAAGCAGTTCAGCGATGCCCATACCAGCACATTGGCCCAGGCCAGCGCCGCACGCTACCTCCAGGCCGGGCGTTTGCCGGCAACGCTGGAGCGGGTGCGGGGCATCTACGCGGATCGCGCGCGGACCATGGGCGAGGCCTTGCGCAGCGAACTGGGCGAAGCCATTGATTTTGTGCAACCCCAGGGAGGTCTTTTTGTCTGGGCGCGGCTTACCGGCGCGCAGGGCAGGGCGGCGGACGCCACGGCATTTGCCCAGCGAGCCATCGCGCAAGGTGTGGCTTTTGTTCCGGTGATGCCGTTTTACGCCTCCAACCCTGACCGCGCCACGCTGCGCCTGAGCTTTGCCACCACCGATACCGCCGGGATCGTCGAAGGCGTGGCACGCCTGCGTCAGGCACTGTAGAAACTGATCTGGTGGCGCCCGCCTGGGAAATGCCTGTGCGGCTGACATCGCTTCCCGGTTGAGCATGGTTTAGATCATGTCGTTCTAAAAAATGCCACAGCCTGCACCAGTTCGTTGGCCTGGCTTTTCAGGCTGCTGGCCGCTGCTGCCATTTCTTCCACCAGCGCAGCGTTTTGTTGCGTGGTTTGGTCCATCTGGGCCACGGCCTCACCGACCTCGGCTACGCCTGTGGCTTGCTCGTTGCTCGCGGAACTGATCTCGCCCATGATGTCGGTTACCCGGCGAATGGAGTTGACGATCTCGGACATGGTGGTGCCCGCTTCGTCAACCAGGGCGGCACCCTGCTCCACCCGCTCCACACTGGCGTTGATCAGCATCTTGATTTCCCTGGCTGCCTGCGCCGAGCGCCCGGCCAGTGAGCGCACTTCACTGGCCACCACGGCAAAGCCACGCCCTTGTTCTCCCGCACGGGCGGCTTCCACGGCTGCATTGAGTGCCAGGATGTTGGTCTGGAAGGCAATGCCGTCAATGACGCTGATGATGTCCGAGATCTTGCGTGAGGATTCGTTGATGCCTTTCATGGTCTCCACCACTTGCCCTACCACCGTGCCACCCTTGACGGCGACGGTGGACGCGCTTTGCGCCAACTGATTGGCCTGACGGGCGCTGTCGGCGTTTTGCCTGACCGTGGCACCCAGCTCTTCCATGGAAGACGCCGTTTGCTCCAGGGCGCTGGCTTGTTGCTCGGTGCGGGCGGACAGGTCGTTATTGCCCTCGGCGATTTCAGCGCTGGCAGTGGCCACGCTCTCGGACCCCTGGCGCACCGCAGCCACCACCTTGGTCAGACTGCCACGCATGGCGCCCAGGCTGGCCATCAGGCTGTGTGTATCGCCGGGTTTGATGGCGATGGGGTGGGCGAAATCACCACGTGCGGCGGCGCGGGCCAGTTCAGCGGCGTCCCCTGGCTCACCGCCCAGTTCCTTGAGCAGCTTGTTGGAGATCAGGTAACCTATGCCTGCTGCCAGCAGCAACGCCAGCAGCCCAAGGCCGATCATGACGGAGCGCGCCTGGCCATAAACAGCCTCGCTTATTTCTGTGGCGGCCTCCATTTCTTGGCGTTGCAGCGCGGACATCTCGGTCACTGCGGTCTTGTACTCCCCCAGGATCGGGCGCAATTTGCTGCCGAGGTAGCTCCTGGCTTCATCCACCTTACCGGCGTCGATCAGCGCCATGAGCGCATCCTGGCCGACAAGGTATCTGGCGTGGGCATCCTTGACACTTTGCAGCGCCGCTTTGCCTTCGCCCTGAGTCTCGGCTTGTTCCAGCAATTCGATGTTCTTGTCAATGACCTGGCGTGACTGGGCAACGACCTCCAGCTGCTTTTTGTTATCCCCTGCGTCCGGCGCGAGCAGCAGGTTGCACAAGGCAATGGTAATGGTGTCGGTCTGGTTCAATATGGTGTGGGATGCATCCAGTGTGGGTACATGTTCGTCCACAATTTCGGTGGTGCCGTGGTAAATGCGTGCCATGGAGGCCAAGCCGATCAGCACAATAAGCACCAGGAGCGCGCACACCACGCCAAACCCGGCAGCAAGCCGCGTGCGGACTTTCCAACTTGAAATATTCATGATTTTCCCCAGTCATCCAAAGCTTGCGGAGCATAGCCGGATTTTGACTTTGTCGCAGCAACTGAGCAACTGAGCGCCATGGCTGCATCCCAGGCGCTGGGTGCGGCTTGTTACTATGTTTTTAGTAGCTGATCCCGCTTGTCCCACGGGAGCTACAGGCTGTTTTATGCCTGATTTGAGGCCAAATTGGGGCTAAAAACGTGCCACACAGGCTTTTGGGGAGCACCTGTCGTGCGAATTTGGTGTTTTTGATATCACGGGTGATATGAAACTTGTGTACCCCCTGGCGCTGTTGGGGAGGAGCTTCGGGC
>JAYRRD010000050.1:0-31116 GCA_041910275.1 Rhodoferax sp.
GACGCACATTTTTGCCATCCAGAAACTGGAGCGAAGATGATCTACGAGTTGCTCTGAACGACCCGAAAGTGCAATTAGCCATTTCCGGTTTGCGCCGCGAAATTGGGGTCGGGATCAGGAAATCTGAGGATATACAAACATCCGCGCCAAAGAATGACTCCCCGTTATGTCACTCCCCTCAACCGCAACTCCCCATGTGCCCGCAATGGGTGCAGTAGTCGCAGCCGTCCTTGCGGATCACGGCGTGGGCGCCGCATTCGTGGCACTTCTTGCCGGCCAGAACCGGCAAAGGGGCGGTGGCCAGGGCGCTTTCCTGCTGGGGCAAGAGTCCGTCAGAGTCGGTGGCGTTGTCGGCCTTGGGGGTCGTGCTGGCGCGCCGCGCGCGGATGTTTTGAATGGCGTAGGCCACCGCTGCCACTTCGGAGTCGTGCCACATGGGTACGCTGGTGCCATCGGCCTTCTGGTGGGTACCCAGGCGCACCGGGCCACGGTCCCAGGCCACTTTGCGCATATCGCTCAGGGCCCGCTCCAGGAAACCTCCCCGCGCTGCCAGCGACAGCAAGCGCATGCTCGATGTAATCCATTGTTGCGATTCGCCGCTTTGTCCCACCGGCATGAAGAATTCAATCGCCCGATCCACAGTCCCCTCGCCATTGGCTGCGGGCACCGGCAGGAACGACACCAGCAGATACAGTGTCTTGTGGCCCTCTTGCGTCCAGTAGTCGATTTTTTCGGCCACCGCCGAGAGTGCACCCTTGGGGCGGCGCTCGATCACGGTGCGCATCGGGTCCACAACCGGGGGTGGTGCCAGCGGCGGTGGCGCAGGCTCTTCCTTGGCGGACGAAACCTCCAGCACCGAGCCGAGGATGGTGTTCGGGCGGTACGTGGCCAGCCCCTTGAGCCGGGCGCGCCAGGCTTGCTGGTACAGGCCCTTGAAGTCATCGTACGGGTAATCGGCGGGCACGTTGACGGTTTTGGAAATGGCCGTATCCACATAGGGCTGCACCGCTTCCATCATGGCAATGTGGTCGCCAGCCGTCATGGAGAGCGCCGAGACGAAGTAGTCGGGCAATTTGTTCACATCGCCGCCGAGTTCGCGGTACAGACGCCAGGAATGGTCTTCCACGGCGTATTCGGACATGCTGCCGTCGGACTCGCGTTTCTTGCGCGTGTACATCCAGGAAAACGGCGGCTCGATGCCGTTGGAGGCGTTGTCGGCAAAGGCCAGGCTGACGGTGCCGGTGGGGGCTATCGACAGCAGATGGCTGTTGCGGATGCCGTGGGTGCGGATCGCCTCTTGCAGCGCAGCGGGCAAGCGGCTGGCAAAGGTTCCGGGAGCCAGATAACCCTGTGCATCGAATTTGGGGAACGCGCCTTTTTCCTGCGCCAGCGCCACCGAGGCCGCGTAAGCCGCATCCCGCATGCGTGCGGCAATGCGCGCGGCCATGGCGCGGCCTTCGGGTGCGTCGTAGCGCAGGCACAGCATGGCCAGCGCGTTGCCCATGCCGGTAAAGCCCACGCCGATGCGGCGCTTGGCGGCGGACTCTTCGCGTTGCTGCGGCAAGGGCCAGAAGGTCACGTCCAGCACATTGTCCAGCGCACGCACCTGGGTGGCGACCACCTTGTCGAAGGCCTCGAAATCAAAGGCCGCAATGCCGCCAAAACCAAAGGGGTGGCGGATGAAGCGCGTCAGGATGATGGGTCCCAGGTCGCAACAGCCATAGGACGGCAGCGGTTGTTCGCCGCAAGGGTTGGTGGCCTCGATTGCCTCGCAGTAGTGCAGGTTGTTGTCCCGGTTCATATGGTCCAGGAACAAGATGCCAGGCTCGGCAAAATCGTAGGTGGAGTGCATGATCGTGTCCCACAGCGCACGTGCAGGCAGTGTCTTGTAGACCCACTGGCCATCGGCACGCTGGCTGGCACCTTGCTCCAGCAGGGCGGCACCCGGCTTGGCGCGGTGTACCAGTTCCCAGGTCTGATCGGCTTCCAGCGCGCGCATGAAGGCATCCGAGACGCCAACCGACACGTTGAAGTTGTTCCAGCGTCCGGGGGTGCGTTTGGCCGTGATGAATTCCAGCACGTCAGGGTGGTCAATGCGCAGCACACCCATCTGCGCACCCCGGCGGGCACCCGCGCTCTCGACGGTGGAGCACGACTGGTCAAACACGTTGATGTAGCTGCACGGACCCGACGCCATCGAGGCCGTGGCCTTGACCTCGGCGCCACGGGGACGGATACGTGAAAAGTCATAGCCCACGCCACCGCCCCGGCGCATGGTCTCTGCCGCCTCGCGCAGCGCCTCGTAGATGCCGGGGTAGCCATCGGCATCGACTCCCTGGATGCAGTCACCCACCGGCTGCACAAAGCAGTTGATCAAGGTGGCCTGGATGGAAGTCCCAGCGGCGCTCATGATGCGCCCGGCGCCAATGGCACCGGCTTGCAGGTTTTCCAGAAAAATCGTCTCGTACCTGGCGTGCTCGGCTTCCGCTTCCACCGAGGCCAGCGCACGGGCAACCCGGCGGTACAGATCGTCAAGCCCGGTTTCTCCAGGTTTGAGGTACTTTTCCTGCAGCACATCCTGGCTGATGGGCTGGGTTGCAAGCAACGGAGAGAGAACACCTAACTTGTCACGTTTCATCTAAAACTAACTCCAATTGAAAGCCACCCCCATGGAAGGGAGTGGGTGGTATGTGGCGGAAAAATCGGGCAGGGGTAAGAGAGACAGCCCCAACAGGGAGCTCCAGCGTCGGCGCGAAACCGAGCCGTAATCCTACCCAGTTTGCTTGGCAACGTTGCCTATGAGGTTTTGATGCATGATTGGGAAAAACAGCAGTCGGCCATCCAAGCAATCTATATGCCACCTGTAAAACCCCCATGAAATCAAGACCACCACAACCAAGATTGATAGCGCGCCGCTTGTCGGAATGCATAAAATTTTTTTGCACCCGCCGGAACCCGCCATCGGCCTCAAGTTGGGCAAATTTCTGGTATGTAACCCAACTGCCAGAAAAATCGTGAACAATTGCGACTTTTCTTCTGCATAAAGGTTTTCATGGCGCCTTCTTCTGGTAACGCGCAATTGCAACAGCAGCTACAGCCACTACAACAGCTACCGGCAACAGCAATTCCAGAACTGCTTGACCGGGACCACAGCATCCTGGCCTTCAACGAGCGCGTACTCGATTGGGCGATCCGCGACGATGTGCCGCTGCTGGAGCGCCTGCGCTACCTGTGTATCGTGTCGTCCAATCTGGACGAGTTTTTTGAAGTGCGTGCCGAGCCACATCTGGAGGCCAATCAGGCCAATGAGCGCAAGGGGTTTTTTTCGGTCAAGTCTTTTGAACGCCTGGCAGCTTCCGTGCATCGCCTGGTGGAGCGCCAATACACGCTGTACAACGAAAAACTGATACCGGCGTTCGCGCACCAGGGCATCAAGATCATTTCGCATGGCGAGCGCAACGCGGCACAGCGCCAGTGGGTCAAGCAGCATTTCGAGCGCGAAGTGCGCCCGCTGCTGATCCCGGTGGGGCTGGACCCGGCGCATCCGTTCCCGCAGGTGGCGAACAAGTCGCTGAATTTCATCGTGCGCCTCAGCGGCAAGGACGCCTTTGGCCGCGAGAACGACATTGCGATTGTCAAGGTGCCGCGCGTTCTGCCGCGCCTGATCGCCATGCCGGCCAAAGTTTCCGGCACGCAAACCCTGTTCGTCTCGCTCTCCAGCGTCATCCGTGCGCATCTGGCCGAGTTGTTCGCCGGGCGGCACGTGGGGCAGTTTTCGCAGTTCCGCGTCACCCGGCATTCGGACCTGGCGGTGGACGAGGAGGATGTCAAGAACCTGCGCATGGCGCTGCGCCAGGGGCTGGTACACCGCCATTTTGGCCAGGCCGTGCGCCTCGAAGTCTCGGCCGGGTGTTCGGACTATCTGGCGGACTTTCTGCTCAAGCAGTTTGGACTGCCCCCCAAGGCGCTGTACCGCGTGCACGGGCCGGTGAATCTGGCGCGCCTGACGCAATTGATCGACCTGGTGGACAGGCCCGATCTGTGTTTCCCGCCGTACAAGGCCAGCTACCCGGTGCAGATGAGCCGTGGGCAGTCCATTTTTGAGCGACTCAAGCTCGGCGACATCATCATCCACCAGCCCTACGAGAGCTTTGATGGTGTGCTCGAATTCCTGCGCCAGGCCGTCCACGACCCGCAGGTGCTGGCCATCAAGCAGACCATTTACCGCACGGGTTCTGATTCGGAACTGATGGACTTGCTGCGCGAAGCCGTGCGGCGCGGCAAGGAAGTCACCGTGGTGGTTGAACTCAAGGCACGCTTTGACGAGGAAGCCAATATCAACTGGGCCGAAATGCTCGAATCCATCGGCGCGCAGGTGGTGTATGGCGTGGTCGGCCTGAAAACCCACGCCAAGATGATGCTCATTACCCGGCGCGAGGGGCGTTTTCTCAAGCGCTACGGGCACTTGTCCACAGGCAATTACAACCCGCGCACTGCAAAGCTGTACACCGACTTGAGCCATATCACCGCCGACACCGCGCTCACACGCGATATGGAGCAAGTATTTGTCCACCTGGCCAGCCAGAGCAAACTGCCCAAGCTGCACAAGATGTGGATGGCGCCATTTGACGCCCAACGCCAGCTGATCGACAAGATCGACGCCCTGGGCGAGGCTGCTGCGCGGGGGCAGTCCGCGCGCATTGTGCTCAAGATGAACGCCCTGACCGACGAAGCGCTGATCGACAGCCTGATGCGAGCGGGCAAAAACGGCGTCAAGACGGACCTGATCGTGCGCGGCGCCTGCATGCTGCCCGCGCAGGTGCCAGGTCACACGGACAACATCCGGGTGCGCTCCATCATTGGCCGTTTTCTGGAGCACTCCAGGGTGTTTTACTTCCGTCTGGACGAGGTGGAAGACTTATACCTCTCCAGCGCCGACTGGATGAACCGCAACATGGTGCGCCGCATCGAACTGGCCTGGCCCGTGACCAATCCCGAGCAGCGCCAGCGCATTGTCGACGAATGCCTGGTCGCCAGCCTGTACGATGGCATTGACGCCTGGGACATGGCACCCGACGGAACCTACAGCCGCTGCCCCGGCCTCAGCGGAACCCTTCCCCACGGCGCACAGGCCGCACTTATGGGGCGTTACGGCCTCAACCAGGACAACAATTAGCAATCATTGAAGGAGATGGATATGGATTTGATCTTGTGGCGACACGCCGAAGCGCACGACGCGCTCCCTTTGGGTGACGACATGGCGCGCACCCTGACTCCCAAGGGCCAGCGGCAGGCGGAGCGCATGGCCGTCTGGATCAACCAGCATCTGCCCGAGGACGCCAGCATCTGGGTCAGCCCCGCCCAGCGCACCCAGCAAACCGCGCAAGCCCTGGACCGCAAGTTCAAGACCAGCCCCGAGATTGCGCCCGGATGCAGTGTGGCGCAGCTCCTGAGCCTGGCACGCTGGCCCCAGGATAAGGGCTGCGTGCTGCTGGTCGGACATCAGCCCACGCTGGGACAGGCCATCGCACAACTGCTGGAGATGGATGCCACGCAGTGCGCCGTGAAAAAAGGCGCACTGTGGTGGCTACGCAGCCGCGCACGCGCAGGGCACCACCAAACGGTACTGCTCACGGTTCAGTCGCCGGAGCTGCTGTAGCGCACAAGTCCAGCGACCACAATGCCGCCCATAGCATGATCGTCGTGCCGCATACGCCAGGTAACCGGCTACTGCCATTCGAGTCGCAGTTGCTGGCGGCTGTCGCAGACGTAGTGCCACACGAATGGCGTCCGTTGCTTCTGCAGCAAGTCTCGTGCATCAATCGTGTACGAAGGCCGAGCGACTGGAAGAAGATTGAGTTCTACTGCCAGGGGTGGTTTCGCATGCGCTGGCCTGAGCACGTATTGTTCCCTGAAAGAAGCGCGTTCCGGCTTGCCGAATGCGACTGCACCTTCGGCTCCAGGGACGCGCACATCACGGTATGGGCTGAAAATGGCCATGTGTTCTCGCTGGAGTGTGCGCAAGGAATGAGCGGGCTTTCCATTTTCGGGCCGTTCGGTATCGCATCACTCTTGCGGGGAATGTAAGTGTGCTTCTATATATTTGATAGCTGTCCCCGCTCGTACCGTAAGGGCTACAGCCAGATTTTCTCTTTATTTTTGCCCCATTTTCCCCCCATTTGCCTCCAATTCCCCTCTCGCCCCCGCCGGGCGGCTGGTCCGTGGCATGGTTTTGGGGATCGAATCGGCCTGTATCGCTTATGGGATAAGCGGGGGCAGCTATTAAATCAGGATAATTCTGATTACAGGTGGCCATCTGGACAGTGAACGAAAATCTCACCCGTATGGAAAAGTTTCTTCGGTGCCCAGGCTATAGTGCGGGCAGGAAGTCTGCGCACGTAATTGATCCGGCAGCCGGGTTGACTTAAAAATCGGCATGCTGGTTTTTCCGGATGGGCGTGCGCGAGAATGCGTCCTCGCCCCTCGTTTCAGCGGAAGCTGACCCCGTGACTGCAATGGAGAAAATCCGCCAATGAACCTGCTTCAGCGATCCATAAAATGGGTAATGCTCGTCTCCGGCTTGCTCACCTGCACCATGTTTTATGCCGCGATTGCTCCCGACGCATCGCTGCGGTCGAATTTTGGCCAAACCATCGACGGCCCTGTTGCGCAAATCGTGGTCCGAAACTGGGGCGCGCTCATCGGATTGATCGGCATCCTGCTCATCTATGGCGCGTTCCGGGAACCAGCGCGCCGCATCGCTTTGCTTGTGGCGGGGGCAAGTAAGGTGGTGTTCATCACTTTGGTCCTTTCGCTGGGACAACAGTTTCTCCAGTTTCAAGTCGGCGTATCAGTAGCCGTTGATTCCGTAATGGTTTTGTTGTTTGCCACATATCTCGTAACCACAAGTGGGCGGGCTACCGCCTGATCGGATAGCCGGAAGTTTCCAGCTTTCATCCTCCACCTTCAATTTACTGCATTTTTGATAGCTGTCCCCGCTCGTTCCATGAGGGTCACAGCCATATTTCCTCTTTATTTTTGCCCCATTTGCCCCCATTTGCCTCCAATTCCCCTCCCGCCCCCGCCGGGCGGCTGGTCCGTGGCATGGTTTTGGGGATCAAATCGGCCTGTATCGCTTATGGAGAAAGCGGGAGCAGCTATTAAATCAGGAAAATATTGATTGCAGGCAGCCATCAGGACCATGAACAAGAATCTCGCCGGTGCGGAAAAGTTGCTTCGGTGCCCAGGCTATAGTGCGGGCCAGGCAGACACGGGGGTTGTCAGCAGCCATCTTGCTGCCCTTGGGGCTCGCCAGTAACAATTGGCCTGTGCAGGGAGAAAGAAATTTGTCAAAGTCAAAGTCAAAGTGTGTTCGATTATCAGAATTGCGGGAAATTTCTGTTAATTTCCCTGGGGACGTGTTTGTACTTGCAGCCTGGATTCTGGCAAATGATATGGAATGGTCTGCACGTCAGCGCAATACCGTTCGTAGAACCACGTTGCATGGTTTGGTAGGAAAGTATGCGATGCTGACAGGCGAAGATGCAACGAAAATTCGGCAATGTCTTATTTCGGCAGGCATGCCCCTTGACGCCACGTTGGAACCAGATGAATACCAAACACCAAACCAGGCCCTGCATCTAGCCGAAAAGGGGCAGATTCACAATAAATGAGACAACAAGCCGAGTCATGTTCCGGGCTTGTAGGTCGGATAGCTGTCGTAGTCCTTGTAGAACTCGTCCGTGACAAGCAGGGATTTGAATGGGCGACCTGAAGCATAGGGGTCTTTGTACTTCTGCAGGATTTTGAGCAATTCCCCGGAATCCTTCATTTTCTTCAGCTCGATGTCCAAGGCTTTTACCAGTCCCTTTTCAACCCATGGCGATTTTCTTGACACCTGGAACGTCATGTGAAACCGGGTTCCCGGTATGGCCAGATCAATTTCTTCTACCCGGTCTACAAGGTTTTGTTTGTGCAAAAACCAGTTTACCGAGGTGGACGAGTTGATGGTCAGGTCGCCCCGTCCCGCTGCCAATTTCTGCACAAGCTGCGCCATTTTGGGCGCAAGGTCTATCTTGTAGCCGTCGGATGTCTTCATGTACGCGCCAGTCCAGCCATTGCCGATAAAGTCCAGCACGCTATAGGGTTTCAGGTCTTCGAGTTTTTCAAACTTTTTGGCCTTTTCAATGATGGCGGTGTTGTCTTTCTTGACGAAAATATTCCAGTAATTGGGGGTTGTCATTTCCTTGCCAAAGACTGCGAACGCAAATCGGGCCTTGTTCGGGGTTGTCATCATCAGGTCCGCTTCGCCGTCCTCCACCATTCTTTGCGCCCTGGCCCATGGCAGGAACAGAAACTTTGCCTTGATCCCAAGTTTGGAAAGAACATATTGGGCAATCTCAGGCTGCTCGCCCATGGGTTTGCCGTTTTCTTCCCAGCACAAAGGCTCCAGCCCTTCCATGAACACTATTGTCAATGGAGGCAGTGGAGTCTGATCGGTGGCAGTGGCCACCCCGCCAGACAACAGTACCGCACCCGCCAGCAGTGCCCTGATCAAGCTTCTCTTCAGCATTTTTTGCATCTCCTCGTTTGTAATGGGTTTTTGATTATAGGGAGGGTGATTACTATGTTTTCAGTAGCTTTCCCCGCTTGTCACACGGGGGCTGTAGGCTGATTTGATGCTGAATTCAGGCTAAATCGAAGCTAAAAACGTGCCACACAGGCTCGGCGGGAGCAGCTGTGGTGTGGTTTTGGTGTTTTTGATATCACGGGTGATATGAAACTGGCGTGGTTCACATGCAAGTGCCGGCTTTTTTACCGCAGCGTCGGCACGCCGCGCAGCGCTTTCACGCCACCTTCGCCAATGGCGGCGCCAAAACGCTTGACCAGGCGCTCGGCCACGTTTTCGTGGCGGGTGTAATCCACCAGTTCTTCGGCCTTGACGATTTCACGGGCGACGAAGTTCAGATTGCCGAGCTGATCGGCCAGTCCCAGCTCGATGGCTTGCTGGCCGGTCCAGAAGAGGCCGCTGAAAGCGTCGTTGCTCTCCTTGAGGCGTTCGCCCCGACCGGCTTTGACCACGGTGATGAATTGCTGGTGGATTTTGTCCAGCATGGTTTGTGCAAACTGGAGCTGCTTTTCAGATTGTGGGCTGAACGGGTCGAGAAAGCCTTTATTCTCGCCCGCAGTCATCAAGCGGCGCTCGATGCCGAGCTTGTCCATCAGTCCGGTGAAACCAAATCCGTCCATCAGCACACCAATACTGCCCACCACGCTGGCTTTATCGACAAAAATCTTGTCCGAGCCGACGGCGATGTAATAGGCTGCGGACGCGCAGACTTCTTCCACCACCGTGTACACCGGCTTGTGGTGCAGCGCCTTGAGACGCAGGATTTCATCGTTGATGATGCCCGCTTGCACCGGACTGCCACCCGGTGAGTTGATGAGCAACACCACAGCCTGGGAGCCCTTGTCCTCAAAGGCGTTGCGCATGGCGGCCACCACCAGTTCGGCACTGGCCTCGCTGCCGGAGGCAATTTCACCCTGTATCTTGACCAGTGCCGTGTGGGGCTTGGCCGGGTCCGAACCGCTGCCGCCACGGTCCATGCCAAACCAGACCAGCATCACCAGAAACAGCAGCCAACCCAGCCGCAGGCCATTGCGCCAGCGGCGGGCCTGGCGTTGCTCGGTGATGGCCGCCATGGCCAGCTTTTCGAGCATGGCGCGTTCCCAGCTTGGCGGAGTCACTTCGTTTTTGGTAGCTGCCCTCGCACTATCCATGGGTGGTTCAACTATGGTTTGTGCAAATTCCTGCGAATCGGGAGTGCCGGACGTGTTGGGGGTGTTGGGGGTGGTCATTTTCAGAATGCAAGGGGTTTCAGGTGAGGGGCAGTATGCCAGTAGATACAGGCATCGCGTTCTGATACGGCAATTTTTATCAGACCGGAGCGGCAGGGGCCGCCCATGCATCGTCCGGTCTCGGGGCTGTAAAGGGCGCCGTGTGTGGCGCAGATCAGCCAATGGGCGCTGGTGTCAAAGAATTGGTTGGGCTGGTAGTCCATCTCCATGGGAACGTGTGCGCACTGGTTCACATAGGCGTGCACCCGGCCCTCAAAACGGATGGCAAAGCCGCGCGCGTTGCGTCCGTAATAGACCAGATCAAATGGCACCGCATCGGCACGCTCCAGCAGTTCGGAGGAATGGCACAGGAAAACGGCCTGTGATGGCTCTGGATCAACGGGAAAAGTCATGGTTTCGGTGTCTTTGGATTCAGGCGTTGTCCAGCAACCAGGCGTGTAGTTCGGCCACCGAATGCGCGACGAACAAGGGTTCGAGTGACTCAAAGGCGGCAACATCGTGTGCTCCGTAGCCTACGCCCACACTGGCGCAACCGGCATTGCGGGCCATTTGCAGGTCGTGCGTGGTGTCGCCCACCATCAGCACCCGGTGTGGCTCCACGCCAAATTCCTCCATCAGCTCGTGCAACATCAGCGGATCGGGTTTGCTCGCGGTCTGGTCGGCGGTGCGCGAACTGTCGAACATGCCGTGCAGTTGTGCCAGGGTCAGTGCTTCGTTGAGACCCTGACGGCTCTTGCCTGTGGCCACGGCCAGCCAATGCTGGCGTGTTTTCAGCTCCGCCAGGAGCGGCAGCACGCCATCAAACAGGCAGAGGTCGTTCTGGTGCCGTGTGTAATGGTACTGGTAGCGCTGTCCCAGCTCGCGGTAGCGCTGCGGGGGAATATCGGGTGCGGCGTGGGCCAGGGCCTGCATCAACCCCAGGCCAATGACATACGCAGCGTCCTTTGCGCTGGGTTCCTTGCCGCCCACATCCACCACGGCCAGCTGGATGCAGCGCACGATGATGGCTGTGGAGTCAAACAGGGTTCCATCCCAGTCAAAAGCGATCAAATCGAATTGGCGGGCGGGTTTTTTGGGTTCGGTGGCACACATGGGTGAAGAATAATCGACAAAGCAAGGGAAATTCCGGATTAGATAACGTTCCCTACACTGTGACGAGGGGTAAAGCTGCGCCCAGAAATTGCGCCAGTTCCGCAGGCAAGGGGGCTTGCAGTTCGAGTGTTGCGCCGCTTGCCGGGTGCAGGCAGCGAAAGCGCCAGGCGTGCAGAAACATGCGTTTGAGTGCCACGCCACCACCTATACCATCCATGTCGCCGCGTGCCAGGGCTTTGTTGCGGTCGAAGTCGCCGTACTTGTCGTCTCCGGCAATCGGCATCCCTTGTGCGGCCAGATGCACCCGTATCTGGTGCGTGCGGCCAGTCTTGATGGTCACTTCCAGCAGGGAATAGGCTTGCGCACCACTGCCACCTGCGGTGCGCACCTTGACCAGCGTTACGGCGGGCATGCCGTTGGGGTCGTCCCTGGCAACGATTTTGACGCGGCGCTCGCCGTCGGGCAGCAGGTATTTGTGCAAGGGCTGGTCCAGAACCTTTTTATTGGCGGGCCACTGTCCCAGCACCAGGGCCAGATAGGTCTTGCCGGTGGCGCGGGTACGAAACTGGTCTTGCAGGTGGTTCAGTGCACTGCGCTTTTTGGCCAGCAGCAAGATGCCGCTGGTTTCGCGGTCCAGCCGGTGCACCAGTTCCAGGTAGCTGGCCTGCGGCCTTGCCATGCGCAATTGCTCGATCACGCCAAAACTCACGCCCGATCCGCCATGCACCGCCACTCCGGCGGGTTTGTTGATGGCCAGGATATGCTCGTCCTCAAACAAGATGCTGAATTCCCTGGCGGGCGCTGCACTGGCCATCTGTTCGCGCAGCAGCTGGGCTTTTTCCGTGGCACGGCCCGATAGGCGCAGCGGCGGCAGGCGCACCGCGTCGCCGGTGTTCAGCCGGGTGTCTGCACTGGCGCGGCCTTTGTTGATGCGCACCTCGCCGCTGCGGATGATGCGGTAGATATGGGTTTTGGGCACTCCCTTGAGATGGCGCATCAGGTAGTTATCCAGCCGCTGCCCTGCGCTGTTGGCGTCGACGACCAGCGATCCAACCGATTGCACCGGGTTGTTCGAAGAGGGGAAATTGCCATCTATAATGTGTTTCACTGGCGCGTCGCTGTAAGTGGTTGATTTTTTTATAAGTTTAATCCACCTGCCACCCAAGGGGCACGCTGGTCCAAGTCGATGCCACCGCGTTGTGACTGCAATGCGGCCAAAGCCGACGAATTGAACCACTGATACGGAATACCCACATTGGCAGGCTGTATGCCTGTCAACGGAATAAAGCGAGATGTTTTGGCATAATTGGCTGCTAGCCAGCACCCGTCGTGCGGGTGCAGCTATTTATTTGGTAGTAAATGCACGCGCAGACATCCCGGCAGTCCTCCACGCGCCTACGCTACGCCTGTTTTGTGCAGGTTGAAGCTCTTTCGGCAATTCCTCCTCGATCCAGTTCGTCAGTCCCGGCATCCCGTCACCGAGAAAAGGTAAAACTGATGATGAAGGACGCAATCCATGAAACGGATGCTTATCAACGCCACGCAAGCGGAAGAACGCCGCCTGGCGATTGTCGATGGACAAAAACTCCTCGACTACGAAATCGAGATCGAAGGGCGCGAGCAGCGCAAGGGCAATATCTACAAGGCGGTCGTCACCCGCGTAGAGCCTTCGCTGGAAGCATGTTTTGTTGACTACGGCGAAGACCGCCACGGTTTCCTGCCGTTCAAGGAAATCGCCCGCTCGTTTTTTCAGCCGGGGGTGCCAGTCAATCAGGCACGCATCCAGGACGTAATCCGCGAAGGCCAGGAATTGCTGGTGCAGGTCGAAAAGGAAGAGCGCGGCAACAAGGGTGCGGCACTGACGACCTTTGTGTCACTGGCTGGTCGCTATGTGGTGCTGATGCCCAATAATCCGCGCGGTGGCGGCGTGAGCCGGCGCATCGAGGGCGAGGACCGGGCCGAACTGAAAGAAGCACTCGACCAGCTGGAATACCCGAACGGCATGAGCATCATTGCCCGCACCGCCGGGATCGGTCGCAATGCAGCGGAATTGCAATGGGATTTGAACTACCTGCTCAAACTCTGGAGTGCCATTGATGGCGCTGCCAAGGGGGCCAAGGGCGCTTTCCTGATTTACCAGGAGTCCAGTCTGGTGATTCGCGCCATCCGCGATTACTTCAACCATGATATCGGCGACATTCTGATCGACACCGACGACGTGTATGAGCAGGCGCAGCAGTTCATGGCCCACGTCATGCCCGAGCACGCCCCGCGCGTCAAACGTTACCGTGACGACGCGCCGCTGTTTTCGCGTTTCCAGATCGAGCACCAGATCGAATCGGCCTATGCACGCACGGTGCAGTTGCCCAGCGGCGGCGCCATTGTGATTGACCATACCGAGGCGCTGGTCAGCGTGGACGTCAACTCGGCGCGCGCCATCAAGGGCGGTGATATTGAAGACACTGCCACCCGCACCAATCTGGAAGCCGCCGATGAGGTCGCACGCCAGATGCGTTTGCGCGACTTGGGTGGCCTGATCGTGATCGACTTCATCGACATGGAAGAATCGCGCAACCGCCGGGAAGTGGAAAACCGCCTGCGCGATGCGCTGCGCCAGGACCGTGCGCGCGTGCAGTTTGGCACCATCAGCAAGTTTGGTCTGATGGAAATGAGCCGCCAACGCCTGCGTCCGGCATTGTCCGAAGGTGCTTCCATTCCGTGTCCCCGTTGTGGTGGCTCGGGCCACATCCGCGACACCGAATCCAGCGCGCTGCAAATCCTGCGCGTGATCCAGGAAGAGTCGCTCAAGGACAGCACGGCTTCGGTGCTGTGCCAGGTTCCGGTGGATGTCGGGTCATTCCTGCTCAATGAGAAACGCTCCGAAATCTCCAAAATCGAGCTCAAGCAACGCATCCACGTTCTGCTGGTGCCCAACAAGACGCTGGAAACGCCCAACTACCGCATGGAGCGGCTCAAGCACGATGACCCGCGCCTGGAAAATATTGATGCCAGTTACAAGCTGGCCGATACCATCGAAGAGTCCACCAGCGTGACCCGGCGCTCACAAGAACCTACGAACCGGCAAACGCCGATTATCAAAGGGGTCTTGCCCGACGCGCCGGCGCCCATCAAGCCCGTCATCCCGGTGGCCCCGGTCATTTCGGTTGCTCCGGTTGCCGAGACGGCTTCCGTGCAAAAGCCAGCGCAACCCGAAGAGCGTGGCATTCTTGGCTGGTTCAAAAGCCTGTTTTTGCCTCAACCGGTCGTTCCGTTGCCTGCTTCCCGCCCACTGCCGCTACCTGCACCTGCACCGTCGCAGGCCTCGGCCACAAACGATGCAACGCGTGCCATGCCGCAGGCGGATGCCAGCCAAAGTCCGGGTGACAGAAGGCCGGAAGGGCGTGGCCCGCGCCCGGAGGGTCGTGGCGATGGCCGACACAACCGGGGCAATCGCGGTAACCGCAGCGGTGGTGAACGCGCACCCGCCGGTATGCAACGCGAACGCCCGGAGCGCCCCGAACAGCGCCCGGAACGTGCGGATGGTGAGCGTAAAACTGCTGCGGGCGCAGCCAGCGTGCCGGGCGATGCGTCCCAGGCAGCGGGGCCAGGCGAGCGGGCGCAGCGTGGCAATCGTGCGCCGGAGACCACCGAGCGTATGCCGGAAACTGAAGCACCTGCGCGTACAGAAGCGCGTGCAGAAGATACCAGCGAGAACCGCAATGAGAACCGCAATCGCAATGACCGTGGTGAGCGTGGTCGCAATGCCCGCAATGGTCGCGGCAACCGCAATAGCCGGGACCCGCGTCCCGCCGATGAAGAGGGCGTGCAAACCTTGCTGGGCGATGCATCTGCAACCGCAGCGCCTCTTGCAGAAAGCGCGCCAGCCCAAGAACTGCCGCCAGACGATAACGCCACCTCCGCTGCGCCGCGCAGCCGGCGCTCACGTGACCGTTATGGCCGCGAGCGTGGCCCTCGCGCTGCGCGTGTGGAACAAGAAGGCAACGCGCCAACCGAAGACCGTCCTGGCCCATCGCCAGCTCCGCAGAATGCAGACGCACCAGCACAGTCCGCACAGCCGGTACAGCAGGTACAACACGTGCAAGCTGTTGAGGCGTCGCCGCCTGTGGTAGCCGCTGCTCCTGCTACGGTAAAGGTAGCGGCAGTGTCGGTAGTGTCGGCAGAGCGCATGCCGCGTGTTGTCTCCTATACCTTGCCAACCGAAGAGCTGTTGCAGGTAGCGCAGAGCTCCGGCTTGCAGTGGGTCAACTCGGACCCGGAGCGTATTGCCGCAGCACAAGCCGCCATTGCCGCCGAGCCCAAGCCGGTGCATGTGCCGCGCCTGCGCCCGGCTGCGGTCAGCATGGACACCGGGCCACTGGTCCTGGTCGAAACCCGGCGCGATTTGCGCGACCTGGTGTTGCCGTTTGAGCCGACTCCTGGAGCCTGAGTTTCCAGTCCGGTACCGAAAAAAGCGCGGTCGCCCCGCGCTTTTTTTGTGGCCATTGCGCTGGAATAGAATGTCCGGAGACTTACACACAGGATCGCCATGCGCCGTTTTGCTCGTCTGATGACTCACCTGGAAGGCAAGACGATCCTGCATCGCGTGCTGGGCCTGACCTGGGTGGCCTGTCTTGTCATCCTGGGAATTGCGGGTTTGCTCTATTCCAAGATGGAATCCGAGAGCTTCATAGAACAAGCTGCGCAAAACCCCAGGGCGACGGAAATGGCGGTGCGCGCCTTGCGCCGGGAGGTGGAGACGGTGCGGCTCATCTTGTCCCAGATCGTTACCGAATCCGACAAGGCGCAGCGTGACGATCTGCTGCGGCAGCTTTTCAGTAGCCAGAACAGCCTGGATAATGCCTTTGCCAAGCTCAAGGCGTCGTTTCGGGGCGATCCGGATGTGCTTGCTGCGGTTGCCACACAGCTGGATGCCAGTCGGGCCTACCGTGAGCAAACGCTGGTATTGCTGCACAGCGGCGAGCGTGAAGCAGCCTTGCAGCGTACCCTGGCGGAGCTGGCTGACAAGACGGTACTCAAGCTGTCGTACCAGCTGGACTTGATTGACGATTTTGCCGCATCCCAGGTCAGGGCGATATTTCTCGACGGTAAAAAGGCCTTCAAGGAACAACTGGCGCATGCACTGCATTTTTTGCTGCTCGGATTCCTTGCCCTGGTGTGCGCCGCCTTTGTGCTGACGCGCTCCATCACGCGCCCTTTGGGGGTTTTGCGTGCGCGCATCGCCGATCTGGCCGATGGCAAACTGGATGAAGAAGTACCGTTTCAGCAACAGCGCAATGAGATCGGTGAGATCGGACGTGGCGTTGCCGTGCTGCAAAACGTCTACCGGCGTATGGAGGCCCAGCGCTGGATCAAGTCCCACATCGCCGAAATTTCGGTGCATTTGCAAGCGGCTGCGGATTACGCCGATCTGGCGCAGCGTTTGCTGGCGGATCTGGCCACCTTGCTGGGCGCCAGCCAGGGTGTTGTGTACCGCCTCGACCGTTTTACCCAACGCCTCGAATTGCTGGGCAGCCATGCGTGTGTGGACCATGGCAAGCTGCGCGCGCAATTGGCGCTGGGCGAAGGCTTGATCGGACAATGTGCCAAGGATAAGCGCGCGGTGCTGCTGCGTTCTCCGCCGCAGAGCTATCTGCAGATAGGCTCCGCACTGGGATACGCGGCACCCCATTCGGTGCTGGTCATGCCCATCGGCTTTTCGGAACGTGTCCTGGGGGTCATCGAGCTGGCCTTCATGGAGCCCATGCCCGAGCACGGCCAGGCTTTGCTCGACGATCTGGCGACGGTGGTCGCACTGAATCTGGAAATACTGGAGCGCAGCGACCATGCCCAGAAATTGCTCAGTTCCACCCAGGAGCAGGCGCAGCGCCTGGAAATCCAGACCCGATTGCTGGCGGTGCAGACGGCGGAACTCAGTGCCCAGCAAAATGCCATCCGCACCACCGAAGCCTGGTACCGCAGCATCATCGAGTCAGCACCGGATGGCATGCTGGTGACCGACCTTGACGGACGCATCATGTTGGCCAACCTCAAGACCGAGAGCATGTTTGGTTATGCAGCCGGTGAATTGATTGATAAACAAATCGAATCCCTGGTATCCATCGAGAACGAGGCGGGATTTGCCGGTTGGTGCAAGGGCACGGTGGATGGTAATGACGGTAATGATGGCATTGCCAATATTGGCGAAATGGTCGGTACACAGAAAAATGGGACAGTGATTCCGGTTGAAATCGGCCTGTCGTACTTGCCGGAGATTGAAAGCCGGGGACGTGCCCTGTGTGTTTCTGTTCGGGACATCAGCGAGCGCAAGGCGGTGCAAAAGAGCATTCTGTTCAATCGCTTTGTGGTGGAGAATGCCGCCCCGATGGTATGGGTCGATCCCAAAACGGAAAAGATCGTGTATGCCAACCGTGCATCCCTGAAGCAGGGTGGCTACACGGCGGAAGAAATGCAGGGTATGCCGCTGAGTGACTTTGCCATCGGTGTCGAACCCGGATCGCTGCACTTGTTGATGGGCACGCTCAACAAGAGCGAGGGCGTGCTGATCTTTGATGGCCGGCACCGTTGCAAGGACGGTAGCATGGTGGATGTCGAAGTGACAGCGTTTCTGGCTGCCGATGATGAACGCACGCTACTGGTGCTGACGGTCAAGGATATTACCGCCATCAAGCGTGCCAACGCCCAGGCCAGCCGCCACACGGGTGTCATGAGCGCCCTCATCAACGCCATCCCTGACCTTATTTTTTACAAGGATACTCAGGGGCTTTATCTGGGCTGCAATAAGGCATTTGCCCGCCTGCATGGGCGCACGGTGGAAGAAATCACCCACCGCACGGTGTACGACTTGCTGCCGGTTGACGTGGCCGACCGCATCACCGCCAACGACAAACTGATGCTGACACAAATGGTTCCCAGCACCTCCGAAGGCTGGGAAACCTACCCGGATGGACGCCGGGTGCTGTTTGATGTCATCAAGACCCCGTTCTGGAGCAGTGAGGGGGAGCTGCTCGGAATCCTGGCCATCAGCCGTGACATCACCAGCCGCAAGGCTGCGGAAGAGGAAATCCGCCAGGCGCGCGACCTGGCACAGGAGGCCACGCGCATGAAGTCAGATTTTCTGGCGAACATGAGCCACGAAATCCGTACCCCGATGAATGCCATCATTGGCATGGCGCACTTGGCGCTGCGTACCGAGCTGACACCGCGCCAGGCGGACTATTTGCGCAAAATCCAGGAGTCGGGCAAACATCTGCTGGGTATCCTTGACGATACCCTGGACTTTTCCAAGATAGAGGCGGGCAAGCTGACGATGGAGCATACCAATTTTGAATTGGAACGGGTGCTCGACAATGTTGCCAATCTGATTGCCGAAAAGGCCGGTGCCAAGGGGTTGGAACTGGTTTTTGATATTGCCGATGATGTTCCTGATAGCCTGGTGGGCGATTCGTTGCGTCTGGGGCAGGTATTGATCAACTTTGCCAACAATGCCGTCAAATTTACCCACAGCGGCGAGGTCAGCATCGTGGTGCGTGTGCGGGAAAGAAATGCCAAGCATGTGCTGATGTACTTTGCGGTGCGCGATACCGGCATTGGATTGAGCGCCGAGCAGATCGGGCGCCTGTTTCAAAGCTTTCAACAAGCGGATGCGTCTACCACTCGCAAATACGGTGGCACCGGTCTGGGGTTGGTGATTGCCAAGAAGCTCGTTGCCTTGATGGACGGGGAAGTGGGCGTGGACAGCGTGCCAGGGCAGGGCAGCACCTTCTGGTTTACCGCGCGACTGGAGATCGGCGAGCGCGCCAACAAGCTTCAGCGTCTGCCGCCTCACCCCGATCTGCGCCATCGGCGCGTTCTGGTGGTGGACGACAATGACACGGCACGCAAGGTCATTGCCGAAATGCTGCGTGCAATGGCATTTGAGGTGGTTGCGGTCGATTCGGGCACGCGCGCCATGGCACAGGCCAGTGCCGCCACGCAGTCCGGGCAAGGGTTTGATGTGGTTCTTCTGGACTGGCGCATGCCGGACATGGATGGCATGGAAACTGCCTTGCAGCTGCGCAAACTCCAGCTGACACCCGAGCCACGCCTGGTCATGGTGACTGCGTACGGGCGTGAAGAGGTAATACATGCAGCGCAACGGGAGCGCATGGATGATGTACTGATAAAGCCGGTCAGTCCCTCCACCCTGTTTGACACCCTGATGCGTGTGCTCGGCGTTGCTTCCGATGCGGCACCCCAGGAGGATATACGCAGCGTGGCGCCGCTGGATGCCCGTCTGGAGCGCATCCGCGCGGCACGGGTGTTGCTGGTGGAAGACAATGAATTAAACATGGAAGTGGCCCAGGGCTTGCTGCATGAAGCGGGCCTGGTGGTGGATGTGGCGGGTAATGGGGAAATCGCCGTGCAGAAGGTGCTGGATGCCCGGTACGACGTGGTGTTGATGGACATGCAAATGCCGGTGATGGATGGTGTGACGGCTACGCAGGAAATCCGGAAATACCCCGAATTTGCCGATCTGCCCATCATCGCCATGACTGCCAATGCCATGCAATCCGACCGGCAGCGGTGCCTGGAGGCTGGAATGCAAGGCTTTGTGAGCAAACCGATAGAGCCAGACGAATTGTGGGAGGCCTTGCTGCGCTGGGTTACACCCCATGAACAGGAGGCTGCGTTATCTCCTTCGAGGCCTGCGGAGGATTCTGTGGTCGCGTTGCCAGATAACATCACTGGACTGGATGTGGCCACCGGGTTGGGTCGGGTGCTCGGTAAACGCCATCTGTATGTGGCGTTGCTGCGCAAATTTGTTCACAGTCAACAAGACGTTCCCTATTCCATCCGGCTGGCGCTGGAAGCCGGAGACCGCACCACGGCAGAGCGTCTGATACATACCAGCAAGGCGGTGGCTGGTAACATCGGGGCCACGCAGGTGCAGCAAAAAGCTGCTGTGTTGGAGCAATATGTGCGTGATGATTTTCCCCGTGCCGCTGTGGATGAGTCGCTGGAAGCGTTTGAATCCGCGCACGCTGTGCTGCTGAATGCCTTGCGTTCGTGGCTACCCACCCAGGAGGGGAATGACATCGTGGCTGTTGATGAGTCCTTGCTGGAGGGGGTGCTGGAACGACTGGAATCCTTGCTACTGCAGGATGATGCTACCGCCGTGCGCCTTTGGCGTGAACACGTCGATCTGTTGCACAGTGCTTTTCCAGTTGCTTATGCTGACATCGAAGCAGCCCTGTACAACTACGATTTTGATACTGCGCGGCAGCGGTTACGCCAGGCCAGCGCGCTACGCATGACGCAACCCGGGATGATGACATGAACCAAGACGACGATTCCATGCTTGTTTTTGTGGAGCAATCGGCACCCATCCTGGAGTCTGCCAATCCCTGGAAAATCCTGATTGTGGATGATGATGCCAACGTGCATGCGGCGACCATGTTTGGCCTTGATCAAGCACGGATACTGGAACAACCGCTGGAGTTCCTGCACGCCTATTCTGCCGCCCAGGCACGTCAGATACTGGCGCAGGAGAGCGGTATTGCGGTGATCTTGCTGGATGTGGTCATGGAAAGTGGGGACGCTGGCCTACAGGTGGCACGCTACGTGCGCGAAGACCTGGGACTGCGGGACGTGCGCATCATTTTGCGCACCGGACAGCCGGGCCATGCGCCAGAATTTGAAGTGGTGCGCCAATTTGACATCAATGACTACCGGACCAAGTCGGAGTTGACACAAAAGAGGCTGTACACGGCACTGACAACGGCTATCCGTTCGTATCGACAATTGAACGAATCGACGCAAAGGCAGCAGCGGCTGGAGCGGGAAAATCTGTTGGTCGAGTCGCGGTTGCGCGAAGGCGAAACCCGGTTTCGTTATCTGGCTGCAGTAGCCAGTGAAGCCATCATTGTCACCGACTCCAGCAACCACATCGAGGTATGGAATCCGGGTGCAGAGAAGCTTTTTGGCCTCAAGGCGCAGGATGTGCTGGGAAAGTCCATCGTTTTCACCATCCCTGAGCAATACCAGGACGAGCGCAAGCGTTCCTTTGCACGGATCGTACAAAATAACGCGCAGGACTCGGGTGAACCCGAGATCGGACTCATCCTGTCACCGCTGCCGCAGACGGACAGTTCCACGCCATTGGAGTGGAGCGTCACTTCCTGGGACACAGGCAGTGGTTTGCACTACAGCAGCATATTCCGCGACATTTCGGAACGTTGCCGTTTTGAAGAGCAACTGGTCGCTGCACGGGATGCCGCAACGGCATCCGCCAATGCAAAAGCGGAGTTCCTGGCCAATATGAGCCATGAAATCCGCACGCCGATGCATGGAATCCTGGGAATGACCGAGCTTCTCCTGGCAACGGGGTTGACGCCGCAACAGCGGGAGTACGTCGAACTGACGCGCAATTCTGCCGAAGGGCTGCTGCGTCTGATCAATGACCTCCTTGACTTTTCCAAGATGGAAGCCAGGAAGTTGAACTTGGAACATGCACCCTTCGATTTACGTCAAACCTTGCACAGGGTGCTGCAACCGCAGATTGTGCAGGCACAGCAACGCGATATGGCATTGACGCTGGATGTCGATCCGGAGCTGCCGGACATACTGGTGGGTGACTCGCTGCGTTGCTGTCAGGTGGTGCTCAATCTGGTGAGCAATGCGCTCAAATTTACCGTGTCCGGCAGCATTGCCATCACACTGAAACTGCTGGAGCGCAGTGGTACACGGCTTCAGTTGCAGTGTTCGGTGCGCGATACCGGGGTTGGCATCGCTGCGGACAAGTTGTCACAGATATTTGAAGCTTTCACTCAGGCCGATTCTTCGACCAGCCGTCAATTCGGCGGCACAGGGTTGGGGCTTTCGATTTGTACGCAATTGGTACATCTGATGCAGGGGAAAATCTGGGTCGAAAGCCAGATCGGCCAGGGTAGTACCTTTCACTTCACGGTCTGGCTCGATTGTCTGCAGCAGGAAGTTTCTCACACGCTGGCGCAGGCAATCTCCTCTGCGGGGGGCGAGACCCGGGGTGGTGCGATGCAAGCGCTGCATATCCTGCTTGCCGAAGACAATCTGGTCAATCAAAAGTTTGCACTGGCCGTATTGAGCCAGGCCGGGCATGCACTGACCCTGGCGCGCAATGGCCAGGAAGCGCTCGATTGTGTGCAGGATCAGGTTTTTGACCTCATTCTGATGGACATACAAATGCCGGTCATGGACGGCTTTGAGGCCACCCGCCGCATCCGGCGTATGGGCTGCACCACCCCCATCATCGCCATGACGGCGCATGCCATGGGAGGACTGCGGGAAATGTGCCTGGAAACGGGCATGAACGACTATATTTCCAAACCCATCCGGGCTGCTGTGTTGCTGGCAAAACTGTTGGATATTCGCCGGTCCGTTGCGAATAATCCCGAGCCCGCACCTTCGTCCGCATTACCCACATTACCCGCGTCCTTGGACACGGATAAAAGTGTCACCCTGGACTTGTCCGAGGCCTTGCTCCTGGTCGGTGGTGACCGTAGTCTGTTGTCTGGACTGGCACAATTGGTTTTGGATCAGATCGACACGGATATGCCCGGTTTGCGCGCGTTGTCGAGCGCGGGCGATCCCGTCTTGCTGCAAGACGCTGCCCATCGGCTCAAAGGCAGTTTGGCCAGTGTTGCGGCTGTGGCGGCGTATGAGGCTTGCAAGACGCTGGAAAATATGGCCAGGCAAGCACAAGTGGGCGAATTTGCAGTTGCCATGCAGCAGCTGGATGCGCAAGTCGCGCGCTTGCGTGTCGAACTGACCAAATTGATAAAGGTAACAAAGTAGGGTAACAGTATGGCGATTGACTATTCGCGGCCCCTGAACGTGCTGGTGGTGGATGATGTCAAGGTTCACCGTTTCCTGATGGTTTCAGGCCTTGGGCGGCTCAACCCTTGCATCAAGATCGAAGAAGCAGCTTCGTTCGCAGAAGCGGTCGAGAAGTTGGAAAATGGCAACTTCAACGTGGTGATTTCGGACTGGAGCATGCCTGGCGGTGGCGGCAACCACTTGATCAAGTGGATGCGCAGCAGGCCGCATTTTCAGCGCGTTCCCTTCATCATGATTTCGGGCAACTCGGACAAGGAAGACATCATCCAGGCGTTCATGCGGCTCGGTATCGACGCCTACGTCACCAAACCGTTCAAGCCGGATGAGCTGTACGAAAAGATGATCGCAGCGCTGGACAAGCGGCAGAACGGTTGATGTAGAGCGGGCCATGCCCGCGAACCCGCATCGCGGGCATGGCCCGCTCTACAGGTGAAACGGCGTATCAATCCGTCTCGTTCTTTCTGAACCTTCTGATCAAATGCTCCAGGCCGTTTTCACCCCGGTGTTTGGCGCGCTGGACGAGATAGCCTAATTTTTCGCGCAAGAGCGGATCCATCAAGAGCTTGGGGATGACATGCTGCAAGGCCTTGGAGCGTTCCTGTACGGTTTTGCTGAACAGGATATGCACGGTATCGAGCAAGAGTTCGTACTTGATCTTACGCGCCGGGAACCACCACAGGTTCGAATGCAGTTGCGGTGCAATATCGTACTGGACCACCTTGACGCGGGTCATCTCTTCCAGTCCCAGATGGGAGTGCGTGGCACCGATGCCGCTTTGCTTCCAGCCCAGCCAGGGAATCTCAGGCACGCCATGCGTGACAACGTGGTCGTTGATGGTGGTGATTCCGGTTTCAAGCAACAGTGCCATGGCGCGCCCACGGTCGTTGTCCATTGTCCAGATGCTTGATGTCAATCCCAGTTTGGAATCATTGGCCAGTGCGATGGCCTCCTCATCGGTTTCAAATGGCATGATCCCCACAACGGGGCCGAAGACCTCGTCCTTCATCACGGTCATGGTGTGGTCAACATTGATCAACGCCGTGCAAGGGAAAAAGTAAGGCGTGTCCTCGTCGCGGATATTCGATTCGGCCAGAATCGTCGCTCCCTTGGCCAGCGCGTCTGCCACCGCATCTTCCACCGCCGTGAGTTGGCGCTGGGTCGTCATGGCGCCCACATCAATATCAAAATTGCCCGTATCCACACCCTGGCGCAGGGTTTCTGTGCGCTGCCTGAACAAGTGGCAGAAATGCTGCATGACGGACTCGTGCACGTAGATGCGTTGCACGCCAGCGCAGGTTTGACCGCTATTCTGGAATCCGGCCCAGATGGCGCCGTTGACTGCGCGTTCAATGTTGGCGTCTTCGAGCACAATCATTGCATCGTTGCCGCCGAGTTCCAGCGATAGGGGGGTCATGGTCGCTGCGGCCTGTTGCATCAGGTCTTTACCCACGGGAACGCTGCCGGTGAAGAATATCTTGTCGATCCCGTGTTTGAAAAAGGCCGTGGACACCTCATGGCCTTTGCCCACGATCAGACGGAACAAACCGTCCGGCAGGTCACCGGCGGTGATCGCCTTTTCGATCTCCACGCCCACCAGGCAGGTTTCGGACGCAGTCTTGAACAGGATGGCATTTCCGGCCATCAGCCCCATGATGATTTCGCCAAACGGAATCGCCATGGGGTAATTCCAGGGGGAAATCACCCCCACAACCCCCATGGGCAAGCGCTCGATATAGGCGCGCTTGTTAGCAAACAAAACGTTGGATGGCGGCAGGTTCTTCTTGGCCAGGATGCTTTTGGACTTCTTGGCGTACCAGTCGGCGGCCAGAACGCACGGCAGAACCTCGGTGTTCATGGCGTCCGAGAGTGTTTTGCCATTGTTGTGCGAAACCACGGTGGCAATCTCTTCGGCATTTTTCAAGACGTAGTCACGAATCTTGAAAATGTGATCACGGCGGCGTTCAAACGAATAGGATTCCCACACCTTTTGCGCAGCGCGTGCCTCGGTCATGATTTCCGGCATTTCTTCCAGCGGCGTGAGGGCAACCTTGCCAATCACGGCCCCGGTGGCAGGATTGACGGCCTTGATGGTGGGTTTATGCGGGTAGTGCGAAGTGTGCATTGCGACGTTTTCGGCTGTATTGGTGGTTTCTAGCATGGTCAGTGGATGATTGTGGCTAAGAAGGTTGATGGAATGGGTCGCTAAACCCAAACACTGACACGTTAGCAGACGCTTGCCACCAGCAAACGCATTCGACTGCATTTCCATGCAGAATAGGGAGAGCTACCCAGTTTTCCGATGCAGTCCTGTCGATGGGTTTTTGGGATATTTTGTTTCTTTTTTGATAGCTGTTCCCGCACGGATGGCAAGCGGCAAGCGCATTTTCTACCTGTTGAAAAATGTGAAAAAGTGTAGCGCTTCAGGTTTTTGCACGCAGCACCCGGCTGGCAGCTATCTGCAGCAGCAGCACCAATGCACCGGCCAGTACCCCCACCAATGCATCCAGCAGCGTGCCCAACACTGCCTGCAACAGTTGCTGGTCGGTCAACTGGGTACTTACCGACTGTATGAAGTGGTGCAAGGGCGCCAAGCCATGCACCAGGATGCCGCCGCCCACCAGAAACATGGCGGCTGTTCCTACGATTGCCAGGGTTTTCATCAACCAGGGCGCCGCACGCAACAGCCCCCAGCCAGCGGCACGCAGTGTGCGCCCCAGCACCCCTTCCTGCTGGCGTTGGCTGAGGTACAGCCCGGCGTCATCCATCTTGACAATGCCCGCAACCAGGCCGTAAACGCCGAAAGTCATCAGTACTGCAATGCCACTGAGCACCAGCAGTTGCGTCGGCCAGGGACTGTTGTGCACACTGCCCAGGGTGATGGTGATAATTTCAGCCGACAGGACAAAATCGGTACGAATGGCTCCCTTGATTTTTTCTTGCTCCAGATCGCGTAAATCGACCGTCGGGTCGGACAAGGCCTGAAGCAACTGGTCCGCATGCGCCTGGTCTTCGGCAGCGTCGTGCAAAAATCGGTGCGCCAGTTTTTCAAAACCCTCAAAGCACAGGTAGGCACCGCCCAGCATCAGCAAGGGCGTCACAGCCCAGGGAAGGTACATGCTGATGAGCAGTGCTGCCGGAACCAGAATACACTTGTTGCGCATGGAGCCCTTGCACACTGCCCATACTACAGGCAATTCGCGTTCTGCGTTGACCCCGGCGACCTGTTGTGCATTCAGCGCCAGATCGTCGCCCAAAACACCGGCGGTTTTTTTTGCAGCAACTTTGGAAAGCAAGGCAACATCATCCAGAATGGTTGCAATATCGTCAAGAAGGGCAAACAGGCTGCTGGACATGAAGGGCTCCGAGGAAAAAGCGGAAAATGCAGGGCATAAGCAGGGCAGGGCGCATTGTCGCTGCAAGTCAAGGTTTGGTACTTTTATGAACATCCCACTTCCAATCGTTACCGAGAAGCGCCGCGAGTTTCGCAAATCGTTGCGTGGCCCGGCGTGGCTGAGGCTTCCCAACGAGAAAACATTGGAAGTCATCACCATGAACATGAATTTTGGCGGTATGGGAATCGTATCGCCGAGTAACTTATTGGCCCGTGTGGAATGCGAAATACAAGTGCCGATGCCGGTTGCTGCGACTGGTAAGCAACTCGTGGAATTTGAAGTCCGTGTCGCGTACAGCATCCTTAGCCGCGACCGGGGTGGCTTTTACATCGGGCTTCAATTCGTCAACGTATCGGAATCGGAAGCCGCAGTGATCGAGCAGTTCATGCACTACGGCCAATACGCCGATCCGTTCGGGGATTCTGTTCCGTTTGGCTACTGATCGCCAAAATGTGTTATACATCACCCCCCAGGCAATCCGGCATTGCTTGCGAGGTTCTTTCTCTCGAATAACGCAATCCAATTGGAGATTTCACCATGGCAACTACCACCCAGTCTTATACCGTCGCAGGCACTTTGCGTGATGACGTTTTTGTTCCATCTGCCAATAACCTCTACCAAGGCGGTGGAGGTTCTGACACCTACATCATCACCCCATTCACCCTCAGTAGCGCAATGACCGCCAGGATTATTGACACGGAGGGTACCAATGTCATTCAACTGGTTGACGGAATGACTATTGCCTCCAGCAGTTTCTTCAGCAATGCGTTGCAACTTACGCTTTCCACTGGTGCCATTGTGCAAATACTGGGTGCCGCTGCATTTACTTACCAGGTTGGCGCCAACGTGACTTCCGGTGATACGGCCACGAGCCAGACATATGCCCAGCTTGCCGCAACACTGGGTGCTTCGGTTCCCACTGGCTCCACATCTGTCAGTGGCACGGCCAATTTTGTTGTCCCAACCAGTGGTGGTGGTAGCACGAATCAGTTTACCGTGGTGGACCTCGGCTCCACCCCTGTCACGGCCACCTCGGCAGCTGAAGAGTTCCGTTACGATTTTTCCCTTGTGAACGGACGCGCCACCAAAGCTGGCGACGGTGAGGTAACAATCACCGGTTTTGATGCGAGCAAGGACAAGCTGGTGTTTGTCAATATCACCGATAGCACCACCTACACTGAAGCACAGTTCATGGCCTTGGCAGGGGTTGTGATTTCCGGCGATCCATTTGGCAACAGTACATCCATCTATCTGGACCCCAATGCCGGTGTTTCTGGAGGGGTAACGCTTGCCGGGATTCAGGATGCAGGCCTCACACAGATCGTTCTGGAAACCAAGGCATCCGGTGGCGGCTCGTCAACCACGCCTACTTACGCCATTACCGCAGGCGCTGGGAGCAACAACGAGGGTGCGACGGCCAGCTTCACTGTAACCACCACCAACGTATCCAATGGCACAGTGCTCAATTACACCTTGAGCGGCACCGGGATCACCGCAGCCGATGTGACGGGTGGAGCACTGACCGGCACCGTTACCATCAACAACGGAACCGGAACCATCAGCGTGCCGCTGGCGGCGGACGTTACGACCGAGGGCGATGAAACATTGACGGTTACCGTCAGCGGTAAAACCGCCAGCACGACAATTAAAGATACCAGCGTGGCAAGCGGTATCAAGAGCGTCGATTTGTCCTCTGGAACAGTAGCCGGCACTGCGGACGCAGAAGCCTTCGTGTACGACTACAAGATGGTCAGTGGCCGTCCAACGAAGGCAGGCGACGGTGAAGTCACCATTACAGGGTTTGATGTGGCCAAGGACAAACTCGTGTTCAATGACGTTGGCACTGGCACGGTGTACACCAAAGCACAATTCCTGGCCTTGTCCGGAGTTGTTGCCTCAGATGATCCGTTTGCAGGCAAGGCATCCATTTATTTGGACCCGGATGCGGGGGTCTTGGGTGGTGTTTCCCTGACTGGTGTTTCCGTTTCGTCCATTTCAATCGAAACCACGGCCTGAGTGAAACCGGGCAATATGCGTATGCGTATGCGTATGCGTATGCGGGACAGTATGCAACAAAATTCATAGCTGTATCCGCACTATCCATAAGCACTAGAGTTTGATTTTCCAAAAAAACAGCGCCCGACACGGCGCTGTTTTTGTATCGGCATCAAGGTCAAGGCTGCGTTACGGGGTAGCCGCTTTTTGTACCACAAAGTTGGTTGTACCACTCACCGCAGTGGCACCTGCAGCTGGAACGCTGGCACCTAGCGTGGTGGCAAATTGGGCGTAGGCCAAACTATTGGCTGTCTCACCTGCCGGGGTGTTGGCACCCAACTGGTAGCTAAAGCCGGAAGCGCCCAGAATTTGCACAATGGCCCCGTTGGAGAGCATCAGCTGCACGGCGTTGTTAAAAAAATCGCTTTTTGCAATCGTCAGGCCATTGACCAGCTGGATGACATTGGCGCCTTCGGTATCAATGATCTTGGCAGTCACAGAACCACTCAAAGTGAATGGGCTGATGATATAGGTGTCGTTACCGCCGCCACCTTGATAATTGTTGCCACCCGATGGCACCAATACATCGTCAACCAGGGTTCCCGGTACGGTGGTGGCACTGCCTGTAACGGCTGGTATGGGTGCCGTTGCTGGCGTAAAGCCCGTTGGAACGACATAACCTGCGGTGCCCGAAGCTGGCAATGTGGTCAGAGAAGCACCCAGTGCGGTGGCAAACTGCGCGTAGCTCATAATGTCTGCTGTATCGCCCGCCAGTGCGTTGGCCCCCAACTGGAATTTGAATCTCGATGCGCCCAGTATCTGCACCTTGGCCCCGTTGGAGAGCATCAGCTGCACGGCATCGCCGGCCAGGAACTGACTGGCAGTCACGGTCAGGCCATCCACCAGCTGGATAATGTCGTCACCTTCAACATCAATGATCTTGGCCGTCACATTTGCTCGCAAGGTATTAGGGCTGATGATATAGGTGTCGTTACCTCCATAGCCCAGGTGGTTGTTGCCCGACGTCAAAACGAAGACATCGTTCCCCAGCGGTGTCCCGGGCACGGTGTAGGATGTCATCGTGACCGTAACCGTGGCACTGACCGCTTGATTGGTGCCAGCGGCATTGCTGCCTTGCACGCTGTAGGTCGTCGTAACCGTGGGTTTGACGGTGCAGGTTGATCCCGAAGTACCCGCGCAGGTGCCGCCTGTCCAGATGTAGCTGGTCGCTGCCGGGGTGCATTGGGCCGTGAGGGTTGCGTTCAGTCCTTCAGCAATCGAAGGCGGATTGGCGCTCAGGGTGCATACCGGGGGAGTCAATGAAAATGCAGCAGCCACATTCCTGGCTTCGGTCATGCTGACAGTGCAACTTCCCGTGCCGGTGCATGCGCCACTCCAGCCAGCGAAAGTGCTATCACTCGCAGGGATAGCCGTGAGCGTGACGTTGGTACCGCTGGCGTAGTTTTTTGTGCACTCACTGGGATTCAGGCCACTGCTTCCTGGCTGTTTGCCACACGAAATGCCAACGGGATCGGATGTAATGGCTCCATATCCGGTGCCGGAAAAGTCCACACTCAGTGGATAGGTCACTGTGGCCGTTGAGCCAGCCTGCGTTACGGTGAATAGCTGACCCGCAATGGTCAGCGTGCCGATGCGCTGCGTTGTGGCGGAATTGGCTGTTACCGCATAAAAAATATTGTTGTTACCACTGCCTGATGTATTGCCCGTGATGGTGATCCAACTGTCGTTGCTCGTGGCGGTCCAGGCGCACGTGGATGGAGACGATCTCACGCTGACTCCGTTGCCTGTGCTGCTGGCTGCAGCACCCAGGGACGCGCTGGTGGGGGTCAGCGTATATGTGCAGGCTGCATTACTGACCGTCACTGTCGCACCGGCTGCCGTGCCAGTTCCTCCCGAATTAGTCCCTGCTACGGTGTAAGTGGTCGTAGCTGTTGGCGAGACCGTGCAGGTGCTTCCGAGCACCCCTGAGCAGGTGCCGCCCGTCCATGTATAACTGCTTGCCGCCGGGCTGCACGTGGCTGTCAGCGTCGAACTGCCTCCGGTAGTGATCGAAGCCGGACTGGCGGTCAAGGAACAGACCGGAACTGCGACTACCGAACCGGCAGCCTGTACCACGGTGAAGGTCTGACCCGCAACAGTTATCGTGCCGGTGCGTGCCGTCGTGCCGGTATTGGCCGCGATCACATAAGACACTGTGTTGCTGCCGCTGAGCGGTGTATTGGAGGTGATGGTAATCCAGCTGGCGTTACTCGCGGCAGTCCAGGCGCATGCAGAAGATGTGCTCACGCCAACGCTGCCCGAGCTTGCGCCAGCCACCATGAACACAGCACTGTTGTCCAATGTGTATGTACAAGAAGAGGTGCCTACCGTGACTGTTGCGCTGGCCGGTGTGCCAGTTCCAGCCGAATTGGTTCCTGCTACTGTGTAAGTCGTTGTGGTTGTCGGTGTGACCGTGCAAATGTCCCCGGTCGTACTTGCACAGGTACCACCCGTCCAGGTGTAACTGGTTGCTGCCGGGCTGCAACTGGCGGTCAAAGTGGAGACACTGCCTGCCGTGGTGACGTTCAGGGTACACACAGGCGTAGTGGGAGTGGATGGGATATACGACCCACCGCGTACTAACCGAACTGCGTATTGGACGAATTTAGCGTCCTGACCATCGGTACCCGAGTCGAAACCAATGTTCCACGCGCTGAATGAATCGCTGGCGGAGGTCGAGCTCGTCCAGAAAAACCTCGTGGGTGCTGCCGGGAAAATCGTATCGTTGATGCTTGGGCTGTTGCGGCATTCCTCCACCAGACTGCGTAATTCTTTGAGGTTTGGCAAGCGCCAGTCACTTTTGCCAGCGTAACTGTGGGAGGCAGCCAGCGACAATGCTTCAGCC
>JAYRRD010000051.1:0-21850 GCA_041910275.1 Rhodoferax sp.
GATTTCCACGAATCTGCTGTGAGGTAGTGTCGCTACAAATCGATCAGAGGGAGCATTATGCGCTTCAAAGTAACTGCATCAGAAGGGCAAACTTCGACCAGATGTCTGATGGTACCAAAGGGGACGGTTGGTAGTTACGATTGGAGAAACCATGCGGCGCATTTCAGTATTCGTGATGACCAGCGTGATGATGGGCGCGTTTTTCAGTTTTGCACAGGCTCAGACGATAGTTCCGAGCCTGGATGAAACCGGAGCGCGTGGCGACATTGCGCGCAAGATGAAAGACAAATCGGTGGCCGAGTTCGACGCAGCGGACACCGACAAGGATGGCAAGCTGTCAAGGGAGGAAGTAGAGAAAGCCAAAACCCTCAACTACTTTTCTGCCAACTTTGACAAACATGACCGCAACAAGGACGGTTTCCTGGACTGGAACGAATTTGTCGGCCATGACCGTTGGAAAAAATAGCCGATGCAACCGAAGCTGCTGAAGGGTATTTCCGCTATTCGTAGCGCAGCGCCTGGATGGGAAGCAGCCGGGAGGCCTTGCGGGCAGGGTAGTAGCCAAAAAATATCCCCACCAGCCCGGAAAATCCCACAGCCAGCAGCACCGAGGCCAGGCTCAGACTGACCTGCCACTCGGAAAAGTAGCCCACACTCCAGGTGGCGATGGCGCCCAGCACCACGCCCAGTGCGCCACCGATCAGGCTCAGGGTCATGGCCTCGATTAAAAACTGCGCCAGAATGTCGCGCCCGCGTGCGCCGACGGCCATGCGCAGGCCGATCTCCCTGGTGCGTTCGGTCACGCTGACCAGCATGATGTTCATGATGCCGATGCCGCCAACCCCCAGGCTGATGCCCGCAACCGCTGCCAGCAGCAAGGTCATGACGCGGCTGGATTCTTCCTGGGCCTGCAACACTTCCGTCAGGTTGCGCACCGTAAAGGGGTCTTCCACCCCGTCTTGCACCTTGAAGCGCTGTCGCAGCAGGCTGTTGATGCTTTCTTCCACCGCCTTCATGTCCATTCCGTCATACACCTTGACCGAGATGGCGCCTATGCGTTTGAGCCGACTGGCGGCCTCACCCCCCCAGATACGGTTGCGCAGCGTGCCCAGCGGAACCATGATGACATCGTCCTGGTCCTGTCCCATGGAGTTTTGCCCTTTGGGAGCCAGCACGCCTATCACCGTCATGGGGATATTGCGCACGCGCACCACCTGGTCTACGGGGTCCTGATCGCCAAACAGTTCCCGCACCACGGTTGCGCCCAGCCAGGCAACCTTGGCCGAGCCTGCCAGTTCGCCCGGATCGAAGACGCGGCCTGTGGCCAGCGGCCAGTCGCGTGCTTCCAGGTAGTCGTTGGTGACCCCAAGAATGCTGGTGCCCCAGTTGGCGTTGCCATACACCACCTGGCCGCTGGTGCGCGACGTGGGTGCGGCCACCTGGATTTCGGGAATCTCCTGCGCAATCGCCTGGGCATCTTCTTCCATCAGCCGCTGGCGGGTCTGCGCGCCCAGGCGCACACCGGCTTGCGACACGCCGCCGGGCATCACCAGCATGATGTTCGAACCTAAACCCTTCATTTGCTCCTGCACGCGCAAGGTGGCGCCCTGGCCGACGGCGATCATGGTGATGACCGCTGCCACGCCAATGATGATGCCCAGCATGGTCAGGATGCTGCGCAGGGTGTTGGCCGCGAGCGAACGCAAGGCGCTGCGCAGGGCGTTAAGCCAGCTCATGCTGCACTTTCCCATTTCCCCACAGCGCAAAGGGCGCGCGCTCGGCGTCTTCCACGATCTGGCCGTCCCTGAAAACCAGTGTGCGCCGCGCCCAGGCGGCAATGTCGGCCTCGTGGGTGACGATCACCACCGTCATTCCCTGTGCGTTGAGTGCGGTGAGCAAGCGCATGATGTCCTGGCTGGTTTGCGAGTCCAGCGCGCCTGTGGGTTCGTCGGCCAGGATAAGCTGCGGCTGGTTCACCAGCGCACGGGCAATCGCCACACGCTGCTGCTGCCCGCCGGAGAGTTCGGCAGGCGTATGTTCACATCGGTCCAGCAGCCCCACACGCTCCAGCGCAGCGCGCGCACGTGTATGCCGTTGTGTGGCGTTGACCCCGGCGTACACCATGGGCAGCTCGACATTTTCCAGCGCCGAGGTGCGTGGCAGCAGGTTGAATTGCTGAAACACAAAACCGATGCGCCGGTTGCGGATCGACGCCAGCTGGTCCTGTGCCATGGACTCCACCGCCTCACCGGCCAGGTGGTACTGGCCCTGCGTGGGCACATCCAGGCAGCCCAGAATATTCATCAAGGTGGATTTTCCCGAGCCCGATGCGCCCATGATGGCCACAAAATCGCCCTGGACAATGTGCAGCGACACGCCACGCAGGGCATGTACGGCCTGCTCCGCACCACCGCCCATCCAGTAAACCTTGCTCAGGTTGTGCGCCTGAATCAGGGGCATTGCCGGGTTGCCTTGCATATCCACTGGTCAAAACCGCATGGGCGGGGTATGCGGCACCGGCTTGGTGCTTGTCTTGGAAGTGGACGGAAGTCCCACCAGGACTTGCACGCCTTCCTTGAGTTCGGACGAAGCCGCTGCCTCGGGCTTGATCAGCAACTCCGTGCTGGTGCCATCGGTGATGCCCAGCCGCACAGCCACAGCGCGCGGTTTGCCGGTGGCATCGAGCACATGGATGCGCCCGCGTGTGCTGGCGCGTACCGGGCCGACCGGGCCAACCGGGCCGACATGTCCGTGCCCATGTGCATGCGCGGCTGCGGCAGACGCTGGTGCGGATGCGCCCTGCGCCGCAGGCGGGGCTGCTGCTTGTTCCGTGCCCGCAATGCGCACGCGCAAGGCGGCGTTGGGCACCATGAGCACGTCCTTGCGCTGGTCGGTGACGATGCGCACATTGGCCGTCATTCCCGGCAGCAAGCGCCCCCCTTCATTGGAGAAACGCACCACGGCCACATACGTCACCACATTGGCCACGTTCTGTGCTGCCTTGCGAACCAGGCTGATCTGGCCCTCGAAGGTCTGCCCAGCAAAGGCATCAACGGTAAAACTGGCCTTTTGCCCCGCACGCAAACGCCCCACGTCGCTCTCGTCAATGGCGGCGTCCACCTGCATGTCCGACAGATTCTGTGCAATCACGAACAACTCGGGCGCTTGCAGGCTGGCGGCGACGGTCTGGCCGCGCTCGATGGTGCGCTTGATGACGATGCCGTCCACCGGCGAGGTGATGCGCGTGCGCGCCAGGTCAATGCGGGCCTGCGCCAACGCCGCCTCGCGCTGCTTCACATTCGCCTGGGCGCTTTTGACCTGGGCCTGCGCCACCCCGGCCTGCGCCTGGGTGGCCTTGAGGGTCGCGGTGGTGCTGTTGAGCAGGGCGCGCGCCTTGTCCGCTTCGCTCTGGGCGATGAACTGCTGCGCCACCAGACGCTGCTTGCGTTCCAGGTCGCGCTGGGCCTCGTCCACATCCACCTGCGCGCGCGCCACCTGTGCCAGGGCGGCCACGTGGTTGGCCTGTGCTGTCATCACCGCCGCATGCGCGGCCTCCACATCGGCCTGTGCCGAGCGCACGCGGAATTCGAATGTTGCCGGATCAATCTGGGCCAGCAACTGGCCCGCTTTGACTTCCGAATTGAAATCCACCAGCAAATCCCGAATCTGACCGCTCACCTGTGAGCCAACCGACACCTGCGCCACAGGGTTGACCGCACCGCTGGCCGCAACCGAGGCCTGCAGATTGCCACGGGTCAGGGGTGCGGTGCGGTACTGGCTGGCGTCGTCAGCCTGTTTTTGCCACCACCAGCCACCCCCTGCGGCCAGCGCCAGCACCAATCCCGCAATGCCCACAATCCAGATAGACTTTTTCATGGCCGCGATTGTAGAAAACCCACGCGCGCACTGATACTGGCATTGTGAACATCATCCATCCTGTCTGGTTACTATGTTTTCAGTAGCTGCTCCCGCTTGTCCCACGGGGTCTGGAGGCTGATTTGATACCTGATTTGAGGCCAAATCGAGGCTAAAAACGTGCCTCGCAGGCTTGCGAGGAGCATTTGTAGTGCGGTTTTGGTGTTTTTCATATCACGGGTGATATGAAAAACAGACGCCCCCCGTTTATCGGTTATCGGTTATCGGTTATCCTAGCGCCCTCATCACATCCGGTACCCCTGCAAATCGCTACCGGATGGTCTTTGAGGCCGTGACCCCGCCTCGCTAACGCATTCATAGGCTGCCCCTGGGGGCTGCGCGTAAGAAGGGGGTCGGTCGTGTGTAGTTCGCATGTCCCGGTACAAATCAAGATCGGTAAAAAGGGCCGGGTAAGGAAAATCAGCCACCTTGTTTACATGCACCTGGTATGGAAAAAACGTGTGGAAGTCGCCATCCGCATCAACACCTGGCGTGTCCCGCCAGAGATACTGCACGGCAGCGGGCTGTGCCCATTCGGAAAATGGCTCAAGCGCGCAGAGCGGTGCGTGTGTTGTCAAGCCACGCCGCACTTTGGCGATGTCAAGGCCTTGTATGGCAAATTTCACCAGACCGCCCGACAAGTCGGAGCGTTGCTTGCAGCCGGAGAGCGCGTGCAAGCCAGAGAGCTGCTGAATTCCGAGTATTCCATTGCTTCCAGAAAACTGACCCTGGCAATTTCCGCCTGGGGAAAAGCCGCCGAGCGGGAGTGTCGCCATCCTTCTTGTCTGGACAGCCTGTAGTTTGCAGGGGGAGGTAGGTCTGCACATGGTGTACCCCGAGTTTGACGAAAGCCGCCTGTACACCTACCCGGAGCACCTGCGTGCGGCGATCACGGACCTGCCGTCCCTGCCGGGGGTGTACATTTTTCACGGCGAAGAAGGCGATCTGCCGCTGTACATTGGCAAGAGCATCAACATCCGCAGCCGCGTGCTGGCGCATCTGCGCACGGCAGACGAAGCCCGCATGCTGCGCCAGACCCGGCGCATCAGCTTCGAACGCACCGCCGGTGAGATCGGCGCCTTGCTGCTGGAAGCCCAGCTTATCAAGCAACTGCAACCGCTGCACAACCGGCGTTTGCGCGCGCGCCGGCAATTGCTGGCCTGGAAACTGACAGCCGGTGTGCCGGAATTGGTCAGCGCACGCGAGGTGAATTTCGCCCATGAACCCGATTTGTACGGCCTGTACACCAGCCGGCACAGCGCCGAGCAACACCTGCGCGATCTGGCCGACCTGCATGGCCTGTGCTACGGCGTGCTGGGGCTGGAAAAACTGTCTACCGGGCGGGCATGCTTTCGCGCGCAGCTGCGCCAATGCCTGGGAGCGTGCTGCGCACGGGAGTCCCTGGAAGCGCACCAGTCCCGCTTCATGGCCGCCGTGCAGGATATGGGCCTGGTCTGCTGGCCCTATGCTGGTGCCATTGCCCTGGTGGAGCAGCAAGAAGACCTGCTGGACATGCACGTGCTGCGCAACTGGTGCTATCTGGGCCGTGCCCACACCCTGGAGCAGGCCCGCGCACTGGATACGGTCGGTGCGGTCAACGCATGTTTTGACGCCGACAGCTACAAGATACTGTGCCGCCCGGTCATTGAAGGCACGGTACGCATCGTTGCGCTGTGATGGGTATAGTCCCCCCATGCACCTGATCATCTCCCACGCTGCTGGCGCTGGCGCGCAATGCCAGGCCGCAATCACACAACTGGCGCTGCCCAATCTGGACAAACTGCTGCGGCTGCTGCACACCACCCAAACCTGGCACGGTACACCCGAAGACCTGACCCCGCTGCCCGAGCGGGTGCAGGCCGATGGCGTGGAACTTTACGGCCAGGACGGCTTGGTTCCGTGGGCCGCAGCCGAAGCCAGGGAGCGGGGACTGGCTGCCGTGCATGGCGCTGCCGGCTGGGCCTGGATCACGCCATGCCACTGGCGGGCGCATGCGCAACACGTCGAGATGCTGGGTCCGGAAGAACTGGACTTGCGCAGCGACGAAAGCGAGGCGCTACGCTCCGGTATGGCAGGTTACTTCACCGAAGACGGTATCACGCTGCATCCCTGCACACATGACCGCTGGCTGGCTTTGGGCACGATTTTTCATGATCTGCCCACCGCCTCGCTGCAGCGGGTTGCCAACGCCAGCATCAACCCCTGGTTACCGCGCCAGCCGCAGGCTAAAGGGCTGCGTCGGCTGCAAAGCGAGATGCAGATGCTGCTCTACACCCATCCTGTCAACGATGCCCGCGAAGCGCGTGGCGTCCCCAGCGTCAACGCCTTCTGGGTCAGCGGCACCGGCACCCTGCCTGCCGCTTACCCTGGTGCGGTATCGGCGCCGGTCACCGTCGTGGATGCCCTGCGCCGCAGCGCCTTGCAAGACGATGCACCGTCCTGGATCGCCAACTGGCAAACGCTGGACCAGACGCTGCTGGCCGATGCGCTGGCGCGCACGTCGGCGGGCGGCCCACTTCAGCTCACGCTATGTGGCGAAAACAAGGCGGTGACGCTGGCCATGCAAAAGACAACCTGGTGGCAAAGCCTGCACCAGCGCCTGCGTGCCACGCCAGTTCCTGCGTTATTGCAATCCCTGTAGCGTGGCAGGTTTGTCGATAGGGGATGCGCGGCGATTAACATCCGTGCCTGAAAATGAAATTCAACCCAATTCCACCAAAGAAAGAGTGACAGACTGTGCAACAGTACCATTGCGATGTGCTCATAGTAGGCGGCGGTCTGGCCGGGATTACCACGGCGCTGGAACTGCAAGGGAGTGCCAAATCGGTTTTATTGCTGGATCGGGACGAAGAAGCGGTATTCGGCGGATTGGCCAAGGAGAGTTTTGGCGGCATGTTCTTTGTGGACTCGCCCGAACAGCGGCGTTTCGGGCTGCGCGACTCGACCGATCTGGCGCTACGTGACTGGCACAGCTTTGCCGAGTTCGGTCCCGATGACCATTGGCCCAAAGCCTGGGCGCAAGCCTATGTGCAGCGCTGCACGCCGGAGGTGTACCACTGGGTACGCCAATACGGCATCGGTTTTTTTCCGGTGGTCAACTGGGTCGAACGGGGTGAATTCCGCCCAGGTAATTCGCTGCCACGGTTTCATATCGTCTGGGGCACCGGCCATGTCCTGATCACGCAACTGGTTGCTGCCTTGCGCGCGCAGGCCAAACCGGACAAGCTGGGCCTGCGTTTTGGCCAGCGGGTTGAGCAGCTGATTGTGGAGCGGGGACGGGTGTGTGGTGTGCGCGGCGTCACCGAGGCGACAGGAGTGCCCTTTGAGGCACACGCCGAACAGGTGGTGGTGGCCACCGGTGGCATCAACGGCAGTATGGAACTGGTACGCAAGCACTGGCATGCAGACTGGAAGCGCCCACCCGAGGTGATTCTCAACGGTTCGCACCGTTTTGCCGATGGCCTGCTGCATCAGGCGGTGACCGAAGTGGGTGGCAAACTGACACACCTGGACAAGATGTGGAACTACGCTGCCGGCGTGCACCATCCCCGGCCACGCAAACCCGGCCATGGGCTGTCGCTGATACCACCGCGCTCGGCGCTGTGGCTCAACTGGCGGGGCGAACGCATGGGGCCGCAGCCGCTGGTATCGGGTTTTGACACGCGCCGATTGGTACGTGACATCTGCGCCCAGGAACGCGCCGAACACGCTTACTCCTGGCAGGTGCTCAACCACCGCATCGCGCTCAAGGAGCTGGCCATTTCCGGCGCCGAATACAATCCCAGCGTGCGCGACAAGAAAGTGTTGGGCTTCTTGCGCGACATCCTGCTGGGCAACCGCTGGCTGCTCAACGATATGCTGCAGAATTGCCCGGACTTTGTTGTGGCGCAAACCGTGCCGGAATTGGTGGAAAAAATGAATGCCCTGCAGGGCGATACTGCTGTGCAGCTGGACTTGGTGCGCGATGCCATCGGACATTACGATGCCACAATTGCCAGGGGCCGCCATCTCATGAATGACGAACAACTGCGCCGCATTGCCGAAATGCGCCAGTACCGGGGCGACAGGGTGCGCTTGTGCAAATTTCAACCCATCAACGATCCCAAGGCCTTGCCGCTGATTGCCATTCGTGAATTCATCACCAGCCGCAAAAGTCTGGGCGGCATTCAAACCGACCTGCACAGCCGTGTGCTGAGTGCGGCCAACCAGCCCATACCAGGCCTGTATGCCGTGGGTGAAGCGGCCGGGTTTGGCGGTGGTGGCGTGCACGGCTTGCGCGCGTTGGAGGGCACCTTTTTGGGTGGCTGCATCTTGTCCGGGCGTATTGCAGCGCAGGCCATTTTGAAGTCTGCCTAGGTCTGCTTAAGTGTTTTACAGGAGAAAAAGAAAATGAAAAAGACGGGGGCCTGGCTGGCAACCTATGCGCTGGAACAATTGGGGGTGCGCTTTACCTTCGGCATTCCGGGGGTGCATACCACGGAGTTGTATGACGAGCTCAACAGTTCCAAACAAATCACCCCCATCCTGGTGACGCACGAGGGGGGCGGCGCTTTCATGGCCGATGCCGTCAGCCGCCTGTCGGATTCGGTGGGTGTTTTGGCCGTGGTACCCGCAGCGGGATTGACGCATGCGGCCAGTGGCATTGGTGAGGCCTTTCTCGATGGCGTGCCGATGCTGGTCATCTGTGGCGGGCCGCGCACGGATACTGCGCACCAGTTTCAGCTGCACCAGATGGACATGCGCCAGTTCATGAGCGGCCTGACCAAGGCCACGTTCAAGGTGGCCAACCACGAGGAACTGGTCACCACACTCTTTAATGCCCATACCGTTGCCACCGGCGGCGAGCCGGGGCCGGTGTTCATCGAGATACCGGTCAATATCCTGATCTATACCGCCGAAGCGGGCACGCTGCCAAGGTATATGCCGCCCAAGGAGCCCGTTTTGCGCTGCGACGCCGAAATCGAGCGGGCAGTGGATTTGTTGTGCAAGGCCAAAAATCCGGCGCTGTTTGTCGGCTGGGGGGCGCGCGATGCGTTCGAGCAGGTCAAGGCCGTGGCCGAATGGCTGGAAGCCCCCGTGGCCACCACCTTGCAAGGGCTCTCGGTGTTCCCCGCCAACCATCCGCTGCACGTGGGTTTTGGTTTTGGCGCGTCTGCCGTCCCTGCTGCCCGCAATGCCTTCAAGGACTGCGATTGCCTGCTGGCCGTGGGCACCCGTTTTTCCGAGATCGCCACCGGCAGCTACGGCGTTACGGTGCCGGAAAATCTGATCCATATCGACATCAACCCGCAGACCATCGGTGCCAACTATCCGGCCAAGGTCGGCATTGCCGGCGATGCGGCGCGGGTGTTGAGCAAACTGCACCAGGCACTCCTGAACACCGGGCTGGCGCGGCCCCTGCAACGGGTGTTGCGCGCCAAAATCCAGAGCGACAAGCTGGCCTTGCGGACCCAGTGGTACAAAAGTGACGCAGCAAACATCGTCAACCCCGCGCGCTTTTTTGACCAGTTGCGCGCGCACACGCCCGATGATGCCATCCTGGTCGTTGACGATGGCAATCACACCTTCCTGACCGCCGAGCTGATGCCCATCCACGCGCCCAAAAGCGTGATTCTGCCTACCGACTTCAATTGCATGGGCTACGCCGTGCCAGCGGCGATTGGCGCCAAGCTGGCGCATCCGGGGCGTCTGGTGCAAGCCATTGTCGGCGACGGCGCGTTTTTGATGACCTGCATGGAAATACTCACCGCGCAGGCCAACCAGCTGGGTGTCGTCTATTACGTCTTCAACGACGGCAGCCTGTCACAGATCGCCCAGGCGCAGGACATCACGTACAACCGCAAACCCTGTACCGAGCTGGGTTACGTCAATCTGCAAGGCGTGGCGCTGGCCACGGGAGCCGCTTACATCCACATCGAAAGCAACGACGCCATCGCCGCCACCGTGCAACAGGCCATCGAGCTGGCCGGTTCTGGCCGACCCGTGATCGTGGACGTCAATATCGACTACTCCAAACGCACGTCCTTCACCGAAGGCGCGGTCAAAACCAACTTTCAGCGCTTCCCGCTGGACCAGAAAGTGCGCACCCTGACCCGAGCCGTCACCAGGCGAATTACGGGATAGGCCTTATGGGATGAGCGGGAAAAGCTATAAAAATGAAAGCAAATCACAAAAACCCGTTACACCAGTCCCCCCTGGGAAAGGTGGTGGAGTATCCCAGCCAGTACGATCCTGCGCTGCTGTTTCCCATTCCCCGCGCTGCGCAGCGCCAGGAGCTGGGGTTGCGTGCCAATCCGCCATTTTTTGGCGCGGATATCTGGAGCGCTTATGAGTTGAGCTGGCTCAATATGCGGGGCAAGCCGCAAGTGGCGTTGGCGCACTTCACTGTGCCGTGCGAGTCGGTCAACATCATCGAAAGCAAATCTTTCAAACTCTACCTCAATAGCTTCAGCCAGACGCCATTTGCGGATGCCGAACAGGTCAGGACGCATTTGCGTACCGATTTGACGCAAACGGTCTGGCACAACAAGGAGGACCCGGCGCGCATGCCCGCGTCGGCAGTCGGTGTATCCTTGCTGCTGCCCGATGCATTTGACCGGGAGATGGTGCAGGAATTCGACGGTCTGAGCCTGGACCGGCTGGACATAGACTGCACACGCTACACCCCGGCACCCGAACTGCTGCGTGTGGCCAAGGACGAAGCGCCGGTGTCCGAGGTTCTGACCAGCCGCTTGCTCAAGAGCAATTGCCCCGTCACCGGACAACCCGACTGGGCCAGCGTGCAAATCAGCTATACGGGCGACCAGATCGAACAAGGCGGCCTCTTGCAATACCTGGTGAGCTTGCGCCAGCACAGCGGGTTCCACGAGCAATGCGTGGAGCGCATCTTCATGGACATCTGGACGCAGTGCAAACCACTGAAACTCACCGTCCATGCACGCTACACGCGCCGTGGCGGACTGGACATCAACCCGTTTCGCACCAGCCACCCGCAACGCCTGCCACCCAATATCCGCACCGCGCGGCAATAAGGCCTGGTGATGTTGCCGCATCGGGTGTGCGGCAAATTGCAAACTTTTTCATTGTTGTCGTATTTACATAGTAAATACGTTAACTATAATTTTGTGCATGGACATTCGCTTTCACTTGAACGGCATGGATTTTGTGTGGAACGCCAGTAAGGCCGCTGGCAACCACGGCAAACACGACGGCGTGACGTTTGAGCAAGCGGCATGGGTGTTTTTTGACCCCTTCATGCGCTTGGTGGATGCCAGCCGCAATGATGAGGCGCGCGATGCTGTACTGGGCTATGACGCACTGGGTCGCTTGTTATTTGTTGTGCATATCGAGCTGGATGGTTCCGCTGTGCGCATCATTTCGGCTCGCAAGGCCACCAACGAAGAAAGGCGTAACCATGAATATTCCTGATCTGATCAAAAAGCGAATGGTCAAGGACCGTCCCATGACATCCATTACCATGCGCATTCCGGTAGATGTAGTGGAGTCAATGAAGACCATCGCCCCCAAGCGCGGTTTTTCAGGATACCAGGCGTTGCTCAAGTTTTACCTGAGCGATGGACTGCGCAAAGATGAGGCCCAGTTTATGGTCGGCCCAAACTCACGACTGATGGAGGTGCTGAAAAAGCACGGCGTACCTCAGTCTGTGTTGGATGATGCGGCGCGGGAACTGGAGGCGACGTAGGGCGCGCGATCCGCACCGCGCGGCAGTGAGTGCGGCAGATTACAAAGCCTTGTCAGCCAGTTTTTTCAAGGCGGGCCGCACCCGGTTCAATTCCTGCTCCAGGTCTGCCAGACCTTGCGCAAAATCAGCGCAGCGCCCATCCAGCGCCATGCGTTCCAGCGCGGCGCAGGCCTTGTATGCGGCCTGCGCGCCAACCGTGGCCAGACTGCCTTTGAGGCGATGCGCCGATTCGGCCAGGGCCTGTGCGTCCTGAGAGGTCACGTAAGCGACCAGATGCGGGAGGTCTTCGTCCACCTGCTGGTCCACCATGGTGACCACGCTGCGCAGCACGTCCTGATCGCCATTCGCCAAGTCCAATGCCTGTGCCTCGTTCAAAACGGATTGTTCGGCATCCGCAACATCCGCAGCCTCGGGGTCAGCAGACGCGATGGCAGCGAGTTTTCTGAGCAACTCCGAGCCTCGAATGGGTTTGGACAGGTAGTCATTCATTCCCGCTGCAAGGCACTGCTCGCGAAAGCCTTTGAGTGCGTGCGCAGTCAGCGCGATGATAGGCGTTCGCACTCCCTGGCTGCGCAGAAGTGATGCGGCAGTAAACCCATCCATGACGGGCATCTGAATGTCCATCAGCACCACATCAAAGGTATGGAACGAAGCCATTTGAACGGCATCCGCACCGTTATGGGCCAGCTGGACCCGATGGCCCGCTTTTTGCAGCACCTGCTGCACAAAATGGTAGTTCACCGGGTTGTCTTCGGCCAGGAGGATGTCGAGGGATTTTCGGGGCCTTGCACCATCATCCGGGGCAGTGCTCGCCTCGGTTGGCTGCGCCGCAGGCGTCGCGCGCAGGAATTGTGCCGTGAAAGAGAACGTGCTGCCTTTACCGACCTCACTGTCCACCCAGATGCGCCCCTGCATCAATTGAACCAGTGAACTGCAGATGCTCAGTCCAAGGCCAGTGCCTCCGAAGCGGCGGTTAATGGCACTGTCGGCCTGTACGAAGGCCTCAAAAATGGACGCCTGCTTGACCTGCGCAATACCAATTCCGGTATCCGACACGGTAAAGAGCAACACGGCATGGGTGCTGCCAACGGCTTCGGGCATCACGCGAACGGTGATTTCCCCCGTATCGGTGAACTTGATGGCGTTGCTGACCAGGTTGACAATGATCTGCCGCAACCGCACCGGATCGCCTTCCAGATACGTCGGCACGGCCTCATCAAAATGAAAATTCAGCTTCAGTCCCTTTTCGGTGGCCCGCAAGGACAGGGTGCGCAGGGTCTGCTCAAGGTTCTTGCGCACATCGAAAACAAGCGATTCCAGCTCAAATTTCCCGGCCTCTATCTTGGAGATGTCCAGCACATCGTTGATGATGGACAGCAGGCTTTGCGCCGAGGAATACACCAGTTCCAGGTTCTCGCGCTGCTCCACTGACAGCTCGGTTTCCAGCACCAGCTCGGTCATGCCCATGATACCGTTCATGGGGGTGCGAATCTCGTGGCTCATATTGGCCAGAAAAGCCGACTTGACCCTGGCCAGATCGCTGGCTTCATTCCTGGCCATGATCAGTTCCAGTTCATTATTCTTTTCCCGGGTGATGTCCTCCACGACCACGACCGCCCCGATGATCGCCCCCTGGGGGTTGTGGTAAGGCAGGGCACGGTGTTTGGTCCAGAAACGCTGGCCGTCGGATTTTTGTCTTTGCACTTGCAAACTTTCGGCCTGTCCGCTTTGCAAGGAACGGCTAACCGGACAATCCGTACAAAAAGTCCCACTGGCACCGCCGGTACGCGCGCATTCGACCCCTGTGCCGTCAGAGTGGCAATAATCAAAACGCTGCATGGCCTGGTTGAGCATGACGGGCTGCAAATCCTTGTCGATCAGCGCAATCCCCAAATCAATGTTTTCCACCAGCGTGCGGTACAGCTCCTTGCTTGCGAGGATTTCCTCCTGGGCACGCTTGCTTTGCGTTGTGTCATGAAACGATATGACCGAACCGGCCCATTTCCCCTTGCGCAACAGTGGCGAAATACTCAGGGACACCGGCATCAGGCTGCCGTCCTTGCGCCAGAAATGCTCTTCCAGCTGGTGGTGCTTGCCTGACATGGCCGCCATGTCGATGGTACATTCGGATTGGGGGTACACGCTACCATCGGGATGGTGGTGGTGAAACAGGCTGTGGGTATTTTTCCCCAGGATTTCGGTCTCGGTAAATCCCAGCATTCTGCAAGCCTGCTGGTTGATCATGGTAATACGTCCATAGCGATCACGCACATAGAGGCCTTCTCCCAGGTTCTGGGTGACATCCCGCAGGAATTCCTCCTTTTCTTCCAGTTTTTCCTGTACCTGCAACTGGCGTGTCAGGTCCGCACGGATGCGGGCCACAAGCTGGTTGTACGCACGTGCCAGGGCGGCAGTGGTTCCTTTCATGCCAGACAAGGCAACGGGGAGCAAGGAGGTGGCATCTTCGGACGATTTGCTGATGTGGTCAGTCAGCTCAAGCAACGGTCTGGTGCTGCGCTGCAGCAAAAAGATGATGATGAATACCCCGATCAGGGTCACGACAACGATGACCGTCAGCGCATAGCGGCGGGCCGAGTAGATGGGTTCAAAGGCCTCGTTGAGCGGGTACGAAACCGCCAGTATCCAGCCCGTGGTCTCCATGCGCTTCACGCCTACCAGCATGGGAATGCCCCGACTGTTTACGGCGGTTCCAGCGCCTTCATAACCCTCGATTGCACGGTCAACCATGGCATTGCTGCCGGGTGGAATATCCTGCTGAAAAATGCGTTTCTGGTCGCGGTGGGCAAGAATCATCCGCTGCGGGGTGAGCAAATAGGCGTAACCCGATGATCCGATTTTCAGCCCCAGGATGGAGCCCGTGAAGTCCGGTGACAGGGTGCTGATGATTCCCGCCAGCACGTTGACTACCCGGCCTTGCGCATCGCGCACCGGGTAGGCGAAAACCAGACGGGGCGCATCGTGCGACATTCTGGGTTCGGGCAGGTAGGGTCTGGAGACATGCATCCTCTGGGTCTGGATGGCCTGCACGATGGCAGCCCCGAATGGCGCTTCCAGTGCCAGCGACGAGTCATCCGTTTTCTCCGATGCGATAACGCCACGGGCATCGGCCAGATACGTTCCCATCGGAAAATGAATATTCAGAAAACGATCTTGTGTCAGAAAGTCCGGATCGATTTTTTTCCCGGATCGCACCGTTTGCTCCAGCGTGCGACCAACGATACTGAGAATGTTCTGGCGATCCTCCACCATGCGATCCAGTTCTTTGGCCGTTTGCTTGGCCAGCGCGAACTGCTGGTCTTGCATCACCTGGACAAATCGGCGCTCGATCTCCGCCCCCACCAGCAAGGACAGGACAACGCTGACCAGCAGCATGGGCAACGCGGTGGCAAGAATGAGTTTTTTCGACAGGCGCATCAAGCAAGTATCGCAGGTACATGTTTCGGGTAGGCAGGAGCGGCGGTTAAAATTTCCCCCACGTCATGCGGTTTCAAGGCAATGGCGTCACCGACCCATGACTTCCCTATCTTCCAATCGCACACGCCAAGCACTCAGCCAGTTCGTATTTTCCATCGTTGCCCTGGCAAGTTTTGCTTTCTGGGTGGTGGAGCTGAACTTTTCACTCTCCAGCTACGCGGCGCAAGAAACAGAACTGCTGGAGCACTACCAGCAAAATCTGCTGGAACACCAGGCCGAGTCGATTCGTGACCTGATTGGCAACCTGTACCAGAACGCACGCATCATTTCCTTGCTGCCGGCGATTCGCGATGTCCAGGGAGGCAACCGCCACGGGGTACTCGAAAACGTGGTGCAGCAAGGACGCTTGTCCATGGACACGCACCAGATGCTGCAACAGGTGTATGCCAATATGGCGGCCTATGTGCGCCTGTCGGAAATCTACTACGTACTGGACGGATTTGCGCCGGAAAAAGGTGAAGTGCCGTTTTTCATGTACGACGATGCCGCCCGCCACCAGCCCACGCAGGTACCAGGCCCGGACCAGGCCCAGAACATGCCCGATGAAGATGAAGAAGCCGAATACGCAGAAATAGTGCAGCAGCTGACATGGTTCAAAGCCCATGCCCCGGTGTTTCGCTACGCAACAGAGTTGAATGCCATTCCCGCCCGGCTTTCCCCCCTGGTCAAAACCTGTGATGTCTCGCAGTTCACCGGCAATCAACCGATGGATGCACGCAACCAATTGGGATTTGTGTATTCCGTTCCGGTTTATGACACCCACTCCAACAGGTTCAAGGGACAGATATCGGTCATTGTGCGCTCCAATGTGTTCGAAGCCCAGCTGATCAATGTACCCTTCCTGCCGATTACCGAGAATGACAAGTCGCGCATGGCTGCCCAGGGTTGGATCATGCCCCTCCATCGCCGTTCGTGTTGACAGAAAAATCCCAGCACATGGAGATTTTTGACCGGCGCAACCCGGTGTTTAATGACGGACTTGAGCGCGCGCGCCACAACCCCACGCTGGGCGGACGCTGGGCATCCATTCCCATCTTCCTGAAAAATCAGCATAACTGGGAACTCCACCACTACCTGCCGGAGTCCGAGATACAGGAGATGGTGGGTGGCATCCGGCGCAACCAGCACCTGTCGATAGCCTCGCGGGTACTGCTGCTGTTTGCGCTTTCGGGTTTCCTTGTGTGGGGCTTCAGGTTGCTGTACATCTCGCGGCGTGAACTGATCAAGATGTCGCACTACGATCCGCTGACCCACCTGCCAAACCGCCGCCTGTTTTTTGAACGCATGGAAAGCGGAATTGCCCAGTCCAGGCACCAAAACACTAGGCTGGGGCTGTTTTTCCTTGATCTTGCGGGCTTGAACGCTGTCAATGACCGGCACGGCCACCACGGTGGCGACAAGCTCCTCAAACAGATGACGCACCGTCTGAATGCCCATTTGCGCAGGATCGAGGAGGACTTCACGCATCCAGACACCGAAAGCGCATCGACAACACAGCCAAGGTTGACACTGTTCCGGCTCGGGGGCGATGAATTCACCATCATCTGCCACAACCTTCCCTCACCGGATGCTTTGGCCGCCATAGCAGAACACATCGTCACCTGTGCCAACCAGCCCTTCATTCTGGACGATGAAATGGTGGACATCGGCATCAACATCGGTGCGGCCTCCTTCCCCAGCGATGCCGACAGCGCCGAGCGGCTCCTGATGAGCGCCGACAGCGCCATGCACGAATGCAAGAGCACGCACAGCCGCTTTATCCTGTTCAACGAGGAGATGCGCCAACGCGCGGAACGCCTGCACCTTTTGACCCTGGAACTGGTCGGCGCGATTCAGAAAGAACAGTTCGAGCTGTACTACCAGCCCAAAGCCACTTTGCTCGATGGCCGGGTTGCGTCCATGGAAGCGCTCATCCGTTGGCACCATCCGGAGCTGGGAATGGTTTCTCCGCTCGAATTCATCCCGATTCTCGAAGCCAACGGCGCCATTGTCGAGCTGGGGGAATGGATCGTCGAGCAGGCCTGCCGCGATCTGCACCGCCTGAGCGAAGCCGGTTATCCAGAAATCATGGTCAGCGTCAACGTCTCCGTGCGGCAGTTGCGCCAGGGCAATTTTCTCGCTTTCCTGGAAAAAACCCTGGCGCAAACCGGCATCGAGGCCAATCGGCTGATACTGGAAATGACCGAAACCATCGTGATGGACGATCTGGAAAAAGGCCGGGAGATTTTGCTCTCGTTCCGGAAACTGGGCATCAGCCTGGCCATTGACGATTTTGGCACGGGCTACAGCTCGCTGTCCTATCTGCAACACCTGCCGCTCGACTACCTCAAGATCGACAAGAGCCTGATTGACGGCATGGTGGACGAGCGCTCGGTGCACGTGGTTGCCTCGCTGATCCGTCTGGCCCAAGGCCTGACGCTGAAAACCATCGCCGAAGGCATTGAAACCACACAGCAGCGTGATCTGCTCAAACAGCTCGGTTGCAACATGATCCAGGGTTATCTGCTCTCCCGCCCCCAGCCCCTTGCGGCCATCATCGACTGGCTGAAGGCGCGTGGTCAGCCGCACTAATGTGAATGCCTGTGGTGGATGTCCGGGAAGTGCGGATGGCGGTGCCTGAGCAGGACATGTTGATGCACATGCGTGTGCGGCTCCTCGCCATCCCAGTCAAAATCATGGCTATGCTGGTGATGCGCATCGTGCCTGTGCTCGTGCCCATGGAGTAGCTCTGCATGTTCGTGCTCATGGGCATGGTGTTCCGTCAAATGGAGCCATACACCGCTGGCCATCAACGCAGCCGCTATCCAGAAATTAGCACTGGTCGGCTCTGAAAATATGACGATGGAAATCGCTGCTCCCGCAAAAGGTGCGGTGGAGAAGTAGGCACCCGTGCGGGCTGTTCCAAGTCCGCGCAATGCCAGCACAAACAGCACCAGACTCAGGCCGTAACCCAGAAAACCGATCACCATCGCCGTTGACAACAGTGGCAACGTTGGCCACGAAGCACCGAGAGCAATCGCCAGTGAAGTATTCACGCAACCGGCCACAAGACCTTTGCTTCCCGCGACAAACAGTGCATCCGATGCCGACACCTTGCGCGTCAGATTGTTGTCAACGGCCCAAGCCAGACAGGCTCCAGCCAATGCCAGAGGTCCCATGCCCGATGCGGATGCCTCACCCGTGGGCCAGGCCAGTACCGCACCACCGGCCACAATCAAGACCATGCCCAGCACGATGCGGCGGTCGGTACTTTCCTTGAACGCCAGCCAGGCCAGCATTGCCGTCAGCACCGACTCCAGATTCAGCAACAGTGAGGCGGTGGCCGCCGTGGTGTGTGAGAGCCCCACCATCAACAACAACGGCCCCAACATTCCGCCAAACGCAATCGCACCGATTAACCAAGGCCATTCGTGTGCAGGCATCTGTACGGCCATCCATCCGCGATCACGAAGCAAGCGTGTTAACGTCAAACCCAAGCCACTGCCCAAGTACAACAACCCCGCCAAAAGGAAGGGAGATGCAGTGCCCGAGCCATTGCCAATGAGCTGCTTGGCAAATGGTGTGCTGGCCCCAAACAGAATGGCCGCCCCCAGAGCAGGCAGTGCAGCCCGGTGCGCATGCGGCTGAAACCAGCTCACGTTATCCGGTGCCTTGCTGGTGTAGACCTTCTCCCAGTGCTCTTTGCTTTGCATCGTTGTCTCCTTATCGTGGCTCTTCAACCCAGGTGGGTATGGCGTTCTGGCTTGACTTCGGTTTCCATGGCGGCCAAGCCCTGCAAAATGCCACAGGTATCAACGCCCTGTTCGGTCTGGCATCGTTGGCGCAACATGGCCAGTTGTTCTTTCAGGTGCATCAATTCCCGGATACGCTCATCGACATGAGCCATGTGCTGATCGAACACGGTGTTGATGGCACCGCAACCATCGGCGGGTCGGTCACTCAGGCCCAGCAGGGTATGGATTTCCTCGTGGCTCATGTCCAGCGTGCGGCAGTTGCGGATAAAACGCAAGCGCTCCAGATGGGCCGGGCCATAGACCCGGAAGTTACCTGCTGTACGTGCAGTCTTGGGTAGCAGACCTTCCTTTTCGTAGTAGCGCACAGTTTCCACGGTGGTCTGGGCGACCCGGGCTAATTCACCGATTTTCATGGCGGACTCCAGATAGTTCTTGATCCTATAGTAACTTCAGATTGTGTAATAGGAGAACTTACCAAGAAAGAACCCTTATGACAGCACACGATCACCATGCGCACAAACATGATAAGTGCAATGCCCATGGCCAAGGCCCGGATTCCTGTTGCGGTGGGCACACCGTAAGCGTGGCGATGCCCACCGCCCTGGCGCGCGCCCAAAAGACGGTGGTGGGTACGGGCGTGCAGACTCCCATTCGCATCATGCAAATGGACTGCCCCACGGAAGAGGCGCTGTTGCGCAAAAAGCTGGGCAGCATGGCCGGTGTTGCCAACATGGAGTTCAACCTCATGCAGCGGGTGCTTACGGTCACCCATGAACCTCGGGCAATTGCGTCCATTCTGGATGCCGTGCGCTCCCTGGGATTCACGCCAGAGATTGCGGACGATGTTCCAGCAGAACCGGCACCGGAGCCTACCAAACCCCTGTGGCCTTTGGCGCTTGCCGGCCTTGCTGCCATAGGGGCTGAGGCCGCACATTGGCTGAACCTCCCGGCCATCGTGGTTGCCGCATTGGCTTTGCTTGCTGTGCTGGCATGTGGCGTCACCACCTACAAAAAAGGCTGGATTGCCGTCCGTAACGGCAATCTGAACATCAATGCCCTGATGAGTATTGCAGTGACTGGCGCCTTGGTACTGGGCCAGTGGCCGGAAGCCGCGATGGTGATGGTCCTGTTCACCGTGGCCGAGCTGATAGAAGCCAGATCGCTGGATCGTGCACGCAATGCCATCCGCAGCCTGATGCAACTCACGCCCGAGACTGCCACCGTCTTGCAAAGCGATGGCAGCTGGCAGGAAGTTCCGGCAAAAAATGTCGCAGTGAAGGCGCGGGTGCGCGTCAAGCCAGGCGAACGCATTGCCCTGGACGGTACCATCGTCAGCGGGAGTTCCAGTGTAAATCAGGCGCCCATCACGGGGGAGAGCCTGCCAGTCGAAAAGCAGGCGGGGGACGCCGTTTTTGCGGGCACCATCAACGCCTCCGGTTCCTTTGAATACATAGTCACAGCAGGGGCTGACAACAGCACCTTGGCACGTATCATCCATGCGGTAGAAGAAGCCCAGGGAGCGAAAGCACCGACGCAACGGTTTGTCGACGGGTTTTCCAGGGTCTATACCCCGGTTGTGTTTGCAATCGCCTTGGTCATTGCGGTACTGCCTCCATTGCTGATGGGTGGCGACTGGATCGACTGGATTTACAAGGCTCTGGTCATGCTGGTCATTGCATGTCCCTGTGCCCTGGTTATTTCAACGCCGGTCACCATCGTCAGCGGTCTGGCAGCGGCGGCACGCCACGGCATCCTGATCAAGGGTGGTGTTTACCTGGAAGAAGGGTGCAAGCTGCGCTGGGTCGCATTGGACAAGACGGGAACCATCACCCAGGGGAAGCCTTCACAAACCGACTTCTGCACGCTCAATGGCTGGGTGGCGGCAGACGTGCGCAGCCTCGCTGCAAGCCTGGCGGATCGCTCCGACCATCCGGTATCACGCGCCGTGACAGAAGCCGCAAAACGGGATGACGTCCATTTTCAAGCCGTTGACCAGTTTGAGGCTGTGGCGGGCCGTGGCATCAAGGGGCTGATCAATGGCAAGACCTATTACCTGGGCAATCACCGCCTCATTCATGAGCAGGGTCGATGTTCAGCTGCACTGGAGCAGCAGCTTTGTGCATTGGAAGAGCAGGGAAAAACGGTCATTTTGCTCACCGATGGCCAAAGCGTGCATGGCCTGTTTGCGGTGGCGGACACGATCAAGGAAGGCAGTCACCAGGCTATTGAAGAACTGCATGCGCTGGGAATAAAAACCGTGATGCTGACCGGGGACAACGCGCACACGGCGCGGGCCATCGCTACGCAAGTGGGTCTGGACGACGCGCGCGGTGACCTCCTGCCGGAAGACAAACTCACGGCCATTGAAAACCTGATCAAGGCGGACAGTGCGGTCGGAATGGTCGGGGATGGCATCAACGATGCACCTGCCTTGGCACGGGCTGATATCGGGTTTGCCATGGGGGCAGCAGGAACCGGTACAGCCATCGAGACCGCCGATGTGGCCCTGATGAATGACGACTTGCGCAAGCTGCCCCGCTTTGTACGCCTGTCACGCGACACCCATGTCCTGCTGGTTCAGAATATCGTGCTGGCACTGGGCATCAAGGCCGCATTCATGGTGTTGACCCTGATTGGCATGGGGACCATGTGGATGGCTGTGTTTGCAGATGTGGGTGCCAGTTTGCTGGTCGTAGGAAATGGCCTGAGATTGTTGCAAAAATAAGCGTCTGGCTACCCGTTACTGCGGATGGCTGGCACCTTGCTGCAGCAACTTGCGAATGGGCGCGGGAAATCCGAGCTGCGGCCACTCGTTTATGAGTAACGGCTATCAAAGTAGAATCAATAATCCTATTTTCCTCAGTTAAGCGCTTACCGGGAAGTTTTTCCGTAATATGATGCCTGCCATCAGGCAAACGGAGATGTTCACAATGAAACTAAAAGTGCTGGAGTTGACAGAGGAAGATCGGGCGGGGTTGGTGAAGATTGTGGAGAAGGGGCGCGA
>JAYRRD010000052.1:0-43445 GCA_041910275.1 Rhodoferax sp.
ATTTCCACGAATCTGCTGTGAGGTAGTGTCGCTACAAATCGATCAGAGGGAGCATTATGCGCTTCAAAGTAACTGCATCAGAAGGGCAAACTTCGACCAGATGTCTGATGGTACCAAAGGGGACGGTTGGTAGTTACAAAGTCGCAAGAAAAGCGTAGCCGTTGAATTTTTTCGTTAGACAGCGGCAAAATCGCGGCATTTGATTTTTGCGATCACCCGGTGTCCGCTGCGTGTTTTAAGTTCCGTCTTGGGTCGTGCAACAATCCCCTCGGCCTGGAAGTCGCCCCACTTTGAACGGATGCCAGCTTTGGCGAGGGCCACAGCATCATGCAGCGTTCCCTCGCCAATGATCGGCACTACGTCAATTGCGAGCTTTGCGGCAACGTCTTCCACGTCAGAACGCTGGAGCATCCATTCTCCGCACATCACATCGAACAGCACGAAATCCTGGTCTTTGCGGTAGTTGCCGCCGCCCTTTTGAATCTTGGCTCCGTAGCCTTCTCCGTACAACACGGCAGTGCCATCCTGGAAAACATTGGCAAATTTGTCCGTCAGCGGCAGAAATCGCTCGTTCAATCGTGCCACCAGTTGCGCCGGGATCTGCGCGTCATCGGTGCGCCCGCCGAACGTCACCACGCCATCTTTGAATATTACGCGAATGTTGGTTCCATCCACCTTCTCGGTAAAAACCCAGACGTTGTTCGCCAGATACTCAAATTCCGGCAGCGTCCATGCGCCCTCAATAAGCGTTTTGTGCTTGCTGGTCATATCGCGTTTGAAAATGCTTTGAATCTTGTGATATTCGCTCATTTGTTTGCCTCCCGTCCAAAAGTCTGACTCTGACTGTTCTCCCCTGGTGTCAGATCGTAAACCATCACCTCGCCAGCTTGACCAAACAAAAGATATCACCAGTGCGGAAAAGTTGCTTCGGCGTACAGGCTATAGTGCGGGTGGCACCCATCGAATGCTACCTATAGTCTGTCGCCTTATAGTCGTCATTTGCGGACAATCGCAGCCCAATAAAATAGGGCTTGGGCATGATCAGAAAATCGAGCGACATTCTCCGCAGTGTATTGGCTGAGAACATCAAGACTTTTCGCAGAAAAAAAGGTTTTTCTCAGGAGGAGCTGGCCGAGCAATGCGGCTTGCACCGCACGTATATCGGTTCAGTTGAGCGCTACGAACGAAATGTCACACTCAGTACGCTGGAGACTTTGGCATCAACTTTAGGCGTTACGGTTCCCGAATTGCTTTCCGAGCGCAAAAACCCATCAAATAACGAACAGATGGGGGAAATTGTTGATGCACTACGTCGCCTCAGTCCAACGCAACAGGAATGGGTTAAATCTGCTATTCATGCTTTTGGGTCTACTTGCCAATTCGACCGCGCCCCAGATTCCGATGTAGTAACAGATGCTGTCCTTGCCTCCCTTGGAGATCGGTTGTTAAGCCATCACGCGGGTAGCCGTCAGGCACTGAGCAAAGACCGATTTGAATTCGCATTTGAAGCGGCTCTGAACGTGGCTGGCGTCCCTGCCCAGCTAGTGAAAAGTCGAACGAATCGGGGTCACGACATGACTATTCGCGGGATTCCGGTTAGCCTTAAAACCGAAGCGGCGGCCAATATCAAGGACGAATCGATCCACATCAGCAAATGGATGGAGCTTGGTCGGGGTGAATGGAAGCTGCCATTGCTACGAGATTTGTTCCTTGAGCACATGCGAAGCTATGACCGCATCTTTACACTTCGCCGCTTGAAAGACGTTGGTACAAAATTCCGTTACGAGCTCGTCGAAATTCCCAAAACGCTGTTGCTCGAAGCGGCAAACTGCGAACTGGAGGCTTGTGCCAACAGCAAACAAAATCCGCAACCAGGCTACGGCTACGTCAAGGATGCAGACGGGCAACTCATGTATGCGCTGTATTTTGATGGGGGCACAGAGCGCAAGCTCCAGATCAAGCACTTACGCAAAGACCTCTGCAAGGTGCATGCAACCTGGACCTTTGGTTCAGCGTCCGCGTAATAACCGCTCGCGCGCCAGTTCGGCATATTCCGCGTTTAGCTCAATCCCAACGCAATCCCTGCCCAACTCATTACAGACAACTCCGGTAGTTCCTGACCCGAAAAACGGGTCGAGGACTCGGCCATTTTTGCTTGAACCCGCTGCTACGCAGATGCGAACAAGTGCACGGGGATAGACAGCGAAATGGCTGCCAGGGTACGGCTCTGTATGGATGTTCCACACCGTGCGCCGGTTTTTCGATTTCTGTTTCGGGTCTGCTGCAGGCTCCATGATTTCCTGCCAGTCGTAGTAATACTTTTCCGACTTGGAGAACAAAAACAAGTATTCGTGAGAGCGGGTCGGGCGATCCTTCACACTCTCCGGCTGACAGTTGGGCTTGTTCCAGATGATGTCTGTCCGCAGGTACCAACCATCTGCTTGCAGGGCAAAGGCCAACTTCCATGGAACTCCAATCAAATCCTTTGGCTTCAGTCCTTCGGGTGTGGGAGCACGGTAGTCCATTGCACGACCCTTGTTCTTTGCATCTGCATCGCGCCAAGTCCGCCCCCCCGAGGTGTAGCTATCGCCGATGTTCAGCCATAGTGTGCCATCATCAGCAAGTGTGCGTCGCGCTTCACGAAACAGACACACCAGATCGGCAATGTAATCATCCACTGTGGGTTCTGCACCGATTTGACCGGAGACTCCGTAATCTCTTAACCCCCAATATGGGGGAGAAGTGACGATGCAATCGAAATGTTCATCCGGCATCTGCAAAAGAATCTGGCGAGCATCGCCCACGAGCAGTTCGCAACGATTCGTTGCTTTTTCGGTCAATTGGGTATTTGGCGTTTTGTCACTGGTATCAAACAGGTCGGGCACTTGGGCTACCTCATTCATATTTGATACTCCGCAGTTCAGCATGGGACATGGTACGGGATTGTGTTTGTGAAAATTGCTACTTATAGTATTCAAATTGCATCATCCTGTCAAGATGGAGAAGAAAATGCTGAATGACGAAATCGTTGAAGAAGTGCGAGCCATTCGCGAGGCACATGCCAGCAAGTTTGGTTATGACCTGCGTGCGATTTATGTCGACTTGAAAAAATCCGAAAGCGAACGTATTGCCAACGGCCATCCTTACGTTTTGCCACCATCCGAACCGCCAGCGCCCAACTCTGCATTGCAACGGACGCGCTTTGCCCACCGCTGAATTCCAACCTCGCCATGGGGCGGTGCGGGGGGTCTTCCTATCTTCCTATAATGAGTCAGGCACCAAAATACGTCTCGCGGTAAATTGATTACCTTCCTGGCAGTGGAGCACCCCATGAACACACAGCTGATCGTCGTGGATCCCGACATCCAGAGTGGAGCACCTGTTTTCGCGGGAACGCGAGTCCCGATTCAGAATCTGTTCGACTACCTTGAGGAAGGCGACTCGCTGGACGTGTTTCTGGAGCAGTTCCCGTCAGTGACCAGAGAGATGGCGGTGTCTGTGCTTGAACAGGCAAGAACAGCGCTTGTGCAAGATACGCATCCTGCTTGACGAATCGCTTCCACGTGATCTTGCGCCGCTCGTAGTCGGCCACGAAGTCGTGACTGTTCAAGCGGTAGGCTGGTCCGGCGTCAAGAACGGGAAGTTGCTTGCACTTTTGGTTTGTGGCAACACCGCCGAGAGTGAGGTATTTATGATTCAAGTGGAATTATTAGAGCAACATATTACGGAACTGGATGATGCTTCGTTTTTAAAACTCCGCGATTGGTTTATTGAATTCGACCAGGCACGCTGGGATAAAAAACTGGAAGCGGATTCTAATTCCGGGAAACTCGATTTCCTTATTAATGCGGCACTCGCCGAACACAAAGCGGGATTAACCCAATGACCACGCTGCAAACCCAAATCCCCGATCAACTGATCCAGCAAGCCCAATATCTGGTGCAGCAAGGCTGGATGGCCAACATGGATGAATTGGTTGCCGAAGCGATGCGGCGTTATCTGGAATCGCATCGCGAAGCAATGGCGGAGCAGTGCATCAGGGACGATGTCGATTGGGGATTGCGTGGAGAAAACTAAACCAATCGTTGTCGCGGATGCCGGTCCGATCATTCACCTGTAGGAGTTGGACTGTCTCGACATATTGGCCGATTTTGAAAAAGTGTATGTTCCCGAGGCCGTCTGGTCGGAAGTCCTTCATTACCAGCCCCAGGCGATGGATGCCTTTTCAGCACTTTTCGTCCGGCAGAGTCCGATCAAGCTTTCTGCATGGGTGACGGCGCTCACGCCGCTCTACGCCCTGCACCGTGGTGAGCAAGAAGCGTTGCATTTGTGTGTTGAGTTTGGCGACAGTTTGTTGTTGACCGACGATACCGCTGCACGCCTTGCCGCCAAAAGTCTGGGGATCGCAGCGCACGGCACGATTGGCTTGCTGATCCGCGCCATTCGCCAGCAAAGCCGCCCCAAGACCGAAGTGTTGGCGTTGTTGCGCGCGATACCGACCCAGACCACCTTGCATATTCGTCCGTCACTGTTGGCAGAAGTCATCGCCCAAGTGGAGTTTTGATAGCTGCTCCCGCTCATCCCACGGGGGCTACAGCCAGATTCCATCACCATTTCGCCCCCTCACGCCTGCATCCCATCACGATGCATCACCCGGCGGTCGGCGTTTGGCAGAGTTTTTTGCGGCTAATCGGCCTGCAAGGCTTATGGGACGAGCGGGGACAGCTATTGAAACAGGAGAATTATGGCTTGGGGTGGACGCGCACGCATTGCGTTACGCCATGTGCCAGTGAACAAAAAATCTTGCCAGTATGGAAAAGTTGCTTCGGTGTACAGGCTATAGTGCGGGCGGCGAATGTGTTCACGTGACTGATTCAGTAGCCGAGTTGACGTAAAACCGGCATGCTGCTTTTTCTGGGATGGTATGACTGTTTTTTATACAGCAATCTGGCTGTAAGCCTTTGCAGGGACTCCCACATGAGTAGACAATCCAACCACATTGACTTCGTTGAGTTCCCTGTGGGCAGCGTCGCGGGACTCGCTGCTGCGAAGAGCTTCTACGGTAGAGTGTTTGGCTGGTCATTCGAAGATTGGGGAGACGATTACGCCGATACGACAGGTAGTGGACTGGGCAGCGGATTCAATGCCGATCCCGAGCACAGGTCCAGTAGAGCTTTGGTTGTCATCTACAGCAAAGACTTGGAACTCGCTCGTTCCAAGGTGCTCGCGGCTGGCGGGAAGGTGACAAAGGATATCTTCTCTTTCCCCGGAGGAAGACGCTTTCACTTCACTGATCCAGCGTCAAACGAACTTGCCGTCTGGTCGGATGAATAGGCCCAAAGCGCCTAACTCACGCTTGCAGGGGACCGCTCGCCAGCGGCGCGAAAACCCTGCGCCGCTTGCGCCTGGCCCCTGAAGCTACACGTTAGCCCGTAAACCATCACATCGCTAGCCTGAATGTTGCGCCCCTCGTCCGTTAAGCCAATGCCCCCCTCACCCCAACACCCGCTCCCTGGCCGCCTGGTACTCCCGCCTGAGCTGCGCCACATAGTCGGCAGTAGTTTGCACCCGGCTGATCGCACCGATACCCTGGCCGCAGCCCCAGATGTCTTTCCAGGCTTTGGCGGCGGCGCCGCCACCGAAGTTCATCTTGCTGGGGTCGCTTTCGGGTAGCTTGGCTGGGTCCAGACCGGCGGCGCGGATGCTGGGGGCTAGGTAGTTGCCGTGTACGCCGGTGAAGAGGTTGCTGTAGATGATGGCGTCGGAGTTGTTGTCCACAACGGCTTGCTTGTAGGCGTCGCTGGCGCGGGCCTCAACGGTTGCGATAAAGGCCGAGCCGATGTAGGCGAAGTCGGCGCCGCACGCTTGCGCGGCCAGGATTGCATCGCCTGTGGCAATGGCGCCGCTGAGTGCCAGGGGGCCGTCGAACCATTGGCGGATTTCCTGTATCAGCGCAAACGGGCTTTTGACTCCGGCGTGGCCTCCGGCCCCGGCGGCGACGGCGATCAGGCCGTCGGCACCTTTTTCGATGGCCTTGCGCGCAAACGTGTTGTTGATGACGTCGTGCAGCACCACGCCGCCGTAACTGTGTGCGGCGGCGTTGATTTCCTCGCGCGCGCCCAGACTGGTGATGATGATGGGCACCTTGTACTTGACGCACAGCGCCATATCGTGCTCCAGCCTGTCGTTGCTCTTGTGTACGATCTGGTTGATGGCAAACGGCGCGGCGGGCTGGTCCGGGTGCGCCCGGTTGTGCGCGGCCAGGGCTTCGGTGATTTCGTGCAGCCATTCGTCCAGCAATTCTGCCGGGCGGGCGTTGAGCGCGGGCATGGATCCGACCACGCCCGCAATGCACTGGGCAATCACCAGTCTGGGCGTGCTGAGGATGAACATGGGCGCGCCGATAACCGGAAACGGCAGGCGGTCCAGCGGGGCGGGTAGCTTGGACATGGACATGGGTGTTGCTACAAGGGCCGGAAATATATGGCAAATCCGCCCGCAGTCCTTATGGGACGTGCGGGGGCAGCTGCTAAAGATGTAGCAGTGGTAAAGGGATCAGAAAATGGATCAGAATGCTTCCAGCGCCAGAGCGGTGACGCTTTCGGCGCCATCGACGATGCTGTTGCGCAAGCCGGGCGCCTTGGTCAGCAGGTGGTCGGCGTAAAAGCGTGCGGTTGTGATCTTGGCTTGCATGAAGGCCGTATCGACTCCGGCGGCCAGTTGTTGTTGTGCCACGAGCAGGGCGCGTGCCATCTGCCAGCCGGCCATCAGGTTGCCTGCGAGCATCAGGTAGGGGACGCTGCCCGCGTAGATGGCGTTCGGGTTGGCGGTGCTGGCCATGAAGTTGACCACGTCGAGGAAGGCTTCGCGTGCGGCTTGCAGGCGTTGGGCGACGGCTTGGGCGTTGGGGCTGCCGTTTTTGCGCAGTTCGGCTTCGGTGGCTTCGATCTGGCTGGCGATGCCTTTGGCGTTCTGGCCGCCGTCGCGCAGGGTCTTGCGTCCGACCAGGTCGTTGGACTGGATCGCCGTGGTACCTTCGTAGATGGTCAGAATCTTGGCGTCGCGGTAGTACTGGGCGGCGCCGGTTTCTTCGATGTAGCCCATGCCGCCATGCACCTGAATGCCCAGCGAGGTGACTTCCAGGCTCATTTCGGTGCTATAGCCTTTGACCAGCGGTACCATGAATTCATAAAACGTCTGGTTGATCTTGCGGACTTCGGCGTCCGGGTGGTTGTGCGCTGCATCGTAGGCCGAGGCGGCGACGCTGGACAGGGCGCGGCAGCCTTCGACGTAGGCGCGCATGGTCATGAGCATGCGGCGCACGTCGGGGTGGTAGATGATCGAGGCACCTGCTGTGGCCGAGCCATCAACCGGGCGGCTTTGCACGCGCTCACGTGCGAAGGTGACGGCTTTCTGGTAGGCGCGCTCGGCAACCGCAATGCCTTGCACGCCCACGCCGTAGCGCGCGGCGTTCATCATGATGAACATGTATTCCAGTCCCCGGTTCTCCTGGCCCACGATGTAGCCGATGGCACCGCCGTGGTCGCCGAATTGCAGCACGGCGGTGGGGCTGGCCTTGATGCCGAGTTTGTGCTCGATGCTGACGCAATGCACGTCGTTGCGCGCGCCTACAGTGCCGTCCTGGTTGACCAGGAATTTGGGCACGACGAAGAGGCTGATGCCCTTGATGCCTGCCGGGGCGCCCTGGACGCGGGCCAGGACCAGATGGATGATGTTTTCGGCCATGTCGTGCTCACCCCAGGTGATGAAAATCTTGGTGCCGAAAATCTTGAAGGTGCCGTCGGGCAGCGGTTCGGCGCGTGTGCGCACGGCCGCCAGATCGCTACCGGCTTGCGGCTCGGTCAGGTTCATGGTGCCGGTCCATTGTCCGCTGACGAGTTTTTCCAGATAGGTGGCCTTGAGTTCGTCGGAACCCGCAGTCAGCAGGGCTTCGATGGCGCCGTCGCTCAGGAGCGGGCACAGCGCAAAGCTCAGGTTGGCGGCGTTTTGCATCTCGCAGCAGGCCGAGCCGATGGTTTTGGGCAGTCCCTGGCCGCCGTAGTCTGCCGGGTGTTGCAGACCCTGCCAGCCTGCTTCGACAAACTGTTGAAAGGCTTCCTTGAAACCGGGGGTGGCGGTGACCACGCCGTCTTTCCAGCTGGTGGGGTTTTTGTCGCCCTCGAAGTTCAGCGGCGCGAGCACGTCGCCATTGAACTTGGCTGCTTCTTCCAGCACCGCCTTGGCGGTATCGAGTCCGGCATCTTCAAATCCCGGAATTTTGGCGATCTGCTCGATGTTGGCCAGGTGCTGGATGTTGAACAGCATGTCTTTGACGGGGGCGACGTAGCTCATGAATATCTCCGGGAAGGGCGGGAAGGGTAACTAGGGAAGCGAAAAAATGGGATGGCAAAAAAAAAGGGCACCGCACGCGATGCCCTCTGGAGTGGATGGCTTACAGCGCGGCCACCAGCGCGGGGACGGCATCGAACAGGTCGGCTTCCAGGCCGTAGTCGGCGACGCTGAAGATGGGCGCTTCGGGGTCTTTGTTGATGGCAACGATGACCTTGCTGTCTTTCATGCCAGCCAGGTGCTGGATGGCGCCGCTGATGCCGCAGGCTATGTACAGCTGAGGGGCGACAATCTTGCCGGTCTGGCCGACTTGCAGGTCGTTGGGGGCGTAACCGGCATCAACGGCCGCGCGGCTGGCACCGATGGCTGCACCGAGCTTGTCGGCCAGCGGGGTTATGACGGCATTGAAATCTTTGCTGGAACCCAGGGCACGGCCACCGGAGACGATGATCTTGGCCGAGGTCAACTCGGGGCGGTCGTTCTTGGCCAGCTCGGAGCCGACGTACGCCGATCCTGCATGGGCGGCGACTGCTGCTATGGGTTCGACCGCAGCACTGCCGCCGGTGTCGGCGGCGGAGTCGAAGTTGGTGGTGCGCACGGTGATGACCTTTTGGGCGTCGGTGCTTTGCACGGTGGCAATGGCGTTGCCGGCGTAGACGGGGCGTTCGAAGGTGTCGGGGCTGATGATCTTGGTGATTTCCGACACCTGGGCGACATCCAGCTTGGCAGCCACGCGCGGGGCGGCGTTTTTGCCGGAGGCGGTGGCCGGGAACAGGATGTGGCTGTAGTTGCCAGCAATCGCCAGCACCTGGGCGGCGACGTTTTCAGCCAGACCGTGGCCCAGGGCCTCGCCATCGGCGTGCAGCACCTTGGCGACTCCGGCGATTTTTGCTGCTGCGGCAGCTGCGGCTGCGGCATTGGCACCGGCTACCAGTACATGCACATCACCCCCGCACTGGACGGCGGCGGTGATGGTGTGCAGGGTCGAACTCTTGATGGCGGTGTTGTCGTGTTCGGCGATTACGAGAGAAGTCATGTTCTAAAGTTCCTTTTTGTACTGGTGTTCAGATGACCTTGGCTTCGGTCTTGAGTTTGGCAACCAGGGTGGCAACATCGGGCACGCTGACGCCCTGGGTGCGCTTGGGTGGCTCGGCGACCGTGAGGGTTTTGAGGCGGGGCTTGACGTCCACGCCCAGCGCTTCGGGGGTCAGGGTTTCGAGCGGTTTTTTCTTGGCCTTCATGATGTTGGGCAAGGTGACGTAGCGCGGCTCGTTCAGGCGCAGATCGGTCGTGACCACAGCGGGCAGGGACAGGGACAGGGTTTCCATGCCGCCATCAACTTCACGGGTCACAGTGGCCTTGCCACCGGCGACTTCGATCTTGCTGGCAAAGAGGGCTTGCGGCAAGTCGGCCAGCGCGGCCAGCATCTGTCCGGTCTGGTTGCAGTCGTCGTCAATGGCCTGCTTGCCCAGAAAGACCAAGCCGGGCTGCTCCTTGTCCACCAGGGCCTTGAGCAGTTTGGCCACGGCCAGGGGTTGCAATTCCTCACTGGTTTCGACCAGGATGGCGCGGTCTGCGCCAATGGCCATCGCGGTGCGCAGCGTTTCCTGGCACTGGCTTACGCCGCAGGAGACGGCAACAATCTCGGTGATGGCGCCTTTTTCCTTCAGACGCACCGCTTCTTCCACTGCAATTTCGTCAAAAGGATTCATGCTCATCTTGACGTTGGCGATGTCCACGCCCGTCCCGTCGGATTTGACGCGAACCTTGACGTTGTAATCGACCACACGCTTTACCGCCACCAGAACTTTCATTAGTGCCACTCCAGAGTTACAAGTTGATTGATTGATTGACTTATATGACGCTTATCTGACGCTCGTGTCAACTGTCCGATTTTAAGCTGCGGTACCCAGGATAAATGGCAGCAGGGGAGTTGAATTTTCGCGGCACAGGGAAATAGAACGACCGTGCTTTTTCATTGTAATCGAGTTTCTGTAGGAGCGGGCCATGCCCGCGAACCCGCAGAGGTGAAGCATAAATCATATCACCCGTGATATCAAAAACGTTCAAGTTGCACTCCAGATGCTCCCTGCAAGCCTGTGTGGCACGTTTTTAGCCTCGATTTGGCCTCAAATCAGCCTGAATTTAGCGTCAAATCAGCCTGTAGACCCCGAGGGACAAGCGGGGATAGCTATTATAAATGTAGTAAGCACCCTCAGTAGGGTTTGAAGTTGCCAGTGTTTTTCCCGCCGGGCGCAGAAGCTGTCTGCAAGCCGATGCCCAGGCGTGGTGGTGGTGGCTTGCGGCTGCTGTGGCTGATACGTGCCACGGGCCTGCTGTTACTGCTATTGCCATTGTTACTGCCGATGTTGAAGAATGACACGGACTGCTGCAATTGCATGGCCTGGCCGGACAGCTCCTCGCTGGTGGCGGCCAGCTGCTCGGAGGCGCTGGCGTTTTGCTGGGTGGCCTTGGCCAGTTGTCCCATGGCGCCGCCGATCTGCACGACCGACTCGCTTTGTTCGACGCTGGCCACGGCAATCTCCTGCACCAGATCGCTGGTTTTCTGAATGCTCGGGACGATGTTGTCCAGCAGCTTGCCAGCATGTTCGGCGGTGGTGACGCTGTTTGCCGCCAGACCGCCGATCTCCTTGGCAGCTTCCTGGCTGCGTTCTGCCAGTTTGCGCACCTCGGCGGCTACCACCGCGAAGCCCTTGCCGTGCTCTCCGGCCCTGGCGGCTTCGATGGCGGCATTGAGCGCCAGCAGATTGGTCTGGTAGGCGATGTCGTCCACGATGCCTATTTTGGAGGCAATCTGCTTCATGGCGGCCACTGTGGAGCTGACGGCGGCACCGCCTTCGACCGCTTCCTTGCTGGTTTTGGTCGCCATGGTATCGGTGACTTTGGCGTTGCCGCTGTTTTGATTGATGGATGCGGACATGACATCAATGCTGGCGGTGGTTTCCTCGACGCTGGCGGCTTGCTCGCTGGAGGCTTGTGACAAGCTTTGTGCGGTGGTGCTGACCTGGTCAGCGGCCTGTGTGAGCGCATTGGCTGCGGCGCGCACCTCGCCCATGACCCTGGTGAGATTTTCTGCCGTGAAGTTGGCGTTGTCCTTGACCTTGCCGAATAGGCCCTGGTAGTCGTGGTGGATGCGTCGGGTCAGATCGCCATTGGCAAAAGCGGCCAGCAGTTCGGAGACCTCATTGAGCCCGCGCTCGCTGGTGTCCATGAGCTGGTTCATCCCGGCAGACAGGTTCAGGAAAAATCCTTGTTTGTCCGCAAGGGGCAAGCGTTGGCCGAAGTCTCCTGCGGCAGCGGCTGCGACGATGGATGCGACTTCCTTTTCCACGTTGACTTCAACCGTGCGGTCGGCCCACTCGACCACGGTTCCCAGGCGCTGGCCGTCGGCGCCGATGATCGGGTTGGCGTGCAGCCCGAAGTGCAGGGCGCCGATCTGTATCTGGGTTTTATACGTGGTCTGCAAGGCCGACAGCATGCTGCGCTGGTGTGCCGGGTTCTTGTGGAATGCATCCATGCTGGCACCCATGAGCTGGCGTGCATCGAACTGTGGCAGCGCTTTGCGCAATTCGCTTTCATTGCGCTGCAGCATGGCCTGTATGGTTTCGTTCATGTAGATGATGTTGAAATGCATGTCGGCAATCATCACATTGGTGCTGCACTTGTCCAGTGCAGACCGGATGCGTGCGTTGTAGCGTGCCGAGCGATTGGCTTCTTGCAACGTGCTTTGTACCCGGTCCATGGCCTCGCTGATGCGTGCTTTCTGTCCGGGCAGGCGGTCCATGGCAAGGTCCAGGTTGCCTTCTGCATAGGCCGTCACCACGGTGATCAGGTTCTGGGTGTCGGCAATGTGGGAGTGCACCAGCTTGTTGATCGACTGTCCCATGGTCTTGTAGGCCCCTTCCAGGGTATGGACCGGCATGACATAGTCCAGCATGCCCATGGCGTGCTGGTGCGCCATTTCATTCTGCGCGGCTTCAAACTGCTGCAATGTGCTTTGCATCTTGGCCAGCGGTGCCATGAGTTGCCCGACTTCGGAGGGGTCGATCTCGATTTTGTGGTCCAGCTCGCCGGACGCGACCTTGCGCGCCACCGCCAAGGCGGCTGTCAATGGCCGTGTGATGCTGATGATCAGGATGGACGCGAGCAGCATGGCAAAGGCGCCCGTCACGATGACCACGTAAAACGCCGTTTGCGACAGGTTGGTGGCCGTGTGTGCGGTGGTGCCCAGGCCGGTTTGCATCGTCTTGACCTGCGCGCGTACAAAGGGTGCCAGTTCCTTTTGCAGATTTTCACTGGCGGCATCGAACGCGGGCCGGAGTTTATTGCCCTCTTTCGGCCCGCCGGACACGTAGGCCATGGCCATGTACTGGCCTGCAGCGTAGTAGGCGAGGGCGTTCGAACGAATGGCCTTGATGCGTTGCACTTCTGCGGCGTCGCCGGAGGCGGAGAAATATTTCTCGAATCGGTCCAGATCGGTATTGAGCGCATCAAAAATTTCCTGCGCCTTGGCAAAACCATCGTCCAGGCCTTCCTGGGCACGGGTGGCCGCAATGTAGGTCAGGAATTGCTGGATTTGCACCACATTTTTGTCCATGCTGGTGGCCAGCACGGTGTATTCGATACTCTTTTCAGATATTTCAACCACGCGATCCCGCATGCCATCGAGCTGCTGGCTCAACCAGAAGGCAAAACCGATGAACAGGACGATGGGCAATGTGATGCCCACCAGGATGCGGGTACGGATGGATAAATTGCTAAGAAAATGCATGGGATTGCTCGTTAACGGGTATGGACGATGCGCTGCGGGTGGGGAATTTCGATCTGGTGTGCACGTAGCGCCCGTAGGATAGCCACATTGACATCGGAACGCAGATTAGAAAGGCCATTTTCAAAGTCTCCAACCCAATAGCCCACGGTGAATTCCAGGCCATCGGGCACAAAAGCAGACAGTGTTACCGAAGGCGCTGGCTCACGCAAAACCCGTGGTGGGTTCAGCGCAGCTTGCAGCAGCAGTTGCATGACCTGATCGACATCGCTGCCATGCGCCACGGTTACTGTCGTGCTTTGCGCCAGCAATGTATCGGCCAATGACAGATTTTCCACGCGGCTGGTCGTCAGCAATTCGTTCGGAACAATAGATTCGCGCCCGGCCTGTGAGCGCACCACGGTGTAACGCGCATTGATCTGGGTGATAGTGCCTTCAAAATTATCAACACGCACGTTGTCACCAATGCGCACGCTGCGTTCGGCCAGAATCACGAAACCGCTGATGTAGTTAGCGGCAAGACTTCTCAAACCAAAGCCAACGCCCACGCCAATAGTTCCGCCTAACACCGACAATGTTGTCAGATCCACGCCCACAGCCGAGAGTGCCAGCATCAAGCCGATAAACATCAGCAAAACCCGCGTGGCATTGCTGACAGCCTTGCGCAAGGACAACTCGCTGCCTGTGGCTGCGCGCAGCAGTCGGCTTTCGATGTATGAAGAAATCCACAGTGTGACAATCAGCACAGCACCGGCGGTCAAAATGGCCTCGATCATCGTGCGCACCGACAAGGAGGTGCTACCCACTTTCCAGGTAATCTGGTCGAGCTCGTTGAGCACCACGGGCAAAAGACCGCTGACCCACATCACCATGGCCAGCCAGGCCAGCCAGGAGATGGTGTGCTCCAGTGAGCGTACCCAGCGTTGCCGGGGAAAGGCGGCGTTGAGCACCTTGACGCCGATACGGATGGCTACCAGCGCCACCAGCACGGGTATCGCCACCTTGAGCACCGCCACGTTGATGAAGCGCTCCAGCAGGGTGCGCCCGGCATAGCCCAGACACAGCAATACCAGCGGAAACAGCACGCCGTCCACCAGGCGGCGGCCAAACCAGATGGAGGCGTGTTCCTCCTGCTGCCCCAGCGTGCGCCGTGCCAAGCGCACCAAGCCCCAGGCCACGGCCACACAAACCGCCAGTACAAACAGCTCCAGCAGCACCGAAGGCTGCGTGAAGGCCGCAAGCCAGGCATCGAGGTCGTCGATGGCTTTGGGCGCGGGAGCGTGCTTTGTGGTCGCCATCACAGGTCTGCCAGGACGCGAATATGGCCTTCGACGCAACGCGCCAGTGCATCCAGGGTATAACCCCCTTCCAGGCAGGAGACGATGCGTCCGCGTGCATGGTGTTTGGCCACGTCCTTGATGCGCTGCGTGAGCCAGACGAAATCGGCTTCGGTCAAGCCCATTTGCCCCAGGTCGTCGTCCTTATGGGCGTCAAAACCGGCGCTGACGAAAATCATTTCCGGTTTATACGCTTCCAGCCGTGGCAGCCAGTGCATGAGCACCAGTTCGCGCACTGCGTCGCCCCTGGTGTAGGCCGGAACCGGGATATTGACCAGGTTGCTCGCGTACGAACGGGCGCCGCCCGGTGGGTAAAACGGGTGCTGGAAAAAACTGAGCATCAGGATGCGCTGGTCCCCGGCAATGATATTTTCGGTACCATTGCCGTGGTGTACATCAAAATCAATGATCGCAACCCGGCTCAAGCCATGGCGCTCCAGCGCGTAGCGCGCTGCGATGGCGACATTGTTGAGAAAGCAAAATCCCATGGCATAGTCACGGCAGGCGTGGTGTCCTGGGGGGCGTATGGCACAAAAGGCATTTTCCATTTCTCCTGCCATGACCGCATCGGTGGCGGCAAGGGCCGCACCGGCGGCGCGCAAGGCGGCGTCCCAGGTGTGGACATTCAGCGCGGTGTCGGGGTCGATTTGCGCGTGTGTCGGCCCACCGGCATTGATTTCATCGCGTAGCCCATCGGTCAGGCCGCGCAAGGCTGCCACGTGCATGCGGCCATGGGCCAACTCGATGTCGGCAATCGGTGCCTGGGGCGCCTCCCGCCGATCCAGCAGGTCGCCAACACCACTGACAATCAAGCGGTCCTCGATAGCGTCCAGCCGCTCGGGGCATTCGGGATGGCCTGCACCCATTTCATGTTTCTTGCAGTCAGGGTGGGTAAAGTATCCGGTTTTATTCACCACAGTTCTCCCAAATTAAAAATTTCGGTTAAGGTTTGCGTATGGATGCACAAAACAAGTTAAAAACTCTGCTCGATCAGCTTAACACGGTGATTGTGGGTAAATCCGCACAAATTCAGGATTGTGTGGCCTGCCTGCTCGCCGGGGGGCACTTATTGATCGACGATGTTCCCGGTGTGGGCAAAACCACGCTCGCACACGCCCTGGCACGCACCTTTGGTCTGCGCTTTTCGCGGGTGCAATTTACCTCGGACCTGATGCCCAGCGATCTGAGCGGCGTGTCGATTTACGAGCGTGGCAAGGAGTCCTTCGTGTTCCACCCAGGGCCGATTTTTGCCCAGGTGCTGCTGGCCGACGAAATCAACCGGGCCAGCCCCAAGACACAGAGCGCGCTGCTCGAAGCCATGGAAGAAAAGCAGGTCAGCATCGAAGGCGAAACCCGGCCTTTGCCGCAGCCGTTTTTCGTGATTGCCACGCAAAATCCGCTGGACCAGCTGGGAACCTACGCCTTGCCCGAGTCGCAAATGGACCGCTTTCTGATGCGCATCTCGCTGGGCTATCCGGATCGCCTGGCAGAGCGCGAGTTGTTGCTCGGCAATGACCGGCGTGCGGTGACCGAGCGCCTGCCCAGTTTGCTGACGCAGACCGAACTCTTGCAGCTGCAAGACAAGGTGCTGGCGGTGCATAGCGCACCCGCCTTGCTGGATTATGTGCAGGACCTGATTGCAGCCACCCGCTCGGGTACCTGGTTCTTGCAAGGACTCAGCCCGCGCGCCGGTATTGCCGTCATCCGCGCTGCCAAAGCGCAGGCTCTTCTGAGTGGGCGCGATTATGTGGCCCCCGACGATGTGCAGGCCATTTTGCCGCAGACGATTGCCCATCGCCTGATCGCGGTGGGCGATTCCGGGCGCGGAACCATCGAACAGGTACGTGCCATGCTGGCGGCGGTCCCCTTGCCATGAGTTTGCCATGAGCTTGTCATGAACTTGCGTGTACGCCTGCAACGCTGGTTTGAGGGCCGCATCGTCCCGCGCGACAGTGTGACCCTGACGCAGCGCAATGTCTACATCCTGCCCACTGGCCCCGGCTTCATGCTGGCCTTGACGCTCTTGGTGCTGGTGGTGGCTTCCATCAATTACCAGCTCAATCTGGGTTATCTGTTGACCTTTTTGCTCGCTGGCTGCGCCGTGGTCGGCATGCACGTGTGCCATGGCACGCTGCGCGGCGTCACGCTGCACCTGATGCCACCCGAGGCCCAATTCGCGGGCACCAATGTGACGGTCAATGTCAACCTCTCAAGCCAGCGGCGCAGCCCGCGTTATGGCATCGGACTGGCTCTCTTTGGCAGTGACCACTGGAGCTGGACCGATATTCCAGCCCAGGGCAGCAGCAGGGTGCAGCTGGCCTTCAAACCGCAACGGCGCGGATTACACCGCGTGCCCACCTTGACCGCCGAAACGCGCTTTCCGCTGGGCACTTTCCGGGTCTGGACCGTGTGGCGCCCCTCCGCCCAGGTGCTGGTGTACCCGGCGCCCGAACCGCACCCGCCCCCCTTGCCACCCGGTGAGCCACGTGCCGGGGGCACTGCGACGGTGCAGCGGCAAAGCACCGGAGAGTTTGACGGCATCCGTGCGTACCAGCGCGGCGACCCGCTCAAGCTGATTGTCTGGAAAAAAGCCGCCAAGGCCGATGAACTGGTCAGCCGCAACGCCCAGCAGGTGCAGCGCTTCGAGTTGTGGCTGGATCTGGCGCACACGGGAATTGCAGCGGCCACACTCGGCGGTGCGGCACTGGAACAGGCCGTGTCGCGCCTGTGCGCCTGGGTGCTGGCAGCGGACAAGCAGGGGTTGCACTACGGATTGCGCCTGACGGGGTTTGCCATTGCACCCGCAAGCGGCGAAGCGCACCGCAAAAACTGCCTGCAGGCATTGGCATTGCTTGGCCAGGCAAGCACTTCCACAGTAGGCTAACTATGCTGCAAGCCTTGAAAAACCTGCCCCGTGAAGCGCGTGACACCTTGTTTTTGCTGATCGTCATCGCCTGGATCATTGCGCCGCATGTGAACAATCTGCCGGTGTGGTGCAGTGCCATGGCGGCGGGCGTCCTCCTGTGGCGCGCCTACTTGGCGGTGCGCAATTACCCCTTGCCTTCGCGCTGGTGGCTGGTGCTGGGGTTGTTGCTGGCCACAGCGGGCACCTTGTACAGCCACCGCACCTTGCTGGGCCGTGATGCGGGTGTGACCTACATCGTGGTGCTGTTGGCTTTGAAAACGCTGGAAATGCGCGCACGGCGCGATGCCTTCGTGATTTTTTTCCTGGGTTTTTTTGCCTTGTTGAGCAATTTTTTCTTCTCGCAAAGCCTGCTCACGGCAGCCGCCATGCTGCTGGGTCTGCTGGGATTGCTTACTGCGCTGGTGAACAGCCACATGCCGGTGGGCCGGCCACCTTTGTTGCAGGCGGCCAAGACGGCGGGCTGGATGGCCTTGCTGGGTGCGCCCATCATGGTTGTGTTGTTTGTGCTGTTTCCGCGCATCGCGCCTTTGTGGGGTGTGCCCAGTGACGCCATGAGCGGGCGCAGTGGTTTGTCGTCCACCATGCAAATTGGCAACATCGCCAAACTAGCCCTGGATGACGGCGTTGCCATGCGGGTCCGTTTTGATACGGTGCCACCGCAGCAAGGCGATTTGTATTTTCGCGGGCCGGTTTTCTCGAGCTTTGACGGGCGCGAATGGAATGCGCTGCGTTCGGCATTGCCCCACCGCCTGGCGCTCAAGCCCGATTTGCAGGTGCAAGGTGCACCGATTACTTACCAAGTCACGCTCGAGGCCAACAACCGTCCCTGGCTTTTATTGCTGGATGCAACGGCAACCCAGCCAAAGATTGAAGGCTATAGCCCGACCATGGCCCCCGACTTGCAGTGGCTGGTGGAGCGTCCCATCAGCGACCTGGTGCGTTATAGCGCGCAAAGCAATATCCAGTTCCGCCATGGCCCGCTGAATCCGGTGCTCGGCTTGCAGGATTACCTGGATTTGCCTGCCAATTTCAACCCCCGCACACGGGAGCTGGCCCGTACCATACGCAGCGAGCCACGCTATGCCCGTGCCAATGCGGTAACGCTGGTGGATGCCGTACTGGAGTTGTTGCGTACCGGCGGGTACACCTATACGCTGGAGCCCGGTGTGTTTGGCGCCCATACCGCCGACGAATTCTGGTTTGACCGCAAGGCTGGCTTTTGCGAGCACATTGCATCCAGTTTTGTCCTGCTGTTGCGTGCCATGGACATTCCGGCGCGGATTGTCACCGGCTACCAGGGAGGAGCGCTGAATCCGGTGGATGGTTACTGGACGGTGCGCCAGAGCGATGCCCACGCCTGGGCCGAGGTCTGGATGGCGGGACAGGGCTGGGTGCGTGTGGACCCGACTTCGGTGGTGGCGCCCGGACGCACCGGCAGTTTTCAGCGACTGCAACCACCATCTGGTGTGTTCGGTCTGGCGCTGGATCGGCTCAATCCGCAACTCACCCTCAATCTGCGCGCGCTGTGGGAGGCTGTCAACAACCGCTGGAACCAGTGGGTGCTGAATTATTCGCAGAACAAGCAGCTCAATTTATTGCGCAACCTGGGGTTTGAATCACCCAGCTGGGCCGATCTGAGCTACGCACTGATTGGCGTTGTGGTGTTCGCCAGCCTGGTTGGTGCTGCGTGGACGCTGTGGGAACGCCATCGGCAAGACCCGTGGCTGCGTCTGCTGCATCGTGCCGTGCAGCGCTTGAAAAAGGCCGGATTGGAGTTGCCCCCCAACGCGGCCCCCCGGCGGATTGCCCTGGAGCTGCAAAGCCGCGCTGCGGATATCCATCCGTCGCTGCCCGACTGGTTTTTGCGCCTGGAAACCTGGCGCTACGCCCCACGCACCGCGTCTGGTACGTCTGGTGGTGCGGTGCAGCAGCTCAGGGCATTCAGAGCGTTGCAGCGTGAATTTCGCCAGCTTCCCTGGCCACGCCGCATCCCGTAAAGCCGTAAAGTCACATCCCGTAAACCATGAAAGCCCATGCCATGCAAGCCATTCCCGAAATTGTTTCTGCCGCCGCCGCCATCGCTGCCGTGCGCCGTGATTTGCACGCCCATCCCGAGCTAGGTTTCGAGGTCTATCGTACGGCCGAACTGGTGGCCAATTTGCTGGAGCAGTGGGGCATTGCCGTGCACCGGGGGCTGGGGCATTCCGGGGTGGTGGGTACCATCAAGGCGGGCAGCAGCGGGCGTGCCATCGGTTTGCGCGCGGACATGGATGCCTTGCCGATACAGGAACTCAACCGTTTTGCCCACACCAGCCGCCACGCCGGGCGGATGCATGCCTGTGGCCACGATGGCCACACCGCCATGCTCCTGGCGGCAGCGCAGTATCTGGCCAATCGGCGCGATTTTGACGGTACGGTGTACCTCATTTTTCAGCCTGCGGAGGAGTCGGGTGGCGGTGCGCGTGCCATGATCGACGATGGTTTATTCGAAAAATTCCCCATGCAGGCGGTATTTGGCATGCACAACTGGCCTGGCCTGGCTGTGGGCGACTTTGCTGTCAGCGCCGGGCCGGTGATGGCGTCCAGCAACGAATTCAAGATCACCTTGCACGGCAAGGGGGGGCATGCGGCCATGCCGCATATGGCATTGGACCCGGTGCCGGTGGCTTGCCAGATGGTGCAGTCCTTTCAGACGATTGTCAGCCGCAACACCCGACCGATTGATGCCGCCGTGGTGTCTGTCACCATGATCCATGCGGGCCAAGTCAGCAACGTGATCCCGGATCGCTGTGAGCTGCAGGGCACCGTGCGCACGTTCAGCCTTTCCGTGCTGGATATGGTCGAACAGCGCATGCGCACCATTGTCCAGCACATGGCTGCGGCCTACGGGATGGAGTGCAACTTTGAGTTTGCGCGCGGTTATCCGCCCACCATCAATTCAGACCCGGAAGTGCAATGTGCACGGCGCGTGCTGATGGATATGGTCGGGGCGGAACATGTCCAAGTGCAGGAACCCACGATGGGAGCCGAAGATTTTTCCTATATGCTGCGCAGCAAACCGGGTTGTTACTGCTTCATCGGCAACGGCGATGGCGCACACCGGGCGCACGCAGAGGATAGTGGCGGCGCGGGGCCATGCCTGCTGCACAATGCCAGTTACGACTTTAATGACGACTTGATTCCGCTGGGTGCAAGCTATTGGGTACGATTGGTCGAGACATGGCTGGCCGTTGCAAAATCGTAGCGCCAGAGCGATGAGAGCGCAATGAAAATGCACATCCGGCAAAAACTTGCGACAAGCTGGGGTAGGATGGCATTTTAAGATTCAGAAACCAGGAGTGCGAATGAAAAAGATGATCCCGTTAATGCTTGCCGTGCCCATGCTTATTGCTGGTTGTGGGGGTGGTGACTCGAAGGAACGCGCGTTTTTTGACTCGGAGCCCAGGGCGTTTTATACCGTGGAGTACGACATAAGCGCCACGCCAGCGTCTACGGAGGCGATGGTGTACGTGACGTACACCAGTCCGGGCCAGACATCGGAATTGCACAAGGTGCATGTACCCACCACCATCACGGCGCCTCTCATGTTTGAGGGGAGTCAGCTCTACGTTTCTGCCCAAAATCCGGACTCCAGTCCGCAGAGCACGGTGAGTGTCGCCATCCGGGTGAACGGAGCGCCCTACAGGCGCGCCACCGCAAGCGGCCCGCACGCCCTGGCCACAGCAAGCGGCACCTGCTGCAACAATCCGGAATAGTTGTTGTTGGGTTCCTGGGGTCAGTGCAGCGCCACTGACCGTCCATGGCCTTGCAGCTGCAGTTCCAGATGGGCAAGCCAGGGCTCCGTCAGGTAGCGGATCTGGGCATCGTTGTGGAGGATGCGCCGCATGATGCGGGACTTCTCCAGCCGGTCCTCGGGGGCCAGCTCTTCCAGTTTTGCCCGGTAGCGCAGCTGTTCTATCAGCACGGCGCAGGCGCCCTCGAAGCGTACAACACCGTCCCAATCCTCCAGCTTTGCGGCTTCGAGCATTTTGGCGCTGCTGTCTTCGATGGCCTTGTAGCAATCAATAAGCATGTGTGGCATGGCTTGGCTCCTGCAGATTCATTGCGTGGTAGGTCTCGCGTACCCGGAGACTTGGCTGCCAATCTGCTTCCAGCCGCTGGCGATGGGTTCAATTATGCGGCTGACTTCATCCAGCACTGCCACATCATTTTTTGCATTTGCCACGACAAGGCGGCCAACGCAATACTCATACAGTGCGTCCAGATTGGCGGCGATCTCACCGCCGTTTTGCAGATCCAGCGGAGCCTTCAGCCCCTCTTCGAGAATGCGGATGGCGATGCTGATTTGTTTGATTTTTGCGGGAATGTCTCCGCGCTCTGTGCCCAGACGGGCTGCGCCGATAGCTTGCTGCAGCGCGGCAAACAGCAAGCAGACCAGATGGTGCGGACTCGCGTTATCAACGCTGGTTTCAACGCTGACCCTTTTATAGGCAGAAGCGGAGCGGTTGCCGACGGAGGTAAACATACTGCGTTCCTTTGAGAGATGCCTAATTATCGGCAAATGCCCTACTAACTCAAGCAGGAGGTCACAAAATTTGCGCGATTTGCATGTTTGCCGGATGTTTACGGATTAAATCGGGGCGTACGTTTTTCCATAAAGGCGGCAATGCCTTCCCGATGCTCGTGTGAACTGGCATACCGATAGGATTTTTCTATGAAATTCCCCGACTCCAGCGCAAGTTTTGCATGCTGCATATAGCCAAGCCTTCGCAGCGTCTGTTTGTTCAGGCGTGCAGCCTGGGGGGCCAAGGGCTGCATGCGGTCAATGCAGGCTGCTGTAGCCGTGTCGAGTTCGGCTGCGGGCACGACCTGGTTCAGGAAACCGCGCCGCAGCATCTCGCTTGCATCGAACTGGGCGGCAAACAGCAGCATTTCACGTGCGGTCAGCTCACCTATGGCGCCCGCAACCAGGGCGGCTTCGCGTGGCGCCATGGGAAAACCCAGTTTGGCAATTGGCGCGCCGAAGCGGGCGGTGTCTGTGGCGATGCGCAGGTCGCAGCAGCTGGCAATTTCTATGCCAGCCCCCATGCAATAGCCAGCGATCTGTGCCACGATGGGAATATCGCAGTCCAGTATCGCCTGCAAGGCGGGCCAGACCTCGGTTTCGTGAAAATCGCGCAGGCTATCGGGTTCGAAGCGAAAACTGGTGTATTCGGCAATATCGCCACCGGCACAAAAATGCTTCTGACCACCCAGTACCACGCACGTAAGCGATTGATCGAGTTGCAACTGTTCAAATACTTGGCGCAATCCATGCCACATGGCGCGCGACATGGCATTGAATTTTTCGGGGTGCTCCAGGGTCACGCGCGCCAGCGAACCCGTTATTTCCAGTACGACCGATCCACTCATGATGGACGCCGCCCGGCCCAGAGCCACAAGGCGGCACCGGCCACCACCATGGGCAGGCACAGCCACTGGCCCATGCTCATGCCCAGTGACAAAAGCCCCAGATGGGCATCGGGTTCACGGAAAAATTCGGCGACGAAACGCAGCATGCCATAACCCAGCAAAAAGGCTGCGGCCACCTGTCCTTGGCGGGGGGGCTTGGCTGATTGACTGGCATAGAGCCACAGCAGCACAAAGAGGGTCAGGCCTTCCAGCAAAAACTGGTACACCTGCGAGGGATGGCGCGGCTGGGTGCCGGCGCCGCGAAAAATCATCCCCCATGGCAGGGATGGGTCGGCCAGGCGGCCCCACAGTTCGCCGTTGATGAAGTTGCCCACACGCCCGGCGGCCAAGCCTGTGGGCACGCATGGGGCGACAAAATCAGCGACTTGCCAAAATGGCTTGCCACGAGAGCGCGCAAACCACACCATGGCGACAATCACGCCCAGCATCCCGCCGTGAAAGCTCATGCCACCTTGCCAGACGGCAAACACCTCCAGCGGATGCTCCAGGTAATAGCCAGGTTTGTAAAAAATGCAATATCCCAGCCGTCCGCCCAGCACCACGCCCATCACGCCCATGAAGAGGATGTCTTCCACATCGCGCATGCTCCAGGCGCCTGACCCTTTGAGCGTGGCAAACGGCGCATGGCGCAAACGCCTGCTGCCCAGAAACATGAATAGCGCAAAGGCCGCCAAGTACGTCAGACCGTACCAATGCACGGCCACCGGCCCGATTTGCAGGGCAACAGGATCAATCTGGGGATGAATCAGCATGGGGGCGTGGTGATTATTTTTGAGGCAGCGCCATCTTCATTGCCGATGCGATCAAGGCAGCCACCTCGGTCATGTTGCCCGGAACAATCAGGGTGGTGGTGGCGTCGGCTGCGACCTTGGAGTAGGCATTGACTGCCTGCTCGGCCACCTTGAGTTGCACCGCCTGTTCGCCGCCGGGTTGGCGAATCGCTGCGGCGATGCGCTCGATGGCCTGGGCATTGGCTTCGGCCACGGCCAAAATGGCAGCCGCCTGGCCCTGGGCGTTGTTGATGGCGGCTTGCTTTTCCCCTTCCGAGCGGGCAATAAAGGCTTCGCGCTCGCCGGTGGCAATGTTGATCTGTTCCTGGCGGCGGCCTTCGGAGGCGGCAATCAGGGCGCGTTTTTCGCGTTCCGCCGTGATTTGCTGCTGCATGGCGTGCAAAATTTCCTTCGGGGGCGTCAAGTCCTTGATTTCGTAGCGCAGAACCTTGACACCCCAGTTCAGTGCCGCTTCGTCAATGGCCTGCACCACCTGGGCGTTGATGATGTCCCGCTCTTCGAAGGTTTTATCGAGTTCGAGCTTGCCGATGACCGAGCGCAACGAGGTCTGGGCCAATTGGGAAATGGCCACCACGTAGTCGCTGGAGCCGTAGCTGGCACGCATGGCATCGGTCACCTGGAAGTACAAAATGCCATCGACTTGCAGCTGGGTGTTGTCGCGCGTGATACAAATCTGGCTGGGAATATCCAGCGGGATTTCCTTCAGCACGTGCTTGTAGGCCACACGTTCAATGAATGGCATCAGGAAGTTGAGACCGGGGCTGAGTGTGCGGTCATACTTCCCCAGGCGCTCGATCACCCAGGCGTGCTGTTGCGGCACGACCTTGATCGATTTGATGGTGAAAACGATGGCCAAGGCCAGCAGTACCAGAACAACGGTTTGCATGATGTCTCCTTAAATTCAAAGCTTGCGCACGATCAGGCGGCTACCGAGTACTGCGACCACCTGGTGCGCTCCGGTGGCCATGGGGTGGTTTCCCTCCGGGGAAACCGTCCAGTTGGCACCCCGGTACTTGACGTTTGCCGTGCCATCCGGGTTCCAGGCGTCGATCTGTATGGTTGCGCCAATATCCAGATTGACATCGGGGTTGGCGTTGGCCGAAGGACCGGATGGTACGGACATTTTGTACGCGCGCCAGCCCAGCACGGCGCCCGAGGCGACCAGAGCGGCTACCGCAATCTGCACCGTCTCCGTCGCGCCCAGGTGGCTGGCGATGGCCGCAGCGGCCAAGCCAGCGGCGAGCATCAGCAGATAGAAGGTGCCACTCACCAGTTCGGCAATAACGGCTGCACCCGCGAGCAGCCACCAGAATGTGGATTGCGCCATAAGTTCCTCGCATGTTCCTTGTGTACGTTGGCATCAATGCCATATTTTGGGGCAAAAGATGCGTTTCGCCATGGCGCAGACACAATAAGTCCTTACACTTCGCGCCTGTTTTTTTGATTCATTCGCTTGGTTGTTGGGGCTTGTCATGAAATTTCGCTTTCCGATTGTCATTATCGACGAGGATTTTCGATCCGAAAATACCTCTGGCCTGGGCATTCGCGCCTTGGCTCAGGCCATTGAATCGGAGGGATTCGAGGTTCTGGGCGTTACCAGTTACGGTGATTTGAGCCAATTTGCCCAGCAGCAAAGCCGTGCCAGCGCATTCATCCTGTCCATTGATGACGAGGAATTCACGCCGGGGCCGGACCTGGACCCTGCCGTGTTGAACTTACGCCATTTCATCGAAGAAGTGCGACGCAAGAATCTGGATGTGCCGATTTATGTGTACGGCGAGACCAAGACCTCGCGCCATATCCCGAACGATATTTTGCGTGAATTGCATGGTTTTATTCACATGTTCGAAGATACACCGGAGTTTGTGTCACGCCACATCATCCGGGAGGCAAAAAGCTATCTCGAAGGCTTGCAGCCACCGTTTTTCAAGGCGCTGCTGGACTATGCCGAAGATGGTTCCTACTCCTGGCACTGTCCGGGGCATTCCGGGGGCGTGGCCTTTTTGAAAAGCCCTGTGGGGCAGATGTACCACCAGTTCTATGGCGAAAACATGCTGCGCGCCGATGTCTGCAATGCCGTTGAAGAGCTTGGGCAATTGCTCGACCATGATGGTGCGATTGGCGAGAGCGAACGCCATGCAGCGCGCATTTTTAATGCCGACCACTGTTTTTTTGTCACCAATGGCACCAGCACCAGCAACAAGATGGTCTGGCACCACACCGTAGCACCAGGGGATGTGGTGGTGGTGGACCGCAACTGCCACAAGTCGATTTTGCATGCCATCATCATGACCGGGGCCATTCCCGTGTTCCTCAAGCCCACGCGCAACCATTTTGGCATCATCGGCCCGATTCCGAAGGAGGAGTTCGAACCGGCCGCCATCGAGCGCAAGATCAGCGCCAATCCACTGCTGCGCGGGGTGGATGCCAAGGAGGTGCGGCCACGGGTGTTGACTCTGACCCAATCGACCTACGACGGCGTGCTGTACAACACCGAAACCATCAAGAAAATGCTGGATGGGTATGTGGAAAACCTGCATTTTGACGAAGCCTGGCTGCCGCACGCCGCCTTTCATCCGTTTTACGGTACCTTCCATGCCATGGGCAAGAAGCGGCCCCGCCCCAAGAACGCCATGGTGTACGCCACGCAGTCAATCCACAAGTTGCTCGCTGGCATCAGCCAGGCCAGTCAGGTGCTGGTGCAGGATTCGCAAACAGTCAAACTGGACCGTGCCTTGTTCAACGAGGCGTATCTGATGCACACCTCGACCTCGCCACAGTACAGCATCATCGCCAGTTGTGATGTGGCGGCGGCGATGATGGAGCCGCCGGGCGGCACCGCCCTGGTGGAAGAGAGTATTGCCGAGGCGCTGGATTTTCGCCGTGCCATGCGCAAGGTGGACGAAGAATATGGCAGCGACTGGTGGTTCAAGGTCTGGGGGCCGGACAAACTGGTGGAGGAGGGCATTGGCCGTGCCAGCGACTGGGTGATCAAGGCCGAGTCGAAAAACGCCAAGGCCAATTGGCACGGTTTTGGCAAGATGGCAACCGGATTCAATATGCTTGATCCGATCAAATCCACCATCGTGACACCGGGTATGGATTTGAACGGCAAATTTGCCAAGACAGGCATCCCGGCCAATATCGTCACCAAATTCCTGACCGAAAACGGTGTGGTGGTGGAAAAAACCGGGCTGTACAGCTTTTTCATCATGTTCACCATCGGTATCACCAAGGGCCGCTGGAACAGCATGCTGACCGCCTTGCAGCAGTTCAAGGACGATTACGATAAAAACCAGCCGATGTGGAAAATCCTGCCCAAGTTCTGCAAGGCGCATCCGCGCTACGAAAGAATGGGGCTGGCCGATTTGTGCCAGCATCTGCACATGCTGTACGCCAAGTACGATACAGCGCGTCTGACGACCGACATGTACCTCAGCGACCTGACCCCGGCCATGAAACCCAGCGATGCCTACGCGCACATTGCGCAGCGCAAGACCGAGAGGGTCGAGATCGACCACCTGGAAGGGCGTGTCACCGTCGGTCTGGTCACGCCGTACCCGCCGGGCATTCCGCTGCTGATTCCTGGTGAGGTGTTCAACCGCAAGATCGTGGATTACCTGAAATTTTCCCGTGATTTCAATGCTCAATGCCCTGGTTTTGAGAGCGATATCCACGGCCTGGTCGAAGAGCGCAGCAGCGACGGCACGGTACGCTACTATGCAGACTGTGTGAAGTAAACGCAAAAACACCACCATGGGGACGCACACTATGCGCGGGTTTACCTTGATCGAGGTGATGGTCGTTATCGCCATCATTGCCATCCTGGCCCTGATTGCACTGCCGAGTTACCACAGCAAACTCCTGCGCGACCAGGTCATTGACGGGGCAGCGCTGGCGGATATTGTGAAAAAACCCGTGGCAGCGAGTTGGCAATCCAGCCAGTCCTTTCCTGCTGACAATGCGACTGCCGGGTTGCCGGTGGCAGAGAAGATTGTCAGCAACCAGGTTTCCCGTGTCACCGTGGAAGACGGGGCCATCCACATCACCTATGGCAATAAGGTTGGCACCGCCATCAACGGGAAAATCCTGACCCTGCGCCCGGCGGTCGTGGAGGATACGCCCATCGTGCCCGTGAGCTGGGTATGCGGCCACGCCAGCGCACCCGAGAAAATGAGCGCCAAGGGGAATAACAGAACCAATATCCCGCTTGAGTACCTGCCATTCAACTGTCGCGCCACCCAGATGACAAAATGACCAGGTGACCGGATGACCAGATAACGCTGGCCAGATGTTGTCTACGTTTCATATCACCCGTGATATGAAAAACACCAAAACCGCACCACAGGTGCCACCCGCAAGCCTCCGTGGCACGTTTTTAGCCTCGATTTGGCCTCAAATCAAGTATGAAATCAGCCCGTAGCCCATGTGGGACAAGCGGGGACAGCTACTGAAAATATAGTGACTTGAAGCCATTCGACCGGAGTACCGCAGGTCAAGCTATTTTCCTAAGTTAGCCCCGAGTCCAGCGCCATAAACGTAGAATCCGTGCGGGTTGCGGCGCCATGACTTCCCGTGCAAAACCAGACCCTGCCCACCGTGCTGGCCAGCCAGTTTCATATCACCCGTGATATCAAAAGTACCAAACCCGCACTACAGGTGCTCCCCGCAAGCCTCCGTGGCACGTTTTTAGCCTCGATTTGGCCTTAAATCAGGCATAAAACCGGCCTGTAGCCCTTGAGGGGCAAGCGGTGACAGCTACTGAAAAAGTAGTAACCTCCCTGCGTGACGCCATCCAAATTAGAAAATTGCGTGGCATGAATATTAAAATTCGCGGGCTTTGAATTTTAAAAAACGCGGCATATGAACACCTCCTTGGACCCCGTGCCCATTCCGGTACAGATCGCTTCCCCGAACGGTATCCCCCGCTGGCAGACTCCGGGTGTTCTGGAGGCGCTGCGAACGCGCAGGGTGGTGATTCTGGAGGGGGCGCGCCAGTGCGGCAAAACCACGCTGGCCAAATCGCTGCATACCTCGCCGGGGATGATTTACCGCACTCTGGACGATGTGGCACTGCAAGCCGCAGCGCGCGCGGACCCGCACGGTTTTGTCGCGCATGGGCCGGGCCTGATGGTGATTGATGAAATTCAACGCGCCCCGGAATTGCTGCAGGCCATCAAAAAGGAGGTGGATGAACACCCCGTACCCGGACGGTTTTTGCTGACCGGCTCGACCAGCATCCAGTCCAGTCCGGGCGTGACCGAGTCGCTGGCCGGGCGTGTGGCACACCAGCGCCTGCGTCCCTTTGCAGCGGGCGAGATGGCAGAGGTTTTGCCCACATTCCTGGCCCGCGCGCTACGGGAGGATTGGGCGGGCCTGGTCAGTGGATTCACGCCAGCGCAGGGTGCCATGACCAATTCTGTTGCCAATTCTGTGTCCGGCAAAGACGCCGTGCTCTTGCAGGCTCTGCGCGGTGGCTACCCCGAAACGCAGTCCTTGAGCGACAAAGCCGTGCGGCGCTGGCATCAGGACTACGTGGCGGCGCTCATGGCGCGTGACCTGCAAGACATTGCCCATATCCGACGCAAAGACAGCATGCACAAGTTGCTCGAAGTGCTGGCAGCTTGGTCGGGCAAGCTCATGGACGTAAATGCCGTCGGCGGGCAACTGGCCTTGTCCCGCCCGACCCTGGAGACGTATATCAACGCGCTGCAGACCCTGTTTCTGGTGGAGCGCGTGCGGCCCTGGGCCAAGACCGATTACGACCGTGTCAGCAAGCAGGACAAACTGTTCATGACCGACACCGGCCTGACGGCCAGCCTGTTGCGCTGGCAATTTGACAAGGTGCGCCTGGATGCTGACACGGGCGGCAAACTGGTGGAAGGTTTTGTGTTCACGCAACTGGCCGCACAACTGGAGGCGCAAGACGAGCCCTGCCACCTGACCCATTACCGCGACCGGGAGCAGCGCGAGATCGACTTTGTGATTGAAACCCCCGACGGCGTGACCGTGGGCGTAGAGGTCAAGGCCGGCTCTGCGGTGGGGCTGGACAGTTTCAAACACCTGGCATGGTTTCGGGAACGGATGCTGCAAAACAAGGCGCCGTTCGTCGGCTTGGTGCTGTACACCGGCGAACAGGTATTGCGCTTCGGAGAACATCTGTGGGCCGTGCCCATGCATGCCCTGTGGGGCAAGTAAACCTTCAGGTGCGCGCAAGCGGCATGATGACACCCTGAGCCTGGTGGTATAAGACCCCCAGGAAACCCCCAAGTTGCCCAGAATGTGTATATGCCCTCCGATATTCAAACGGGCCTGATTGCCCTGCACTCCAACCGATCCGAAACCCTGGCAAGCACGGTCTGTGCTTGGTTGCGCGAACGCCCGTTGCATCCTTTGGAAGAAGACATCATCCTGGTGCAAAGCAATGGCATGGCCGAATGGATCAAGATGACGCTGGCCAGCGAGGGGGGGATATGTGCGGCAACGCGCGTCGAGCTGCCAGCGCGCTTTTTGTGGCGCACGTACCGCCAGGTGCTGGGGCGTGCGCAGGTGCCCACGCAGTCGCCGATGGACAAGCTGGCCTTGACCTGGCGCCTGATGCAGCAGTTGCCCACGCTGCTGCCCCTGGCCGGTTTTGAACCGCTTGCCCGGTTTTTGCACGCCAACGAGCCGGTTCGGCTGTTCCAGCTGGCCAGCCGTCTGGCCGACTTGCTGGACCAGTACCAGGTCTACCGGGCCGATTGGCTCGAAGCCTGGGCACAGGGACGGGATGTGTTGTGCGTGTCGGGTAGCCTCGAAGTTCCGGTGCCGCAGGATCAGATATGGCAGCCCATGCTCTGGCGCGCCCTGCTGGCGGGCCTGGATGAGGAGCAGCGCAACAGCATCCGCCCGCGTTTGCACCAGCGTGTGCTGGAAGCGCTGCAAAGTGGCGCGCCGACGCAGACGCCGGTGGCGCGGCGTGTCGTGCTTTTTGGCATGACGCATCTACCGCTGTCGGTTTTGCAAATCCTGGCGGCATTGGCCGAGCGCTCCCAGGTCTTGCTGGCCATCCCCAACCCTTGCCGTTACCACTGGGCCGACATCATGGACGGGCGCGAGCTGCTGCGCATGCAGCGGCGGCGCCAGCCCTTGCGCGGCGGGCGGGACTTGGCGGAGTTGCCGCTGGAGCAGATGCATGCCCATGCGCATCCGCTGTTGGCGGCCTGGGGGCGTCAGGGGAGGGATTTTGTGCGCCAGCTCGACGCTTTTGATGATGCGGAACTGGCCCGCCAGCGTTTTGCCATCCCGCGTGTGGACCTCTTTGACGAGGACGACGGGGATGGCGAGGACGGGGCGCTGGCTGCGCCCTTGCTGGTGCAGGTCCAGCACCGCATGCGCGACCTGGTCCCGTTGGCCGAGCACCCGGCGGTGACACCGGCGGCATCCGACCAATCCATCGTCTTTCACATTGCGCACAGCGCGTTGCGGGAGGTGGAAATTCTGCACGACCAGCTGCTGGCGCTGTTTGCCGCCGCCCCTGCGGACAATCCCTTGCGGCCCAGGGATGTGGTGGTCATGGTGCCCGATATTGACGCTTTTGCACCGGCCATTCGTGCGGTGTTTGGGCAATATCCGCACCACGATGCGCGTTACATTCCCTTTGAGATCACCGACTTGCGTGCGCGCGCCAGCAACCCGCTGCTCGGCGCGCTGGAATGGTTGCTGCGTCTGCCGCAGCAGCGCGTGGTATTCAGCGAACTGCGCGATTTGCTGGAAGTGCCGGCCATTGCCATGCGTTTTGGTATCGACAGCAGTGCGCTGCCCCGGCTGACGGCGTGGATGGCGGGCGCCGGGATTCGTTGGGGGCTGGACGGCGCGCAGCGCGATGCGATGGAGCTTGGCGCTTGCGGTGAGCAAAACACCGGCTGGTTCGGCCTGCGCCGCATGCTGCTGGGTTACGCGGGTGGGGGCGCGCTGGATCTGGCGTGGGCCAGCATCGAGCCTTACCCGGAAATCGGTGGCCTGGAGGTGGAGCTGGCCGGGGGTCTGGCAGATTTTCTGGGTGCGCTGCGGCGTTGGCAGCAGCTGGCATCGTCCCCGGCTAGTCCGGCAGAGTGGTCTGTGCGTGGACGTGCCTTGTTGCAGGACATGGTTGCGGCGCAGGATGAGCTGGACCGCCAGACACTCAGCGCCATGGTGGATGCGCTGGGCCGTTGGCAGGATGTCTGCGCCCAGGCGGACTTCAGCGCCGCCATCCCGCTGGAGGTGGCGCGCGAGGCCTGGCTGGGTGCGCTGGAGGAGCCGTCCTTGCACAAACGCTTCAAGGCCGGTGGGGTGACGTTTTGCACCCTGATGCCCATGCGGGCCATTCCCTTTGAGGTGGTGTGTCTGCTGGGTATGAACGATGGTGACTACCCGCGCCGCTCCCAGCGGGGTGATTTTGATCTGATGGGTTTTCCGGGACAGTACCGACCAGGGGACCGTTCGGGGCGCGACGATGACCGCCAGCTGATGCTTGAAGCCCTGCTGTCGGCACGCCGGGTGCTTTATGTCAGCTGGGTTGGTCGCAGTGTGCGGGATAACAGCGAACAGCCGCCGTCGGTGCTGGTGGCGCAGTTGCGCGACTATCTGGCTGCGGGCTGGCAAGGGTCTGTGCTGCATGACCGCACCACGGAGCACCCGCTGCAACCCTTCAGCCGACGCTATTTCGAGCCGGACAGCGGCCTTTTCACCCACGCCAGCGAGTGGCGCGCGGCACACGCCGCTCCTGATTTGTCCTTGGCCAGTGCCATTGCGCCCATGTCTGTGCCTGAACCCGATCAACGCGCGGGGCTTACGCTGGCGCAGCTGGATACCTTCTTGCGCAATCCGGTCAAGGCATTTTTCCGCCAGCGCTTGCAGGTGTATTTTGATGCCACCGGCGTGGACGACAAGGATACGGAAGCCTTCCAGCTGGATGGTCTGGATGCCTATGGGCGCATGCGCGACACCATCCAGCACGTGCTGACCGATCTGGTGGCAAAGGCCAATGCCCATACGGACGGTGGCCCGCGCCAACCCTTGGAAGGCCTGGTCGGCGCGCATATTCAGGAGGTGCGGCGTGCCGGACACTTGCCCATGGGCGGCATCGGGGAGCGCACGCAGGCCGAGCTGGTCGATGCGATTGTGCCGGTGCTGCACGCCTGGCAAACCCAGCGCAGCCGCCACCCCCAGGCATGTGGCCGCAAGCGCCTGCATTTTGAACACCAAGGGGCGGTGCTGGAGGACTGGCTGGACCAGCTATACCAGGAGGAGGAAGGGCAGGGGGGTGCTGCGGATGTGCCTGCCTGGCTGGGGTGGGATGCTGGCAGGTTGTGTGCCAATGCGGACAAGGGCGTGGTGCGTGCGGACAAGCTGGTGTCGGCCTGGACGCGCAGTGTGGCGGCGGCGGCCAACGGCATTGTTGTCCAGGGCTTACTGGTTGGCCGCGATGCCACGCTCACCATTGCGCCGATGGAAAGCGCGCGTGCGCAGGAAACGCTGGCCATGCTGCTGGATGTGGTGCGCCTGGGTCTGAGCGAACCCCTGCCTCTGGCGCTGAAAACCGCGCTGGCTTTGGTCGGCGAAAAAAACCCCAGGGATGTGTACGACGGCACGTACCAGGATAACTACCAGGGCGAGCGCAAGGAGCCATCCTTGTACCGATTGTTCCCGGACTACGAAACCCTGAGTGCCGATGCCCGTTTTGAGGCGTTGTCGCACCGGGTCTATGGTGCGTTGCAGCAGTGGGCGCACGAGCATGTGCAGGCGTGTGTACATACAACCGATATGGAGGCCCGCGCATGAGCACCATTCTTGATGCAGCCACTTTTCCGCTGTGGGGCAGCCGCCTGATTGAAGCCAGCGCGGGCACCGGCAAGACCTGGACGATTGCCGCGCTGTATGTGCGGCTGGTCCTCGGGCACGGTACGGGCAGCGACCCGGAGGTGCCCGTGCGGCCCTTGCGGCCCGCAGAGATACTGGTCATGACGTTTACCCGTGCCGCCACCCGCGAATTGTCCGACCGCATCCGCCGGCGTTTATTGCAGGCTGCGGGCTGTTTTCGTGGCGAAATCGAGCCGGAGGCCCAGGACGATTTATTGCGTGAGTTGCTTGCCAACTACCCCGAGGGGCAGGCGCGCGACGGTGCCGCCTGGCGTCTGGCGACCGCTGCCGAGAGCATGGACGAAGCGGCGGTGCTGACCATCGACGCCTGGTGCCAGCGTATGCTGCGCGAGCACGCCTTTGACAGCGGCTGCCTGTTTGACGAGGAATTGGTCGCCGACGAACAGACCCTCGTGCGCGAGGCCGTGCAGGATTATTGGCGCCAGCAATGCTACCCCCTGGCGGGCGATGATCTGGAGCGGGTTTTGGCGCTGTGGAGTGGCGTGGATGCGCTGTTTGCCGATATGCGCGCCCTCATCCACCAGTCCATTCCTGCGCAGGCAGGCGCCGGAACGCTGGCGCAGTGCATGCAGGCGCACATGCAACAGCAGCAGGCGGCGTTGCAGAGCTTGAGTGCCGGTTGGGTCGAACGCGCCCAGCATATGCAAGACTGGCTGGATGCCCAGCTTGCGCCCAAGGTGTGCGATTGGGACCGCAGAAAGCTCGCTCCCGGCAACTACCAGAAATGGTTGCAGGCCTTGCGCCAATGGGCCGCAGCGCCCGATGCCGGGCCACTGGAGCTGACCCCCGCAGCCTGCTCGCGTTTGCGCCCGGACGGCATTCTGGAAGCGCGCAAGCCCGCCGCAGCGGCCATCGTGCTGCCAGATTATTTTCAGCAGTTTGCCGATTTGCTGGAAGGCTACGCAGCACTGCCCGGACACACGGTTGCGATGCGTTGGCACGCAGCAGCCCACATCGCCGCGCGCATTGACCGGCGCAAGCGCCAGATTGGCAGCTTTGGCTTTGCCGACATGTTGCGGCGGCTGGACCTGGCTTTGGCGGGAGCCAATGGCGCGCAGTTGCGCAGCCGCATCCTGATGCGCTACCCGGTGGCGATGATCGACGAGTTTCAGGACACGTCCCCGCTGCAATACAACATCTTTGACCAGATTTACCGCACCCAGGACAACGACCCGGCGACGGCCTTGCTGTTGATCGGAGACCCCAAGCAGTCGATTTATGGATTCCGTGGCGCCGACATTTACAGTTACCTGCAAGCACGCCAGGCCACGCAGGGGCGCCACTACGTGCTGGGCACCAACCACCGCTCCACACACGCGCTGGTGGACGCTGTGAACCAGTGCTTTGGCCGTGGGGAAGAGCGTCTGGCGCAGGGGGCTTTCCTGTTCAAGCAAGGGGAAAACAATGCGCTGCCCTTTGTTCCGGTGCAGGCGCGCGGGCGGGCCGAGCAATTCCAGACGCAAGCGGGCGCGGTGCCTGCCATCACCATCACCCACGATCTGGAACTGCGCAGCAAGGAAGACAGCACCAAGCGCTTTTCCGCGCGCTGTGCCGAGCAGATCGTTGCCTGGCTCAACGACCCCCAGGCAGGCTTTTCACGGAAGGATGATCCTTTCTTACGTTTGCAACCGGCGGATATGGCTGTATTGGTGCGCACGGGCAAGGAGGCACAGGCCGTGCAACGCGAGCTGCGCTTGCGCGGGGTGGCTTCGGTTTATCTCTCTGACCAGGATTCGGTGTTCAACAGCGATGAAGCGCGCGATCTGGTGCACTGGCTGCGGGCGGTGGCTGCGCCGCTGGACGTGCGGTTGGTGCGCACCGGGCTGGCCACGCGCACGCTGGGCCTCAGTCTGGACGAATTGGCCTGGCTTGCGGCCAGCGATGAGGCGCTGGATGCGCGCAGCGAGCAGTTGCGCAGCCTGCACGCCATCTGGCAAAGCCAGGGCGTACTCACCATGCTGCGCCAAACCTTGCACCAGCTGAATTTGTCGGCGCGTTGGCTGAATGAACCGGGTGGCGAGCGGCGCATGACCAATTTCCTGCATCTGTGTGAGCTCTTGCAGGCGGCCAGTTTCCAGCTCGATGGCGAGCAGGCGATGATCCGCTGGCTGGAGTCGCAGATACAACAAGCCCAACAAGGCAGCGCCAGCAGCGAAGAGCAGATCGTTCGGCTGGAAAGCGATGCCGATCTGGTGAAGGTGGTCACCGTACACAAGAGCAAGGGGCTGGAATACCCGATAGTGTTTCTGCCCTTTGCTTGCAGCTTTCGCGCACTGCAAAAAGGACGCACGCCGTTTGTGAATCTGGCGGATGAGGAAGGGAAAAGGGAGCTGCACTTGCAGTTCAGCGACGAACAGCTGGCGCGCGCCGACCAGGAGCGCTTGCGTGAGGACTTGCGGTTGTTGTACGTGGCCTTGACCCGCGCCCGCCATACGGTCTGGATGGGCTTTGCTGCCTTGAAAGTAGGCAAAAGCGCTGCCTGCCAGACCCACAGGAGTGCAGCCGGTTACCTGCTGGGTGGACCTGACCCCATGGAGCCCGAGCACTACCTGGACCAACTTCAGGAGCTGGCGCAGGCGCAGATACATATCCAGCTGCACGCAGCCACAGCGGCGTCACCCCAGACCGCCTTGCTTGCGCGCGCTGCCCCGTGTGCGCTGCGCGAGCCGGTGCAGTACACGGCCCGTTTTGAGCGCAACTGGAGCATTGGCAGCTTTTCCGCCCTGGTTCGCGCCCTGGCTGCATCTGTGCCGGTGCTGCAAACCACCGCATCTTCCAACCGCATCGACGAGGATGAGCCGCTGGCCACTATTCCAATTCCACCACCGGCACCAGCTGTCGAAGTGGCTGTCTGGCACCGTTTCATGCGGGGTGCGGTCGCCGGTAATTTTCTGCATGACCAGCTCGAATGGCTGGCATCGGAAAACTTTGCGCTGGAAGGCAATGCCGCATTGGCCGAGCGCCTGCGCAGGCGCTGTGCATCCATTGGATACGACGAGCAGGCCGATGCCGTCGTGCATTGGTTGACCGAAGTGGTGCGCACGCCCTTGCCTGGTGTGGGTGCCAGCTTGTGCGAATTGCAGCACTGCCTACCGGAAATGGAGTTCTGGTTTCCCTCCGAGCGCCTCAAGGCGGTGGCGGTGGATGCCTTGTGCCAGCAACATCTTTTGTCAGGCCGCGCGCGCCCGGCGCTGCCCGCGCGTGAACTGCACGGCATGCTCATGGGCTTTGCCGATCTGGTGTTTGAACACGCAGGGCGTTACTGGGTGCTGGATTACAAATCGAACTTTCTGGGCGACGGCGCCAGCGCCTACCACCAGGATGCGCTGGAAGCAGCCATGGCCGAACACCGCTACGACGTGCAGGCCGCACTGTATATGCTGGCCCTGCACCGCTTGCTGCGCTCCCGGCTAGGTTCGGACTACCTGCCGCAGGAGCATCTGGGCGGGGCGATCTACCTGTTCCTGCGCGGCATTGACGGGCCTGAGAAGGGTGGCTACTTTATTGCGCCCTCGGTGGTGTTGCTGCAGGCACTCGATTCCCTGTTGGGCACCGAGGAGGCCAGCGTATGAGTACGACCGTACTGGAAACCCTGCACCAGTGGAGTGAGGCCAAGTGGCTGCGCCGCATGGACAGCGCACTGGCCGGATTTGTGGCCGAATGCGACCCCGATGCCGCACCCGTGCTGCTGGTGGCGGTGGCCGTGCTGGCGCACATGGAGGGCAGGGGGCACACCTGCTTGAACTTGTCCCCCCTGGTGGGCGAACCCAACGGCCTGCTGGCCTGGCCAACTGAAGCCCAACCGGCCGTGAACGGCTTGTGGGCCACTATGCCCCATAGCCTGACAGACTGGCTGGCAGCGCTGCGCGCCAGTCCCCTGGTGCGCCTGGTCGGGCGTGATGCCGATACGGGGCAGATGCTGGTGCTGCTGGACGACGACCTGGAGCCGCGTCTCTACCTGCGCCGCTACTGGAATTACGAATGCCTGGTGGCGCAACAGTTCTTGCAGCGTGCGGCCCAGGCACGTGCAGTGGATGAAAGTGCAGCCGCACACTGGCTGGAGCGTCTATTTCCTGATACCCCTGATGCCCCTGACGCCTCCCCGGACGGCGTGAATTGGCAAAAACTGGCGTGCGCTGTCGCCCTGCGTGGAGGTCTGAGTGTCATTACGGGCGGACCTGGGACCGGAAAAACCTATACCGCCGCGCGTTTGCTCGCCTTGCTGTTTGCGCTGGAACCACAGCCGGAATTGTTGCGTGTGGCGCTGGCCGCTCCCACTGGCAAAGCGGCAGCCCGGCTCAAACAGTCGATTGACTCCTCCTTAGCCGAATTGCATGCCCGATTGGGCCTGCAACTCGATTTGCCGGTGCTGACCCAACGCATAGGCGCTGCACGCACCCTGCATGCATTGCTGGGCGCCAGGCCCGATACGCGGCAGTTCCGTTTTCATGCCAGCCAGCCGCTGGATGTGGATGTGTTGATCGTTGACGAGGTGTCCATGGTCCATCTGGAGATGATGGCCGCCTTGCTCGATGCCTTGCCACCCCATGCGCGCGTTATTTTTCTGGGCGACAAGGACCAGCTGGCATCGGTGGAGGCTGGCTCGGTGCTGGGGGATATTTGCCGTGATGCCGAGCGGGGCAACTACCATGCCGACACCGCCGCCTATATCGCTCAGGTCGCGCGGCAAACCCTGCCGGGCGCGTATCTGGCACCGCACGATGGCCAGCACGCCTTGGCACAGCACATCGTCATGCTGCGCGAAAGCCGCCGCTTTGGTGGCCCCATCGGGCAACTGGCACTGGCCGTCAACCAGGGCGACGCACGTGCAGCAGTGCGGCTTCTGGGCGCTGACGCCACGCTTGCCTTGCACGCCGACGAAAACGCGCAGCCGACAGCGGTGGTCCGTCTGGCGCTGGAGGGGCGCAAGGGCAACGATGTGTGCTACCGGCAATACCTGCGCTGCCTTGCCAATCGGCCCGTTGTGCGTGATGTACAAGTTCATACGGCCTGGGTGAAAGAAGTCCTCAGTGCGTTCGAGCGCTTTCGCTTGCTGTGCGCGGTGCGTGAAGGCGACTGGGGGACGATCCGGCTCAACCGTGCGGTGGAGCAGGCGATGGCGCACGCGGGGCTGCTCAGGCCGCGTGGCGAATGGTACGCGGGGCGTCCGGTCATGGTCACACGCAACGATCCCATTCTGGGCGTATTCAACGGCGACATCGGCATTGCCCTGCCATCCGCCACGGTGGACGCTGGCTTGCGGGTGTATTTTGCCGATGGCGACCAACTGCGCTCGGTCGGCGTCAACCGCTTGCCGCACGTGGAAACGGCCTTTGCCATGACGGTGCATAAAAGCCAGGGCTCGGAGTTTGAACACACGGCGCTGGTCCTGCCCGATTACGGTGGTGCGCTTGTGCGCCGTGAACTGGTCTACACCGGCATCACACGCGCACGCAAGGCGTTCACCCTTGTGTCTGGCGCTCCCGGCTTGCTGGCCCAGGCCGTGCAGCAACGCACCCAGCGCGCCAGCGGTTTGCGCAATATGCTCCTGTAGCCCCGATAGCTCCTATAAATATAGCTGCTCCCGCACGTCCCATAAGCGGGAAAGGCCTATTTTGTGTTGTATGTTGTAATTGTAAAATCGTCCACATAACGGTTGAATTTCAACCACAAAATGGCCGAAAATAGGCCAAATATGTATACAAGACACATCACCCCGTTGCTATCGGATGCGCTGTCCGATACCCCGGTCGTGCTTATCAACGGAGCCCGCCAGAGCGGCAAAAGCACGCTGGTGCAATCGCTGGGCACGTCCACTGGAGGTGACGCCACCGCGCGCCGGTACCTAACCCTGGACGACACGGCGGTGCTGCGCGCGGCCAAGAGCGACCCGGCGGGTTTCATCAACGCACTGCAAGGCCCGGTCACGCTGGACGAAGTACAGCGCGCGCCCGAGCTTTTTCTGCCCATCAAGGCGGCGGTGGATCGCCAGCGCACGCCGGGGCGATTCCTGCTTACGGACTCGGCGGATGTGCTGCTGTTGCCCGGCATTGCCGACTCGCTGGCGGGCCGTATGGAAGTGCTGTCGCTGTGGCCCTTGTCCAGCGCCGAACTGGCCGACCACGCCGTCGTCAACCGCGCTGATGTCCTGTTCGATGGCAGCTGGGCCGCATTGCATAGCCTTGCGTGCGAAAAGGACGCATTGGTTGCGCGCCTGACCAGCGGTGGCTTCCCCGAAGCGGCGGCACGCAGCAGCGCCGCCCGGCGTGAGGCTTGGTTTCAGAGCTATGTGCAGGCCATTTTGCAGCGCGATGTGCGTGAGTTGGCGCGCATTGAACAACTCACCGAAATTCCCAACCTACTGCAATTGCTGGCCACGCGCAGCGCCACGCTGCTCAACCTGGCCGAACTGTCGCGCACCGCCCGCTTGTCCCAGACCACGTTGAAACGCTACTTTGCCCTGCTGGAGATGCTGTTTCTGGTGGTGCGTGTGCCGGCGTGGGCGCGCAATCCGGGCAAGCGCCTGGTCAAGGCGCCCAAGGTGTTCTTGCCCGACACCGGCCTGCTCAGTTACCTTCTGGGCGATACCGCCCAGCGCCTGGCCGCGCAGCCGGGCCTGCCCGGAGGCACGGTCGAGACCTTTGTGCTGACCGAATTGCTCAAGCACCTTGCGTTCTCACCGCAGCGTCTGTCGCTGTGGCACTACCGCACGCAAACCGACATCGAAGTGGACTTCATTCTGGAAAACCGCCTCGGGCAGATCACCGGCATTGAAGTCAAGGCCAGTGCCACAGTGGATGGCAAGGATTTCAAGGGTTTGCGGCATTTGCAGGCCACAGAAGGCCCTATTTTTCAGCGCGGCGTGGTCCTGTATGCCGGGCGCGAGCTGCTGCCATTTGGCGAAAACTTGTGGGCGGTACCACTTTCCATGTGGTGGTCTGAACCAGTGCTCCTATAAACATAGCTGTTCCCGCACGTCCCACAAGCGGGAAAGGCTTATTTGATGCATACGCGCTTTCAGCAGCGCCAGCGTGCGATGAGACTGCTCTCAGGTGTTTTTCTGGCTGAACTCAGGTGTTATCCCGATATTGTTGCCCGTGGGCTGGGACTACAGTGCGTGCCACGTGGTCAATCACGTGGTAATCAGGAGGGTACCGTGGCCATCCGAATATTGTTGGTGGATGACAACAGAATTTTTTTGACGGCAGTCAATAATTTTTTGTTGACACTGCCTGGTGTTGAAGTCGTGGGTCAGGCGCATACAGGGGAGGAAGCTTTGGCTTTGGCCGCCAGGCTGGCGCCTGATCTGGTGTTGCTTGACATCGTCATGCCTGAGATGAATGGGCTGGAGGTTGCTGCTGCGCTGCAGGCGATGGCGACGCCGCCTTGCATCGTGTTTCTTTCCATGCATGACAGCGAGTCCTACCGCGCCGCTGCGCGCGAACTCGGTGTCTGGGGGTACGTGGGCAAGGGAGACTTCGTGCTAGATTTGTTACCTTTGATTGAAAGTATCAATCACGAACTGGAAACTAGGCCTGCAGGGCACCCGGTTTCTGCAGGGACATTGCCATGAAACCATTGAGCCGCACCAAAGAACCTCTTTATTACCCCATCGCCCTGGCCGCCGCCGGAGCTTTGGTGATGGCGTACACCGGCGATTTCCATTGGGATGCGCTCCTTGGCGCCCTGGTTTTGGTTTCATGTGGTGTCGCGGCCGGTCGCTTGCTGTTGGCGCGCCAGACGGACATGCTGGCTACCCTCGACCGCATTGTTGCCGATCAGCAACGTTTTGGCGACGAAGTGGCGCCCGTCTGGAGTCGGCATATCGACTCGTCTCGGGAACAGATGGAAACCGCCATTACCGAAATTTCGCTGCGTTTTGCCGGCATTGTGGAAAAGCTGGGTGTGGCGGTGCGCACCGCCAACCTGGAGACCGACAACATGGCCGGTGGCGACCACAGTTTGCTTGCGGTGATTACCCGTGCCGAGGCCGAACTCGGCGAGATTGTGGAGGACCAGCACGCAGCCACAGCCAGCATGTTGAAAATGCTGGAAAAGGTGGAGGGGCTGGACCGCTTTACCCTTGAGTTGCAGGAAATGGCGCATGACGTTGCCAAGATCGCCCAGCAATCCACCTTGTTGTCGCTCAATGCGGCGATTGAAGCCGCGCGTGCGGGTGATCTGGGGCGTGGCTTTGCCGTGGTGGCCAAGGAATTTCGCATGCTGGCCAATCGGTCAGGGGAAACCGGACGTCATATTGCGGAAAAGGTAGGCGTCATCAGCGCGGCCATCAGCGAGTCGAGCAGTGTGGTGCGGGATTCGGTGCGTGAACGTGAGGACCGTGCCCAGACCATATCCACCACCATCAATAGCGTGATTGGTGAGTTTAAAAGCGTCACCGGCGCACTGGAGCATTCCAGCACTTTGCTCAAGGATGAAGGCATCGCCATTCAAGGGGAAATCAGCCAGTCGCTGGTTGAGTTTCAGTTTCAGGACCGGGTGGCGCAGATTTTGAATCTGGTGCGCAAGAACATTGAACACTGGCCGAACTTCCTGCAAGAACTGCAGCAAGATTTTGAGCAGTCCGGTGTGCTTCCGCCCATGGACCCACAGGTTTTGCTCGATGAACTGAAAAAAACCTACGTCATGGCCGACCAGCACATCATTCATGCCGGTGGCTCCGTCGAGAAGAAAGCCGATGACGAAATTACCTTCTTTTGATCTCTTTGCCGCTCAGGAGTACAGACGATGAATATCGAATGGAAAGACAGTTATCTTGTTGGCGATGGACGCATCGACACGCAGCACCGGCATCTGTTCAAACTGGCCGATCTGGTGATGCATGCGCCCGACCAGAACGAGTTTCGCCTGGCAGCCATGCAGCTGTATGGTTACATGCGCACCCATTTTGCGGACGAGGAGATACTGATGCGCACGAACAACTATCCGGCATACCACGCACATCAGCAAATGCACAACGGACTGCTGGAACGTTTTAATGCCATCAGCCACCGTTTTGGCCAGGGTGTTTGGAACAGGGACGAGATAGTGACATTCATGACGCAATGGCTACTGGGGCACATCGCGCAGGAGGACACAAAAATTGCGCTCCACATCCGACAACGCTCACCCTAGTCGCACCCGGTTTTAATCGCTACGAACAAGAAAACTTAGTTACATCAGGAAAGTACCATGGCAAAAACCATCATGATTGTGGATGACTCGGCTTCAATTCGCACGGTTGTTGGCATCGCTCTGCGCGGTGAAGGCTATACGGTCATTGAGGCCATCAACGGCCAGGATGCCATCGACAAACTCACCGGGCAAAAAATAAATCTGATCATCAGCGATGTCAACATGCCGGTCATGGACGGCATCACTTTTGTGGCCAACGTCAAGAAAATGCCCGCCTACCGTTTCACCCCCATCATCATGCTCACCACCGAGTCGGACGAAGCCAAGAAGCGCGAGGGCCAGGCCGTGGGCGCCAAGGCTTGGGTGGTCAAACCCTTCAAACCGGAGCAGATGCTTGGCGCTGTGCAAAAGCTCTGCCTGCCCTGATTGTCCTGATCGTCATTAACGTCAACCATTTCGGGAGTCACTGCCATGAGCACCATCAACCTTCGCATCGAGGGGGAGTTGGGTATTTACCGCGCCGAAGAACTCAAACGCACCCTGATTGACCCGTTGCGCGAGGGCGTGCGCCTGGTGGTCGATCTGTCTGCTGTGACGGAAATCGACGGGTGCGATTCAAAGTGATGCGCCTTTTCAAGCCAGGTAGCGATAGTTGCTATTCCAATACGCGGCCCACTCACCGTTGGCCCGGCTGGATCTGAGCGAAAGCATGTATTCAGCATTGCTATCCTTCCACCAAGCGC
>JAYRRD010000053.1:0-31414 GCA_041910275.1 Rhodoferax sp.
CGCTGTGCTCAAACTGGAAGCACTAAAGATCAAACACAAACTCAACCATTTCGCACTGCGCGCCAAGCTCTACATCAAAGCCACAAGAACTGCTTTTGAAGAGTTGCAGGCGATCAAGGCAAGTGCGTAACTTCAGTTAAGGAATGGTGAAATCACAGTTTCGCAGCCAAGTGACTACTATTTCGATGATGAGGCGGGGGGGCATTGGTTGCAGTGTGTGTACAACCTGGAAGTTGAAGGTTCCCATACCTATTATGTTGGCGAGGACGGCATTTTGGCGCACAACGCTTGCGCTATAGCAAGGCCAAATATTGAAGGAAGCATCGAAAGTCTGGGTGTTCGCCTGAAGACGGTTGAGTTCCGGTCGCCGTTTGATGAGCCGGTCTGTTTTGTGGCAGGAACTCTCGTCCATGCGCGTCAGGGTTTGGTGCCAATTGAACAACTGAAGGTGGGAGATTTCGTCTTGTCGAAATCGGACACTGGGGAAGGCCCCAAGGAGTACAAGCTTGTGACCAAGACATTCTCGCGAGAAAGTGAAAGGGTCTTGTTAATTGAATACTGCATCTCAGGCGAAATGGTTTTACGCAGTTTGGTCGTCACTCCTGAACACCCGTTCTGGGTTGATCGGGTAGGCTGGACTGCGGCAAGGGATTTGAGAGCAGGCGATGATCTCGTCATTCATTGTGATTCCAGTGCAGATGAATTTGCCATGGTTTTTCGTGTGCAAGTAGTGTGTGATACCGGGGTGCCAGATGTAGGATGGTGTGGCGGGGCGCGTGATTCGGATGGTTGGTTTCGGGAGGAAGGTCCGACCGTGGATCTGCGCAACGGTGCCGTGAACGTCACGCAACCCGATGATGACGCTTATAACGACGATGCGATGGCGCTGGGGAAACCGTTGCGCCGCCAAGTATTCAATATTGAAGTGGAGGACTTCCACACCTATTACGTTGGCGAGGCTGGCGTGTGGGTGCATAACGCCTGTCCATCGCGTCCACCGCAGATCGAAGACACGGTAGAGAGTCGTGGGGTCACCATGAACAACCCCGCTTACCGACATCTACCAACCCCGCCCTGCAAAGCGGCAGCCTCGCTACTCTGCAAGACCGGGCCACTCAAGGCAACGTGGTCACAAACCCCGACAATGGCAACAGCAGCACAGAACGCACCCTGATGCGCAAGTGCGTCGCCCAGCGCCACATGATCTGGTTCCAGTAATGCTGTGCCCTATGCTACTATTTCAAGAGCTTCTCCCACTGATTCCATCGAACTTACAAGGCAATTGGTGCCTTGAAACGGGCTGCTGCAGCACAAAAATCCAGCAAAAACCACCTCAACCAGCACAGCCACGGTGCGCCAGGGACCGTTTTTGCATGCCAAAACAAGCCAGAGCGCCCATGGATAAAGCGGGTACAGCTCTTGAAAACGTAGCGGCGCCAACGCTGCTGCTGATGACGGGTGACGCCGGGGTCTTGCGTAGCGCCTTGCAGTCCTGGCTGCATGTGCACGCCCCTGTGCAGGTGCTGGCGATTACGTAAGGAGTTTCAGATGGTTCAGCAGATGGTTCAGCAGATCAACCCCAAGCCGCCCGTGATTGGCGGCTTCATCGCTGGCACCTTGGTGCACACCAAAGAGGGTCTCAAGCCGATTGAGCAAATCCAGGTGGGCGACTGGGTGCTGTCCCGCCCGGAAAACCCGGAAGGAGGTAGAGAAACCGCCTATAAGCGGGTGACCAATACCCTCCGGTTTGAGAACAAGGAGGTGGTGCGGTTCTGGTGGACGCCACAACCTGGTGGTGGATTTGAAAAAACTGAATCCGTTTACGTCACGCCCAACCACCCGGTTTGGCTCAACCCCCACGGCTGGGTGGCCATGGGACGACTCCATTTGCCAGGCAAACTAAAGCCGGGAACGATTCACCGGGGTGACGATGAATGGCTGAACAAGGAATTGGTGTTGGCCAACGGCAGTTTCGGGGCCATGCTGGATGTGATTGATCTGTATCGCACCGATCGACCGGAAATAGCTTTCGAGGAAGAGGAAGATGGGTGGGTTGGGGGGTTAACCGATTTTTCTTCGACTCCCCCCGTTTTTCTTGAAGAAGAGCTGGAGTACGACTACGAAAAATGGGGTGATCCGGTCAACGAAACCCGAGAGCGCTACGCCATCACGGTGTACAACCTGGAGGTGGAGGACTACCACACCTACTACGTAGGGCAGCACGGGCTGTGGGTGCACAACGCAGACTGTGTAACTTGCTCTACTTTATAGAGCTGCCCCCGCTTGTACCATAAGGCCTACAGGGCAATTTGTGCCTTGAAAAGTGCCTTTTCAGCGCCAAAATTCATCAAAATCCACCCAAATTCGACCCAAACCAGCTGCGATGGTGCTCCGGGGGGCGTTTTTTCATGCCAAAACAAGCCAGAGCGCCCATGGATAAAGCGGGTACAGCTCTTGAAAACGTAGCGATGCGCAAGAAAAAGTCAGCGGCAGCTACGTCAGCGACGACCTGCGCGACCGCGAAGACGACATCATCTGGCGCATCTGCATGCACACCCGGACAGCGCAGGGCAAGACCGTCGGCGAATGGCTCTACGTCTATCTGCTACTCGAATTCCAGAGCAGCAGCGACCCCTGGATGGCAGTGCGCATCCTGACCTACATCGGGCTGCTGTACCAGGATCTCATCAAAAGCGGACAAATCAAGGCCCGCAAACTGCCCGCCGTATTCCCACTGGTGCTCTACAACGGCGAGAGCCCCTGGAGCGCTGCGCGCGAAGTTGAAGAACTGATCGAAGCCGTGCCGCAGAGCCTTGCAGCCTACCGCCCCCGTTTGCGCTACTTTGTGATGGACGAAGGACGAGTGCCAAAAGCGAATGGCACTTACTTTAGTTCTTACGCATGACCATGCATCTTGATTTGTCGGCGAGCCTGGGCACGCGAAACCTTCAACGACTGTGTAACTTGCTCTACTTTATAGAGCTGTCCCCGCTTGTCCCATAAGGTCTACAAGGCAATTTGTGCCTTGAAAAGTGCCCATCCAGCGCCAAAATCCACCCAAATTCGACCAAAATCAGCTGCCATGGCACGCCAGGGGCCGTTTTTGCATGCCAAAACAAGCCAGAACGCCTATGGATCAAGCGGGTACAGCTATAAAAAAAGGATCGTGTTCCAACTTCAATCTTCAATCCAACATCATGGACGGGTACAGGCCTGGAGATATCCCTGCCGATGCACCGGGTGTTCCAGATGTGGCGCTTTGAACAACAAAGTTGGCGCTACCACTGACTGCCACTGCACCCGCCGCCGGAACGCTGGCGCCCAGTGTTGCCGCAAACTGCGCGTAGCCCTGGCTGCTGGTCGCCTGTCCAGCCGGAGCATTGGCGCCCAACTGGTAGCCAAAGCTGGAGGCGCCCAGAATTTGCACGGTAGCACCATTGGAAAGTACCAACTGCACGGCGTTATTGAAGAAACTGCTGGACGCAATCGTCAGGCCACCCACCAACTGGATGGCGTTGGCACCTTCGGTGTCGATGATCTTGGCTGTCACCGCGCCGCTCAACGTGTAGGGGCTGATGATGTAGGTGTCACTGCCACCGCCTCCAAGATAATTGTTGCCCCCGGATGGCACGAGAACATCGTCGCCCAGGGTGCCCACTACCGTGCTGGCATTGCCTGCAACGCCCGCCACGGGCGCAGTCGCCTGTGTGAAGCCTGTGGGCACGACATAGCCCGCAGAGCCTGACGCCGGAAGTGTGCCACTGGTCAAGGATGCGCCCAGACTGGTGACGAAATCGGTGTAAGTCAAGGCCGTTGCCGTGTCCCCTGCCGGTGCGTTGGCTCCCAACTGAAACTTGAATCTGGCAGCGCCCAGTATCTGTACCTTGGCTCCGTTGGACAGCGTGAGCTGCGCGGCATCGGTGTAAAACGTACTGGCCGCTACGGTCATGCCATCCACCAGTTGGATAAGGTTATCCCCTTCGGTATCCACAATCCTGGCCGTTACGGCACCAGCCAATGTGTTGGGGCTGATGATGTAGGTGTCATTGCCGCCGCCCCCGTAGTAGAAATTGCCAGCCGTGAGCACGAAAACATCGTTGCCCAAAGTCCCCGGCACGGTATACGATGTCGTGCTGGCCGTTGTCGTCGCCGTGACCTGAATGACCTGCACGCCGTAGGCCGGAATACCCAGGGCGAGTTCTGCCTGCCCCCCACTGACCGCCAGGGACTCGTATGTTTGCTGGGAAACGCTGCCAAGCAAGGCCTGTACTGCCGATGGGTCGGGTGCGCCTGGGGTACCGGCAAGTGCCAGTTGCTGCACACCATCAGGAGGAGACAAAACAACTGCGCGTGCCGATGAACTGGTCAATCCCTTGAAACGCAAGGTGTAATTTGCGGTGCTGGCGCTGTCGTTGGTAATGACCACCGTTTGCGTGCTGCCAGACTGCCCGGCCAGCGCCAGCAAGGGCGCAGATTCCGCCGCGTAGCCAGCTACACAGCTGCTGTTGCCCGCGCACACCTTGGCGCTCAATGCGGTGGCGCCACGCAGCTTTGCGTGTGCCCAAAAGGCCCAGCTCGATGGATTGACCAGGGCATTGCCACTCACCGATGTCAGATCAAACAGCGCCATGATCGGCACGCCGGCGTAGAAATGTGCCGCCTCGATGTTCTGGGCGGGGTCTTGCATCAATGTCAACACGCCCGAATCGTACGAGCGGGTGCGCTGCTCGCCATAAAACGCGTTGCCGCAGCTCTGCCCCAGCCCGATATTCCATTCGGTGATCTGTAGCGGCAGGGCCGACCCACCTTGGGAGTTGACCAGGGCACGCACATTGCGCAGATAGGTGGCCGCCTCAGAAAGGGTCGTCTTTGAGCACGTGCCGTAGTAGTGCGTTGAAAAAAAGTCGGGGCCAGAGGAATTGACTGCGGTCAGAAAACCATTGGCAGGATTACCTACGCGCGTCGCATTGGTCAGCAGATTGGTGGTGAATCCCGGCCCGCCAACCTTGACCGTGTGCCCGGCGGCGCTGGCAGCGCTTTTGACCCGTTTGACCGTTTCGGTAAACAGCGTATTGAAGGTGGTGGTCGTGCCACGCCAAAACCCCCCATCCGGTTCGTTATGCACTTCAACATACACCGGGTCCACCGCAATTCCCGCAGTCGGCTTGAAAACACCGATGACATGCCGGTAGATATTTGCCGCCACTTTTGCCCAGGCCACCGGATCATCGGTGTCGTTCGGGCCGTTGTAACTTTCGCCCAGCCGCAGATAGACCTTTGCCCCGGAGGAAACGGTCTTGCGAATGGCTTCATCGACCAGCGTGAAGTCGTAGTTGTCGGGATTGTCGAGATCGGCATCGGCTGAAGAAGTGGGTGTCCAGATCAGGTGTGGCGGAGCGGTTGTGCTTTGTAACTTGCAACCGCTGACTTCCACCTGCGTGGCGGTGCTGGCATCCACCTTCCTGGCGGCTGTGTAGGTTGTGCAGTGGTCAATGTCGTCATCGTGCAAGCGTACCTGCGAGATGCCAAACGCAGAATACAAGGTGCTGGCATCAAATTGCACGGAACCGGACTTGTCGGCAAAGGCTGGTTTCCGGTTGACCCCGAGCACATCACGAACGGCTCCTTGTGTTTGCGCTGCATCCACTTCCACCACCAGCGTATCTGCCGCTTGGGCAACAAACATTGACTGCCCAAGCAGGGCCAGAACACATAGCAAGGTTTTGCATAAACGGAATTGCATAAAATTTCACCTCAACAGTCGGCCAGTCGCGCAAGTTATTCATAATGCAGTAAAAGCACCCTGGCGCCAAACATTCGCCAAACATTCTAAACTTGCCATGAATCCAATCACTTCTGAACACTCGATCCATCTCCCCCCTGGTGCAGCACCTGTTGCCTGTGTTGACCTGGGTGGCACCAAGGTAGCTGTCACCGTTGCCGACGAACACGGTGTGCGCGGTCGTCTGACCGAACCCACTGCCACCGTGGGTATGAACGATGCGCTGGCATTACAAATCATCCGGCTGATAGGCCAAAGCTGTGCGGCTGCTGGCGTATCTGTGGCCCATATTGCTGCCGTGGGAGTCGCTTCGTGCGGGCCGTTCATGATGCGCAATGGCCTGGTTGAACTGGCGGGTCCGAATATTTGCGGCGGCCTGGCAGGCAAGGCACGTGGCCTGCCCAATGACTGGACAACGGCACTGTTGGAAGCCCCGCTGCGCCAGGTTTTTGGCAATGTGCGGGTGGAAAACGATGGCATCGCTGCTCTGGAGGCCGAGCGCCGCTGGGGCGCATTGCAGGGCATGGACCACTGCGCCTATGTGACCTGGAGCACGGGCATTGGCTGGGGCTTGTGTGTGGATGGTCGGATTCTGCGCGGCAAGAACGGCAACGCCGGCCACGCGGGCCACACCTTTGTCTGCGACAACACGGATGCCCTGTGCGGCTGTGGCAACGTGGGCGATGTCGAGGGGCTGGTTGCGGGCAATGCCATCGCACGCCGCTTTGCCCATGCGGGTTATGCCGATGCCGCCGCGCTTTTCAAAGCTGCGTATGCAAACGATGCGCAAGCCCAAACCCTGATTGATGGCCTGTGTGAAGTCATGGGACGCGCCATTTACAACCTGGTGGTTACATTGGACCTCCAGCGTATCAGCCTGGGTGGCAGCGTCTACTGGCACCACCGCGACTTGCTGTTGCCCAAGGTAAGCGCCTACCTGCGCAACAAATTGCCCGCACTGACGGATGGGGTTGATCTGGTCAGTGCGGGATTGGGCGAGTGTGTGGGCGATTACGCCGCCTTGGCCCTGGTCATGCCGGCATGATGCCGACCTGACCCATCCATCATTGCTTGACCGCGCAGGTGTTGATGCCAAAAATGGAGTACAGCGGGCACCAGCCCATCGCACCGGTTGCCAGCGGGACGATACCTACCCACCCCCATATGCCCACCGTGCCGGTGGCTGCCAGTCCCACCAGCGCAGCGCCAGCGGTCAATCGCACAATACGGTCGAGCTTACCTTCATTTCCTGTCATGATTTTTTTCCAATGGGTTGAACAAGACTCCATTGGACCAAAGGCGCCTGTCTATGTCTGTGACTTTAGTCACCGGGAAATTTCAATTGAATTTCAATTGGATCAACACGCTGGATCACGCAGTTCCTTGCGGATGGCATCAATGGCGGACAGTATTTCTGCGGAAAGTACACGGCCATAGGCGTCAATGTTTTCGTCCAGCTGCGCTATCGACGTCACGCCAATGATGGTGCTGGCAACCTGCCATTTGGTGTAGCAAAACGCCAGAGCCAGTTGCACCGGGGTCATGCCGTTGTCGCGCGCCAGCGCGTTGTAGCGGCGCGCCGCTTCCAGGGTTTCCGCACGGCCCCAGCGCTGTTTGCGCATCGACGCGAATTTGACCATGCGTGCTTCCTGCGGGGCCTGCGGGCCTTCGATTCCGTAGGCGTCGTATTTGCCCGTCAGCAAGCCAAAAGCCAGGGGCGAATACGCCAGGAGCGACACCCCGAGCAGATGCATGGTTTCATCCAGCGCATTTTCAACACCACGGCTGACAAGGCTGTACACGTTTTGCACCGTGGCCACGCGCGGCAGTCCGTGTTGTTCGGCCAGACGGATGAATTCATGCACCCCGTAAGGCGTTTCGTTTGACAGCCCCACGGCGCGCACCTTGCCTGCCTTGACCAGCTGGGCCAATGCCTGTAGCTGCTCCAGCATGCCCGTGACGGGAGGCTCTTGCTCCGGGCGGTAGTACATGGAGCCAAACATGGGCACCAAACGGTTGGGCCAGTGAATCTGGTAGAGGTCAATCACATCGGTTTTCAGTCGGCGCAGACTCGCATCACAAGCCGCCAGGATGTCCTCGCCCGACACATCCTCCTTGCCGTTGCGAATCCATGGCATGTTGCGCGAAGGACCGGCAACCTTGGTGGCGATGGTTAGCTTTTGCCGTACCCCCGCACGGGATGCGAGCCAGTTGCCAATGATTTTTTCGGTGGCAGTAAAGGTCTCGGCACGCGGCGGAACGGCATACATTTCTGCGGTATCCAGAAACGTGACGCCGCGCTCCACGGCGCGGTCCAGTATGGCGTAGGCACCAGGCGCATCCACCTGTTCACCAAAAGTCATGGTCCCCAGGCAAATGGGGGGAACGTACAGATCGCTGCGGCCAAGTTGAACAGTTTTCATGATCAGGCGTGTGGGATGAAGTGAAAGGTATGCCGAGTTTAGCGGGTACCGATCATCGAAGCGCTGAAGATGGCAGACACGCAGGCGACAAGCGCTGGTGGGCAAAAAGAACCGCATGAATCACAATGCGGGCCATCGAATCCCAGCCCCAAACGCACACACGCACACCTTTGCGAGGACACCATGGACGAGCCTATCCTGACCAACGATGAACGCACAGCGATCAATTCCGGCCGCTGGTTTGCATCACTTTCCCCCTCACTGCGGCATGACATTTTGCGCTGCGCTTTTGTCAAACGCTTCAAGGACGATGAACTGATCTGCGCCAGGGGCGAAGCGCCCGAAGAGTGGATTGCCTGCGCCAAGGGTGCCGTGCGCGTAAGCTCCACCTCGATTTCGGGCAAGCAGATCACGCTGGCCTATGTCGAGCCGGGTATCTGGCTTGGCGATGTTGCCATTTTTGATGGCGACCGCCGCACCCACGATGCCTACGCACATGGCAACACCAGCATCTTGTGCGTCGCCAAGGCGGACTTCAAAAAAATACTGGCCAACCACGTCGAGCTCTACGAGGCACTCCTACGCCTGCACGCACGGCGCATCCGGCAGCTGTATGGCCTGGTCGAGGATTTGAATACCTTGCCCTTGCGCGCCCGGCTGGCCAAGCAATTGCTGCACCTGGTCCGCAGCTATGGCGTGCCCTCCCTCAGCGATGCCACCGAGATGCGCATTGGTCTGCATCTGGCCCAGGAGGAACTGGCCCAGCTGCTGGGTGCTTCGCGCCAGCGCGTCAACCAGGAACTCAAGGCGATGGAGCGCGACAACGCCATTCGCATCGAACCCGGCGGCCTTGTCATCCGCAACCGCGATGCGCTGATGCGCGTCATTGAATCCGAGGATTGAAACCATATGAGTGAATTTGACCATTTTTCAGGTACCCGGCCGATGGCTGGCCGGCATGCGATTGACCTGGACGCGCTATCCCATTGGCTGGAAAAAAATCTGGCAGGATTTGCCGGACCTTTGACAGCCGAGATGTTCAAGGGCGGCCAGTCCAACCCGACATATAAACTGTGTACGCCAGGTAAAAACTACGTCATGCGCTCCAAACCGGGGCCGGTGGCCAAATTGCTGCCATCGGCGCATGCCATCGAGCGCGAGTTCACCATCATGTGCGCACTGGCCGACACCGCTGTGCCTGTGCCGGGCATGTACTGCCTGTGCGAGGACGAGTCGGTCATCGGACGCGCCTTTTACATCATGGAATGCATGGAAGGCCGGGTGCTGTGGGACCAGTCCCTGCCCGGCATGGATGCAGCGCAACGTACTGCCATGTACAGGGAAATGAACCGCGTCATCTCGGCGCTGCACACGGTACGCTTTGCCGAGCGCGGCTTGCAGGAGTATGGCAAGCCCGGCAATTATTTTGACCGCCAGATCGCCCGCTGGAGCAAGCAATACACCGCCTCGATCACCGAACCCATCGCCGAGATGGACCAGCTCATGGCGTGGCTGCCGCGCAATATCCCCCCCATGGCACGCGATGACCGCATGGTCAGCATCGTGCATGGCGACTATCGGCTAGACAACCTGGTGTTCGACCCGCTGGAGCCCAAAGTCATTGCCGTGCTCGATTGGGAACTCTCCACTTTGGGGCATCCGCTGGCCGATTTCAGCTACCACTGCATGACCTGGCATATTCCACCGGGCGCCTTTCGCGGCATTGCCGGGCTGGACTGGGCCACTTTGGGTATTCCCGATGAAGACGCATATATCCGCTGGTACTGCGAGAACACGGGCCTGGCCACACCCGCACAGCTCAAGGCGGACTGGAACTTCTACATGGCCTACAACATGTTCCGCATCGCAGCCATCCTGCAAGGCATTGCCAAACGTGCACAAACTGGCACCGCCTCCAGCGCCCAGGCTGCCAGCTCGGGCGCAGGTGCCCGGCCACTGGCGCAAATGGCCTGGAAATTTGCCCAGAAGAACTGATTTTCCCCCTACGAAAGACCCAGAAAGACCCGTATGGACTTTGACTATTCCCCCAAAACCAAAGAGCTTCAGGTGCGTTTATTGAAATTCATGGACGACTACATCTATCCGGCTGAAGGGGCATTCTTTGCCGAAATCGAGGCCAATACCGCCGCTGGCAAACGCTGGACGCCGCTGAAAACCATTGAAAACCTCAAGCCCAAGGCACAGGAAGCCGGTTTATGGAACCTCTTCCTACCAGTGGACACCGCCGAGGCCTCGGGGTATGCCGGAGCGGGTTTGACCAATCAGGAATACGCGCCTTTGGCCGAAATCATGGGCCGGGTGATGTGGTGCAGCGAGGTGTTCAACTGCTCGGCGCCCGACACCGGCAATATGGAAACCATCGCCCGTTATGGCTCGGAAGAACTCAAGGCCCGCTGGCTCAAACCCTTGCTGGAAGGCAAAATCCGCTCGGCCTTTGCCATGACCGAACCGCAAGTCGCCTCCAGCGATGCCACCAACATCGAAACCCGCATCGAGCGCCAGGGCGACAACTACGTCATCAATGGCCGCAAGTGGTGGATTTCCGGCGCGGGCGATCCGCGCTGCGCGGTCTACATCACCATGGGAAAGACCGATCCCAACGCACCACGCCACGTGCAGCAGAGCATGGTCATCGTTCCGGCAGACGCGCCCGGACTGAAGGTGGTGCGTCCGCTCAACGTCTTTGGCTACGACGATGCACCACACGGCCACATGGAACTGTCTTTCGAAAACGTGACCGTGCCGGTCGGCAACATCCTGCTGGGTGAAGGCCGTGGCTTTGAGATTGCCCAGGGCCGCCTGGGGCCGGGACGCATCCACCACTGCATGCGCCTCATCGGTCTGGCCGAACGCGCTCTGGAATTGATGTGCCGACGTGCCGTTGCGCGCGTGGCCTTTGGCAAACCGCTGGCCGCGCAGACGGTCACCAAGGAACGCATTGCCGAGGCACGCTGCAAGATCGACATGGCGCGCTTACTCACGCTCAAGGCCGCCTGGATGATGGACATGGCGGGCAACAAGTTCGCCCAATCAGAAATCGCCATGATCAAGGTGGTCGCGCCCAGCATGGCGTGCGAGGTGATTGACCAGGCCATTCAGCTCTACGGCGGCGCGGGCATGTGCGACGATTTTCCGCTGGCGTACAGCTACACCGCCGCCCGCACGCTGCGCTTTGCCGATGGCCCGGACGAAGTACACCGCAACGCCATCGCCAAAATGGAACTGGGCAAATACATGCGCTGATGTGCCAGTCCCTGGGGCGATGCCCCCCAGGCTGGTATGGGGTTGCGCCGTTGGCGCGTAAGGCGCGTAGGTCCGGTATTGGAGGGCCAAAGGCCCTGGGGCGATGCCCCAGGCTGGTATGGGGTTGCGCCGTTGGCGCGTAAGGCGCGTAGGTCCGGTATTGGAGGGCCAAAGGCCCGGCTTGATACCAGCCTGGGGCATCGCCCCAGGTATGCAGGTCGCAAAATTCCCAAAGGGCTGAAAGCCCGCCCTATTTCATAGCGTATCATTTTTTAATAGCAGCTCCCGCATGTTCCATAAGCCTTGTAGCCCGATTTTCCATGTAAAAACACCCGGAAACGGCCCGCTTTGATGCCTCATGGCGCTTGCTGGCGTCGCCCTGACCCGTTTTGAAGGGCAAAATCAAAGGCAAATCGGGCTGTATGCGTTATGGGACAAGCGGGAGCAGCTATATTTTTTGATCATACACCACGAAAACGTAGCCAAACGTGAGAGCAAAACCAGCGAGTCAGACCCGCTGTCGGGTAGAGTCGTACCGGAGACACACTAAGACAACCCAAAATGGCACACGAGCGAAAAATAAAGGGGACATCAATTGACAACCATCGATATAGTCAAGCTACCGACAGCGGAGAAACTCAGGCTGATGGAATCGCTGTGGGATTCGCTTTGCATGACGCCGTCCGACGAAATAAAGCCCCCGAACTGGCATACCGAAGTGTTAACTGAGCGCATTCGGCAGCTTGATGCAGGAAACGAAGCGGTATCGTCGTGGAGCGAGGCCAAGGAGCGTATCCGCCGCCAAGCTCGACCCATCTGATGCAGATCGGGATTACCGACTCCGCAGAAGCCGATTTGTTGAACGGATTTGCATTCTACGAGAGACAACAAACATGAAAGAACTGCGGTTTGCTTGGGATGCTCAGGTCTGGCGAGTTGCGTTTGCATTTGACCCCCATCGCCAGGCGATCCTGCTGGTCGGGGGTGACAAAGGTGGCGCAGACCAGCGACGGTTTACAAACGGTTGATTACCGTGGCCGATGAGCGATATGAGGAACATTTAGTTTCTTTGAGCCAACAAGGCAAGGAGTCCTAACATGGCAAGAAAACTCGATGATGTGATGGCGACTCTGCCGAAAGAGCGGCAGCAGCGGATTGATGCTCGTGCGATGAAACTGGCAACGCTGAAAGACTTGCGTCAAGCCGCACAGCAAACACAGGAGCAGTTGGCTGCCACCTTGGGCGTTGGGCAGGACACCATCTCTCGACTGGAAAAGCGCAGCGACATGTTGCTATCAACATTGCGACATTATGTGGAGAGCATGGGTGGAAAACTGGAACTTGTAGCCCAGTTTCCGAACCGGCCACCGGTGGTGATTGAGCATCTGGGGGTTGATGCAACGTCTCTGCGCAAGGCCGCAATTAAGGGGGTCAGACCCCTTTGACCCAAGGCCAGTTGAACCGGACGCGTCAGTTGATGAACGCCCATGTTCGGGACAGTCTTGTCACCGGGTTTGAGCACCTGATTCCGTCGATCAATCTTCCCGATCCGGGTGACCGCCATGTGGCAGCCACCGCTATCCACCTCAGCAAAAAATATAGCGCCTCCCGCTTTATCCATAAGCCGCCCAGCCCGATTTGCCTTGAATTTCACCCCTCAAAACAGCTAAAAACAGCCCAAAACGCCACCAGCAGCAGCCACAGAGGGCAAAACTGGCGGAAAACTGGCCGTTTTCGGGTGTTTTTGCATGGCAAATCGGGCTGAAAGCCCCATAGGAAAAGCGAGGATAGCTCTTATATAAGGAGCAGATGCGCTAAAAACGGCTATCTTCCGATGATGATGTGTCCAGGGGTGTGAAGGCGCCCAGCAGTTCGGTGATGTCGAGGGTCGGCAGCGGGTGGCTGACCAGATAGCCCTGGATCACATCGCAGGTCAAGGCGCACAATTGTTTCGTTTGTTTCGTTTAAAATGGCTTCCGACTGAACTGTTCCTGACGAGGATGCATCCATGAACGCTCCTGCTATCTCCAAAACTCTGCCTTCCGAAGAAGACATCGCCCTCGCTCGGGAGTCGGGCCGTGCGTTGTCGTCCGTACTGCATATCCGGGCCGAAACCCAGCAGATCGACTTTCGTGACGACAAGGGGACAGTACGCACCGTTCGCATCCCGACCTCGGCGCTTCACGTGTTGCTGGACGTACTGACCGAGATTGGCCGGGGCAATGCAGTATCGGTCACCCCGATCCACGCGGAACTGACGACACAGGAAGCGGCGGATGTCCTCAACGTTTCGCGCCCCTTCCTTGTCCAGTTGCTGGAGAAGGGGGATATCCCGTTCCATAAGATCGGTACGCACCGGCGCGTGCGCCACCAGGATGTGATTGCCTATAAGACTCGCATTGATGCCGAGCGCCGCAAGGTTTTAGATGCGCTTGCTGCGCAGGCCCAGGAACTTGGCATGGGGTACTGACCCGGATGGGTTCGCATCTATGACGCCTGCGTGCTCTATCCGGCACCGCTTCGTGATTTGCTGATGCATCTGGCGCTGTCGGACCTGTACTCGTAACGTTCAACCTGAAGGATTTCCCGGCAGAGGCGCTCGAACCCTACAAGCTTGCAGCCCTGCATCCGGACGACTTCATTGTTGATCTCCTGGACGTGCATCCCACAGGCGTACTGGAGGCAGCGGCCAGTCATCGGCGCTCACTGAAGAACCCGCCCAAAACGGCGAACGAATACCTTGACACCCTGCTGGCACAAGGGCTGACCCAATCGGTGGTAGTCATGCGCCAATGGACTCTTGCCTTGTGAACGACCGGGTGTTTTCTAAGAAAAATAGCGGCCCCCGCTTGATCCATAAGGCGTACAGCCCGATTTTCCTTGAATTTTCCCACCCAAAACAGCTCAAAGCGTCGCCAGCAGCAGCCACAAAGGGCAAAACTGGCCGTTTTCGGGCATTTTTTCATGGCAAATCGGGCTGTAAGCCCCGTAGGATGAGCGGGGACAGCTCCTGTATCAGGATCAAATTACAAATCCACCCAGAAATCGACGCTGGGATGGCTCCCGGCGCTGTCGAGCACAAAGCGCTGTTTTTCCGAGGCGCTGAACCAGGCTTCGAGCAAGGCGGGCCAGTGGGCAATTTTTTGAGCCTGGGCATTTGCCTGGCAATGCGGCAGGGTGTGTGGGGGCATGGGCGATTGCAATGTTTTGGCTACCCCCACCACGCACCCACCGGCATCGCTATTTCGGCGTGCTGGCACCGAACTCGCCTTTGCGCTCTGCAGTGACGGCATTGGCCGCGCCCGTGCAGACTGGGTAACTCGACGCGGGAGAGGGCGCAACTGAAGAGACGCCGCCGCCTGAAGCTGAGTCGCATGACAATGGTGTTCAAACTCCATGCGAGCCCGTGCCGCCACCCAAGCGCTCACCGGCACATTATCTGTGGGCGGTTTTGACCGCGCGCATCTACGAAGTCTTCCCGCTGTTGTGTCAGATATGTGGTGGCCAAATGCGCCTGATCGCCTTCATCACCAACACGGCAGAGGCGCGCAAAATCCTGGAACACATCGGCGTGGACTCTCAACCTCCGCGTATCACCCCGCCGCGCGGGCCACCACTGTGGGATAGCTGTGATGCGTCGGCTGACGAGGTGCTGGAAGCGCTGCCTGATTGGGATCAAACAGCGCAGCCAGAACCGGACGATTGTGCCGATCAGCGCATCCATTGATGAGAGCAAAACCAGCGAGTCAGACCCGCTGTCGGGTAGGGTCGTTCCGCAGACTCACCAAGACAATCCAAAATGGCACACGAGCGAAAAAACAGGCCGTTTCGATTGCCAAACTGAGGATCGCAATGTGCCAGAATGGGGCTTTTTAGGATGCATCAGGATGCGATACTTGGGGTCGTGCGGTTGGATTTCCTATCCGCTGAGCGTAGGCTGCCTCAGCTGGTGCGGGTGAACTTTGAGCCAGCGGTTTTGTGGCTCGGTCGAGCCTATACCCAATCAATAGAAATTATGTGTCAGCACTAAAGTGAGGAAATTTATGGACATAGAATCATTTGAAGATTTGTTAAGTGTAGATGGAATTTTTGAAGTTTGTATATATGAGTCATCTCCAAAAGAATACGAGATTTTTATCTATAGGGATAAATATTCAAAATATCATTTAAGAGATTCTTTCGGTAAAAAAATGCTATGGTCGGAAATTGACACGGCTGTTGCATATATTTATGAAATTGGTTTTTGTGGAAAAATAATTCTTTATACTGCACGATACCACAGAACTAAAGAAGAAAAGTTTAAAGATTTGGAATTTATGGCTAAGGCAAAAACGGCTGACGAAATAAGAATTGCATTCGATAAAATGGGCCAATGGCTGCCAAAATTTAAGAATGAATAATAATGAATGCTGTGTGTATTGATAGAGTGGCGCGTAAAATTAAGGAATCCATGAAGGCTTTCATATCACTATTGAGCATCCCATTGTTATTGGCTGCATGTGCTTCTAACAAGCCAGAACAAATTGGGGTTAGCCCCCAGGATTATGCAAGTAAGCTTTCAACAAAACAACTGCGATTTTCGATGTCGAAGGTCCTTATTCCTAGCATTAGCAGTGCGCCAGACCCAGAATACGGGATGATTGGTATAGGTGTAGTTCTCTCTCCATTTGACCAACACTGCAAAGCAAAGAATGGATCCTTGACTGTAACAAATGATAGATTTAATGTTATGGGAAGCGCTCTGCCGACAAAACTCTTATGTAAGGTTGACGGCAACTTATTTTGGCAGGTTAATATTAATTATGTCGACATAAGTACTTACCATGCGAATATGACTGATAACACATGGATATACCTAACAATTCAATCAACTGTGAATACGGCATCAGAGGTAGAAAGTCAGGCGGAGAAAGCCAAACTAGCAGCATACCGAGCGCAGTTCAAAAATATCTCAAATTCTAATATGGCAATGTCCTTTCTCATGTCCTATGAGACGTATGACCCTGATAATTTAATTCCTAAGGTTAAGTCATTGCATCAATCACTTCTTGATCAAGAGGATAAAGCGAGAAAGGATGCCTTTGTTAAAAAGGAAAAAGAAATAAAAGACGCTATTGTTAAAAAGGAAAAGGAAAGTAGAGAGTTTGATAAATACATAAAAAATAGAGGTGTTGCAGTATGTTCTAAAACTAATGGTATTATCAATCAGCCCACTGAGGTGGTAGTTGAGGGTCAAAGACAGTACATCAAGGTTAAATCAATTGTTACGATTAAAGGTAGCATTGAAGAATATCAGTCTGATCGAGTCAAAGTCAGAATTTCTAGAATTGGAGCTATGCCTGGTGGTTTATTAAATACCTACGACACAGGCGACTCCGTTTTTGAGACTGGTAAAGTCTACTGGAGTGATAAATCGTTTTGGGAAAAGTGCTGAACTAGCCAAGAATACTTGACCGTGAAGGGGAATTAAAGGTGGGAATTAAAGGGGTCTGACCCCTTTAACCTCGATTTGACCCAAGCCCAGTTGAACCGGATGCGTCAGTTGATGAACGCCCATGTTCGGGACAGTCTTGTCACCGGGTTTGAGTACCTGATTCCGTCGATCAATCTTCCCGATCCGGGTGACCGCCATGTGGCAGCCGCCGCTATCCACCAAAGCAAAAAATATAGCGACCCCCGCTTGATCCATAAGACGTACAGCCCGATTTGTCTTGAATTTCACCCTTCAAAACAGCTAAAAACAGCTCAAAACGCCGCCAGCAACCGCCACAGATGGCAAAACTGGCCGTTTTCGGGTGTTTTTGCATGGCAAGTCGGTCTGTAAGCCCCATAGGACAAGCGGGGACAGCTACTGTATCAGGAGCGAATGTGCTAAAAACATGCGCTAAAGTGCGCCAAAAAGGCTATCTCCCGATGTGTCCAGAGGCGTGAAGGCGCCCAGCAGTTCGGTGATGTCGAGGGTCGGTAGCGGGTGGCTGACCAGATAGCCCTGGATCACATCGCAGGTCAAGGCGCGCAATTGGCGTGCCTGGGACAAGTCTTCAACGCCTTCGGCAATCACCTCCAGCCCCAGGCTGTGCCCCATGGCGATCACGGCCCGCACAATGGTCGCCTTGCCACTGTTGCGCGTCATGCCACGCACAAAAGACATGTCGATCTTCAGCTTGTGTACTTCCAGCTGTTGCAGGTAGGACAAGGAGGAGTAGCCGGTGCCAAAGTCGTCGATGGACAGCCGTACACCCATCGCCTTGAGTTCGGCCAGCGCGCGAAATGAGCGCTCCGGGTCCAGCATGACAAAACTTTCGGTGATTTCCAGCTCCAGTTGATGGGGAGAAATGCCGGTTTCGTTCAGCGCGTTTCTGACCGATTCGACCAATCGACCTTGACTGAGCTGCAAGGTGGACACGTTGACCGCCGTCTGGCGCGGTGCCAGTCCGGCTTGCGACCAGGCCTTGATCTGGTGGCACACGGTGTGCAGCACCCAGTTGCCCAGCGGGACGATCAAACCACACTCTTCGGCCAGTGGAATGAAGGCACCGGGAGCAATCAGGCCGCGTTCGGCGTGTTGCCAGCGCACCAGCGCTTCCAGGCCCACCAGCTGGCCGCTGGCCAGGTCCACCTGCGGCTGGTAGTGCAAAAGCAAGTCCCCCTGGTCGAGGGCGCGGCGCAGGGCCACTTCCATCGACAGGCGCAGTTTGGCACGTGTGCTGAGTTCGGGCGAGAAAAACCGCAGTCCCCCGCGCCCCTGGGCCTTGGCCCGGTGCAGGGCGGAGTCGGCGCTGCTTTGCAGCGTTTCGGTGTCGCGCCCGTCTGCCGGATAGAGCGCAATGCCGATGCTGGCGCCGACGTACACGCTGTCTCCGTCGATCTGGTAGGGTTTTGACAGGGTGTCTATCACGTGCTGCGCGACCAGGTCTACACCCGGTCCACTGCTGGTGTTGTCGATGATGATATTGAATTCATCGCCGCTGATGCGGGCCATCGCCTCGACATTGGGCAGCAGCTCGCGCAGGCGTTGTGCGACTTCGATCAGCAAACGGTCGCCCGCGCCGTGTCCCAGACTTTCGTTGATGGTCTTGAAGTTGTCCAGATTGATGCACAGCAGGGAAAAACCGCTCTGCGCATGCTCCGCCTGGCGGATGGCGCGCGCCAGGAACTCGGAGAACAGGGCGCGGTTCGAGAGTCCCGTGAGCGGATCGCGGTGGGTGAAAAAATCCAGTTTCTGCTCGGCGTGGCGGCGTTGCGTGATGTCGCAGTAGGAACCGCGCACCCCCCAGGGTTGCCCCAGCGCATTGACCACCGGCTTGCCGACGTGCTCCAGCCAGCGTTCAGCGCCATTTTTCGCCCGTATCCGCAAAATCAGGGGTACACCGTCCTGGCTCACGCCGGTGGGTCCGTACGTTTTCCAGGCTTCAAGGTCGTCAGGGTGGATGAGTCTTTCCATCAAACCTGGGTCGGCAAGAAATTCTGCCGGAGTGAAACCCGACACCTCCGTGCAAGCGGGTGATATGTACAGATAGTTGCCACTGGATGCCAGCCAGTATTCCCAGTTGGGCGAGTAGTCGGCCAGGATGCGGTATTTTTCTTCGCTTTCTTGCAGCAGTTCGGTGCGCCTGGTGACCTGGTGCTCCAGGGACTGGCGCAGACGCAGCAGTTCGACGTGGGTGCGCACGCGCGCGCGTACCTCGTCAATGTCGAAGGGCTTGGTGATGTAGTCGGCAGCGCCCAGGGTAAAGCCCTTGATCTTTTCGTGGATGGCCTGTACCACCGTGACAAAGATGATGGGAATCGGGTTGCAGGACGGCAAGGCCTTGATGCGCCGGCATACTTCGTAGCCATCCATGGTGGGCATGACCACATCCAGCAGGATCAGGTCCGGGAGATATTCATCTTTTTGCAGCATGTCCAGTGCCCTGGCGCCGGTGTTGGCGACCATGATGCGGTAGTCGTCTTTCAGGGCTTCGAGCAGGGCATGGATGTTCTCCGGTTCATCGTCCACCACCAATACCCTGGGAGGCGGATCGGCTTTGGCGTCGGCAATGCGGTGCGCCACGGTGGATGTTCCTTGCTGAGGGTGCAGACTGAGCTGGGCGCGAATGCGCGCGCGCAGCAAATCGGGGTTGAAGGGCTTGGTGATGTAATCGGCGGCCCCCAGGCGCAGCCCATGCGCTTCATCCTCCACCTCGTGCAATGCGGTGATAAAAATCACGGGGATGGCAGCCGTGAGAGGATTGGCTTTCAGGTGGGCCAATGTCGTATACCCATCCATGCCGGGCATTTTGACATCCAGCAGGATCAGGTCGGGTTGTGGTTGCTGGCGCGCCAACTCCAGCGCCTTTTCCCCGCTGGTTGCCGCCATGATGGCATGGTCAAGGCGCAGAATCTGGATGAGCTGGTGCAGGTTTTCACTGACGTCATCAACCAACAGAATCCGGGGGCGTGGGGGTGTAATGGGAGATGAGGGAGATGTGGGGGACATGGCGGCACGGGGGTCGGGTGGTCAGGTGGTCAGGTGGTCGGTTGGAGGGTGTGGCGCAGGGTGTCAATGAGCACCAGGGCCTCGTCGATGATAAACATGTCGGTCTTTTGCGCCAACTCCTGTATCGTGGACGCGAGTGCGGGATCATGCACCCCGGATCGCAGTTCCTGCAATATCCCTTCGGCTGCGCCCAGATCGTAGCGCAGGGCCTGATCCAGCCGGCCCAGGCGCTCCAGGATATCCGCAGTCGGCAGCGGCGCAACGTCGCTGGCCGGTGCCGATGGCATGGCGGAAAAACGGTCAATGTCGTCCATGACCTGTGACAGCAGGGTATACAGGGCACTGAGATCGGAATCGGTTGGCAGTTGGCCCTGTTTGAGACAAGCGTCGATTTCACAAATTTTCTCGTACAGCGCGCCCGCACCGATATTGCCGGTGATTCCCTTGAGGGTATGGCAATATTCAGCCGCTGCTTGCAAGGAGGGCTGCGTCAGGAGGTGTTGCAGTTTTGCATGTGCGTCCTGGTGGTGGTCCCGAAAACGCTGCAACTGCTTGCAATACGCCGCCACCTTGCCCCCGATGCGCCGTATGCCGGTGCGCGCATCCAGGCTGGCGAGCTCCAGCAGCGCCTGCGGGATGGCCTCGCGGTCCGTCTGCGGCTTGGCAGCAGCAGCTGGTACGGTTGGTACGGCTTGTACAGCAGGCATGGCTGGTACCGCCGGTACCACCGATACCCCCGATGCGCCGCCAGACGCAGGCTTGACCCACTTGTTCAGCACGGCCATGAGCCGCTCCGGGGCAATCGGTTTGGTCACGTGGTCATTCATGCCCGCCGCCCTGGTTTTTTCGGCGTCTTGCACCATCGCCATCGCCGTCATGGCAATGATGGGCATGCTGGCAAAGCGCTCCCGGTTCGCCACCGTGGTATCCCATGCCAGCGCCCGCATCCGCCTTGTGGCCTCCAGTCCGTCCAGAACGGGCATCTGGATGTCCATCAACACGGCATCAAACACCCGCGCACGCACCATGTGCAGTGCCTCCTGGCCATTTTCCGCCGTGTCAATCTGTATGCCTTCACTGCGCAACAGTTCGCAGGCAAACTCCCGGTTGATCTCGTTGTCCTCGACCAGCAGGATGTGTGCCCCGGACAGAGGCTTCACCATCGGCAGCGCAGCCGGTGCGACATGGAGCAGTGCCTCGGCATTTTCGAGCACGCGGCGCCGGCCCAGCACGGACAACACGGTGTCAAGCAAGACCGAAGGCGTGAACGGTTTGATCAAAAAACCATCCATGCCCGCATGTTCTGCGCGCCGCATCACGTCTTCCCGTCCGTAAGCCGTGACCATCACGATCTTGGGTTGGCTCTTCAGGCTGGCGTCGGACTGTATGCGCTGCGCGGTTTCGTCCCCGTCCATGCCCGGCATACGCCAGTCCATCAGGACCAGTTCAAACGGCCGTTCGCTGGCGGCTTGCAAGGCAGCAATGGCGGCTGCGCCGTTGGCGGCCACCGTCACGTCCAGGCGGAAAAAACGCAGCATGTCGGCCATGATTTCACGCGACACCTGGTTGTCGTCCACCACCAGTACCCGCACGCCGCGCAGCATCGGGCCGGCCTGTTCGATGCGCTCGACACCCTCGCTGCGGTTGGCAATCTGCAGCGGCAAAATAAAACAGATCGTCGTGCCATGGCCGGGTCTGGAATGCTCGACCCAGATACGTCCCCCCATCATCTCCACCAGATTCTTGCTGATGGCCAGCCCCAAGCCGGTGCCACCGAAGCGCCGGGTGGTGGTCTGGTCCGCCTGGGTGAATTTCTGGAACAGCCGCCCCTGCACCTCGGGCGCCATGCCAATACCCGAATCCCGCACGCTTACCTGCAGCGTCAGCCCGGTTGCAGTGGTGGAGAGGGCGCGCACGGAGAGCTCGATTTCGCCCCGTTCGGTGAATTTCACCGAGTTGCCACACAGATTGAGCAGCACCTGCCCGATGCGCAAAGGGTCTCCGACCAGCATGGTCGGCACGTTGGGATCAAAACGGATCAAAAATTCGATCCCCTTGTGGCCGACCTGGTAGCCCACCGCATCGGTCAGCTGCTGCAAGACGGTTTCCAGGTTGAATTCGATGTGTTCGATCACCAGTTTGCCAGCTTCGATCTTGGAAAAATCCAGAATGTCATTGATGATGCCCAGCAGGGAATGGGCCGCACTTTGTGCCTTGACCAGATAGTTGAGCAGCGAGGGCGACAGTTCCAGCTTCAGGCTCAGGTGCAACATGCCCAGAATGGCATTCATGGGGGTGCGGATTTCATGGCTCATGTTGGCCAGAAACTGGCCTTTGGCCTGGTTGGCGGCTTCGGCGGATTCTTTGGCCTGCTGCAACTCCTTGGTGCGTTCGACAACCATCGTCTCCAGATTCTGGTTGATGCTGCTGAGTTGCTGCAGCGAATCGAACAAGCGCGCCTGGCTGTCGTTGAGCGCGTCCACCAGATCGCCAATCTCGTCCTGGTAGGGGTAATCGACGGTTTCCGGCTTGACATCACCCGTCTGGAAACGCCACCCGGCAATGATACGGGCCACGCGCGTGACGCTGGAGGACAGGCGCTGGCGGATGGTCCATGAAATGATGAGCCACAGTCCGGCGGCAAGAATGATGGAATTGATGACGACCACCAGAAAGCTGTACTTCACGCGCTCCCACAGTACCGCACTGTCGGCATACAAATCCAGATGGCCAATGAGCCGAAAGTTTTTGCCATCCGCTCCATCCGTTTCATCCGTTCCATTGGAGGCATGGGGGACAAGGCGAAACAAGGCGATAGACCGTTCCTTGTACGGATGAAGAAGGGTTTTGAGCCATTCTTCCGAGGCTTGCGGCAGATAGCCATCCGCCACCAATACTTCGCCCTGTTCCAGGCGCAGCCGGATGCCACTGACAATGGCATTTTGCCGTGCCCCGCGCACCACGGATTTCAGGAGCACGTCGTCGAGCTTCCACACCGCCTCGGTCGCAGCGGGTTCGATGGTGCGTCCCAGGGCTGCCAGATCGCCGTCAACCGCATGGCTGACCGTGAAATACTCGATGCTCAGTTGCACCACGGTCAGCGTCAACGCCAGCAGCAAGTACCACGGCAGGATGCTGTAGAGCAAGCGCCGCTTGAGCGTGTGGGGAAATAATTTGTGTCTCTTTCTCTTTGTCATGTGATTTGTCTCAAAGGCTTTTTATTCAAAAGCCGCAAACATGGCAGGGACCGATCCAAACATGCACTTACCTGTCAACCGGGCTGGACGCCGGGGTGCATGGATGCCGGGACTCCCGGACGGCGCCCATGACACCCTGCGAGGTCAGTGTAATAGATGGCGATATGTCCATTGCGGCACTTTGCAATCCTTTGGCAGTCCACGTGTTGCACGTATTCAACAGGGAATAACGCCCCTGGCCAGCATAGAACTGGCTATTGCCGTAGATGCCTGGGTTGAGGCGAACCAGACGCCCTTGCGGGTCGCGGGCAAAACTGTTGGTCACAAACGTTGACAGGGAAGCAATCTGCCCGTTCGTCAGACAGGAATCGACGACTTCACTGTTCCCGAAATACGCCCGCACAGAGTCCGGGACAGCCACCACGTGCATGACCGTGCCTTCAGACCAGAACAAGGCTTGCAGGCTCAAGCCGGTTGTTATTTCCTGTGCCTGGTAAAACCCTTTGTCACCCCACCCGATTTCATAGTATGGCGTATCACCAAAGATATCCTTGAGTTCCGGGACGATCCGGTTCAGATGGCTGGCCGGAATGATGAGCCCCGTGTGCCATCCATGGCTTACAACGAATATCGGATGCGAACGCACCGCATCCGACGGCACAAGCGCCTCCTGTGACTCCACAACGTATGGATTTCCAGCGCATGAACTTGCTACCAGTGCTATCAGTACTGCGGCAACAATTCCAGCCAGTTTCACGCAGCGGCCTTCTGGCAGCCGGCAGGCTTGTGGATGCGCCTGGTTGAGGGGGGATTGCTTGCCAGCAAGTTGGCCGGGCGCCGTGGGCGCACGACCAGCTCACCGCCACAGTTTGGGCACGTACCGCCAAGAACCGTGTCGGCGCACTGCGCGCAGAAAGTGCACTCGAAGGAGCAGATACGGGCTTCGGTGGATTCGGGTGGCAAGTCCTTGTCACAGCACTCACAGCCTGGCCTGAGTTCAAGCATGTCCCTCTCCTGTCTGATGGATGATGGATGAATGGGTAGATGGATAAATGGTAACAGGGACGGCCACACGGCTGCAACGCAGCGAGCACCACCAATACTACGAAAAACAGAGCTGCTCCCGCTTGTCCCACGGGGGTTATAGACTGATTTGATGCCTGATTTGAGGCTAAATCGAGGCTGAAAACGTGCCACGGAGGCTTGCGGGGAGCAGCTGTAGTGTGGATTTGGTATTTTTAATATCACGGGTGATATGAAAACTGGCGTGCATAGCGGGATTTTTCTTTGGGCTGGCCCCGATGCGCAATGGGTACAATGCCGCGCCTATGGGGCCTTCGGCTTTGCATTCAGGCTAGCAGCAAAAGGGGCGGTTTTTTGCCGCTCACCGCACAAGCTCCCATTGATACCCACCTCCTGGACTTGCCCCCAAGACCGGAAGGTTATGACACAAAACTAACCCCTATATTTGCAAGGCGGCTCACCGTTGCATGTGAGCACGCCCTGTTTCAACCATGGAGAAATGAAAGCATGAGCGTTACGGTAGAAACCCTGGAAAAACTCGAACGGAAAATTATTCTGACCTTGCCTGAGAATGCCATCAAGTCGGAGGTCGATACCCGTTTGCGCAAACTGGCGCGCACGGTCAAGATGGACGGTTTTCGACCCGGGAAAATCCCGATCAACGCAATCAGCCAGCGCTATGGCTACTCTGTTTACAACGAGGTTCTGAACGACAAGATCGGCAAAGCTTTTAATGCAGCGATCAACGAAGCGCGTTTGCGCGTTGTCGGCCAGCCCGAGATTACGCCCAGCCAAACCCCCAACCCCGAAGGCATGGTGGCTTTTGATGCGGTATTCGAGGTGTATCCCGACGTGCAGACACCTGATCTGGCCACACTGGAAATCAAGAAATTCAATACGCAAGTCAACGACGAGGTGCTGAACAAAACCATCGACTTCCTGCGCAAGCAGCAACGCAGCTTCACGCCCCGCGCCGACGGTGCCAGCGCACAGGATACGGATCGCGTCACCGTGGACTTCGAAGGCAAGATAGATGGTGAGCCGTTCGAGGGTGGCAAGGCGGAAGATTTCCCGTTCATCCTGGGAGAAGGCCAGATGCTCAAGGCATTCGAGGAGGCCGCCATCGGCATGAAAACAGGTGAAAGCAAGACTTTCCAGCTCCAGTTTCCAGACGACTACCATGGCAAGGACGTGGCGGGCAAGACGGCGGACTTCATGATCTCCGTCAAGTCGATTGAAGAAGCACACCTGCCCGAGGTGGACCAGGAATTTGCGCGCTCGCTCGGAAGCAAGGACGGCAGCGTGGAAAGTCTGCGTGCCGAGCTGGTGCAAAATCTGGAGCGTGAAGTCAATTCGCGTCTGCTGGTGCGCAACAAGCAAAACGTCATGGATGCACTGCTGTCTGCAACCACGCTGGACATCCCCCAGGCCAGCGTGCAGACCGAAATGGAGCGCATGCTCGAGGCCATGCGTACGGAGCTGAAAGAGCGTGGCATGAAAGACGCCGATAAAGCCCAGTTGCCCGTGGAGATGTTCCGGCCACAGGCCGAGCGGCGGGTGCGCCTGGGACTGATTCTTGCGGAACTGGTGCGCACCCATGGGCTGCAAGCCACGCCCGAGCAGGTCAAAGCCCACATTGAGGAAATGGCAAGCAGCTTCGACAATCCGGCCGAGGTTGTGCGTTTTCACCTGAGCAACAACCAGAAAGTGGCCGAAGCAGGGGGTCTGGTGACGGAAAAGAACGTGACCGAATTTGTTTTGGCGCGTGCCAAGATCAGCCCGGAAGATATTACCGTGGATGCCTTGATGCGTAATTGAAGCAGTCAAGGCAGTTTAGACAATTGCATGGAAATCGCCTGGTGCGGTCTTGTGGTTGGACAGACCGCCCCCAGATAGACACAGCATCAATACAGTCACCCCCTTCTTTGGAGACGCTATGAACGTGAAATATGGAGTTGCAGGCCCCGTGGAGACCCAGGCTCTGGGCATGATCCCCATGGTCATTGAACAATCGGGCCGGGGCGAGCGCTCGTACGATATCTACTCCCGCTTGCTCAAGGAACGTGTCATTTTCCTGGTCGGCCCGGTCAACGACCAGACCGCCAATCTGGTGGTAGCCCAGCTTTTGTTTCTGGAAAGTGAAAATCCGGACAAGGATATTTCGTTTTACATCAACTCGCCCGGCGGCTCGGTCAGCGCCGGGATGGCGATTTATGACACCATGAACTTTATCAAGCCGGATGTATCGACGCTGTGCACCGGCATGGCGGCCAGCATGGGTGCTTTCTTGCTGGCAGCCGGCGCCAAGGGCAAGCGCTTTTCCCTGCCGAATTCGAAAGTCATGATCCACCAGCCTTCCGGCGGCAGCCAGGGGCAGGCAACCGAGATTGAAATTCAGGCGCGCGAAATCCTGAAAACCCGCGAGCAACTCAATAAAATCCTGGCAGAACGTACCGGTCAGCCCCTGGAGCGCATCGAGCGCGACACCGAACGCGACTACTACATGACGGCAGAAGAGTGCAAGGAATACGGGCTGATTGATCAGGTGATCTCCAAACGTGCCTGAGTACCTGGGCACGTCGGGCACGTCGGGCACGTCTATTGCTTTATTTCGGTATCATCCCATTAATCCTATTTTTCCTGAAAAGGCGACTGTTACATGGCTGAGAAAAAAGGTTCTTCCAGCGAAAAGACTTTATATTGTTCCTTCTGCGGCAAAAGCCAGCACGAGGTCAAGAAGCTGATCGCTGGTCCCTCCGTATTCGTGTGCGATGAGTGTATCGAGCTCTGCAATGAAATCATCCGCGACGAATTGCCAGCCACACCCGAAGGCCATGGAATCCGGGGTGAGCTGCCCACCCCGGCAGAAATCAAGGCGAATCTGGACAACTACGTCATTGGCCAGGAGCTGCCCAAGCGCACACTGTCCGTTGCGGTGTACAACCACTACAAGCGCCTGCGCCACAAGGAAAAATCCAAAAAGGACGACATCGAACTCTCCAAGAGCAATATCCTGCTCATCGGTCCGACCGGCTCGGGCAAGACCCTATTGGCCCAGACCCTGGCACGCATGCTCGACGTTCCCTTCGTGATGGCCGATGCCACCACCCTCACCGAAGCTGGTTACGTGGGCGAGGACGTGGAAAACATCATCCTCAAATTGCTGCAAAGCTGCAATTACGACGTGGAACGTGCGCAGCGGGGTATTGTCTATATTGATGAAATCGACAAGATTTCGCGCAAGTCCGACAACCCGTCCATCACCCGTGACGTTTCCGGGGAAGGCGTGCAGCAGGCCTTGCTCAAGTTGATTGAAGGCACCATGGCCAGCGTGCCGCCGCAGGGGGGACGCAAACACCCCAACCAGGATTTTGTGCAGATCGACACCACCGATATCCTGTTTATCTGTGGTGGTGCGTTCGCGGGGCTGGAAAAAGTGGTCGAAAACCGCACGCAAGCTTCGGGCATCGGTTTTGGCGCAACGGTGATGAGCAAGCAGCAACGCACGCTGACCGATGTGTTCAAGGAAGTCGAACCCGAGGATTTGATCAAATTTGGTCTGATCCCCGAATTGGTGGGGCGTATGCCGGTGATCACCGCATTGGCGGAACTCACCGAAGACGCCCTGGTGCAGATTCTGACGGAACCCAAGAACGCCCTGGTCAAGCAGTACGTCAAATTGCTGGCGATGGAAGGCACGGACCTGGAAATCCGCCCCTCTGCCTTGCGGGCCATTGCCAGGAAAGCCCTGGCACGCAAAACCGGCGCCCGTGGCCTGCGTTCCATTCTGGAACAATCGCTGATCAACACCATGTACGATTTACCCAATACCGAAAATGTCGAAAAGGTGGTGGTGGATGAACACACCATCGACGAAAACAAGCCGCCACTGCTTGTCTACCGTGACCTGGTCAAGCAAGCGTAGTCCATACTTTTCAACAGGTAACAACAGGTAACCAGAGGGATTTTTCCATGTCTACCCATATTTCACTGCCTGCAACCCCGATTGAACTGCCCTTGCTGCCATTGCGGGACGTTGTGGTGTTTCCGCATATGGTGATCCCCTTGTTTGTGGGACGCCCCAAAAGCATCAAGGCGCTGGAGTCGGCCATGGAAACCGACCGGCGCATCATGCTGGTCGCGCAAAAGACGGCTGCCAAGGATGATCCCTTGGTGTCGGACATGTTTGACGTGGGCTGCATCGCCTCCATTTTGCAGATGCTGAAACTGCCCGACGGCACGGTCAAAGTGCTGGTGGAAGGCCACCAACGCGCCAGCGTCAACCGCATCCAGGAAGGCGAGAACTACTTCAGCACCACGGTGACGCCGCTGGATGCGTCGTCAGAAGATGCTTCCAGGGGACGCGGCAAGTCCAGTGAAGTCGAGGCCTTGCGGCGTGCGGTCATGCAGCAGTTTGACCAATACGTCAAACTCAACAAGAAAATTCCGCCGGAAATTCTTTCGTCCATTTCGAGCATCGAAGACCCCAGCCGCTTGGCGGACACCATTGCCGCGCACCTGCCGCTCAAACTTGACCACAAGCAGGCGGTTTTGAGCCTGCCCAGCGTCAAGGAACGGCTGGATAACCTCTTTGAGCAGATTGAGCGCGAAGTCGACATCCTGAATGTGGACAAGAAGATTCGTGGGCGCGTCAAGCGGCAGATGGAAAAGAACCAGCGCGACTTCTACTTGAATGAACAGGTCAAGGCCATTCAAAAAGAATTGGGCGAAGGCGAAGATGGCGCCGACATCGAGGAGATCGAGAAAAAGATCCGGGCGGCCAAAATGCCCAAGGACGCCTTGAAAAAGGTCGAGGGCGAGTTGAAGAAACTCAAGCTCATGTCCCCCATGTCCGCCGAAGCCGCCGTGGTGCGCAACTACATCGACGTGCTGGTCAATCTGCCATGGTCAGCCAAAACCAAGATTCTGCACGACCTGACCCACGCCGAGACCGTGCTCAACGAAGACCACTATGGCCTGGAAAAGGTCAAGGACCGTATTCTTGAGTATCTTGCGGTTCAGCAGCGCGTGGACAAACTGAAAGCCCCCATCCTGTGCCTGGTCGGCCCCCCTGGTGTGGGCAAGACATCGCTGGGCCAGTCGATTGCCAAGGCCACCGGACGCAAGTACGTGCGCATGGCCCTGGGTGGCATGCGCGACGAAGCCGAGATTCGCGGCCATCGCCGCACCTATATCGGCGCCATGCCCGGCAAGGTGCTGCAAAGCCTGACCAAGGTCGGCACGCGCAACCCCTTGTTTTTACTGGATGAAATTGACAAGCTGGGGACCGACTTCCGTGGCGACCCCAGCAGCGCCTTGCTGGAAGTGCTCGATCCGGAACAAAACCACAAGTTTGGCGACCACTACGTGGAAGTGGACTACGACCTGAGCGGCGTGATGTTCGTGGCAACCTCGAATTCGATGAACATTCCGCCCGCGCTGCTGGACCGCATGGAAGTCATCCGTTTGTCCGGGTACACCGAAGACGAGAAAACCAATATCGCCCTGCGCTATCTCCTGCCCAAGCAGATGACCAACAACGGCGTCAAGGAGAGTGAGCTGTGCATCGAGGAGTCTGCGGTACGCGACATCGTGCGCTACTACACACGCGAAGCCGGTGTGCGCTCGCTGGAGCGGGAACTCTCCCGGATTTGCCGCAAGGTCGTCAAGAGCTTGCTGCTCAAGAAACTCGAACCCAAGGTCACCGTGGGCTCCGACAATCTGCATGAGTATCTGGGCGTTCGCAAATACACCTACGGGCGTGCGGAGCAACAAAACCAGGTGGGCCAGGTCGTCGGTCTGGCCTGGACCGAGGTGGGCGGCGATTTGCTGACCATTGAAGCCGCCCTGACACCCGGCAAGGGGACAATTACCCGTACCGGCTCTCTGGGCGATGTCATGAAAGAATCGGTGGAGGCCGCCCGCACCGTGGTGCGCAGCCGCGCGCGCCGCTTGGGTATCAAGGATGAAATCTTCGAAAAGAAGGACATTCATATCCACGTGCCCGATGGCGCCACGCCCAAGGACGGCCCCAGTGCCGGCATTGCCATGACCACCGCCTTTGTCTCGGCCCTGACAGGCATACCGGTGCGCAGCGACGTGGCCATGACCGGCGAAATCACCCTGCGGGGGGAGGTCACCGAAATCGGCGGCCTGAAAGAAAAACTCCTGGCAGCCCTGCGCGGCGGCATCAAGACCGTGTTGATCCCGGAAAACAACGCTAAGGATTTGCAAGAGATTCCGGAAAATGTCAAAAACGGCCTGGAAATCATTCCTGTGCGCTGGATTGACAAGGTTCTGGAGCTGGCGCTGGAGTCCAAACCCATCCCCTTGCCGGACGAGGAATTGCCTCCGGCAAGCGTCGTTGGCGCTTCAGTTTCGGTGGCGGTGGCAGATTTGCAAGCCCCTGTGAAACACTGAACGCATCTACGAATGCATCTACTTTAGTAGCGACTCCCGCTTGTCGCACAAGGCTTGCAGCCTGATTTAGCCAATTTTGGGGTTTTGGCTATTTTCTTGTGTCATTGAGGTGCTTGAATGGCTACATTGCTGCGTTTGCTACTTGTATTGGTTCTGGCGATGCGCTGCGCGCCAGTTCTGGCCGACTCCGCCAGTCTTTTTGCCCAGGCACAATCCAGTGATCCGACGCGTTATACCGGAGCAATCAGCAAAGGGGCAAGCTTTGCCTACACATCGGACAACCGTTCGTTTTATGGATGGTGGCAGCCTGCCAAGTGGACGCCTTCCGCCGGGGTTATCGTGGCATTACACGGCACAGGGGGCTATGCGACCTCGGAACTGTATCTCTGGCTACCCTACGCTGAAACCCGTGGCCATGCCGTACTGACCTTGTCCTGGTGGTTTGGCAGTGGTGACAGCACAGCAGACTACTACACCCCGAGCGAGATGTATCCGTTGCTCTCAGGGATACTGAAAGCAAAAGGCGTGGGCTCTGGCCAAGCCCTGTTCACCGGATTTTCCCGAGGTTCAGCAAACAGCTATGCTGTCGCGGCTCTTGATTACGCCAGCACGGGTCAGCGCCATTTTGGCCTGGTGCTATCCAACGCGGGCGGTGCGGCTGTTGACTATCCACCCAACAAGGAGATTAGGCGATTTCCAGCAGCGTTTATACCGATGGTGAGAAAATTCTGGCTATCACCACAGAATGCGAAAGTTGAATGATGGATACGAAAGATATCGCTACCGGGAAAGCAAGCACGAAAGGCGTAAACGTTGAAGATTTGAA
>JAYRRD010000054.1:0-68368 GCA_041910275.1 Rhodoferax sp.
GCAGTTCAGCAATCGATTCATTTGAAAATTCGATATCAATCACATTCAGCCCCAATACGATGAAAACCGGGGATGCTACGATTTCTTACCCACGAAAATCAACAACCTACAAACTCAGATTGTGACCGCGCAAGGTATATTCAATAGCGGCGTACGGATTCAAGTATTTGCTGAACATGGCAACTGCCCTGTTGAGAGGTAAAAGGGGCTACCCAGAATAGGCTAACACAATAGCGTGCTCTTGTGGTTTTGCGGTCTTATGGCTGTTGGCCTGTCATTCCATGCCATTGCGCTGCGCCAGCTCCAGGAACAAGGCGGACTGGTCACGGTCAGCCAGGCCGTGGGCGACCCCTTGCGCGTACAGCTGCTCCAGCAAGGCCGTGATCGGCGCGTCAAAGCTTGCTGCGCTGGCGCACGACAAGGCATTGCGCAAATCCTTGAGTTGCACCGTCATGCGGCCCCTGGGCGCAAAGTCGCGCTCCACCATGCGCTGGCCATGCACCTGGAGCACACGGCTATCGGCAAAACCACCGGCGATGGCCTCGCGCACGCGGGCGATGTCGGCGCCCGCGCGTTCGCACAAGAGCAAAGCCTCGGCCACCACGCCAATCGTGGCGCCCACAATCATCTGATTGGCCAGCTTGGCCATCTGGCCCGAGCCCGTCGGCCCGACGTGCGTGGCACGGCCCAGCATATGCAAAACCGGCAGCGCCCGTTCAAAATCAGCCGCTGCGCCACCGGCCATGATGGCCAGCGTACCGTTCTCCGCGCCGATGGTGCCACCGGAGACCGGCGCATCCAGGTACGCAATTCCCAGGTCGGCCAGGCGCGCCGCATGGTCGCGGGCCTGCTCGGGCCGGATGGACGACATATCCACAAGCGTACTGCCCGGATGCATGGCGGTGGCGGCCCCCATGCCAAAGAGAACCTCATCCACCACCGCACCGTCTTCGAGCATCGTCACCACCAGCTCGGCCTGCGCAACCGCCTGGGCCGGGCTTGGGTACACGCTGGCACCGTCCGACAACAGGGCTTGCGCCTTGTGCAGCGTGCGGTTCCAGACCTGCACGCAGTGGCCCGCCTGGCATAGCCGCTTGGCCATCGGATAACCCATCAGACCGATCCCCAAAACTGCAAGACGCATCGCGCCCTCCCGCAAAAAATGCGTTGCAGTATAAATGGCCTGTTTTTGCTCAATACATTGCAACAAAGGAACTCGCCACATGGGTCGAACGATAGGAAAGGCGGCAATACGCTGCATGCGTCTGGCTGCGTTGCTGGTGTGCATGGTCATGGTTCTGCTGCCCCATGCAGCGTTCGCACAGGACGACATGCGCGCCGGTTGCGATTCGTGCCGTTTTCGCATCCATGACCTGGGCCAGCCATTTGCATTGCACGGCAGCTGGCTGTTCACGCGCGACGATGACCCTGACAACAAGGAGTACAACCGCGACACGCGCGACTGGAAACTGCTCAGAACCCCCGGCCCCTGGCGCAAGGCCTATGCGGATGGCAAGAACTTCAACGTGGGCTGGTACCGCGCCACGCTGGAATTCGATGACAAGCTGATTGGCGAAGAGGTTGTGCTGCTGCTGGACACCTATCTGGCGCGCACCAGCGTCTACCTCGACGGGCACGAACTGTTCCGCCGCCCAGGGGATGCCAATTACGACCGCATCTACGCCGCACAGCCCATTCCCGTGCGCTTTCAGATTACCGGCCCACGCCACGTGCTGGCGATTCGCGTCGATACCACCCTGATGACGGGCATCTACGCCCTGCCCCTGGAGTTGCGCGCCTACGTTCCCAATGACCCTGGCCTGGGTTGGCACCAGTTGCGCGGTGGCGAACTGCGCCTGCTGGCAAGCATACTCGGCAGTGGATTCGGACTTTTCTTTCTGTTCGTGTTTGCCCGCACGCGCTACGGCATGTACCTGTATGCAGGATTGGGGAGTCTGTGCTGTAGCCTGTATCTGGGCGTGACCAATGATTTGTCGCTGCGGGTGCTCACGCCGGAAACCGCGCTGGTCCTGTCCTACATGGCGCTGAGTTTTGCCTACTTTTTCTTCCTTTTTGTCCAGTATTTTCATACGCCCATGCCGCGCATCAACCGCGCACTTGCGGCTCCCATCCTGGTACTGAACCTGTTGCTGGCCTCCCAGCTGGTCTGGCCCGATCTGGACCTGTTCCAGTGGCTGCGGCGCGCGCAGTTCGTCACGGGAATGGGCCTGGGCACGTGCATCGTCTACATGATGGCCCAGAGCTGGCGCAAGGGTCGACCCAATGCGGACATGCTGTTTGCCGGTTTTGCCATTTTTTATGCCGTTGCTGCCAACGATACGCTGATGTCCGTCGGGCTCGTCCAGGCGCATTTTCTGATGCCATTCGGCCTGATGGCAGCACTGGCTGCAGTGCTCTACGTCACCAGCAACAGCTTCACCCACACTTTCAGCGAAAACAAGAAGCTGCTGGCCACGCTGAAGGAAAAAAATGCGGCACTACAAGCCGAGCAGGCACGCACCGCGATCATGCTGCGCATGGTGCCCGACCTGTTCAGCGTTTCGCGCATGAACGACGGCAGCATCGTCACCGTCAATGAGGGTTTTTCCCGGCTCAGTGGCTGGAAGGCCGAAGAGGCCATAGGGCACAGCTCGCAAGACCTGGGGTTATGGCCGCCGGGGGAGCGCGAGCGTTTCGTCTCCCGGCTGGCACAAACGGGTTCCATCTCCGATCTCGAATGCGCCTTCATCCACCGGGATGGCCATGCAGTGGATGGACAGGTTTCTGCAACCACTTTCAGCATTGACGGTGTGGCACACATCGCCATGACGGTGCGCGACATGAGCGCCAGCCGCAAGCAGGAAAATGCCCTGCGCCACAGCTACGACCTGCTGGCCAAAATCCAGAACAACGCCGGCATGGCCATCTGGCAGTGGAACCCGCACAGCGGCGAAATTTTCTGGTCACAAACAGCCTACGCCATCTGCCATATCACGCCCAGATCGTCTCCTGACTTGCCGCCGGGTTTTGTCGGTGTCATGCGCGTGGAAGAGTCGATTGACATCATCCACCCCGATGACCGCCAACGCTACGTCAGCGAAATAGAATCCGCCATGCACGCACGCCAGGGATGCTCGCACCAGTATCGGGTCGTCTGCGGCGATGGGGATGTGCGTTGTATCAGCGCCGAATTGTTTCTCGAACTCGATGAAGAGGAGCGCATCCTCTATGTGTATGGCCTGCTGCGCGACATTACCGAGCGTGTGGTCGCCGAAGAAGCATTGCGCACCTCGCAAGAAAAACTCTCGGCCATCTACAACACCATCCCCGACCAGATCAGCGTGATCCGCCTGACCGACCAGGTCATCGTCGATGTGAATGAGGCGACGGTGCGCATCCACGAACTGGCCCGTGAAGAACTGGTCGGGCGCAGGATCGGTGAAATCGGCTTTTGGACCGACCGCGCAGACTACGAACGCTACGCCCGGATTCTGGTGGCCCAGGGCAAGGTGGATGCCTTCGAGTGCTACAACAGCACCCGTAGCGGACGTGTTTACCGTTCCCTGATTTCTTCACGCCCGTGCGAATTTGACGGCGTGACCCATGTGCTGTCCATCTGCCGCGACATCACGGAACTGCACCGGCAACAGATCGAGTTGCAGCGCAGCTACGACACCCTGGCCAAGATTCAACGCAATGCCGGCATGGGTCTTTGCCACTGGAATCCGCACACCGACGAGCTGCTCTTTTCACAGACAGCGCTCGACCTGTTCGGGTATCCGCCCGAAAGCACCGATGCCCTTCCCCCAGGCTTTGCCGGGCGCTTCAAGGGCAGTACCACGTTCAACCACGTGCATGCCGAGGATCTGCCCTCCTACATGGGCGCCTTTGAAGCGCTGCTGCGGGACAAGCAGTCGCGCACCCTGTCTTTTCGCATCACACGTGGCGATGGCGAGACGCGCGCCATGCACAGCGAACTGCAAACGGAATGCGATGGGCAAAACCACGTCATCTCGGTCTATGGTTTTGTCAAGGACATCACCGCGCAAACACACACCGACGAGGAACTGGCGCAACACCGCAGCCACCTGGAACAACTCGTCGCGCAACGCACGACGGAGCTGCAAAACAGTTATACCGCCCTCACCCAGGCCAATCTGAACCTGCGCGCAGCCACGGTGGTCGCAGAAGCCGCGCAACACGCCGCCGAGTCGGCCAACCGCATGAAAAGCGACTTTCTGGCCATGATCAGCCACGAGATGCGCACACCGCTGGGCGGCGTGATCGGCATGATCAAACTCGGTCTCAAGGACTCCCGGCTCATTGCAGAAACACGCGGCAAGTTCAATGTGGGCCTGGCCAGCGCCGAAGGCCTGCTGCAGATCATCAACGACATTCTGGACTACTCCAAACTCGAAGCCGGCAAGATGAAGATGGAGCACATCGACTTCGACCTGCCCGCCACGCTGCAAGATAGCCACAGCATCCTGGAAGAGCGTGCCGACGCCAAGGGGCTGGCGCTCCTCATGGAGATGCAACCCGAACTGCCGCGCTGGTGGCAAGGCGACCCGGTGCGCCTGCGCCAGGTGCTCATCAACCTCATGGGCAACGCCATCAAATTCACCGAACACGGCTCGGTGCTGCTCACCCTGAACCAGGAAGAAAACGGCTGGCTGGAATTCGCCGTTGCCGATACCGGCGTGGGCATACCCGCTGACGCCTTGCCACGCATGTTCCAGAAATTCGAGCAGGCCGATGTGTCCACCACCCGCAAATTCGGTGGCACCGGGTTGGGGTTGGCGATCTGCAAGCACATCGTCGAAGCCATGGGCGGCACGATTGGCGTCACCAGCACGCCCGGCGCTGGCACGACGTTTCGTTTCCGCCTGCCGCTGCACGAGGGCAAAAAACCTGAAATCGTGGAAACCGTTGCCAGCAGCCGCCATACCCACCGCCTGTCCATCCTGTGTGCCGAAGATGGCAAGACCAACCAGCTCATCGTGCGCGAACTCGTCGAGAGCATGGGACACCACATTGAGCTGGTCGAAAACGGCCTTGAAGCCCTGCGCGCCCTGAGCACGCGGCACTACAACATGGTGCTCATGGACATGCGCATGCCCGAGATGGACGGCATGGAAGCCACCCAGCTGATCCGCGCCGGAGGCAACGAACGCTACATCGTGCTCGACCCGGCCCTGCCCATCGTGGCACTGACGGCCAACGTGATGGAAGAAGACCGGCAGCGCTACCTGCAAGCCGGAATGGATGGCTTTCTGGGCAAACCCATTGACGAAGCCGCCCTGTTCGGCGAACTCGCCAAGGTCATCACCCGCCTTCTGGCCCAGGGTGTGGAGCTGGCACCATTGACAGATGCAGATACCACACCCACGCCAAGCGCCGATGTGGTGGCGCTGGATGTGCTGGATGCACTATTCGGCGTGGACAGCGCCGCCCTGCCCGCCCCACAGTCCCCGGTCCCGGTGCAGGCAGCACCCATCTCGCGGCAAAGCGTGTCACAGCGTACCTGGAACGCGATGATCGAGGTTTTCCGCAGCGAAGCACCCTTGCGTCTGGCCCGGCTGAAAACCGCGCTGGGTGAGGGGGATGCCAGCAGCGCCGCGCTGGAACTGCACACCCTCAAGGGCAGTGCCGGCCATCTGCAAGGCCTTGAACTGCGCGCGCTGTGCAGCACGCTGGAGGTGCATGCCGACGCGGGGGACTTGCACACCGTAGCCCGGCACCTGCCCGAGCTGGAGCAGCACCTGACCGCCCTCCTTGCCACGCTGGAGCCGGTTTAATGCCAATTCTGGCCGTAGCGCTTATGGGACAAGCGGGCAAAGCTATCAAAATAAAAGTAAAAATATTCAGACAATACAGGAAACGATGATGCCGGAACCAATCATTGCAACACTGAGCCTGGTGGTCAGCACCATCGGCTTTACCTTTGGACTGTTCTTGCTGCTGGTGTATGCGCATACACGCTACGGCATGTACCTGCATGCGGCCCTGAGCAGCCTGTTGTGCGGGTTCTATTTTTTGGCGTCCAGCGAGGTTTTCCTGCGCTTTGCCTCACCGCAAGCGGCCAGCATCCTCATGCACCTGGGCATGAATTTCTGCTATTTCCTGTACCGTTTTTCGCAGTATTTTCATGTTCCCACACCCCGGCTGAACCGCTGGTTTGCCATACTGCTGCTGCTCGTCAGCGTGCCCCTGGGCCTGATGCTGATTCCGCTCAATGCCGATTGGCTCCAACCCTTGCGCACCGTCCACCATGTGCTGGTGCTGGTTGTTGGCACAGCGGCCTTGTACATGGTCGCCCAGGGGCTGCGCCAGGGCCGTGCGGGTGCCGCAATCCTGCTGCCGGGTTTTACGCTGGGTTTTGCCTTGGGGCTCAACGACGTGCTGCTGGCGCTCGGTGCCATGGACTCCATGCTTTTGATGCCGCTGGGCGTATGCGCCGGGCTGGGTGCCATGCTCTACGTCACGAGCAACAGCTTTGCCACGATCTTCAGCGAGAAGAAAAAACTGCTGGCAACGCTGCAGGAGAAAAATGCCGCGCTGCAAACCGAGCAGGCACGTGTTTCCTTCATACTGAACATGGTGCCCGATCTGTTCACGGTATCGCGTCTGGCCGATGGCCACATCGTCACCGTGAACGAGGGGTTTACCCGGCTTAGTGGCTGGCCAGCACAAGAGGTGATTGGCCGCAACGCCAACGAACTGGGACTGTGGCAACCGGAGGCACGCAAGAACTTTGTGCGGAAACTGGCGGAAGCGGGGTCGCTCTCTGATTTTGAATCGACCTTTACCGCCAAGGACGGCAGGCAGATTCCGGGCCTGGTTTCGGCCAGAACCTTTGCCATCGACGGCGAAATACACATCGCCATGAACGTGCGCGACATCAGTGACAGCCGCAAACAGGAAGACGCGCTGCGGCGCAGCTACGACCTGTTGGCCAAAATCCAGCAAAACGCCGGCATGGGCATCTGGCAGTGGAACCTGGACAGTGGTGAAATATGGATGTCCCAGACGGCCTGTGCCATCCTGCGCTTGCAGCCGCAAGCCAATGCCGGCCTGCCACCGGGCTTTGTCGGCATCGTGCGCGCGCAAGACAGCATAGCCATGGTGCATCCCGACGACCGCGAGCGCTACCTCCATGAATTTGGCGCTGGCCTGCGCACCCGCCAGGTACGCTCGTACCAGTACCGGGCCATTTGTGGTGACGGGGTGGTGCGTGTGCTCTACACCGAAGGCTTTCTGGAATTCAACGAAACCGGGCGCATCCTGCATTTTTATGGTTTCCTGCAAGACATCACCGAGCGTGTTGCCGCCGAGCAGGCACTGCGCGCTTCGCAAGAGAAACTCTCGGCCATCTACAACGCCATCCCCGACCAGATTGCGGTCACGCGCTTTCGCGATGCGGTGGTGGTCGACATCAACGAGGAGTCCGCCCGCGCCTACGGGCGTACACGCGCAGAAATGCTAGGCATCTCCTTTGCCAGCAGCGACTTCTGGAGCGACCAGGCCGATTACCAGCGCCTGGCCGATATTCTGGTGAAAACAGGAAAAGTCGATGCCTTTGAATGCACCGTGCGCAGCCACACCGGCGAGTGTTACCGTGGGTCCATTTCGTCCCGGCTATTTTCCATTGCCGACGAAATGCACGTGATTTCGATCTGCCGGGACGTCACCGAGCTATACCGCAAGCAAACCGAGTTGCAGCACAGCTACGACATGATGGCCGAAATCCAGCAGCATGCCGGCATGGGCATCTGGCGCTGGAACCCGGAAACCGACGAAGTGCTGTGCTCCAAAACCGCATTCGATTTGTACCACTACACGCCGCAACCCGATGGGGACTTGCCCCCTGGATTTTCAGGACGGATCACCGGCAAGAAAACCCTGGATCTTGTCTTCGCCGACGACTGGGAACACTACCTGAAAAGCATCTCCGTACTGCTGCACGACAAGCAACCGCGCGTCCTGAACTACCGCATCCGCCGCAGCGATGGCATGCTGCGCACGCTGCACTCGGAGTCACACGCCGAAGTCGATGACGATGGCAAGGTGTCGTTTCTCTACGGTTTCATCAAGGACATCACCGAAGAGCAGCGTGTGGCCGAAGAGCTGGGGCAATACCGCAACCATCTGGAAACGCTGGTTAAAAAGCGTACCACGGAACTGCAAAAGGCCAACCAGAGCCTGCGCGCCGCCACCGCCGCAGCGGAGGCTGCACAACATGCCGCCGAGGCGGCCAGCCGCATGAAAAGCGATTTTCTGGCCATGATCAGCCACGAGATCCGCACGCCACTGGGCGGCGTGATCGGCATGCTCAAACTCGGGCTCAAGGACACCCGGCTGGTTGCACAGACACGCGATAAATTCAGCCTGGGCCTGTCCAACGCGCAAAGCCTGCTGCAGATCATCAACGACATTCTGGATTACTCCAAGCTCGAAGCCGGCAAGATGGCACTCGAACATATCGACTTCGACCTGCCCGCCGTGCTGCAAGACAGCCACAGCATCCTGGAAGAGCGCGCCGACGCCAAGGGACTCTCGCTCACCATGGAGCTGCCAGCCGATCTGCCACGCTGGTGGCAAGGCGACCCAGTACGCCTGCGCCAGGTGCTCATCAACCTGATGGGAAACGCCATCAAATTCACCGAACACGGCAGCGTCAAACTCAGCTTGCAGCGTGGCGTGGATGGCTGGCTGGAGTTTGCCGTCACGGACACCGGCGTAGGCATACCCGAAGAAGCCTTGCCAAGGTTATTCCAGAAATTCGAACAGGCCGACGTATCGACCACCCGCAAATTTGGCGGCACCGGACTAGGGCTTGCGATCTGCAAACACATTGTCCAAGCCATGGGCGGCACAATTGGCGTCACCAGCACGCTCGGCGCTGGCACGACTTTTTGTTTCCGCCTGCCGCTGCACACGGGCACACAAGCTGCCAGCGTGACAACTGTCGCCAACAACCGCCACACCCACCGCTTGTCCATCCTGTGCGCCGAAGACGGCAAGACCAACCAACTCATCGTGCGCGAACTGGTCGAGAGCATGGGACACCGCATCGACCTGGCCGAAAACGGCCTCGAAGCCCTGCGCGCCCTGAGCACGCAACGCTACGACATGGTGCTGATGGACATGCGCATGCCCGAGATGGACGGCATGGAAGCCACCCAGCTGATCCGCGCCGGGGGCAACGAACGTTACATCGTGCTCGACCCGTCCCTGCCCATCGTTGCCCTGACGGCCAACGTCATGGAAGAAGACCGCAAGCGCTACCTGCAAGCCGGCATGGATGGCTTTCTGGGCAAGCCCATCGACGAAGCCGCCCTATTTTCCGAACTCGCCAAGGTCATCACACGCCTTCTGGCCCAGGGTGCTGCATTGCCGCCGCTGACAGCACTCGAAGATACACCCGTGCAAACCGCCGATGTAGCGGCGCTGGATGCGCTGTTCGGAGTGGACAGCGCTGCCGCCCTGCCCCCTCCCGCTCCACTACCCCATCCGCCCGATCCCGTGGCCACGGTGCAGGCCGTGCTCTCCACACGGCCAAGCGTGTCCCAGCGTACCTGGAATGCCATGATCGAAGTCTTTCGCAACGAAGCCCCCCAGCGCATGGCCCGGCTGAAAACCGCGCTGGATGCGGGAGACGCCAGCAGCGCCGCGCTGGAACTGCACACTCTCAAAGGCAGTGCCGCCTATCTGCAAGGCCAGGAAGTGCGCGCACTGTGCGCCACACTCGAAACCCTGGCCAACCAGAATGATCTGCAAAGCGTCGCCGGGCGCTACGGCGAACTGGAGCAGACATTAAGCGCCATGCTGGCAGCCCTGCAGCCGCACTGATATGTGACACACTAAGTTGATGAAAAAATTGAGTTTTTTTGCAGATGTTGCGTTAAGCTATTTTTTTCATACTTAATATGACACTTTAAGAAATTCTTATGGCCTCACGATTTGAAATCCCCTTGCACGATGTACAGCGGCGGCTCGCTACGGACAATCCGTGGTGGCGGGCGGGTCATGGCATTGATCCCGAAGAAGCCACCTGGCCGCGCCGCGCTTACTTTCCGCAGTTTGCCCAACTGGCCATGGACACGTCGGTCCGGCGTGCAGTGGTGGTGATTGGCCCGCGCCGGGTTGGCAAGACTGTCATGCTCAAACATCTGGTGGCGTGCTTGTTGCAGGTGGATCGTCTGGCGGGCACGCAAATCCTGTTTCTGTCGCTGGACACTCCGCTGTACTCCGGGCGCAGCCTGGAAAGCCTGGTTCAGCTTTTTATCGACCTCCAGCAACACCCCGCAGGCAAACCGCTGTGGGTGCTGTTTGACGAAATCCAGTACCTCAAGGGCTGGGAGATGCACCTCAAGTCCCTGGTGGACACCTACCCGCACATCCGGTTTGTAGCCAGTGGCTCCGCCGCCGCCGCACTGCGCATGAAAAGCCGCGAATCCGGTGCGGGCCGGTTCTCTGAATTCATTTTGCCACCGCTCACCTTTGCCGAATATCTGCGCTTTGCCGATCAGGAAGAATCGCTGATTGTTGACTTGCCTGAACGGCCCGGTAAACCGCCTGCGTACCATGCCACCGACATCAATGCCCTTAACGCCGAATTCATCAATTACCTCAATTACGGTGGCTTCCCCGAGGCTGTAATGATCCCCACCGTACGGAACAACCCCGCGCGGTTTCTGCGTCAGGACATTGTGGATAAAGTTCTGCTCAAAGACTTGCCCAGCCTCTACGGCATTGGCGACACGCAGGAACTCAACCGCTTCTTCAATGTGCTGGCGTTCAACACCGGCAATGAAATTGGCCTGGAAGACCTGAGCAAGCACTCCGGCATTCCCAAAGCCAAACTGGGTGAATACCTGGAGTACCTGGAAGCGGCCTACCTGATCCGCCGGGTGCATCGCATTGACGACAGTGCTTTGCGCATGCAGCGTGCCCGCACCTTCAAGGTGTATCTCACCAACCCGTCCATCCGCTCCGCACTGTTTGGCATGGTGGCTGCAGATGACGATGCCATGGGCAATCTGGCCGAAACAGCCGTGTGGGCACAATGGTTGCACAGCACGCAGGTCAGCAATTCATTGCACTACGCCCGCTGGAAATCTGGCCGCCAGGATTTGGAGATTGACATCGTGTCGCTTGACCCACGCACCCAAAAACCCCGCTTCGCTACCGAGATCAAATGGTCCGACCGCATTGTGTCCACCCCCAGTGAATTGCGGGCTGTGCGCGAGCTTTCCGGCAAATTCGCCCTGGTTCGCCCTGCACTGGTCACCACCCGCACCCATACTGGTTCGACTGATCTGGACGGGATCGTCATTGAATTTGTACCCGTGGCCCTGCATTGCTACACCATCGCACGCAACCTGCTGCGCGTCACCTGAAAGAATCCTCGCAAAAACCCATGCACCGCACCTGCCCGACAGACCACCAAAACCACAAACCACCTCTGTAAAAAGGAATAGTCATGCACATTGAAGCCGAACTCGACGACACCTATGCCGAGCGTCTGTTGCAATTACAGCAACATCTCAACAAGCCACTGCCGGAGGTGGTGGCGCACATCCTCGAACAAGCTCTGGACAAACTGCCAAAATCGTCTGAAACCGAGGGACAAAAGCTCTTGCGCATTTTGGATGAACATGCGCTTCTGGGCTGCATAAACAGCGACAGCAACCTATCCGTAGAATACAAAAAGCACTTGTGGGGTAACACCCCATGATCCTTGCTGACACTGGCTTTTGGGTGGCTTTGCTAAACCGTCGTGATGCACTCCATCCCCTGGTTCGCCGTTGCGCTGCCCAACTCAATGAACCACTCATGACAACGATACCCGTTGTTACGGAAACCTGCTACTTGTTACAAAAATTTTGCGGTTCACAGCAATCGGCTGAATTTCTGATAGCGCAACAGGAGGGGCTGTTTTCCCTATTTCCCATGAACGAAACACACCTGCCGCGTTGTGCCGAACTGATACGCCAATATGAGAATCTGCCCATGGATTTTGCGGATGCTTCCATGGTCATCCTTGCCGAACATCTGGGGCATGGCCGCATCGTCTCTACAGACCAACGCGATTTTCACGCTTACCGCTGGAAAAATCAGTACCCGTTCCAAAATCTGTTAAATCTGTGATCTTTGCCGAAAATTTACGCCCGGTTGCAATACACGCGAAGTAGCACAAATCGAAAAAATGGCAGATGCCTGGAGAATATCCCGATGGCATTACAGCCATAATGCCTCCATTTGTGGCTGTGCTGTGCATGCCGCTTTGCTACAACAAACCCAGGAAAAAAGGAGCAAACTGAGTGAACACTCGCCCCCGGGTTCTCGCCGTTGACGATATTGCGCTCAACCTGGAGTTGGTGCGCCATTTGCTAGAGGGCACATACGACGTCATCCTGGCCCAGGATGGTGCAAGCGCCTTGCATCTTGCCCGGCTTTCACCCTTCCCCGACCTGATTTTGCTCGATGTGATGATGCCAGACCTCGATGGCTACACCGTCTGCGCGCGGCTCAAAGCCGATGCGCGCACTGCCGACATTCCGGTCATTTTCCTGACCGCCAACACGCAGCGCGAAAGCGAAGCACGTGGCTTTCACGAAGGCGCGGTGGACTACATCTCCAAGCCCATCCATGCCGAAACGCTGCTGGCACGTGTGGCAACCCACATTCAGCTCAAACAGGCCAGCGCCTTGCTCAAGGACCAGAACAAACTGCTGGAGCATCTGGTGGTCAAACGCACAGCCGAAGTCGAAGCCATGCAGGATGCCACCATTCTTGCCATGGCCAGCCTGGCGGAAACGCGCGACAACGAAACGGGCAACCACATCCGGCGCACCCAGCACTACATGGCCTCGCTGGCCAGGAAATTGCAGAACCATCCGCGTTTTTGCGCCGAACTGAGCAACGAAAATATCACACTGCTATTCAAATCAGCGGCTTTGCATGACATTGGCAAAGTGGGCATTCCCGACCGTATCCTGCTCAAGCCGGGAAAACTCGACACGGACGAGTTCGAAACCATGAAACTGCATACGGTGTATGGCCGCGACACGCTGCTTGCAGTGGAACACCATCTGGGCACCAGCAGCGCATTCTTGCGCTACGCACGCGAAATCGCCTACGCACACCACGAAAAGTTTGATGGCTCGGGCTATCCTGAAGGCCTGGCGGGCGATGCCATCCCGATTGCAGCGCGGTTGATGGCCGTTGCCGACGTCTACGACGCCCTGATTTCAAAGCGCGTGTACAAGGCCGCACTGGACCACGACACAGCCATCGGCATCATCTGCCAGGGGCGCGGTACGCATTTTGATGGTGACATTGTGGATGCCGTGCTGGCAATACAAGGCGACTTCGCCGCCATCGCCCAAAAGTTCCATGACGAAGCCACAATGCCTGCACAACCACCCGTACAGCCACCCGTGCTGCAAGGCTTCAGCTCCAAGGGGCAAGAGTCCATGCGACGCGCCTTCATGACCGAAGCGCCTCGCCTGCTTACCGTGGTAAAAAACGCCCTGGATGCCGCAGACGGCAAGGCCGTGGCGCTGGCGGTGCACAGCCTCAAAGGCTCTGCGGGCTATTTTGGTGCCACCGATTTACAGGAACAATGCCGACAAATCGAACAAGCCGCAGATAGCGATAATCTGGCCTGGATTGCACAGCGTATGCCCGCCTTGCAACAAAAAATAGACGCAGCACTTGCGCGCCTCCAGAGCAGCTGAAGCGCCCCCATTTTTGCAATGACAAGCAATTACGAAAAATTACAAAATGAAGGTATTGGTAATAGATGACGACCTGATCTCGCGCATGGCCCTGATGGACGTCCTGGGCGGCCTTCCAGACATTGAAATCTGCGAGGCCGAATCGGGTGAACAGGCCTGGGAACTGTTATCGCAGGGCCTGCATCCGGTTTTGTGCTGTTGTGATGTGCGCATGCCGGGCATGTCGGGCATCGGATTGTTGCGCCGCATGCGCAGTGTCCCCCGTTTTGCCCACATCCCCGTATTGATGGTGACATCGGCTTCTGACCGGGAAACGGTGACCGAGGCCTTGAAACTCGGCGCCAAGGGCTTTATCGTCAAGCCGTTTCACGCAGCCGATGTGCGCGCCAAGATTGAAGCCACGCTGGGCGCCAACCTGGAATCCATGTTCGAAGATGCCCAAGCCACCATCAAACGCCTGGGCATCCCCATCGCCCGCTATGTGACCTATCTGGACGCGCTGGCCGGGCAAATCGACGGCGCCCTCCAGAAAGCCCAAGCCGGCGCCGCACTTGACCACCGTGCCTTGGACGCGCTGCACACCGGCTGCCTGACCCTGGGCGCCACCCACTGCTCCCAGGTCATCCACACCGCACTCAAAAGCCTGGAGCGCGCACCCCTGACACCCGCACATATCCAAGCCATCGCCGATCTGCCCGCACTCCTGCACCAGCGCGCCGCCAGATTCAAGCAGGCCGTGTCGGCGTCGTGAATTGCCCTGGCGCAGATTGAGCCATCCCCACTTCATCCACGAGGATGCAGCCGAATTTATAGTCCAGACTCCCAGATGTTGCCCACTCCGGCCAGGGCAATGCCAACGCCGCTACTACCTATATCTGCCATCGCAATGGCGGGGCTGGTGCTGGTTGGCACCACAAAGTTGGCCGTGCCGCTCACCGGCGTGGAGCCTGTGGGCACCGAAGCGCCCAGCGTGGCGGCGAACTGGGCATACGTCTGGCTGGAAGCCGTATCACCCGCCGGGGCATTGGCGCCCACCTGGTAACCAAAAGCCGCAGCACCCAGGACTTGCACGATGGCACCGTTGGAGAGCGTGAGCTGCACGGCGTTGCTGTAAAAGCTGCTGGATGCAATCGTCAAACCATCAACCAGTTGCAGCACGTTGGAGCCTTCCGTGTCGGTAATCTTGGCTGTCACCGCGCCGCTCAAGGTGTAGGGGCTGATGGTGTAGGTGTCGCTGCCGCCACCACCGAAGTAGTTGCCTCCACCGGATGGCAAGAAAAAGTCATTACCTGGGGTGCCGGGAACGGTGGTGGAAGTGCTGGATGTCGCTGTGGTCGGCGCACTTGCGGGTGTTACAACACGGGGCACCACAAAGTTGGCCGTACCGCTCACCGGCGTGGACCCCGTGGGTACGGACGCGCCCAATGTGGCGGCAAACTGGGCGTATGTCTGGCTACTGGCCGTGTCACCCGCCGGGGTATTGGCACCCACCAGATAGTTAAAGGCCGCAGCTCCCAGGACTTGCACAATGGCCTCGTTGGAGAGCGTAAGCTGTACGGCATCGCTATAGAAGCTGCTGGATGCAATCGTCAGGCCATCAACCAGTTGCAGCACGTTGGAGCCTTCCGTGTCGGTAATCTTGGCCGTTACTGCGCCGCTCAGGGTGTGGGGACTGATGATGTAGGTGTCGCTGCCGCCGCCTCCGAAGTACTTGTTGCCACCCGAGGGGATAAGGAAGTCATCGACCCGTGTGCCGGGTACCGTATAGGACACGGTGGTGGATTGGTCGTCGTTCACAATCGTGGCTGTCGCGCTGATGGCACTGCCCAGGGTGGCACCGCTGGGGCTGCTCAAGGTGAGCGTGAAGGTTTCGCTGGATTCGATGGTGGTATCGCCCAAAATCGGCACGGCAATGGTCTTGCTGATTTCACCAGCGGCAAAGCTCAAGGTGCCGCTGCTGGCCGTGTAGTCGCTGCCCGCTGTGGCGGTGCCATCGGCGGTGGCGTAATTGACGCTCACCGTGCTGGTGGCAGCAGCGGAGAGATTGACGGTGAACTTCAGGGACTGGCTGCCGGTGTTGCCTTCAGCGATCAGGTTTGCCACCGGCGAAAGCGCCAAAGTGGGTGTGCTGCTCCCCCCATTGGGATCAAAGCCACTCAGATTGGCCGCGACCAGGTTGTTTTTGTCCACATTTTGCAAAATCGCAGCCGTATGGAAAGCGAGGGAGCCACTGGGGCCATCCGGGTCCAGGTCCAGCAGGGTATTGCTACCCGATTGGCTCAGGCGCGCGTATCCGTTGGAAAAGGGGTTGGAGCCACTGGGAAAGTTGGCGAAAGATTCTGTCGGAATGGCTAAAACGTCCCCGGTACTGCCCGTGCTAAAGTCGGTAATGGTATCCGCCGAGGTATCGCTCGCGCCGGCAAGAATGCGGAAAGTGTCCGAGCCAGCACCGCCGGTCAGCGTATCGTTGCCCAGGTTGCCACTGAGCTGGTTGTTGTTGGCATCGCCAATGAGCGTGTCACCGAACGCGCCGCCGGAAACGTTTTCGATACCGATGAGCGTGTCATTGCCAGAGCCACCGCTGGCCGTACCCAAGCTCAGGTTCACAGTGACGGCGCTTGTGGCATCCCAGTATTCAATGCTGTCGCTGTCTGCTCCACCATCGAGCGTATCGTTGCCTTGTCCGCCGACCAGATTGTCGGCACCTGCGCCAGCGCTGATGCTGTCGTTGCCACCATAACCGATAAGACCGTTGCCATTGGCATTCCCGGTCAGGGTATCGTCGTAGTTGCTGCCGCTGGCGCTGGTGATGTTGAGGAGCGTATCGCTACCCACCCCAGTACCGCTGGCTGTTCCCTGGGACAGGTTGACCGTGACCGGACCCGTGGCATCATAATAATATTCGGCAATACCCCCATCGGCACCCCCATTGAGCGTATCGTTGCCCGCTCCACCGTGGAGATAATCCCAGCCCGCGCCGCCCATGAGGCTGTCGTTGCCTGCATTGCCACGGAGCTGGTCGCCGTCATCGCCGCCATCCAGCGTGTCGTCACCGTCGCCACCGTGAAGCACGTCATTGCCCGCCAATCCGCTCAAGGTGTCGTTGCCTTCGGCACCGTCCATGAAGTCCTCGCCCGCAGTGCCCGTGAGGGAGTCTGCCCCTGTCGTGCCGACGACAGCATTGGGGTCGTAGTTTTCATTGAAATTGGATGCCGCCAGACTGCTGCTGACCATATTGCTCAGTACCAGCGCGGTACGAAATGCCGCAGCACTGGAGGAAGGTCCATCCATGTCCAGCTCCAGCAGGGTGTCTGCGCCCGATTGGACCAGGCGCGCATATCGGCTGGCAAAGGGATTGAAACCCGTGTAATTGGTGAAAAGCCAGGTCGGAATGATGATCCTGTCCCCGCCACTGCCGACGATGAAGTCGGAAATGGTGTCTGTTGACGTGTCATCGCTGGCAGAGATTGCAGAAAAATTGTCCGCACCGGAACCTCCCACCAGGGTGTCATTGCCAGAGCCGCCTTCGAGGTAGTTATTATTGGCGTCCCCGGTCAGGAAGTCGCTGAATGGGCTGCCGTACATGTTTTCGATGCCAATGAGCGTATCGCCACCCACACCCACACCCGTGGCTACGCCCAAAATCAGACTGGCTGTGACCGGTCCGGTGGCATCCCCATAGCTGACACTGTCAGTGTCTGCGCCGCCATCCAGCACATCGGTGCCCGCGCCGCCCACAAGCGTGTCGGAGCCTGCACCACCCAGCATATTGTCGTTGCCTGCATTGCCATACAGTCTGTCGTCGCCATCACCGCCGTCCAGTGTGTCGCTTGCGTCACTGCCGTTGAGCGTGTCATTGCCCGCCAGCCCGCTGATCGAGTCGCTTCCTGTGGTGCCATTGAGCAAGTCATCACCCGTTGTGCCGGTGATGGTATTGGGCTGCGTGGTGGCCCGCAGGGCTTTGTAGTCACTTACGTTGTTGTCAATAAACAGAATTTCGGTAGGTGTGGTGTTCATGCCAGTGTCTCTTGGTTGATCAGATGAACCACCATGATACAAGCACCCCCTCCCCCAGCCCATCTCCCGCAAGCAGGAGAGGGGAGATTGCGTGACACCAGTAACTTAATCAGGCAAGGGTTTCAATCGGGACATCAGACACACGAACACCCGTCAGGTAAACCCCACCCGACGCGCCTGCATCGGGGTCAAAAAAGATGCTGGCGCTTCCGGTAAACGGATCATCCGCATTCACCACGCCGGCCAGGGCCAGGAATTGTGCCTTGGTGTACACCGTACCGGCTCCAACATCATTGAACACGAGTTTGTCGTTCGTGGTGCTAAAACCCGTGATGGTCACCACGCCATCGCCTGCTTTTGTGGCACGCCCGTTGACCATCTTGTAGTCATAAACAAACGTCTCGCTGGCTGCGCTGGCAGCAACCGTTCCGGAGGAAAGGTCAATGGATGTCCCGCTGCTGGCGTTGCTGGGAACCACGTAGTTGGCAGTGCCGCTGACCGCCGCCGCTCCGGCTGCCGGAACGCTCGCGCCGAGTATGGCCGCGAACTGGGCATAGGTCTGGCTGCTGGCGGTGTCACCCCATGATGCATTCGCTCCAAGCTGGTAGCTAAAACCTGATGCTCCGAGTATCTGCACCTTGGCACCGTTGGCGAGCGTGAGTTGCACGGCATTATTGAAAAAACTGCTGGCGGCAATCGTCATGCCATCAATCAACTGGATAACGTTTGTACCTTCCGTATCGGTGATCTTGGCGGTCACGGCTCCACTGAGTATGTAGGGGCTGATGATGTAGGTATCGTTGCCACCACCACCAAAATAATTGTTGTTGCCGGATGGCAAAAAGTAATCGTCACCCAAGGTGCCGGAGACGGTATAGGACGGCAGCGGTGTGGTCGTCGTATCGTCGTTGATGATGGTACCTGCCGTGATGTAGTCCAGCGACTGGACACCGCCCTGGTAGTTCACCGTGTAATTCCAGGCTGTGCCAGTATCGGTTCCGGTCATGACCACGCGCACGACATCGCTGGCTTTGAGCGCAAAGGTGCTGGGAACAGTGAGCGTGCCTGTGCCGGAGACCTGCCCATTGGTGCTCACTGCCAGCGTACCATTGACATAGACATCGGCGCGATCCGGGATGCTGTACATGTCGTAGCTCAAGGTGAACGCGCCACTGCCACCAGCAAGTGTGTAGAAGTTTTCGGTCACACCATAGCCACCCGATGCGCTTTGGTTCAGGCTGGTGCCGACCGAGGATGTGCCCAATGTTGCTCCATTGGGGTTGGAGAGGGTGACGGTAAAGCCTTCGTTTGCTTCCTTGCCATTGTCGCCATTGACGTTGACGGTGATGGTTGCGGTGGAAGCACCAGCCGCAAAGTTGACGGTTCCTGTGGGCAGTACGCCACCCGTAAAATCGGCGGCATTGGCTGGATCAGCGCCGCTGCCCGCGACCATCCAGGTCGCGGAAGACGCGGCACTCAGGTCGCCCTTGCGCGTAACCACGAAAGTAAACGCCGTGGTTGCATTGTTGTTGCCTTCCGCCGCTGGGGCGTTGGATGGCGCGATGGAGAGCGTGGGGAGCGCCGTTGCAGGCTGCGTATCATCATTGACGATGGTGCCTGCTGCGATGTAATTCAGCGACTGGACACCACCTTGGTAGTTCACCGTGTAATCCCAGGCTGTGCCGGTATCGGTTCCGGTCATGACCACACGCACGACATCGCTGGCTTTGAGCGCAAAGGTGCTGGGAACCGTGAGTGTGCCTGTATTGGACACCTGGCCATTGGTGCTGACCGCCAGCGTGCCGTTGACATAGATATCCGCGCGATCCGGGATGCTGTACATGTTGTAGGTCATGGTGAATGCGCCACTTCCCCCGGCAAGCGTGTAGAAGTTTTCAGTTACGCCATAACCGCCCGAAGCACTTTGGTTCAGGCTGGTACCAACCGAAGAGGTGCCCAAGGTTGCACCATTGGGGTTGGAGAGGGTGACGGTAAAGCCTTCGTTTGCCTCCTTGCCGTTGTCGCCATTGACGTTGACGGTGATGGTGGCGGTGGAAGCGCCAGCCGCAAAGTTGACGGTGCCTGTGGGCAGTATGCCACCCGTGAAATCGGTGGCGCTGGCTGGATCAGTGCCGCTGCCTGCGACCGTCCAGGTTGCAAAAGATGCGGCGCTCAAATCGCCTGCGCGTGTGACAAGGAAAGTAAACGCCGTGGTCGCGTTGTTGTTGCCTTCAGCCGCTGGGGCGTTGGAGGGAGCTATGGAGAGGGTGGGAAGGGTAGTTGCCATGATGGTGCTCCAATCTTTCACTACACAAAGATACAGCTAGCACAGCTGAGAGGAGCCAAGGGCACGGCGGGGTCGGGGACGTGCGATTGGCATCCAGAGCGATGCCAAGCGACAGGCCCATATTTTCGCACTTTTTGTGCCCCATATGTGCGTTTTTTTGTGCAAATCAGCCCAGGCGCGCCAATTGTTCGCGTACCTTGGTGAGCGTGGCGTCGAAATCGGCCAATCGGGCGCGTTCTTGCTCGATCACAGCGGCTGGCGCCTTGGCAACAAAGGCCTGATTGGACAATTTTCCGTTGGCTTTGGCGATTTCCGCTTCCAGCCGGGCGGCTTCCTTGCCCAGGCGTACTTTCTCGGCGGCAATGTCCACTTCGATATGCAGGCAAATGCGCGCCGTACCGATGACGGCCACGGGCGCTGCCTGTGCCGCCTGCGCCCAAGTGGCTTCGGTGTCGAACAGCCGCACTTCATTGAGTTTGGCCAGGGCTTGCAGCACGGCGGCTGCATTTTGCACAAAGGCCGCTTCCTCCGGGGTCTGGGTAAACACAAACAGCGGCAAACGTGCAGCGGGCGAGACGTTCATCTCGCCGCGCAGATTGCGCACAGCATCCACCAGGCCTTTGAGCCGGGTGACATGGGCAATGGCTGCTGGGTCCACACGCTCGGGCTGGCTTACCGGATACGCGGCAATGGCGATGGAGGGGCCAGCGCGCCCTGCCACGGGTGCAACCTTTTGCCAGAGTTCTTCTGTGATGAAGGGAATGATGGGGTGCGCCAGACGTAGCACCGTTTCCAGCGTGCGAATCAGGGTGCGGCGCGTGGCGCGTTGCTGCTCGGGCGTGCCGGTGTTGATCTGCACCTTGGCAATTTCCAGATACCAGTCGCAAAACTCGTTCCAGACAAAATCGTAGACCGTGTTGGCGACGTTATCCAGCCGGTAGTCGGCAAAGCCCTGGGCCACGGTGCATTCTGCCTGCTGCAACAGCGAGACGATCCAGCGGTCGGCCAGACTGAAGTCCAGATAGCCGCCGGTGGTGCAGGCCGCACCGGCATGTTCGTCCAGTCCGCAATCCAGCCCTTCGCAGTTCATCAGCACAAAGCGTGTGGCGTTCCAGAGTTTGTTGCAGAAGTTGCGGTAGCCCTCGCAGCGTTTGGGATCGAAATTGATCGAACGCCCCAGGGTGGCCAGCGCGGCAAAGGTGAAACGCAGCGCATCGGCGCCAAAGGCCGGGATACCGTTCGGAAATTCCTTTTCGGTATTTTTGCGAACCAGGGGGGCGGTTTCGGGTTTGCGCAGGCCCTCGGAGCGCTTGGCCTGCAAGGGTGCCAGTTCAATGCCGTCAATCAGATCGACCGGATCGAGCACGTTGCCCTCGGATTTGCTCATCTTCTTGCCATGCGCATCGAGCACCAGGCCGTGGATGTAGACATGGCGAAACGGCACTTGTCCCGTGAAGTGTCTGGTCATCATGACCATGCGCGCCACCCAGAAGAAGATGATGTCGTACCCCGTCACCAGCACCGAAGAAGGCAGGTAGAGGTCATAGTCCTGGGTTTTTTCCGGCCAGCCCATGGTGCTGAAGGGTACCAGCGCCGAGGAGTACCAGGTGTCGAGCACGTCGGGGTCGCGCGTGAGCTTCTTTCCTGGTGCCTGTTGCTGCGCCTGCGCTTCGTTGCGCGCGACGATCACATTGCCGTCCTCGTCGTACCAGGCCGGAATCTGGTGGCCCCACCAGAGCTGGCGCGAGATGCACCAGTCCTGGATGTTGTTCATCCACTGGTTAAAGGTGTTGACCCAGTTTTCGGGTATGAACTTCACCTGGCCGCTTGCTACTGCGTCGATAGCGCCTTGCGCTATGCTGACACCGCCTGGAGCAGGTTTTGTCATGGCAACAAACCACTGGTCGGTCAACATCGGCTCGATAATCTGGCCGGTGCGTGCGCAGCGTGGCACCATGAGTTTGTGCGGCTTGACTTCCACCAGTAAATCCTGTTCTTGCAAGTCGGCGACCACCTGCTTGCGCGCCACAAAGCGGTCCATCCCCTGGTAGGCGGCAGGCGCCTGTGTGTTGATCTTGGCATCCAACGTCAATACGCAAATGATCGGCAGCTGGTGGCGCTGGCCCACGGCGTAGTCGTTGGCGTCGTGCGCCGGTGTGACTTTCACCACGCCCGTGCCAAAGGTCTTGTCCACATAGGCGTCGGCAATGACGGGGATCGTGCGGTTACATAGGGGCAATTCGACGGCCTTGCCAATCAGGTGTGCGTAGCGTTCGTCCTCGGGGTGCACCATGACGGCGACATCGCCGAGCATGGTTTCGGGTCGCGTGGTGGCCACGACCAGAGAGCCACTGCCATCGGCCAGCGGGTAGCGGATATGCCACATATGGCCATTTTCCTCCGCGCTTTCCACCTCCAGGTCGCTGACGGCGCTTTGCAGCACCGGATCCCAGTTCACCAGGCGCTTGCCCCGGTAAATCAAACCCTGTTCGTAGAGCTGGACAAAGGTTTCGGTCACGGCCTTGGACAGTTTGTCGTCCATCGTGAAGTATTCGCGGCTCCAGTCCACGCTGGCACCCAGGCGGCGCATCTGGGTGGTGATGGTATTGCCCGATTTTTCCTTCCATTCCCAGACTTTGCGGACAAAGGCTTCGCGCCCGAGGTCGTGGCGGCTGACTTTCTGGTCCTGGAGCTGGCGCTCAACGACGATCTGGGTCGCAATCCCGGCGTGGTCGGTGCCGGGAATCCAGGCCGTGTTGTAGCCCAGCATGCGGTGGTAGCGCGTGAGGCTGTCCATGATGGTCTGATTGAAGGCGTGCCCCATGTGCAGCGTGCCGGTGACGTTGGGCGGGGGCAGCTGAATGGCAAAGGCGCTCCCGTGCGCTTTTGCCTGTTGCGTGCCCCGCCAGCCCGCCACGCCATATCCGCGCTGCTCCCATTCGGTGCCCCAGCGCGCTTCCAGCGCGGCGGGCTCAAACGATTTTGGGAGCGCTTGCAGCAGTGGTTGTGCGGCAGGAGATGCAGTGGGTTCGGTCATGGTCGTGTCGGTTTCATCAGGCATAAAAGCGGCGGATTTTACGGGCATGGCCCCATAATCGGATCGTCTACACTTGGTAATCTCTTACTTAACTTGATTGCATGGGGGAAAGCACATGAAGGGTTCGTTGGCCAGAAAGATGTATCTGGGGTTCGCTGTACTGATCGCTACGGTCGTGGTCAGCGGTATTTTGTCATTGTTGTCCAAGAGTGCTGCATCGGACATGGCGAACACCTGGATCACTTTGAACATGTTTGTGCTATTGACCAACATCGTCGTAACCTGCTTCATCGCCATCTGGACGGTGAACCACACCGTTGGGTCGATGGAAAAAGCCAAAGCCCTGGCGCAGGCAGTGGCCTCGGGCGATCTGACTTCCCGGATTGAGGTCAGCAGCAATGACGAAGCCGGTGAATTGATGGCCGCCCTCAAGGCCATGCAGGACAGTCTGGTCAAGGTCGTGTCCGACGTGCGCCACGGTGCCGAAACCGTGGCCACGGCCAGCGCCGAAATCGCCCAGGGCAACCAGGATTTGAGTTCGCGTACCGAAAGCCAGGCCAGTTCGCTGGAAGAAACAGCCGCTTCCATGGAGCAACTCAGCAGCACCGTGCGCCAGAACGCTGATTCGGCGCGCACCGCCAACCAACTGGCGGTCAGTGCTTCCACCATCGCCGTCGAGGGCGGCAATGTGGTAGGCCAGGTGGTGGAAACCATGAAGGATATCAACGCCAGCTCGCGCAAGATTTCGGACATCATCAGCGTGATCGACGGCATCGCTTTCCAGACCAATATCCTGGCGCTCAACGCAGCGGTGGAAGCCGCGCGTGCCGGGGAACAAGGGCGCGGTTTTGCCGTGGTGGCCAGCGAGGTGCGCTCCCTGGCCGGGCGTTCGGCGGAAGCGGCCAAGGAAATCAAGAGCCTGATCAATGCCAGCGTCGAGCGCGTCGAGCACGGAACCACCCTGGTTGACCAGGCCGGCGTCACCATGACCGAAGTCGTGACCAGCATCAAGCGTGTAACCGATCTGATGGGTGAAATCAGCTCGGCCAGCAACGAGCAGTCGCTGGGTGTCGCCCAGGTGGGCGAGGCGGTTACGCAGATGGACCAGACCACGCAGCAAAATGCCGCGCTGGTCGAGGAAATGGCGGCAGCCGCCAGCGGTCTCAGAAACCAGGCCCAGGATCTGGTGCAAACCGTGGCCGGTTTCAATTTAGGGGGCCAGGGTGGCGGCAGTTACCATCGCCCGGCCAGCCAATCCAGGCCACGCCCTGCTGCAGCACCGAAACCGAGCAAGCCCGCCATCCGTCCACCGGCACCGGCCAAAGTAGCTTCCAACACGAACCGCCCGGCCTTGCCTGCAGCGGCGGCGACCAACAAGAGTGGTGGTGGCGGCGCCAGCGATGATTGGGAAACGTTCTGATAGGGAATTAGCAGGGGATGCTGCATGTTTTATAGCTATTCCCGCTTGTTCCATGGCGCTTTCCGGCTGGTTTGGCCTGTAAAAATGCCCGATCACGGCAAGTTTTGACCGCCAGGGGCGGTCAACGGTGGTTGCTGGCGCCGTGTGGAGCCGTTTTCGGAGGCAAAATCCAGGGCAAATCGGGCTGTACGCCTTATGTAGCAAGCGGGTACAGCTATTGTTTTTGATAGTGCCACAACCGGCTGTCGGGCGGATGCGCTAGCCTCCGATATAGCTCATTTCCACGCGCTGCTTGTGGTGCTTGGTACCCGTGTTGGTTTCGGTGTCGGTGTCCGGCTTGAGGCTGGCGCGCAGTTCGGAGTAGCGGTCGGTGCGCTGCTGCCAGATGTGGCCGATGGCCGAGGCCAGCTCGGCGTCGTTGGCCGGGCCGCGCACCAGGCTGCGCAGGTCATGGCCGAAGTTGGCAAACAGGCAGAGGTAGAGTTGGCCTTCGGTGGACAGGCGTGCACGGTTGCAATCGCCGCAAAAGGCTTGCGTCACACTGCCGATGACGCCAATCTCGCCGGCCTGAGTGTCGTGCGTGCCGCTGGCATCGGCAAATCCCCAGCGTTGCGCTGTTTCACCAGGACTGGTGGGTTCCAGTGCGATCAGCGGAAATTCGGTCTGGATGCGCGCAATGACCTCGGCAGAGGGCAGCACATCCGCCATGCGCCAGCCGTTGCTTGCGCCCACGTCCATGTATTCAATCAGGCGCAGCACAATGCCGCTGCCCTTGAAATGCCGCACCATGGGCAAAATTTCGTGTTCGTTGACGCTGCGCTTGACCACCATGTTGACCTTGATTGGCCCCAGGCCCGCAGCGTGCGCAGCTTCGATGCCGGCCAGCACCTCGGAGACCGGAAAATCGACATCGTTCATGGCACGAAACACCGCATCGTTCATGGCATCCAGGCTGACGGTCACCCGTTGCAAGCCGGCGGCCTTGAGCGCACTGGCCTTGCGTACCAGCAGCGAGCCGTTGGTGGTCAGCGTCAAATCCAGCGGTTTGCCTTCAACGGTGCGCAGTCTGGCCAGTTGTTCCACCAGGCGTTCAATGTTCTTGCGTAGCAAGGGCTCGCCGCCGGTGAGGCGGATTTTCTGGACGCCGTGCGCGACAAATTGCCGGGCAATGCGCGTGATTTCCTCGAATGTCAATAAATCGGTGTGCGGCAGATAGCGGTAATTGCTGTCAAAAACCGCCTTGGGCATGCAATAGCTGCAACGAAAATTGCAGCGGTCGGTCACGCTGATGCGCAAATCGCGCAGCGCCCGGTTGCGGGTGTCCAGCAACAGACCCTTGGGGATGATGTGTGCGGAGGCAACAGGGACAGCAGCATTGCGCCGATCCATGAGCGGGATGATTTTGGGCGAGAAGCGTTCGGTCATGGGGCGATTGTCGCGTATTGCTGTTATTGGTGTTATTGGTGCATTTCGGATGCGAATTTACGGTGTAGTAAACTCACGGAAATTGCAACACTGCTCAACTATCAGGAAGTTTATTGTCGATGGACAAGTTTTTGCGGTCTTTTTGTGCAGTGTTTTTGTACTGCATGGCGTGCACCGGCGCGCAGGCACTGGAGGGCAATGCAGCGGCAGGGGCCAAGAAAAACGCCATGTGCATTGGCTGTCACGGCATTGCGGGCTACCACGCCAGCTTCCCTGGGGTGTACCGGGTTCCCAAAATCTCGGGACAGAATGCTGCGTACATTGTGTCGGCCCTGACAGCTTACAAGACAGGTGCGCGCCAGCACCCTACCATGCGTGGTGTGGCGGATGGCCTGAGTGATCAGGATATGGCGGATCTGGCGGCGTACTATTCCACGTCCGTGCCCACATCCCCGCAGGCTGTTGAAGCGGCCAAGTCACCCGAAGGTTCGGCGGCAGCGCTGGCCCTGATTGCCAAGGGTGGTTGCACCAGTTGCCACGGCGAGAATTTCAGCAAGCCCATCGACCCGTCTTATCCCAAGATCGCTGGTCAGAACAGCGACTATCTCTACGCTGCGCTGCGTGCTTACCAGGCTGAAGGGAAAAATCTGGTGGGGCGCAAGCAGCCCGTCATGAATGGTATGGTCAAGCAATTCACCGCAGCCGAGCTGAAAGTCATGGCTGACTACATAGGTGGGTTGCCCGGCGAGCTGCGAACGCTGCAATCCAGCCATCCACGCTAGGCATGGGTGAGTTGCACGAAATCCTGCGCTGGATTCTGATGGTGGCAAGTCTGCTGATTTTTGTCGGTGTGTTTTTTGGCATTCTCGGCACCATGTGGTGGTACTACCGCAGTCAGAAGACGAAAGTTCCCTGGGGTGTGGTGTGGGTTGAAATCAGCTGGGCACTTGCTCCCAGTGCGATTGTGGTTTTGATGGTCTTGCCAGCGGTGCAGCCCATGTGGCGGTTCATTGGCTAGGGTTGCAGGGTTGGCGGTGAAGGAATTGAGGCTATGCGTGGTTTGAATAAGTTGCTTGCTTGTCTGTTGTTGATGATTTCTGGTAGCGGAACCGCCTGGGCGGAGATACCTCCGTACTCGTTCCCGCAACCGGTAACGCCGATTGCCCATGAAACCTTGCATGTGCACAACCTGTTCATGGTGATTGCACTGAGCCTGTTTTTTGCGGTATTGGCGCTCATGCTGTATTCGTTCTGGGCGCATAGCAAGGCACGCGGCCACAAGGCCAGCAACTTTGTTGCGCCCACTTCGCGCAAGCAGTGGCTGTGGGTGTTGACACCCTTCGTCGGTCTGCTGATTCTGGACTACGGCGTATTCGGTATTCCCGCCTACCATGCAGTGCTGCAATACGAAGATACCAAGAACAACGCCGATCTGGTTGTCAAGGTGACGGGCAGCCAGTGGTTGTGGGAGTACGAATTTCCGGCAGAGGGTGTGCGTTTCACCAGCCGTCTGAGCACGCCACGCGAACAAATTGAAAACACCCAGGCCAAGAACCCCAATTACCTCCTGGAAGTCGACAATCCGCTGGTTTTGCCGGTGAACAAGAAAGTTCGTTTTATCACCACGTCCAATGACGTGATCCACAGTTGGTGGGTGCCGGCATTTGGTGTCAAACGTGATGCGATTCCCGGCTTTTTGCGCGAGTTCTGGGTGAAGGTTGACACCGCAGGCACTTACCGTGGGCAGTGTTCCGAATTGTGTGGCAAGGAGCATGGCTATATGCCGGTTGTGGTACACGCCGTACCCGAGGCCGAGTTCAAGACCTGGCTGGCCGCAAAGAAAGCACAATCCAGTGGCGGTTCCGGCACTCCGGCTGCTGCGGGGAATATGGAGCCGACCATCGCTCAGGGGGAGAAAGTGCATGCAGAGAAAGCCCAAACCAGTGGCAGTCCCGACTCCCCGGCGGTTACGTGGAATCTGGAGCAAGCTCTCGCTCAGGGGGAAAAGGTGTATGCGAGCGCTTGCGCTTCTTGCCACCAGCCGCACGGCAAGGGGATGCCGCCAACTTTCCCGGCGCTGGATGGCTCCAAAATTGTCAACGGCCCGGTGGACACGCACATCAAACAGGTGCTGTTTGGCAAGCCCAATACCGCCATGGCAGCGTTTGGCACCAGTTTGTCGGATGCCGATGTTGCTGCGGTGGTCACTTTCGAGCGCAACCACTGGGGTAACAAGACCGGGGACGTGGTGCAGGCAGAACAGGTTGCAAAGTTGAAGCGTGCCGGCCAGTGAGCAGCGGCGCCGTTGTTTTTTGTCAGGAATTTGAGTGATTAGGAGCGATATATGGCACATGAGTTAGCGCACGGCGGGGATGACCATCACCATGCGCCATCCTACGGGGGTATGGTGCGTTGGTTGACCACCACCAACCACAAGGACATCGGTTTGATGTACCTGATTTTCGCCGTAACCATGTTGCTGGTGGGTGGGTCGTTGATCCTGGCGGTGCGGGCCGAGTTGTTCCAGCCCGGTTTGCAGCTCATGCAGCCGCAGTTCTTTAACCAGCTCATCACCCTGCACGGCCTGATCATGGTCTTTGGCTTCGCGATGCCTGCTGCGACCGGATTGGCCAATTACATGCTGCCCCTGACGCTGGGCGCACCCGACATGGCCTTGCCGCGTTTGAACAACTGGGGTTTCTGGATTTTGCCGCCGGCTGCCTTGATGTTGACGATGCCATTCCTGCTGGGCATTTTTGGCATCGGACCCGGCGCAGTGGATACGGGCTGGACCATGTACGCGCCGCTGTCAGTGCAAAGCGGCTGGGGCATGGATTTTGCGATCTTTGCCGTGCATATGCTGGGTATGTCGTCGATTCTGGGCTCCATCAACGTCATTGTCACGATACTGAATATGCGCGCACCGGGCATGACATTCATGAAGATGCCGCTGTTTGCGCACGGACTGTTGCTGACGGCCATACTGTTGATCATCATCATGCCGGTGCTCGCGGGTGGCGTCACCATGCTGCTGATGGACCGTCACTTCGGTACGCACTTTTTCTCGGCCGCTGGTGGCGGTGATCCGGTGCTGTGGGCGCATATTTTCTGGTTCATGGGACATCCCGAGGTGTACGTGCTGTTGCTGCCGATCTGCGGACTGATTCCTGGCATTTTGAGCGCCTTTTCGCGCAAACCGACCTACGGCTACCGTGCCCAGGTGTACGCGATGTGGGGTATCGCCATCCTCTCGGTGGTGGTGTGGGCGCACCATATGTTCACCAGCGGCATGTCGGTGCCTGGACAGCTGTATTTCATGTACAGCACCATGCTGATTTCGCTGCCCTTGGCCGTGCTGTTCTTCTGCTGGATCGCCACCGTGTGGCGCGGGTCCTTGAGTTTTGAAGTTCCCATGCTGTTTGCCCTGGGGTTCATCATCCTGTTTGGCTGGGGCGGTTTGACGGGGCTGGTGCTGGCGGATGCGGCGGCCGATCCCCAATACCACAACACGTATTTTCTGGTAGCCCACTTCCACTACGCGCTGTATCCGACCACCGTGATGGGGGCGATGGCCGGCATTTACTATTGGTTGCCCAAGTGGACGGGCCACATGCCCAATGAAACCTTGGGGCGCCTGCACTTCTGGCTGGTGATGATAGGTTTCAACCTCACCTTCATCCCGCAGTTTCTGGTCGGTCTGGCCGGCATGCCACGGCGTATCCCCGATTACCCCTTGATGTTCAGCGACTGGAACATGTTGTCAACGGTGGGGGCGTTCATTCTGGGCGCATCGCACCTCGTGTTCATTTATGTGGTGTTCCAGTGCATCCGTGGCGGCGAAAAGGCGCAAGCCAAGTCCTGGGAAGGCTCGCAGGGGCTGGAGTGGACCGTGCCATCGCCCGCACCGTACCACACGTTTGACCAGCAGCCGGTCATCAAATAGGACGCCAAGGCACACCATGCACAAGGAAAACACGTCCAGGGGTGATGTAGTCGTGCGCGAGCGTGGGCGCAGCAACGCAAGGGCAGCGTGGTATCTGGCGGCGTTTGCCTTTGCCATGTTCTTGCTGGCCTTCTGGAAATACCGGCCCGCATGAATACCCCCGTGCGCATGTCCGCCGAGCAGTCGCAGGCCAATCGGCGTCTGGCGCTGCGCCTGGGGCTGGTGGCGCTGTTTTTTGTCGGCTTTGGATTTGCGCTGGTACCGCTGTACGATGTGCTGTGCCAGTTGACGGGAATTTCCGGCAAGACCCGGCCTGATGCGGCACTGGCCAACCAGAATACCCAGCTTGATGTCAGCCGCAAGATCAAGGTTGAGTTTCTCAGCCACACCATGCCAGGCGTCGCTCTGGAGTTCAAGCCCGAGCAGTTTTCCATGCAGGTGCATCCAGGCGAAGTCGTGCACACCAGCTATGTGGTCAGGAATCTGACTGACAAGGTATTCGTGGCCCAGGCGGTTCCCAGCGTGACCCCGGCCACGGCGGCCTTGCATTTTGAAAAAATCGAGTGCTTCTGCTTTCAGCAGCAAACCATCGAACCCGGCGAAACGCGCACCATGCCGCTGGTGTTTTTTGTCAACGCCAAGGCGGACCGTGACTTGTCCGAACTGACCCTCTCTTACACCATCTTTGAAGCGCCCGCCGCCCAGGCCAAGGCCGCACCCCTGAAGGAGCAAACATGACTTCCACCACCGCGCACCCGAGTAACGGACATAGTGGACACTACTTTGTACCGCCCAAAAGCCTGTACTCGACGCTGCTTTCTGTTGCGATCTTCACCCTGGCGTTCGGCTTTATCCTGCGCTTGCACGGTACACCAGCAGGTGTCTGGGGCATGCTGCTGGGTGCTGGATTGATTGTGTACGTGTTGTTTGGCTGGTTCGGCCAGGTCATTGGCGAGAATGTCCGGGGCGTCTACACCGCCTGGGAGGACCGCTCCTACCGCATCGGCATGGTGTGGTTCATCTTTTCCGAAGTGATGTTTTTTGCGTGTTTCTTCGGTGTTCTGTACTACACCCGCATCATTTCCATACCCGAGTTGAGCCACACCGACCAGGCCTACGCGGTATTTCCGGGTTTTGACGGTGTATGGCCTAGCAGCGGCCCTCTGGGCGACCCCTTCAAGCCCATGGGCGCCTGGGGCATTCCGGCTGTCAACACGCTGTTGCTGCTGCTTTCCGGGGTGACTCTGACGTGGGCGCACTGGGGACTGTTGAAAAACAAACGCCAGCAACTGGTCGTCGGTCTGGTGCTGACCATTTTGCTGGGCGCAGTGTTCATGGTGTTGCAGGTCTACGAATACGCCCATGCCTACAGCGAATTGGGCTTGACCCTGGGCGCAGGCGCTTACGGGGGAACATTCTTCATCACCACCGGATTTCACGGCATGCACGTGACCCTGGGTATCATCATGCTGTCCACGATACTCGGGCGCTGTGCCAAGGGGCACTTTTCTGCCCATGACCACTTTGGCTTCGAGGCGGTGGCTTGGTATTGGCACTTTGTTGATGTGGTCTGGCTGTTCGTGTTCGTGTTCGTTTACTGGTTGTAACCCTTGGCTGTAAACCTAGCGCCCTGGGGGGCGGGGTATCCAGCCAAAGTAAAAGCCCACCATCAGCACGACAAAGAGGCCCAGGGACAGCGCGACGCGGATCGTTAGCGCCTTGGCCATGCCTGTGTCCTGGCTGTTTTTGCGCAGCAGGAGCGCCAGGGCGCTACCAAGGCTTAATACGATGAAAAACATCACCACCAGAATGAGAATCCGACTGAGCATGTGCGCCTTACGTGTGAATGCAAATGACGCGCAGATCATGCCCCAGGCGTTGGGCTTATGCAAGGAATGCAAGGAATTTACTTTCAATTTCGCCTCGTGCCCGCCCTGGTAACGCTGGCAGGTGTTGCGCTTTTCATCCATCTGGGCCAATGGCAGGGTTCCAAGGCGGCGCTACGCGCGCAGCAAATGCAGCAGTATGAAACCCGTATGGCCCAGCCGCCGACGGACATCGGCGCAGCGCTGCTTCAGGAGGCCGGGCACTGGCACAACGCGCCGGTGCGTGTGCGGGGTATTTACGAGGCTGACAAGCAGTTTTTCATCGACAACCAGCAGTTTCAGTCCCGACCGGGTTTGCACGTCATCACACCGTTGAAGATTGACGGCGGCACCACACGCATCCTGGTCAACCGGGGCTGGGTCGCCTGGGGGGCTAGCCGCGCGGTTTTGCCATCGGTTGCGACGCCGGCGGGCGCCGTGGCGGTGACGGGTGTTGCCGTCCAGCCCGAAGCCAGAAAAGCGTTCATGACACCGGATCGCCCCTCGCCCATGGTGCAGTTGTGGGAGCGGCTGGACCTGGAGCGCTTTGCCCGGCAAAATCCCGGCGCCTTGCAGCCCGTGGTGGTGTTGCAGGCGCAGCAGGATGCGCCCAATGACGGTCTGGTACGCCAATGGCCCGCACCGCAGAACAAGGCGATGATGCACAAGGGCTACTCTTTGCAGTGGTATGGCATGGCAGTGGCGCTGGTGATTTTCTTTCTGGTGGCCAGCGTGCACAGGAAAAGGCAGGCACCACCATGAGTACACCAGACCACGACCGGCTGGTCGAGTTGACCGTGCATCCGCTGAACGACAGCGTGGGCGCAGAGACGCCCAAAACCATCGCCACCGCACGGCAAAAGCTGGTGGTGCTCTTTCTGATTGCCAGCTTGCCGGTCGTGACTGCCGCCCTGGTGTACTTTTTGCTGCGCCCCCAGGGGCATGCCGGATTGGGGCAGATCATCACGCCCCCACAGGCCGTGGGCAGCGCGCAAGGCGTGGATTTGGCGGGGCAGAGCATGCGGCTGGAGGTGCTGCGTGGGCAATGGCTGCTGGTCAGCGTTGCCGACGCTGCCTGTAGCGCAGACTGCGAAAAGCGCTTGTTCATGCAACGCCAGTTGCATGCCATGTTGGGTGGCGAAACCCGGCGCGTTGACAAAGTATGGTTACTCAATGACCAGGCACCAGTAGCCGAGCCGCTGCGCGCGGCCTTGCACGACGTCACGGTGTTGCGCGTGGCACCCTCAAGCTTGCAGAGCTGGCTGCCAGCACCGGCGGGTACGGCGCAGGCCGATTACCTCTATGTGGTTGATCCGCTGGGCAACGCCGTGATGCGCTTCCCGGCGGTGATGGACGCAGCACAGGTGCGCCTGGCCTTGCGCGATCTGGCGCGCGTGCTGCGCGCAACGGCCTCATGGGACGGGCCAGGACGACCCGTACAGCAATGAACGCGGTGCAAGCCTACAACCTGGACCCGATCCTGCCTTTGCTGCTCATCGCGGGCGTGCTGGCAGCGCTGCCGCTGCTCTGGTTGTACCGGCGACCGGGTGTTGTGGACCGGCGCAGGGCCTTGACACTCTTGAGTTTGTTATTGACCTTTGATCTGGTGCTGCTGGGGGCCTTTACCCGTCTGAGCGACTCGGGGCTGGGATGCCCGGATTGGCCCGGTTGCTACGGAGCCAGCTCCCCGGCGGCAGCCCATGGCGCCATCGCCCAGGCGCAAGCCGTGCTGCCGGATGGCCCGGTGACGCAGCGCAAGGCCTGGATCGAAATGCTGCACCGCTACCTCGCGGGCGCCGTCGGTGCACTGCTGGTGGTGCTGGCCGCCTGGGGCTGGCGCGATGCGGTGCGGGCCAAGGCCGTGATGCAAGCGGACAGCACGCGGTTTGGTGCGCCCTGGTGGCCCACATGGGCCTTGCTGTGGGTGCTGGTCCAGGGAGCCTTCGGCGCGTGGACCGTCACCATGAAGCTGTGGCCCGCCATCGTGGTCTTTCACCTGTTGGGCGCCTATATCTTGCTGGCTTTGCTGGCCATGCAGCTGGTCGGTATCCGGGGACAGCGCAATGCCGTTTCCGGGTTCGTGCGGCTATTGTTGTGGTTGGCGTTGATGTTGGTGGTGCTGCAAGCGGCCAGTGGCGCCTGGGTCAGTGCCAATTACGCCGTGCTGGTGTGTGATGGCTTTCCGCAATGCCAGGGGCAGTGGTGGCCTGCCATGGATTTCAAACAGGGCTTTGCCATCTGGCGGCCCCTGGGCATGGCAGGCGATGGCACGGTGTTGGCTTTTCAGGCTCTGACGGCCATCCACATGGCACACCGTCTGCTGGCCTTGCTGTGCGTGGGCGTGTTGCTGGTCCTGGCTGCGGCACTGCACAGATATCCAGGCTTGCGGCGGTATTTTCTGGCCTTGTCAGGCCTGCTGGCGCTGCAGGTGCTGACGGGTCTGGGCAACGTGGTATTCGATTGGCCACTGGCGTCGGCCTTGCTGCACACCGGGGGTGCTGGCTGCCTGGTGGTGCTGGTGGTGGCCTTGCTGGTGCATACCGCCGGTGACGTGCCTGAACGGGCTGGCAGGAGCTTGCACCATGCATAAGCTGCGCCAGTTCCATGTGCTGACCAAGCCCAGGGTCATACAGCTGATTGTCTTTTGTGCCTTGATTGGCATGGTGTTGGCTGTGCCCGGTGTGCCGGCGTGGTGGCAGGTTCAGACCATGTTGTGGGCCTGTCTGGGCATTTACCTGGTTGCGGGGGCTGCTGCTGCCTTCAACTGCATGGTGGAAAAGGGACTGGACGCGCGTATGAAACGCACGGCCTGGCGACCCACGGCGGCAGGTGAACTGGGTGATGCGCAGGCTTTGTGGTTTTCGGCCATCCTATGCGGCGCGGGAATGTGGGTGCTCCACCTGTTTGTCAACGCGCTGACCATGTGGCTGACTCTGGCGACTTTTGTCGGCTATGCGGTGGTGTATACCGTCGTGCTCAAACCCTTGACGCCACAAAACATCGTCATTGGCGGCGCATCGGGTGCCATGCCGCCGGTGCTGGGTTGGGCGGCGATGACGGGCCAGGTCGGCACCGAAGCCATGATCCTGTTTCTGATCATCTTCTTGTGGACGCCTCCGCACTTCTGGGCCTTGGCGCTGTACCGTGTGGACGACTACCGCAAGTCGGGACTGCCCATGCTGCCGGTGACGCATGGACACGATTTCACTTGCGTGCAAATCTTTCTCTACACCCTGGCGCTGTTCGCCTCGACCCTGCTGCCTTTTATCTATGGCATGAGCTCGTGGCTGTACCTGGCAACGGCATTGTTGCTAGGGCTGCGGTTTTGCTGGTACGGCTGGCGCTTGATGCGCGCGTACAGCGATGGCTTTTCACGCGAGATGTTCCGTTTTTCGATAGCCCATCTCAGCGGACTTTTTGCGGCCCTGCTGCTGGACCACTACCTGTTTCAGGCACCCGGCGTGCTATAGCAGCTCACGCGCTACATCGCCACTGGTGTCGAGCAGGTCGCGGTAGGCGTGCCAGCTGGCGTGCCCCAGTACCGGCATGACGACGACAAGACCCAGCATGGCTGGCAGCATGCCCAGTACGGTCAATCCAGCCAGTGTCACCGCCCACAGCGCCATGGTGAGGGGATTTTCCAGGACCACTTCCCAGCTGCGGTTGATGGCCTGGCGTATGCACACCTTGCGGTCGAGCATATAGGGCATGGAGATCACGCTGGAGGCGAACATCGGCGCGGCCAGCATGGCGCCGAACACCACCCAGCTTTCAAACAGCCAACCCTGTCGGGCCAGCAAGACGTGCTGCACAAAGTCCATGGGGTTATGCACGGCCTGACCGGACGCCAGACTCAGCATGGACGCCGACGTCACCACCCAGCCCGTTCCCGCCAACATCAGCAACAGCCCGAAGCGCACCATGCACCAGTAGCTACCGGGTTCGCTGATGCGCGCGCGTTGCCAGCCAGTCCAGACGGATAGCAACATGTGTACGCTCACGGGCGCGCCCAGTTCCCTTGCCCGGCTCATGGCATAAAACGAGGTCGCCACCAGCGGAGCCACCACAAGAAATCCGGAAAACGCCCCGGCCAGCAGCAAAAATTGCTGGTGCGCGAACCACAGCACGATGGCACCGAATGCGGCAATAGCCAGGCCATGTCCCCAACTCAAGAGGCCTATGGCCACTGCATCGCGCCAACCGGCTTGCAGCCAGCTCAGAATCCTGGCGGGTTTTACTGCACGCACCGACGCAGTGCGCGGGGTCGCCGATGGGACATTCATGGCAAGGTTCACGGGACAAGGCCTCCTTGATAGCGGTGCTTATTAGTATAGGAGATGCGGATTTGCCACTGCCCTCTTTTTACTATGTTTTTAGTAGCTGTCCCCGCTTATCCCTCGGGGGGTTACAGGCTGATTTGATGCTGAATTTAGGCTAATTTGAGGCCAAATCGGGGCTAAAAACGTGCCACCGAGGCTTTCGGGGAGCATTTGTCGTGCGGATTTGGTGTTTTTCATATCACGGGTGATATGAAATTTATCACTTCGAATCGCACCCTTCGGAAGCTACACTGCACCCCATGGCCAAAGAAAAGAATATCTACACCTGTAGCACCTGTGGCGGCACCAGTTCCAGATGGCTGGGGAAATGTCCGCATTGCGATGCCTGGAATACCTTGATCGAGTCGATAGCACCAAGCGAGGCGCCCGCAAAAAACCGCTTTGCCGGATTGGCCAAAACCGCCGATGTGGTGGTGCTGGCGGACATTGAAGCCAGCGATGTGGAGCGCAACCCGACCGGGCACGAGGAGCTGGATCGGGTACTGGGTGGCGGCATCGTCCAGGGTGGCGTGGTGCTCATCGGTGGCGACCCCGGCATTGGCAAGTCCACCTTGCTGTTGCAGGCGCTGGATGCGCTCCAGCGTGCGGGCCAGAAAACCCTGTACGTCACGGGCGAGGAAAGTGGTGCCCAGGTTGCCTTGCGTGCGCGCCGTCTGGGCCTGGAGCACTCGCAGGTCAAGGTGCAAGCCGAGATTCAACTGGAAAAAATCCTGGCAACACTGCAAGCCCAGCAACCCGATGTGGCGGTGATTGACTCGATTCAAACGGTGTATTCCGAGCAGCTGACGAGCGCGCCAGGCTCTGTGGCCCAGGTGCGCGAGTGTGCCGCACACCTCACGCGCGCCGCCAAGGCCAGCGGCGTGGCCATCGTGCTGGTGGGGCATGTGACCAAGGACGGTAGTTTGGCCGGGCCGCGTGTGCTGGAACACATGGTGGACACGGTGTTGTATTTCGAGGGCGATACCCACAGCAGCTTTCGCCTGGTGCGTGCCATCAAGAACCGCTTTGGCGCGGTCAACGAAATCGGTGTGTTCGCCATGACGGAAAAAGGCTTGCGCGGCGTCTCCAATCCCAGCGCCATCTTTCTGAGCCAGCACGCGCAGGCCGTTCCGGGCAGCTGCGTCATGGTCACGCTCGAAGGCACGCGCCCGATGCTGGTCGAGATTCAGGCGCTGGTGGACAGCGGCGGCCCGTCGCCCAGGCGTTTAAGTGTTGGTCTGGATCGGGATCGCCTGGCCATGCTGCTGGCGGTGCTGCACCGGCACGCCGGGGTGTCCTGCATGGACCAGGATGTGTTTGTCAATGCCGTAGGCGGCGTGCGCATCAGCGAGCCCGCAGCCGATCTGGCGGTACTGCTGGCCGTGACCTCCTCGCTGCGCGGCAAGCCCTTGCCCAAGGGGTTTGTTGCTTTTGGCGAAGTAGGCCTGGCTGGCGAGGTGCGCCCGGCGCCGCGCGGCCAGGAGCGCTTGAAAGAGGCCGCCAAGCTGGGTTTCAGTCTGGCCATCGTTCCCAAGGCCAACGCACCGCGCAAACCCATCGAGGGTATGACCATCCACGCCGTCGAGCGTGTCGAGCAGGCGTTGGAACTGGCGCGCGGTCTGGACTGATTACCTCCTTAACTCCGGCCCGAGCGGCGTTTGCAGCGCCTGCAAGCCAGCACGCAACGCCGCGTAGGCCGCCTGGGTGGCCTGCGGCTGGCCTTTGACGCCCAGTTCGATGTGGCGGCCATATTGCGGATGGTCCACACTGGGCAGGCTGAAGACCTTGACGGCGTGCGTGCGCTCAATGTCCTGCATGAGCGGCGTCAGGGTGGCTTCCATGGTGCCAAAGACAATCACCGATAACTCCAGCCAGGCATCCGGTGCGAACAGGTGCGGGTAATGGGTGTCGAGCACCCACTCGACCATGGGCCAGGCCATGACCGGAAAGCCCGGTACAAAATGCACCGTGCCGCCACCGTGCCCGGTGCAGCTGAAACCGGGAATCTTGTTGAACGGGTTGGGAATGATGTGCGCCCCCACCGGCAGCATGCCCATGTTCAGGCGATGCACATTGTCGGGTCTGTCGGGCTCAAAAGGCAGGCTGTGTTCACGCGCCACGTCCTGCATGCGCTCACGGATCAAGGCAGCAGCCTCTGGGTGCAACGCCAGTTCGCAGTCCAGTGCCTGCGCTGCGCATTGGCGGGTATGGTCGTCTGGCGTTGCGCCAATGCCGCCAAAGGAAAACACCACATCACCTGACGCGAAGGCCCGCTTGAGCGTGGCGGTGATGCGCGTGGGCACATCACCCACAAAATCGGCATACGCCAGCTGCAAGCCGCGTGCGCCCAGCAGGGCAATACTGCGCTCCAGATGTTTGTCGGCACGTTTGCCCGAGAGGATTTCGTCGCCAATGATGAGGACACCAAAGGTGGTGGCGGTGGTGGCGGTGGTGGCGGTGGTGGCAGTGGTAGCGTGCATGGCCATGGGTGCAGGTGCGTAGGTACGTTGCGGTTAACATTCAAGTTCCGGGCCGATTTTCGTGGAAACTCCCCGGAGATGAAAAATTCCAACAAAACCCCCACAAATTCCCGCCAGCCATGCAACAAGATATTTTGATTAATTGGTCCCCCCAGGAAGTGCGGGTTGTGATCATGGAGAACGCTGCTGTGCAGGAGCTGCACGTCGAGCGGGCGCTGGAGCGCGGGCCGGTCGGCAATGTCTATCTGGGCCGGGTGGCGCGGGTATTGCCCGGCATGCAGTCGGCTTTCATCGACATCGGGCTGGCGCGTGCCGCATTCCTGCACGTGGCCGATGTCTGGCACAGCCCGGTAGCCGGTGAAACCCCCATGGCGGCCAAGACGGCGGCAGCCAGCATTCCCATCGAGAAACAGATTTTCGAGGGCCAGTCCCTGATGGTGCAGGTCATCAAGGAGCCCATCGGTACCAAGGGCGCCAGGTTGTCCACGCAAATCAGCATTGCCGGGCGGTTGCTGGTGTTTTTGCCGCAGGACGACCACATTGGCGTGTCGCAAAAGATACCAGGACACCAGCGCGATGAACTGCGCGCGCGCTTGCAGCAATTGGTCGCTCCGCAAGGCGGGGGTTTTATTCTGCGCACCAATGGCGAGGATGCGTCGGATGCCGAACTGGCGGAAGACATTGCGTATTTGCGCAAGGCCTGGGCGCGTATCAAGGATGCTGCCGCCCAGTTGCCGTCGCCGTCCCTGCTGCACCAGGACCTGAGCCTGATGCAAAGGGTGCTGCGCGACATGGTGAGCGAGTCAACGCAGACCATACGGATTGATTCCCACGAGCAGTTTGAAGCGCTCAAGGCCTTTGGTGCCGAATTCATGCCCATGGCGGTGGAAAAATTGCAGCTTTACAAGGGTGAGCGGCCCATTTTTGACCTGTTTTCGATCGATGAGGAAATTGCCCGTGCCCTGGGGCGGCGGGTGGACCTCAAATCGGGCGGCTACCTGATTGTGGACCAGACCGAAGCATTGACGACGATTGATGTGAATACCGGCGGTTTTGTCGGTATTCGCAATTTTGACGACACCATTTTCAAGACCAATCTGGAAGCCGCGCAGGCCATTGCCCGCCAGCTGCGTCTGCGCAATCTGGGCGGCATCATCATCGTGGACTTTATCGACATGGCACGCGATGACCACCGTGACGCCGTGCTGGCCGAATTCAGAAAACAGCTGGCGCGCGACCGGGTGAAAACCACCGCCGGTGGTTTTTCGCATCTGGGCCTGGTCGAGATGACGCGCAAGCGCACCCGTGAATCCCTGGCGCATATGCTGTGCGAACCCTGTGCTGTCTGCCAGGGCCGGGGCATGGTGAAAACGGCACGCAGCGTCGCCTACGACATTTTTCGGGAAATACTGCGTGAAGCCCGGCAATTCAACCCGCGTGAATTCCGCGTAGTGGCTTCGCCCAAAGTCATTGAACTATTCCTGGACGAGGAAAGCCAGCATCTGGCCGGTCTGAGCGAATTCATCGGCAAGCCGGTTTCCCTGCAAAGCGAAACAGCCATGGGGCAGGAGCAGTACGATATTGTGCTGCTGTAGCAAGGACGTGGTGCATTGACCTTTCTTCTGGAACGGTTACTGCTGCCGCAGCCAGCGAGACGTTTGTTTATGATCAAAAAATGGTACGGTGTACACCAAGGCACAATTCCTGACCGAAACCCTTGCCTGATGCGACTGTCTGGTTAAACCATTACTATTAGTCTGATAGCTGCTTGCGCGCATTCCATGAGCCATGTAGCCATTTTTTCATACAATTCCTGCTCAACAGGATATCACCAGCGAAGGAGCAAGCCAGTTTATGAGCACCTATCAAAATGGATCAGGATTGGCTGTGACCAGTTCTGTCAGCACCACCGGCACCAACTCGATAGACAGCCTGATCGGTGGCGAAAAGTGGGGAGGGGCCACGGGGAGCGGCGCCAGCCTGAGCTACAGTTTTCCGTGGTCGCAGTCGGGCTCCGCATCCTGGGCGAGTTCACCGTCTTACTCTGACCTGAACGAACCATCAAGCGCCTTTGAACTCAACGCGACACAGCAAACGGCTACACGTGCCGCCCTGGCTGCCTGGGCGAATGTGGCCAACGTCAGCTTTTCCGAGCTGACCGAAACCAGTACCAATGTCGGGGATGTGCGATTCACCTGGACGAACAAAACAAACGGGGGTGCCGCCGCCTGGGCCGGTTACCCATCAAACTTTTGGGCCAGCGGTGGCGATGTCTGGTTGTCCAGCGTCACGATTGGCGCGCGGGCATCGGACGCAAGTTACTGGCAAGCCGGTTCCTATGGAATACAGTTGCTGATTCACGAAATAGGCCATGCCCTGGGGCTCAAACACACCTTTGAAGGTGGTGCGGTGCTGCCAACCAGCACCGACTCGCTGCACTACTCGGTGATGTCCTACACCCCGGACCCGAATAGCCTGTTCGTGCAGTACACGTCCGTTGGCAATTCTCACTCTTACAAGTCCTACTACGTCTACTCTGACACCCCGATGCTGTACGACATTGCAGCCATCCAATATATCTACGGTGCCAATACGGGTTACAAGGCAGGAGATGATGTCTATACCTTCGACTCCGCAACGCCCTTTTTCAAGACGCTCTGGGACACGGGCGGGACAGACACCATTTCCGCAGACAATTTCTCCACCGACTGCTCCATTGATTTGCAGCCCGGACATTACTCGAAATTGGCCATTCGCTCGAATCCGCCTACCGGCGTCAACTGGACAACCCCGCCACCGGTCTCCACCTACGACACAGCCGAGAACCTGGCCATTGCCTATGGTTGCACCATTGAAAATGCCATTGGCGGCTCGGGCAATGACACACTCATCGGCAATGATGGCAACAACAGCCTGAGTGGTGGACTGGGTAGTGACACCCTCACAGGCGGTGCAGGCAACGATACCATCAGCGGTGGTGACGGTTCGGACACGGCGATCCTGGCCGGTACATTAGCCAGTTACGCATTCAACTACAACGCCTTATCCAGACTGCTCACCATCAGTGGCACGCCAACCGGCACCGATACTTTCAGCAACGTGGAATTCTTTCAGTTTTCCGACGTACTGCGTGCTGCCAGCGAGCTGGAAGCGTTGTCAGGGACATCCCTGACCCTCAGTCTCTCCCCTGTGAACACAACGATCACCGAGGGTGATACAGGAAGCCAATCCCTGAGTTTCACCATCACCCTCTCAGCTGCTGCCACCAGCACAGTGACCGTGAATTACGCCACAGCCAATGGCACGGCAACTGCGGGCAGCGACTACACCACCACCAGTGGAACCTTGAACTTTGCTGCGGGTGAAACCAGCCAGACAATTACCGTTCCAGTACTTGGCGACAAAATCGCCGAATCCAGCGAAACCTTCTCGCTTGCTTTGAGCAGTCCCAGCGGAGCCACCCTGGGCAGCGCGGCCAGCGCCACGGTAACCATCCTCGACAACGACAGCAGCACCACACTACCGTCCTACACCGTCCCCGGCACCCTGGGCAATGACTTCTTTTTGCCTTCCGGCGGCAACAACTACCTCGGCGGTGGTGGCAGCGACACCTACATCATCAGCCCCCACACCTTGAGTGGCGCGGTAACGGCAAAGATTACCGACACCGAGGGTGCCAACGTCATTCAACTGGTGGACGGATTGACGGTTGCATCCAGCAGCTTCTTCGGCAATGCCGTGCAACTCACGCTCTCCAACGGTGCAACGGTACAAATCCTGGGCGCTGCAGCCTTTACCTATCTGGTGGGTGCCAATGCCCCGGCAGGTGATACTGCCAGCAGCCAGACCTATGCCCAGTTTGCCGCAGCATTGGGCGCGTCGGTTCCCACAGGTTCGACGCCGGTCAGTGGAAGTGCCAATTTTGTCGTGCCCAGCAACATCACACCGGCCAGCACACCCACCCCGGCAACGGCAGGTACCGCTGCAACCGTCCCCGGCACCCTGGGCAATGACTTCTTTTTGCCTTCCGGCGGCAACAACTACCTCGGCGGTGGTGGCAGCGACACCTACATCATCAGCCCCTATACCCTAAGCGGCGCAGTCACGGCCAAGATTACCGACACTGAGGGCACCAACGTTATCCAGCTGGTGGACGGACTGACGATTGCATCCAGCAGCTTCTTCGGCAATGCTGTGCAGCTCACGCTCTCCAACGGTGCCAATGTGCAAATTCTGGGGGCATCGGGCTTTAGCTACCAGGTGGGCGCCAATGCACCGGCGGGGGATACGGCTTCCAGCCAGACGTACGCCCAGTTTGCCGCGACGCTGGGGGCTTCGGTTCCAACGGGTTCCACGCCAGTCAGCGGCACGGCCAACTTTGTGGTACCTACCAGCGCCGGCGCAGCCGCTCAGGTCAACGTCGGCGCAGACAGCATCGCATCCAGTGTCAGCCTGGTGGGGCTGACTGGTTTTGATGCCACGCTGGAATCAGGCATGCTTATCATCTGACCGGGGAATAACAACTCAGTGCCAGCAAGCATGAGAATGGAAGAAGGGGCAAAATGTACGCACTCAAAGCAACGATCTTCGCCTGGCTCTTGCTACTCGCTCCATCCTTAGCATGGAGCCAGGTGTCCAAGCAGTTGGTTGGCAGGTACCAGATGGAGATGCAGGGAGGCGAGTCGATGGAGTTGCGTGCCGACGGCACGGCCTCACTCGGCGGTGAAGAGACACAATGGACAGTCAGGGGCAACAATCTGGTCATCGGGACCGATGCCATGCCCTATGTCTTCCAGTCCGGGCGTTTGATCTTGATGATGGGTCCAGTACAGATTGCATGGCGAAGAGTCGGCGGATCGGCCACCAAATCCTCAATATCAGAACTGGCTGCCAGAAATGCGCAGGCTGAAACGCCGTCCAACGTCGACACTTCCCAGGATGCCCAATACCGGCAAGTACTCATGAACGGCGCCTGGTGTTCGTTTACCTACAACAAGGTCAGCGGCACGTCGACAACGCGCAAAGTGGTGTTCAGACCCGACGGCATCATGACCACCGATGGGAGCGTTGAAACCTATAGCTCTGGCTATGGTGGAACCTATGCAGGACAGTCCAACAACTCCAATGCTGTTCGCTGGAAATACCAGGGCCTGCGACTCTACCTGGATGATGGCAGTGGGTATGGTTTTCAGGACGTCGGTCTGACTGCGACCACGAACTCGAATGGCTCCATCATCCTGAAGGTCGCTGGGCGCGAATACAGCATGTGTCGTTAAGCCTGCAACTGGTTGCGGGTTTTCTCGGAACTGCGGAAGCGATTGCAATCGAAGCAATCGAGAGTGTTCGGGGAAAGATATGATCGTTTTTGGCTGACGGCACGCCAGCAAAGGCTCGGATGTTTATAGCCTCTGGGATCAGCCCAATGCAGTACGGCGAAATCGAAACGTAGAACGGACGTATAACAAGCTACATCAAAAAAAATACCCTTGTAAATCATAAACTTACAAGGGCATTTGGCGGAGCAGGGGGGATTCGAACCCCCGGTGGGTTTTACCCCACGCACGCTTTCCAGGCGTGTGACTTAAACCACTCATCCACCGCTCCGAAGCGGCGCATTCTAACTGATATTGTGCGAGAAATACTCTTTGGCAGCGGCAGCGGAAAATTACTTTCCGATATTTCCGGATGGGTCAAACCCGTCTTTTGTAGACTGCAAACTCCAGAATGGGGCTGTTTTTCAAGGGGATATGGGGTTTGCTGGCCCGTATGGCAGCGAATGCCTCGATTAGAATCCCCGCGAGTCAGGAGAGAGCAGCCCTTGTGTGGCCGCCGCCGAAGGCGCAGGGTTGCGGATTGCGGCAATCTGAACGCTCAGGCAAAAGGACTGACCAGCATATTGCAACCACCACGCGCAATATGATCCCCACTGGAGAGAGGTTGCATGCAACCCACCGAAGGAGCAAACCGTACTTACTGCGCGCGGTGAATCTCTCAGGTAAAGCGGACAGCGGGGGCAGCCCGGTGCACAGGAATTGCCCACCACCTGCACTGGTCTTGATGAACCTGAACCGCCCTTTTTTTGGAGGACTTCGTGTCTGCTCCCACAATAAACCCCATAAACCTGTTGACCACGCCGCTACACGCATTGCACCTTGAACTGGGTGCGCGCATGGTTGCCTTTGCCGGGTACTCCATGCCCGTGCAATATCCCACCGGCCTGGTGGCCGAGCACCTGCACACACGCAGCGCTGCCGGCTTGTTTGACGTTTCGCACATGGGACAGTTGCGCCTGCGGGGAATTGATGCCGCTGCGGCCTTTGAGACCCTGATGCCAGTGGACGTCTGCGACTTGCCCGTGGGCCAGCAGCGCTACGGGCTGCTGCTCAATGACGATGGCGGCATCATGGATGACCTGATGTTCTTCAGGGAAAGCAGCGAGTCGCTTTTCGTGGTCGTCAACGGCGCTTGCAAGGTCGGGGATATAGCGCATATCCAGGCGCGTATCGGTCAGCGCTGCCAGGTCACCCCCTTGCCCGAGATGGCGCTGCTGGCGCTGCAAGGTCCGCTGGCCGTGCAGGCTTTGGCCCGCCTGGCACCGGGCGTCGAGAGACTGGTATTCATGCGCGGTGGCAATTTCATACTCGATACCGGCACGGAAAAAATACCGGCCAGCATCACACGCAGCGGCTACACCGGCGAAGACGGTTTCGAGATTTCGCTGCACCAGGACCACGCCGTGGCCCTGGCGCGCGCCTTGCTGGCGCAGCCCGAGGTCAAACCCATAGGACTGGGTGCGCGCAACTCGCTGCGGCTGGAAGCGGGCCTGTGTCTGTATGGCCAGGACATGGATGCCGATACCACGCCGGTCGAGGCCAGTCTGGCGTGGGCCATCTCCAGGGTGCGCCGCGCTGGCGGAGCGCGCGCGGGCGGTTTCCCTGGTGCTAGCAAAATATTAGCTGCTCTCGCTCAATCCACAGAGGCTACAACCAAAAATGGCGCAAGAAAACGGGTGGGGCTGGTTGCGCTGGAGCGTATTCCGGTGCGCGAAGGCGTCGAATTGCAGACGCAAGAAGGCCAGCGCATCGGCACAACCACCAGCGGTTTGCTCAGTCCCAGTCTGGGGAAACCCGTGGCCATGGGCTATGTGGACGCCAGCCTGGCCCAGCCGGGTCAGCGTGTGCAGGCCATTGTGCGCGGCAAACCCGTGCCCATGGAAGTCTGCACCCTGCCCTTTGTTCCCAACCGCTATGTCCGTGGCTGATGCCACCCCACACCATCACGATCACTATCGGATGCACTATCCAATTTTTACAGGAGAAACACCATGATGAAATTCACCTCTGACCACGAATGGCTTGCCATATCGGGAGGCACCGCCACCGTCGGGATCACCCACCACGCCCAGGATGCACTCGGCGATGTGGTATTCGTCGAATTGCCCGAAGTGGGCAAGGCGTTTGCGGCCAAGGAAGTCGCCGGAGTCGTTGAGTCGGTCAAGGCCGCTGCGGACGTGTACATGCCCGTTACCGGAACCATCATCGAAGTCAACGAGGCCTTGCGTACCAGTCCGGCCCTGGCCAACAGCGACCCGCTGGGCGCTGGCTGGTTTTTCAAGATCAAGATTTCCGACCCCGCAGAGATTGACGATCTGATGGACGAAGACAGCTACACCACCCTCATCGCCAAGGCCTGATCCGTATGCCCGCACACCCGAGTCTGACCGAACTTGAAAATTCCAGCGAATTCCACCAGCGCCACATCGGCATGGATGGCGCCGATGAACAGGCTATGCTCAAGGCCGTGGGCGTTGCCACCCGCGCCGAATTGATCGCCGGGATCGTCCCGCGCTCCATTGCCCGCTTGCAGCCCATGCAGCTTCCCGCCGCCGCCACCGAAGCGGCGGCGCTGGCCGAACTCAAAACCCTGGCACGCAAAAACCAGGTGTTCAAAAGCTACATCGGCCAGGGCTATTACGGCTGCCACACGCCGGGCGTCATTTTGCGCAACATTCTGGAAAATCCGGCTTGGTACACGGCTTACACCCCGTATCAAGCCGAAATTTCCCAGGGGCGCATGGAAGCGCTGGTGAATTTTCAGACCATGGTGTGCGACCTGACCGGCATGCCCATCGCCAACGCCTCCATGCTCGACGAGGCCACAGCCGCCGCCGAGGCCATGACGCTGGCGCACCGTAGCGTCAAAAGCAAGAGTTCGGTCGTGCTGGTCTCCAGCGACTGCCTGCCGCAGACCATCGAAGTGCTCCAGACACGCGCCCAGCCTCTGGGCCTGGAAGTGCGGGTGGGCGTGCTGGCCGAATTGATGCAGTCCGCAACCGACTATTTTGCCGTCCTGGCCCAGTATCCCAGTGTCAGCGGCATGGTCGAAGACCTGGGGGCTTTGGTCCCGCAGGTCCACGCCCAGGGTGCGGCTTTCATCGTGGCAGCCGATCTGCTGGCCTTGACACTTTTGACCCCGCCGGGCGAGTGGGATGCGGACATCGTTGTGGGCAACAGCCAGCGTTTTGGCATGCCGCTGTGCAATGGCGGCCCGCACGCCGCTTTTCTGGCCTGCCGCGATGCGTTCAAACGCTCCATGCCGGGCCGATTGGTCGGGGTCAGCGTCGATACGCACGGCAACCCGGCCTACCGGCTGGCCCTGCAAACCCGCGAGCAACACATCCGGCGCGAAAAAGCCACTTCCAATATCTGCACGGCACAAGTTTTGCCGGCAGTGGTGGCCAGCATGTACGCCGTCTACCACGGCCCTGAAGGTCTGGTGCGCATCGCAAAGCGCGTGGCGCGCTTCACGGCCATCCTGCGAGAAGGACTGCATCGCATGGGTTATGTGATCCACAACCCCAGCGCTTTTGACACGCTGACGGTGGAAACCGGAGACGATACCGATTCAATAGCTGTTCACGCACAGCTGGCGGGCGTAAACCTGCGGTTTGCCTCAAAAACACGTTTAGGCATCGCGCTGGATGAAACCACCACCCGTGGCGATGTTGCCGCACTCTGGAGTTTCTTTTCCAGGGATGGCCAGACCCTGCCGACGGTGGAGGAATTGGAGGACAAGGTGGAGTGGCTGATCCCCCCTGCCCTGCGCCGCACCAGCGCCTTTTTGACGCATCCGGTGTTCAACACCCACCACAGCGAAACCGGCATGCTGCGCTACATCCGCATGCTGTCCGACAAGGATTTGGCGCTGGACCGCAGCATGATTCCGCTGGGCAGTTGCACCATGAAGCTCAACGCCACCAGCGAGATGATCCCCATCACCTGGCCCGAGTTTGCCAATATCCACCCGTTTAGCCCTCCCGAGCAGCGTACGGGCTACGCCGAGCTGGACGCGCAGCTGCGCGCCTGGTTGTGCGAGGCCACCGGCTATGCCGGCATCAGCCTGCAACCCAACGCCGGCTCGCAAGGTGAATACGCCGGTTTGCTGGCGATTCGCGCCTACCACGCCAGCCAGGGACAGAGCCACCGCACCATCTGCCTGATTCCCGCCAGCGCCCACGGCACCAACCCGGCCAGCGCGCAAATGGCGGGCTTGCAGGTGGTGGTCACCCGCTGCGACGACAAGGGCAACGTGGACATGGCCGATCTGCAAGCCAAATGCGAACAGCATGCCGCCAATCTGTCTTGCGTCATGATCACCTACCCCAGCACCCACGGCGTGTTCGAGACGCAGGTCAAGGAACTCTGCGCCCTGGTGCACCGCTTTGGTGGCCGGGTGTACGTGGACGGCGCCAACATGAATGCGCTGGTCGGCACCGCCGCCCCCGGCGAATTTGGCGGTGACGTAAGCCACCTGAACCTGCACAAGACCTTTTGCATCCCGCACGGCGGCGGCGGCCCCGGAGTCGGCCCGGTCTGCGTGGTCGAGGACCTGGTGCCCTTCCTGCCCGGCCATGTGACGGGTGGCATCCCCTCCCAGGGTGTGGGCGCCGTCAGCGCCGCACCTTTGGGCAATGCCGCCGTGCTGCCCATCAGCTGGATGTACATCCGCATGATGGGTCCAGACGGCCTGACGCACGCCACCGAATCAGCCATTCTGGCGGCCAACTACATCAGCGCGCGCCTGAAAGACCATTACCCCACGCTGTACGCCTCGGCCAACGGCCACGTAGCGCACGAGTGCATTCTGGACTTGCGCCATTTCAAGGACAGCAGCGGCATCATGGCCGAGGACGTAGCCAAACGGCTGATGGACTACGGCTTTCACGCTCCCACGCTGTCGTTCCCGGTGCCCAACACGCTGATGGTCGAGCCGACCGAAAGCGAAACCCTGGCCGAGATCGACCGCTTCATCCACGCCATGGTCGCCATCCGTGCCGAGATTGCCAAAATCGAGTCCGGCGAGTGGCCGCGCGACGACAACCCGCTCAAGACCGCACCGCACACCGCCGCCAGCCTGATGGCCACCGATTGGCCCCACGCCTACAGCCGCGAAACCGCCGCATTCCCGCTGGCAAGCCTCAAGCGCGTGAAATACTGGCCCCCCGTCGCCCGCGTCGATAACGTCTACGGCGACCGCAACCTGTTTTGCACGTGCCCGCCACTGGAGGAATAAGACCTCCATGCGCACCGTCGGAAACAAGTCAATCGCCCAGCCCCAACTACAGCCCAGCGCCGCTGCGCTGGCCCAGGCTGCCGTGCACCAGGCCACAGCCGCAGCGCTCCTGCCCGTGCTCACCTGTGGCGTGCGCAAAGGCGTTTACCGCTACGCCACCCACGAAGCCGCCAACCAGGCCAGCGAGGAAGCCCTTGTGTGCGCCATTGCCCTGAGCCAGCGGCACAGGTGAAGGTATGGGTGAAGAACTGGAAGACACCGCCCGCCCGGCCAGCGTGGCCGACCTCAAGCTGTTGCTCAAAGCATTGGATGCGCACGGGGTGGACTACGTGCTGATTGGTGGCTACGCGCTGTATGCACTGGGCTATCAGCGCGGTACGGTGAACATTGACATCATGCTGCGCCCCACCATTGAGCAAGGCGAAAAAGTCAGACAAGCGCTGCTCTTGTTGCCTGACGGCGTGGCCAAAGATATGGACCCGGCATGGTTTACCGAGGGCGGGACGATTCGCGTGGCGGACGCATTCGTGGTGGACCTGATGTTCAATGCATGCGGCGAAAGCTACGAATCCCTGCAACCCTATGCTGTCACCGTAGACTTTGACGGCGTGCCACTGCGCACCGTCAACCTGGAAGGCCTGCTGCGCACCAAGCAATCCTTGCGCGAAAAGGACCGCATGGACAGACTCATTCTTGAGCGGACGTTGCAGGCAAGCCGGTGATGCGGTTTCCCGGAACCCTGCCTGTTGGCTCCAACCCCGGCGGGCGATAAAAATGCCCAGCGCTGGCGCGCCCAGTACGCCGACGGCCTGGTGCGCGAAGACGTGCTGGAGTTCTCCCGCATCCAGGAGGTAGGCGGTATGCGCGTGCTGCTGGAATTGCTGCGTGAACGCGTGGGGTCTCCCTTGTCGCTGGCCTCCATCGGGCGCGATCTGGGTTTGTCCCAACCCACCGTCAAGCGCTTCATCGACATCCTGCAGGCGCTCTACATCGTATTCACCGTGCAGCCCTGGCACCACAACATCGCCCGCTCGCTGCTGCAGTCGCCCAAGGTCTATTTTTATGACACCGGCATGGTGGGCGGCACTGCATCGCAGGCCGTGCCAAACGGTGCGCTCGACAACGCCTTGCAGGGACTGCGTTTTGAAAATGCGGTCGCGTCCATGCTGCTCAAGCATGTGGAGTTTTTGCAAGATAGTGAGGCCGCGCCCGTGAACCTGCACTATGTCCGCACCAAAGACGGTGCCGAGATAGACTTCGCACTCTCACGCGGCAAGGTGCTGACGCACCTGATCGAATGCAAGTGGACTGACGACGCGCCGCACAGGGCGTTTGCCCGATTCATTCCCATGTGACCCGATGCCCAGGCCGTGCAACTGGTGCGTCACCTGCGTAATCCCGAGCTGCGCCATGGCGTGAACGTAGTGCCCGCAGCGCCATGGCTCGCCGCACTGGCCGCCTGACCGGAATACAGGGCGGTTCCCGGTGTATAAAAAATACCATTTTGATAGCTGCTTACGCACATTCCACGGGGGCTGGAAGCATAAAAGACCATGAAGGCATGGTGCTGTGCGTGTTGGCTGCTCACCCGATGCATGACAGTTAGAGCGCAGCACGGGGAGTTTCAGGGAGCCTCCTCGGCGGGAAACACGATCACCTTTGTCGAGGGAGATGCACCTTTGCTATGGACATTGGTCAGTACGCTCCAAGTCTCCTCCCTAGATCCCAAGCAGACCTCCACCGCGCTCAATCCTTCCGGCATTCTCGCCTTGTTCCAGCGCGAGGCAAGGTGGTGCAGGACACCTTCAAGATCGGGATCGAGCTCGCGCGCAAGCAGAAGTAGATCAACTCTCTGGACCCTATCGACGCGTGACGCGCACCACCTGCGGACAGCTGATGACACAGCCTCGAACATGACATTGGGGTCTGCATAGGCGGATGCAACCGCGACGATCCACCGCCCGCCGCAATCTCCCAGTTCACGCGTGACTCTCAAGATGTCGTTGTTGACCTCCATGGACTCCCCCAAGCCGATGGGTACATGGAAGCCGGGGTACGGTAGCGTGCCGGTGATAATCACCCCCTCCCTCAAGGCGGAAGCCAGCTCGAACTTCGCGGGGAAGACATCCCGCAGCACCTTTCCTAGGTGACGTTCGGTTCTTGCCCGCTGCTGCAAAAATTCGCGCTCCAATCGCTCACGAAGGGAATCACTCATCACGGTGTAGCTATGGGACACGCCGCCAAAGTCAAACTGCGGCCATCCGTCTGGAACATCGATTCGCTGATTTCCTAAAAACAAAATCGGGCTTGAGTAGCCTATTCCCCCGCGTGTCATTGTTGCGGTAATCGCGCCAGCACAGGTGGAGCCGTCGTCAAACTGCAGATTCGCACTGACGACAACTTCCCCAAACGACGGCACTGCGGCGGTACTAAGGGGGCTCACCCTTTGCTCATCTTCAGGAGATGCGATCCACACTGGGTATGACTGCAGGTCCAACCTGCACAAGGATGATCGAAGCTTCTTGGATCGGAGGGTAGGCGGCCTTGAGGCTCGTTGCTTGACAGCAATTGTGTCTCGTCCCGCCCCGGCACATCGCATGCAAACGCCGCCGGTTTTCTGGCCTGTCTCCCAAAGCATCATCAGGCCACAATTTGCACACGGAATCCGTAGAGAAGCGGTCATGACGGTTGTTGTGCGCTCTAACGTAGAGTTAGGCGTCGTTGTATGGTTATGGATGCTGCAGAGACTTTCCTGCGAGCAACCTGGAAGCGGCGGATTGGAGTAGGTGCCGCGAATACAGCTTGTGCAGACCAAGCAATGCATGGAAGACGAAGCCGAGTTCCCGCTTCCCCGTCTTGGGGTTCGTGCGACTGGTGACCGCCGAGCCGAAGAACAGTCTTGTCTTGGCCTCCGGCAAAGTGGTTGGATCAGGCACGGCCATGAGCCATGAACTAGTTCTTCCAGTCTGCTCGGTGAGTAGTAGCTGTTCCGGGCTACGACGGGAGACCCGCCATACGGCGAAGGAGTCCTTCTTTCCTTGAGCCAGATCCGATGCATCCTGGTCGGTCGATGGTTTGAAGGCGACTAGACGAAGGATGAGGCGTTCTGCCTTAAAGAGAGGCGTCGTATAGAACGCTTCGACAAACTGTGCCTGGGTTACGGAGATCGGAACCTGGATCGTGTAGCAGTCGGCATAGCATCCGCTGCGCTGGAGCTGCAGCAGGAACGAGGCTTCTGGCAGTTCGGTGGGTACGGCAGTATCCATACGCGGGTTACGACGCATCACGTAATGTAGCCGAGCGCCTATCTTGGGATTTCCAGGCTAGACGACGAAATAAGCTGGACGGGCGGGTTTGATCGAAACTGTGACAAGTTGCACAACGCCGCTTGCTTGCTCGATTTTGCATGTATGTACTGTGCGTAATCACTGTGTTGATGATGTCCACCAAACCCGTCTCCTATATTCCCCAGTCGCCCCGCTTGCTGGATCAGCTTCGGGAGGTTCTGCGGTACAAGCACTATAGCTTGCGTACCGAAGAGGCCTACCTGTATTGGGTGAAATCTTTTATCCGATGGCATGACCGCAACAGTCAGGTTCGCCATCCTCGTGAGATGGGTGCCGCAGAGGTGGAGCAATTTTTGACCATGCTCACTACCCAGCGCAATGTGTCGGTGTCCACCCACTTTACCGACCCGGTAATGGAGTACGATAAATTGAACCGGCAATGCGCAGCAGCTGCAACGCCAAAACCAGGAGTCCCATGGCACATTCTCTTACTTCGCTGCCCGTCAGTTTCATCCGCCACCTGCTGCTTGACCCGGCACAGCACCCGCGCGCTCAGGCGCATCTGAGCGCGGCCAGCGGCCTGGTGCGCTTGCGCCAGCGCTTGTATGTGGTGGCCGATGACGAGTTGCACCTGGGCGTGTTTGAAGAGCACGCCGTCCCCGGCGCCGGTGCCGATGACACCAGACCCGGAACGCTGGTGCGCCTGCTGGAGGGCGATCTGCCGCGCGACAAAGGCAAACGCAAAAAGGCCAAGCCCGATCTGGAAACCCTGGCCCAACTGCCACCCTTGCCGGGCTGCCCAGCGGGCGCGCTGCTGGCACTGGGCTCAGGCTCCAAGCCCCAGCGCGAAACCGGCGTGCTGGTGGCGCTGGATGTACAGGGTGTCCCCAATGGCCGCATGGCCTGTGTCGATCTGGAGCCGCTGTACGCACCGCTGCGCAAGCGCTTTGTCGATCTGAACATTGAAGGCGCGTTTGTGCTCAGTGGCGAGCTGCTGTTGCTACACCGTGGCAATCAGGGCGATACCCGCAGCGCCTGTATCCGCTTTGATTGGAACCTGATCGCGCCCTGGCTGGCGGGCATGCAGCCCAAGCCGCCCGGCGTCAAAAGCATGCAGATGATGGAGCTGGGCGATGTGGATGGCGTGCCTTTGAGCCTGACCGATGGCACCGCTTTGCACGCAGGCGCCTGGGCCTTCAGCGCAGTGGCCGAAAGCACCAACAGCAGCTACCACGACGGCGCTTGTGTGGGCTCTGCTATTGGCATCGTGGCACCAGACGGGGAGCTGCGCCGCCTGCACCTGTTGGCGGGCGCACCCAAGGTCGAAGGCCTTGCCGCGCAGGCGCTGGGGGGCGATTGGGTGTTCACCCTGGTCACCGACCCCGATGACCCCAAAACCCCATCGCAAATGCTGCAAACACGCATGGCACTGTATCTGGAGTGAATTCAATCCTCATTCTTACTACGCTTTTAGCAGCTGCTTGTGCATATTCTGCGAGGGACATAGGCCAATTTAACCTATAAATTCACACATGGCAGAACCGCTCCTATCCCAATACGGCCCCGATGTTCCCCAGGCCATTGCGCGCATGGTGGCTGCGGTGCATCCCCACTTTGCGGTGGATGCCTTCTTGATGGACGCCCTGGCCGGTTATGACGCGCTGGCGCTGATGCCACGTGGCAAACACATAGCCCGAGCGTTGCAACGGCATTTACCTCCGGACTACGGCGAAGCGCTGCGCATTTTGCTGGCGTCCATCGACCAGCCGCACGGGCGCGCGCCGGGCTTGTCGCTGGCCTCGTTTCTGTTTCTGCCACACACGGTGTTTGTGGCCGAGTACGGACTAGAGCATTTTGAGTTGTCGATGCAGGCGCAGCACACGCTGACCCAGCGCTTCACGGCGGAGTTCAGCATCCGGCCCTTTTTGCAGCGCCACCCCGAAGCCACACTGGCACGGCTGCTGGAGTGGACGCGTGACCCCAGCGAACACGTTCGCAGGCTGGTGTCCGAGGGCACGCGGCCCCGGTTACCCTGGGCCTCGCGACTGGGCGCGTTTCAGCGTGATCCGGCACCGGTGCTGGCTTTGCTGGAGCACCTGAAGGACGATCCGGCGCTGTACGTGCGGCGTTCAGTGGCCAACAACCTCAACGACATCGGCAAAGACCATCCGGCCCTGCTGGCCACCACGGCCAGCGCCTGGCTGGAGGGCGCAACACCCGAGCGGCGCTGGATTGTCCAGCACGCGCTGCGCTCGGCGGTCAAGCGCGGCGAGGCGGGCGCGCTGGCGGCGCTGGGCTTTGGCGCGTCGGCTGATGTGGTGATTGGTCAGCCCCGTATTGCGCCGCAGCAAGCGGTGGTGGGCGGCACACTGGCTGTGGCCTTTGATGTGACCAACAACACCGCCTTGCCCCAACGGGTGCTGGTGGATTTTGCGGTGCATTACATCAAGGCCAACGGCCAAAGCCGTGCCAAGGTGTTCAAACTCAAGACCCTTGACCTGACCGCGCACGAGACACAACGTGTGGGCAAACACATATCCCTTGCCGAAATGAGCACCCGCAAGCACTACCCAGGGCTGCACCGGGTGGAGGCAATCCTGAACGGACGTGCCCAGGCGCTGGGCGGTTTTGAGCTGACCATGCGCTGAAGTAGCCTGACACAGGCGCTAGTGTTTAGTTTGCTAAGTTCCTCGCTGTATTGTGAAGCTGCTTGCCCCGTACTTCTCGTTTCTTCCACACGAAAGGCACCGGATTTTGGTTGTAGGCCGTGAGGTAAGCAGAAATGTGTGCAACCAAGGCATCGACACTGGCGAAGCTGGCTCCCTTGAGGGACTTGCGGGTGAAGATGCCGAACCAGATTTCCACCTGATTGAGCCAGCTCGCCGATGTCGGGGTGGATAGATTCCATGGGGTTCAAAGTGATGTGTTTGTCAATTCCAGAAGCACGCTTGACCAACCGAATACAGCGTGTAAGATTCAAATCTTACCAAACGATAGCGGACTCACTCCATGCAAACCACACTACTCTCCAGCAAAGGTCAGATCGTCATACCCAAGGCCTTGCGCGAGGCCCGGCACTGGCGGGCAGGCACACGCTTGCAGATTCAGGAAACCAGCAACGGCCTGCTGCTCCAGCCGGTTGCCAAGGACGAAAAAGTGCCGCTCGCACAGGGTTTGGCCGCTATTCGCAGCCACCTGGCCTACCAGGGCGCGGCGGTCAGCATCGAAGACATGAATGCCGCCATCTTGCGTGAGGCCGCGCGCAAAGGCAAACGCTGATGGCCGCGCTGGACACCAATGTCGTCATCCGTCTGCTGGTAGGCGATGACGCCAAACAGGCCAAGGTGGCCGAACGGCTGCTCGAATCACAACCCTGCACCGTGGCCTTGTCGGTGTTGATGGAATGCGAGTGGGTGCTGCGCGCCTGCTACCACCTGAGCGCAACGCAAATTGAATCCGCCCTGCGCAGCTTCTTGAACCTACACAACGTGGGCACCACCGACCCCGTGCTGGCCCAGAGCGTGTTGGCCGCCTACGCTGCAGGCCTTGACTTTGCGGACGCGCTGCACGCCCTGCAACGCCCGGACGGCGAACCCTTTGCCACCTTTGACAAACCACTGGTGCGCGGTGCGCGCAAAGCGGGCGTGCGGGGTGTTGTACTGCTGAAGTAAGGCTTGCGGTCTGCGAGATCAATATATCGTCGCAACGCTCTCTGGCGCTGGGGAGCGACTGGGTTTTCACCCTGGTCACCGACCCCGATGACCCCAAAACCCCCTCGCACATGCTGCAAACACGCATGGCGCTGTATCTGGAGTGAATGCAATCCCCATGCTTGCTGTCGGCAGGTGTGGCGGTTGTCGTCACCACGTCACCACGTCACCACACTCAGCCTTGCGTTTCATCGCTACTGCCACCCTGTGCGCGTGTTGCGCGCGGCTCGTTGGCCTTTGCCAGCAACAGCTCCAGCCGCTTGCTGATGCTGTGGTCCAGGTCCATGCGTTTTTCGGTGGCCGCAATCAGCGGCATGATGACCTTGCGGTAGGTCACGGCCAGTTGCAGCATGGCTTCCGCCATCTTTTTGCCTTCGCTGTCGTCCTCCACGCCGTCCGGCTTGAGTGCATCCACCGCGCGGCTCACATCCAGCAGTGCATTGGCAATGCGGGTTGATCCATCGGCATCTGCACCGCCCGCTTTACGTTGGCGCAGAAAGTCGCCGCAGATCGCCTGCCATCGTGCGGTCTCTTCCGGTGTGGCGCTGCCCATCAACTGTGCCAGTTTCAGCAGATTCTCCTGCGCGCCGGTGGTCAGCGTCTGCGCCTCGCCACGGTAGTGGTCGCGTAGCAGGGCGTTCAGCTCGTCGTCGTGCATCAGCGGCGTTATCTTGGCCGCCAGCTTGGTCATGTTGCGGTAGCTGCCCTGCAACTTGAAAGGTGGCTCGGTGCGGTAGCTGTCGCGCTGCGCTGCGGATTCGATGTAGGCGCCGTTGACCTTGAGCAGCAGGTCGCGCGCGCGAAACAGGCGTTGCATCAAGGCGGTCAACTCGTCCAGCTCGGCACTGCTATAGGCATGGGCAAAATCACCACTGGCGACGTCTTCGCCCAGCGCCATGCGCACCAGCAGTTGCACATCACGCGGGTCGCGTGACGACAGTGGTGCCAGCGCCGGGTTGGCTGTAAGGCTGTTCTCGATATACGACAGCGCAAACAAGGCCTCACGCCCGGCCAGTACATCGCCCAGGTTATAAATATCGGCGCGATTGGCCAGCATGTCGGGGATCTTGAAGACCTCGCCCGACTCGGTGTAGGGGTTACCGGCCATTGCAATCGCAAAACGCTTGCCACGCATGTCGTAACTGCGGGCCTGGCCCTGCCACATGCCTTCGATGCGGCGCGTGCCATCGGCCAGGCCGATGAATTTCTGCAAAAACTCCGCGCTGGTGTGCTGTATGTCGTCCAGGTACAGCATCACATTGCTGCCCATGGCCAGACCCAGATTCAGCTTCTCCAGTTCTTGCCGTGCAGCGCTGTTGGCGGCAGACGCCGGGTCCAGTGCGGTCACATCGTGCCCCAGCGCCGGGCAGTTGATACGCACAAACACCAGGCCCAGGCGGTCGGCCACGTATTCCATCAACGTGGTCTTGCCATAGCCTGGTGGCGAGATCAGCAACAGCAGGCCCATGCGGTCGGTGCGGCTGCTCGCGCCGGTGGTGCCGATTTGTTTGGCCAGGTTGTCGCCAATCAGCGGCAGATACACCTCATCGATCAGGCGGTTGCGCACAAAGCTGGGCAGGGGTTTGGTCTGGAACTGGGCCAGGCTGAGTCGGGCCTTCTCCACACCCAGCAGGCTGTGGCGCAGCCGCTGCAGCGCCTGAAAGCCAGGCACCACACGGTCGCGGTGGAAGGTGTAGCGACGCCAGAAGTCATTCAGGTTCAGCGCCATGCGGCCGTTGTCCACCCGCGTGTGTTCGCTACGCAAGCCTTCCACCGTGGTGTCCAGCAAGATGTTGACCCGCCGACGTTGCACCGGCACGGCCAGCAGGCTGGCCGCATCGTCCACCCAGGCATGGGTGGCTGCATCTTGTGTGCCGGCAAAGGCTTTGACCCAGCTGCGCGCCTGCTCCCAGCGCTCGCGCGGGGGTGCAGCTTCCAGGCTGTGCTGCCAGCCAGACCATTGACCGCCGCGTTCCAACTCGCGGCGCAGGGCCAAGGCCAGGTCTTCCCCCGCGCCGCTGATGACCCAGGCTTCAGCGCTACTGCCTTGGGCGACTTCGCGCACCAGATAGGCCGCAGCCTGTGCGCACAGTGAGGCCATGCGTTCGGCTTCATTGGTCCCGTCGGTGGATGGTGGCAGCTCAAAACCTGTGGCCTTGGCAAACACGGCGATGGCCTGGGCCGATTCCTGCTCCAGCAACACCAGGCTGTCGCGCGCTCCAAAGAGTTGCTGCACCTGTAGCGCGGAGCGCGCGCGGCGGTGCAGCGATTCGCGTTCGGCGTCCAGGCGGCCATCCTGCCAATACAACAGCGCCAGTGCGCGCTCGGTCGGTCCCCAGGCCAGCAGTCCGGCTGCATTTTGCATGGTGGCCAGTGCGCCGAAGATGCGTGTGGCGTCCTCGTCGTGCACCCCTTTTTCGTATCCGTCCTGGTAACGCTCGGCGGCAAACTGGCGTACATGGTCCAGCAGCGCGGCGTGACCATCCGGCCCCAGGGCGATCAGCTCGGCAATGTGTGCCCAGCTCAGGGGTGTGGTGGCTTGCAGCGTGGCATCCAGCAGGCAACCGGCCAGGTATTCGGCGCGGCTGATGGCAGTCGTCTCGGACGGCAGGGCCTGCTGCCAATAGGGTTTGTAGGCATCCAATGCTGCGTCGTTGATTGGCACCAGGTAGTCCGTGCCGGTCAGATGGTAGGCCAGGCCGTCGCCATGAGGCACCAGCGTCAGCTCCAGCGGATGGCGACTGATGGTGAAGACGTGTTGGCCCAGGCGCAGGTTGTTTCCGCCCTCCATCACCAGTTCACGCTGGTCGCGCACGCCGCGCAGGGCCTGGTCGCGGCTGGTCTTGAGCCGGGTTTCGATGTCGTCGGCTGCCACCTGCGCGCCCAGCGCACGCATATCGGCCACCAGCTTGCGCAGCTTGGTGATCAGCATGTCGGCGGCAAAGTAGCTGTGCACATCTTCCAGGCTGCTCAGTTGCGCAACCCGGCGTTGCGTGCCGTCCAGAATGCGGCCAGCGGCGGCCACCAGACCTTGCACGCGCTGCTGGCGCGCCTGGGTCAGCGTTTGCTTGCGTGCGGTCAGCGCCTCATACACCGACTCGCGCTTGGTGGCGATGTTGGTCAAAAAGTCTTCGTGCTCGGCAAACCGACCTTCCAGCTCTTCCAGTTGGGCCAATAGACGGGTCAGCGCCTCGTCGCACTTTTCGGGACTATCGGCAAAATCCAGCGCGTTTTCCACGGCCTGGCCAAACAGCTTGAACTGCGCCTGAAATTCGGCTGCCGTCTCGTGTGATCCCAGCGCCTTGCGTCGGCTGCGGGCATCGGCGCGCAGGCGGTTGATGTCGGTGTACAGCGCAGAGATGCGCTCCAGAATGGTGGTCCGCTGCACCGCGTCGCCACCGGGCAATCCGCCCAGTTGTTCGGTCAACAGGTCCAGGCCGGTGGCGGTCTCGTCCAAACCATCCAGAATGATGTGCAGCCCCTGGCTGGTGGATGCCTGTACCAGGTCCGCACCGAGTTGGGTCAGGTTCTGGCGGTGGCTGGCAAAGGCTTGCTCGTCGGCCAGGAACACCATGGCGCGCTCGCCCACGCGCTGCTGCTCGGCCACCAGCTCGGTGTGCATGGTCTCGATGCGGGGCAGGTCGGTGTAGCGCAGTTCCTTCAGCGTTTCCAGGTGGCCACGGCGCTCGCGCAGCCGACCCAGTGCGTGGATAAAGTCTTCGGGCTTGCGCCACAGCGTGCTGGCGATATCGACCAGCAGGGACTTCTGCTTGGTCTGCGCCTCGTCCAGCGCGCGGGCGGTCTCACGGCGGATCTGCTCCACCTTTTCAAACTCGGCCAGCGTGGTCCGCGCGGCCTCGCTGATACGGTGCAGGTCTTGCAGCACTGCGCCCGCATCCGGTTCGGCCAGCCAGAAGTAGGCGTCGATGACGCGGGCGCACTGGCGGATCAGGTCTTCGTAGGCAGCGCGTGTGGGAACTTGCTCTTGCACGGCGCGTGTGATGCCCATGAGGTCGGCCACACCCCGCACCAGTTCGGCATTGCCAATGCGACCAAAGAAACCGGTGCCCAAAGTGGCGGCGCCCGCATGTTCGTCGCTGGTAAACGGGGTTTGCCACAGCTGCATGGGGTGCACGCGGGTGGGTTCGCCCGGCCCCACCTGAAACACCAGCACCTTGCCGTCGGCATACAGCGCATAACCATTGGCGACGATGGGTGCCGCCAGGCTTTTGTCGATCAGGTTGTAGGTGAACAGCGCATAGTGGCCGCTGACCGCCTGGTAGAACACATACAACACGTCTTCACCATTGGGTGAACGCAGCATACGCTTGAAGCGCAGGCTGCTGCCCACTTCGCCCGGCAGATCAAAGTGTTTGAATTCGCCGGATTGCAGGTAATAACCACCGGGGAAAACGATGCCATGGTCCTCGGGCAACTGCACACACGACAGGCCCAGCGCGTCGATGCGCGTCACCTGTTGTGTACGCTGGTTGAACACCAGGTAGCGTGTAGTCTGCTCGCGGTAGGGCCGTATGCGCAGCAGTATCAGTTGGCCCAGCTTGGCGTAGGCCACTTCGGCGTCGGTCAGTGACTGATTCTTGTCTTCCACCGGCTCGCTGTAAATGCCCAGGCCGCTTTCGGTATTGTTCTCGATCTTTACCGTCAGGTCTCCTCCCACGGTCTCCACAAACACCGTGTCCAGGATGCTGATGTGCGGGTGGCGGCCTTCCACATGGTCGGCGCGGGTGGTGGGCGTCCATTCAAAGTCGTGGCTGGGCGGCAGCGCAATGTCGCGCTCACCCCGGTTGTCGATGTACTGGATGGCACCGTCTGTGGCCAATTGCCAGCGGAACACGCGCACGTCCTGCACCTGCTGACCGATCTGGAACGAGGCCAGCAGCTTGCCCTGCGTGATGCGCAGTTGCAGCAACTGGGCGTTTTTGTAGTAGGCGTACAGCTCTTTGAAGTCGGACACAAAGCGCGCATCTTCCAGAAAACTGCCGGCCAGCGGCAACACCTCCAGCTCGGGCTCGCCCTGTTGGTCCGACAGGCGGTACAGGCCAAACACATCGCTGACGCTGGTCTCCTTACGCAGGCCAATAAAGACGTTGTAGCCAAATAGCAATTGCTCACCAATACGCACAATGTCGCGTGCCACGCAGTTGTTTTGCGTGCGGGCACGGGTGCGCAATACGAGCGACTGTTCGGACTTGCCGAACTCGGCCACCCGTGCCGCATTCAGCGCCTGCACCTTGTTGCGCAGCGCTTCACCGTGCGATCTCAGACGTTTTTTCAGCAGTTCGTAGCTGCCGCTGGCAGCGACCAGGTTTTCGGTTTGCTCGGCGGGCGCGGGATCGATGTCAGCGGATTCCATGGAGATTCTTAAACAGCCTTGCCGCCGCTCTTGCCATCCTTGCCGGTTTTGTTCAGCAAGGATGCAATCGCCAGGTCTTTCAGCTCGCTGGAAGAGTCGCCCAACGCGCCCACCAGGCGGCCTACGTCATCGACCATATTGCGCTCGCCATTCAAATGGTCTTTCAGCGCGATTCTCAGCGTATCACTCTTTGCGATGGCACCGTCTATGCCTTTGCCGACCGCCAGTGCCTTGACAAAGCTGTCGAAGTAGCTACCGTCGCCGCCCACCATCTCGATCTTGGCATTGGCCAGCGCTTTGCCCAGCACTTCGGCCTGTTCCTTGGCAATGGCCATTTGTGCCTCGATGCCCTTGAGGGTTTCGGTGTGCAGCATTTCCAGGCGCATGCGGAACTCTTCATGGTCCCGGGTCTCGGGGCTCATGGCCTTCATGGCTTCAAACTTCTCGCGCAGGCCCTTGGCCTCGGCAGAAAAGCGGGCCTGCACGGTTTGTGCATCGGCATCACCCACCTTGATGGTGGCTTCGGCACCGGCTGTGCGCACCTGCACCTCGGCCAGACCCAGCTTCTCTTTGCCCTGGGCTTCGGCGTCGAATTTGGCCTTCAGGCCGTTGGCCTGGGCCAAGGATGTGGCCTCTATGACCTGGGCCTCGGCCAGACCTTGCTTTTGTCTGGCGTCAGCAGTGACTGTCATCACCCGCGCGGCAGCCAGACCCGGCGCGGCGCTGATGGCCTCCATGCCTTCGGCTTCGCGTTTCTTCGACTCTGCGTTTTTTTCGGATATCTTGAGGTGGGCGTCTGCCAAGGTGATGTCTTCGGTGGCCTTGTGGCGCGCACGACGCTCCTGGGCTTCAGCAGACTTCACTTCGGCGATCATTTTTTGTTCAGCCTGGCCTTCGGCCAGGATGATGGTGGATTTTTTGTTGCGCTGTGCCTCGGACACTACACGCAGTTCCTTGATGGCTTCTTCCTGTTCGGCCACGGTGCGGTCCACCACAACGCGCTCGCGGATCACGTCGGCAATGGCCTTTTTCTCCACTTCCAGCACGCGTTCCTTATTGATCTTTTGCAGTGCCACTTCCTTCTCACGGTCGACCACTTCCAGGTCACGGGCGCGGATAACCTTTTCTTCTTCGATCGCCACGGCGCGTTTGCGGTTGCTCTCCGCCACCTCTTTTTCGCGCTGTGCGTTTTCGCTTTGCACGGCCACCAACTGCTCGCTCTGCAAGCGGGCCATTTCGGACTTGGTGCGTTCCTCGGCCTGCACCTTGGCGGTTTCGGCTTCTTCGCGGGCGCGCACCGAGGCCACATCGCGGCTCTGGCGCGCCTGCGCAACGGCGGCTTGGCGATCCAGTTCCAGCAGGGCCTCTTGTGTCTCCACATTCTTTTTCTTGATCTGCATCTCTTCGTTGCGGCGCAGTTCGTTGGTGCGCACACTTTCCACCGCCGTCAATTCAGTGATCTTCTTGATACCCTGGGCGTCCAGAATATTGCTGCCGTCCAGCTTGGACAGCGGCGTCTGCTCCAGGTAGTCAATGGCAGCATCTTCCAGCACGTAGCCCGATAAGTCGTCGCCAATCTGACGGATGATTTCGTCGCGAAAATGGTCGCGTGCCTGGTACAGGTCCACAAACTCCATGGACTTGCCAACCGTCTTCAATGCCTCGGAGAACTTGGCGGAGAACAGGTCTTCCAGCGCATCCTGGTTAGAGGCGCGTTCACAGCCCACACCCTGGGCCACCTTCAACACGTCTTCGGCCGTCTTGTTGACACGCACAAAAAACTTGACCTTGATGTCGGCCCGAATGTTGTCCTTGCAAATCAGGCCCTCGCGGCCGGAACGGTCAATTTCGATGGTCTTGACCGAAATCTCCATCAGCTCGGCCTTGTGGATAACGGGGTAGACCATGCAGCCCGTGAAGGTGACCGTTGGCTCGGCACGCATGGTGTTGACAATGAGTGCGTGGCCCTGTTCGATCTTGCGGTAGAACTTTGCGAACATCGCAAACAGCACAAAGACCAAGACGATAAGCGCGGCTGCCGAAATGAGAATTGGCTCCATGGGAACTCCCTGACGAGTGAAACAGTTCAGTTATTGATAATAAATGGGAAGAAAGACCACACCTGGTGCGGCAGCGTTACCCATCGGCCTCAATGCGGTAGCGCGCGTCTTTTTCTTCGTAAGCGACGATGCGGGCATTGCTGCCGCGCACCAGGGAATTGGGCGTGTGCGCCCAGACGCGAATATTGAGGTTGGCGCCGCGTTGCGACACCTCGGCCCGGCCCCTCTTTTCATCCACGGCCAGCGTCAAAACCTTGCAGTTTTGGCCCACAAGCGATGCATTTCTGATGGCGGAGTGTGTGACGAACAAGCCGCGCAGCGGTTTAAAAATACGTGCAGCAATGGGCACAGCCAAGGACACACTGACCAAGGCCAGCAGCGTGCCACCCACGTAGACAGGAATGCTGCCAGGCAGCAGCGCCAGCAACCACATGGCGCCCATACACGTCAGCGTCCACGACAACAGCACCAGCAGACTCACAACGATTGAAAACGGCACCCCATGTAGACCAAAGGCCACGATGATGCCGGCCAGGCTGCCAAAGTCAGGATCAACATCGACATCTGCGTCACCGGAATCAAAATCGACCAGACCCACCAAGGCCAACAACCAGTAGAACGCCACAACCCCCAAAAGGGTCGTGAAAATCGCTGTGGGAAATGCAACGACGGCATCAAGAAATTCAACCATGTGCCTCCCATTTATAAAAATCGGCTCATTTTTTCTGACGTGATGTTATCTGATGGCTAGCCCCAGGTTAACAACTAACGGGTGGCCGCGCCACGCATGCATAGCCAGGCCGGGAATCGGAATGTGCCAGAATCACCGCCATGTCCACATCCAAGCCCAAGCCTATATCCATGCCCATGTCCCGTCCTGATGCGCCCGTTGCCCAGCGGTTGCCTGCCGAGCTGCTGTATGCCGATGAGCTGGCCCAGCTTGCGGCGCACGACAAGGCGCCGAGGCCGCCAGGCTGGAATCTGTCGATGCCTGCCGTGCGCGATTTCATCGCCGGGGCGACGGTCAAGGGCAAGTCCATCCGTCAGAAGATTGTCTGCGCGCCCAGCCTGATCGAGCGTGCGCTGGTGACGCTGGCTTCCAGCCGCGCGCTGTTGCTGGTGGGCGAGCCGGGCACCGCCAAGAGCCTGCTGTCGGAACTGATCGCAGCGGCCATCTGCGGCACCAGCACCTTGACCATCCAGGGCAGCGCCGCAACCACCGAGGACCAGATCAAGTACGGCTGGAATTACGCGCTCTTGCTCAACGAAGGCCCCAGCCTGCGCGCGCTCGTGGCTTCGCCGCTCTACCGCGCAATGCAGGAGGGCCGCATCGCCCGTTTCGAGGAGATCACCCGCTGCCCGCCCGAGGTGCAGGACAGCCTGCTCTCGATCCTCTCCGAGCGCTTGCTGATGGTGCCCGAACTGCCGACCGAAAGCGTCGTCTTTGCCCGCCCCGGCTTTAATCTGATTGCAACGGCCAATACCCGTGACCGTGGCGTCAATGAGATGTCGGCGGCGCTCAAGCGCCGTTTCGCGTTCGAAACCGTCTTCCCGATTGCCAGCTATGACAGCGAGCTGGCGCTGGTGCTCAACGAGGTCGCGCGCCTATTAGCCCAGGACGGCGTCCCGGTTGTGCCCAACGAGCCGCTGATGGAAGTGCTGGTCACGACGTTCCGCGATCTGCGCCAGGGCGTTGACCGCGAAGGCGGGGCCGGTGACAAGCTGTCGAGTGTGCTCAGTACCGCCGAAGCGGTCAGCGTGGCCCATGCCGTCACCTTACGCGGCTATTACCTGCGCGGCAACAATGGCGACGCCGCCGCCCTGGTGGAAACCCTGGCGGGCGCTGCGGTCAAGGACAACCCGGATGACCTCAAGAAACTGCGCCGCTACATCGAACACCGCGCCGCCAAGCGCAGTGGCGAACATTGGGCGGCCTTCCATGCGGCCCGGCAGGCGCTGCCGCAGTAGATACCGTAGCGATGGCGCCACGCCTGATCGGCATCCGCCACCATAGCCCGGCCTGTGCCCGGCTGGTCGCGCACCGGATCGCAACCGAGCGTCCCGCCGCCGTCCTGATCGAAGGTCCGTCGGACTTCAACGCCCGCATTGACGAACTGCTGCTGGCACACCGCCTGCCCATCGCCCTGTACAGCTACAGCAAGGACGACGCGGGGACCGGGCAATGCTGGTTCCCCTTCGTGCGCCACTCGCCCGAATGGGTGGCCTTGACCGCCGGGCGCTCCAGCGGTGCCGAGGTGCGCTTTATCGACCTGCCGCACTGGCAATACCGCACCGTTTCCGACGAGGAGCGCCGAAGGCTCGCTTCGGATGGCGAGGCGCTGGCCTTCGCCCCCGACCGCCACACCCGCATCAACCAGGCGCTGGCCGAACGCACGCATTGCGACGGCGACCATGCCTTGTGGGACCACCTGTTCGAAGCAAGTCCGCTGGCAACACCCGCCGATTTATCAGGACTGGAAGATCGCCTGGGCGTCTATTTCCACGAACTGCGCGGCGACCCGCTGGCCAACGGCAGCAAGCAAGACATTGCCCGCGAGCAGTGCATGGCCAACTGGCTGGCCTGGGCCGTGGCCCGCTTTCCTGGGCAGGCTATCCTGCTGGTCTGCGGCGGCTGGCACAAGCGCGCCATCGAAGCGCTGTGGCCAAGCCTGAACGTCCCCGAGGAGCCGTGCGCCGCCGTGCCAGCCGATGCGCTGGCGGGCGGGGCGTACCTTGTCCCTTTCGAATACCGGCAGCTGGAAGCGCTCTCGGGCTATGCAGCCGGGATGCAGTCGCCGCTGTATTACGAATGGCTGGCCGAGCATGGCCCGGCGGAGGCTGCCGAACGTGCCACGCGCGCCATCGTCGAGCGGCTGCGCAGCCGCCAGATTGCCGCTTCGACCGCCGACTGCATCGCCTTGCGCACGAGCTTTCTCGGCCTGGCCCGGCTGCGCGGCCATCCGGCTCCGCTGCGCAACGACGTGCTCGACGCCGCGCAAAGCGCCTTCATCAAGGAAGCGCTCGATGCCCCCGCGCCCTGGAGCCGTGGCGGACAACTCGCCACCCACGACCATCCCGTCATGCGCGAAGCGCTGCTGGCGCTGACCGGGGATGGCGCTGGCGAGCTGGCCGCCGACACCCCCTTGCCGCCGCTGGTACACGATGTCACGCGTTGCCTGGCGGAATGCGCCATCCATCTCACCGCCAGCGTGCAAAACCGCGTCCTTGACCGCCGTCGCCCGGACGATGCGCGCGTTGCGCAAACCCTGTGGCGGCTGCGCCTGATCGGCGCCGACGGCATTACGCTTGAGGCGATCCACGCCCCCCTGGCCGCGCGCAGCCTCGCCGCCACGCTGGCCTTCGAGGAACACTGGCAATTGGTACACACCCCCCGCTGGCTACCCTGCCTGATCGAAGCCGCCGCCTTTGGCGGCACGCTGGCGGCAGCCGCCCGCGCGCGATTGCTGGTGCGTCTGGAGGGCGCGCAGCAGGCGCAGGACGTTGCCAACGGCTTGACCGATGCCGTGCGCGCCGGTTTCTTCGACCTCGGCGACGAACTCCTCGCCGCCCTGCGCCAACGCATCCATGCCAGCCACGTGCACGGCGAACTCGCCACGGCTGCGCTGGCGCTGCTGGACGTTGCGCTGGCTGGATTTTGGGGGCAGGATGTGCGGCCGCTGATGCAAGGCGCGCTCGTCGCCATTGGTGAACGTTTGCTGTGGCTGCTCGATTGCCTGCAAGCCGCGCCCGGATCGACGCCCGACCAAGCCAGCGCCGGTGATGCCGAGGTCGCCGCCGTGCGCGTTCTTGACGGGCTTTTGCGCTTGCACCAGAGCCAGCCGCTGCCGGGATTCGACGAAGCCTTCACCCTCGCCAGCCTGCTGCGCTTTGCCCGCGCCAGTGGCACGCCGCCAACGCTGCGCGGCGCCGCAGCCGGTCTGGCGCAGTCGCTCAGGCACCGCTATGCGCCCGATTCCGGCTTTGCCGACGGCGAACTCGTCCAACTCACCCGCGCCGTACCACCGCGCAACCAGCTCGGCGACTACCTCTACGGCCTGTTCGCCCTCACCCGCGCGGTGCTCAAGGAGCAACCCGAACTGGTGCACGCCGTCCATGCCACGCTCGCCGATCTCGGCGACGAGGACTTTCTTGTCGCCCTGCCAGCGCTGCGTGCCGCCTTCGGCTGGTTCCCGCCACGCGAACGCGGCCACATCGCCGCCCAGGTCGCCACCATGCTCGGCCTTGCCGCCAACGAAGGCGCGCGCCTGACCCAGTTGCCCCAAGGTGAGGCGGTCTACCTCGCCGCCCGCCGCTACGAAGCCCGCGCGCTCGCCTGGGCTGCGGAATATGGGGTGGATGATTGAACAACGCATATCGACCCATATCGACGCATATCCGCCACGGTGTACCTGGGGCGGTGCCCCAGGCATCAATGCCCCACTCCCCAATTAATAGCTCTCCCCGCACATCCCATAAGGGCTGCAACCAGATTTCGGCATTGTTTTCGCCTTATTTCGGCCCATCACCCCCCATTTCTCCCCCAATCAGCGGCTGATGGCTGGTTTTTGGCCGCGTTTTACTGTGCCAATCGGCCTGCAAGGCTTATGGGACGTGCGGGGACAGCTATCAAATCAGATGTGTCCATTTGCCCGTTTGCCCGTTTCTTGAGCGCCAACGGCGCGACCACATACCAGCCTGGGGCACCGCCCCAGGAACGCGACCGGGATAATCCCGAATTGAACGACTGAACGATCACCCGCCCCAGGAATGCACCATGGCCAAAACCAAAACCAAAACCAAATCCGACCCCTTCCTCGCCCGCCCCGA